>NZ_JAOQJS010000010.1:0-456 GCF_025567345.1 Coprococcus ammoniilyticus
ATCCACCCTGCGCTCTTTCTAACTTAACCTTACAGCATACGTAGCTTGATATGCTGTGGTCCGTTGCCATCTTTCGATAACTTGATTCGCGTTTGTTTCAATCTCTTGAAACGTTTCTTGGATTATTTGATGTCTTGTTAATTATTAATGGCTTATTAATAATATCTCTATTTCTTTCTGTATGAAATTCTCAAGGTACATTCTGATCAGAAGTATTAAACTGATCAAACTTGGAGCTGGCAGCCACCTACTCTCCCACACCGTCTCCAGTGCAGTACCATCGGCCGCTTACGTCTTAACCGTCGTGTTCGGGATGGGTACGGGTGTTTCCAATAAGCGCATCACCACCAGCAAATATTTTGCTTTTTCTTGAAAGCTTAACAACATAACAACCCTTACTTCTTCCTTTTCCTTAGAAAGGAGGTGATCCAGCCGCACCTTCCGATACGGCTACCT
>NZ_JAOQJS010000002.1:0-484140 GCF_025567345.1 Coprococcus ammoniilyticus
GGTCGAAGACTTATCCTGAGAGGTTCGAAAGATAAGCGGAAGAGATTGGAGAGAGTGAAGTCGCAAGACTTTCTGTATGAAATTCTGAAGGTACATGAATAGTTAAAAAAAAGAAAGCGTCAAAAACGCTTTCTTTTTTTGTGTATAAATATTAATTTGAAATATGAAATAATCATTCTGTACCTCATAAAATATTGTAAAATATAAAAATTAAAAAGCAACGGCATGTTATTCTTAGATAGCCGGATATTGAAGGCTGTTAGGGTATTTAAAAACTAATATAATGGTAAAAGATTGTGTATTTTTATTGCAATTACATGCATAAATCTATAAAATAGATATGGTGAATCATACGTAAACAGTGTGAAAAAGGGTATTTATCTGATATATTATATCAGATAAATAAGAACAATAATTACAGATGTATTGTAATAGAAAGGAACGATAATAGCAGGCAGCTATTGAAAAAGGTATGGGAATAAAAGAAGAAACAATAAAAATGAAAGCGGCAGCACCTTATCTGGCAGCTTCCTCTGTAGAACAGAGAAATAAAGCACTTCTAATGGTTGCAGAGAATTTAAGGGCAAATGCGGCAAAGATTTTTGAAGAGAATAAACGAGATCTGGCAGCGGCAGAAGAAGATCATATTGCACAGGCAGTGAAGAAACGCTTGAAGTTTGATGAGGGAAAACTAAGAGATGTTATAAAAGGAATTGAGCAGTTAGTTGCTCTGCCTGATCCATTAGGAAAAGTGACATTAAAACGCCAGTTGGATGAGGGATTAGTTCTGAATCGTGTCAGCTGTCCGATTGGTGTTATCGGAGTTATTTTTGAAGCAAGACCGGACGCACTTGTTCAGATATCATCTCTTTGTATTAAGAGTGGAAATTGTGCGATACTAAAGGGTGGTAGGGAGACAACATATACCAATCGTATCCTGTTTCAGGTTATACATGATAGTATAATAGATGCAGGGTTGCCGGCAGATTGTATGCTTCAGGCAGAGCAGCACAGTGAGATTGATGAACTTCTGTCGTGTCATGAGACGGTTGACCTTCTGATACCGAGAGGATCGAACAGTTTCGTTCAGTATATTATGAATCATACAAAGATTCCTGTTATGGGACATGCAGATGGAATCTGTCATATTTATGTAGATAGAGATTATGATCCAAATAAAGCGATTCCGATTATTATCGATGCAAAGACCCAGTATACAGCAGCATGTAATGCAGTGGAAACTTTGTTGATCCATAGAGATATAGCAGGAAAATTTCTTCCGGTTCTTGCAAAAGCATTAAAGGAAAATGGAATTACGCTTCGTGGTACAAAGGAAGTAACAGATCTGATTGGCGGAGAGACAATCGGTGAACAGGAGTTCAAAGAATATCTGGACCTGATTGTTTCTGTTAAGATTGTAGATACGGTAAATGATGCGATCGCACATATCAATAAATACGGTTCCCATCATACAGACAGTATCATTACCGAAAATGCGGAAACTGCAGAATTATTTATGCAGATGGTAGATTCTGCCGGAGTTTATCAGAATTGTTCAACTAGGTTTGCGGATGGTTTCCGTTATGGCTTTGGTGCAGAGGTTGGAATCAGTACAGGAAAGATCCACGCAAGAGGTCCGGTTGGTCTGGAAGGACTTGTTACTTATAAATACAAGCTGTTTGGATGTGGACAGATTGTAGATGATTATGCAACAGGAAAGAAAGAATTTCATTTTAAAGATTTATAATAAAAATCATTCACAAGATTATTACAGGAGTTAGAAAGATGCATAAGGAATTTCGAATGGGAAATGAAGCAATTGCGCTTGGGGCAATTGCTGCCGGGGTAAATTTGATTTCCGGATATCCGGGAACGCCATCGACAGAGGTACTTGAGACGGTTGCAAAGAACAGAACAAATGACTGTTATGTAGAATGGTCGGTTAACGAGAAGGTTGCCATGGAGGTAGCAGCCGGTGCTGCTTATTCAGGAGCGAGAGTTATGGTAACAATGAAGCAGGTCGGATTAAATGTGGCATCTGATCCGTTGATGAGTCTGGAGTATGTGGGAGTAAAAGGCGGTATGGTGATTCTGGTTGCCGATGATCCGGGTCCAATCTCATCACAGACAGAACAGGATACGCGAACATTTGCAGCATTTTCAAAGGTTCCATGCTTTGATCCTACATCGGCACAGGAAGCTTATGAAATGGTACAGGAGGCCTTTGAGTACTCGGAAAAATATAAAACACCGGTATTTTTAAGACCGACAACAAGAGTGTGTCATGGATATGCAACGATTGAAGTAAAGGATGCAGCAGAATACAAAAAGAATGAATCGGAGGGATTTGTGAAAGATTCCAAACGGTGGGTTATTTTCCCGAAGCTGTCCTTTCAGGCGCATCGTAATATTGAAAAGCGAAATGTCGAGCTGGGGGATGCCTTTTCTGAATATGGCAGAAATGTTGTGAGCAGGAAGATAGAGACAAGATTTGGTATTGCAACCGGTGGAATCAATTATACATATACAATGGAAGCCCTGGGAGACGATGCAGAAAAAATAGCGATATTTAAAGTAGCGACCCCGTTTCCGTTCCCGGAACGAAAAGCAGTTGAATATCTGGAACAGTTAGATGCGGTTTTATGTGTGGAAGAATTAGATCCGGTGATCGAACGTGCGCTTGCCTATATAGCGGGCAAATATCATCTCCCGGTAAAGATCTATGGTAAGCTGACCGGTCATGTAGCAGCCTCAGGTGAGAACACGATTGACAGTGTAAAGGACAGTATCACACAGTTCTTATTGGATCAGGGTATTGCAGTAGACCGGTACAAGGCGCTTACCGCAGGTGAAAAGAACAATCAGTCGGAAGAGTTGGCAGAGATGCCGGAGCTTCCGGTACGTCCACCTGTATTATGTGCAGGTTGTCCTCATCGTGCTTCCTTTTATGATGTAAAATGCGCTATGAAGGGAAAGAAGACAATCTTTTGTGGAGATATCGGATGTTATACACTTGGAAATGCCATGCCGCTTGATATGGTTGACACTTGTCTGTGTATGGGCGCAGGGCTTGGAATTGCGCAGGGTGTTTATCATACAGAACCGGATACGACATGTTTTGCATTTGTTGGAGATTCTACATTCTTCGCGTCAGCAATTCCCGGCGTCGTAAATGCGGTTTATAATCAGGCAGATATGACATTGATCGTTCTTGATAATTCCACGACGGCTATGACAGGACACCAGCCACATCCTGGAACCGGACATACGATGATGGGAGATATTGTAAATAAGATTGATATTGTTGGTATCTTAAAGGGAATTGGTCTTAAGACAGTAGAGACGATCAATCCATTTGAGCATGAAGCAGCGGTACAGACAGTTGCGCGTGTTGCAGCAGAACCGGGTGTGAAGGCAATTATTTTCAAATCTCCATGTATAGCCATTACGAAGTCGTCCAGATGTATGCATATAGATACAGATGCATGTATAGGTTGCCAGAAATGTATCAGAGAGATCGGTTGTCCGGCACTTTACACATTTGAAGGCAAGGTTTGTATCGATGAAAGTCTCTGTACAGGATGTACTTTGTGCAGCCAACTCTGCCCGGTACATGCAATCGGGGACGGACAAGAAGAAAGGGGGCAGGCATAATGAATAAGAATATTATTCTGTGTGGTGTCGGTGGACAGGGAACAGTGCTTGCATCCAAGCTGATCGCAGCCGCAGCTATGGAGAAAGGAATTCCGGTTATGAGTGCGGAAACGATCGGTATGGCACAGCGCGGAGGAAGCGTATTTAGCCACGTAAGAATGGGTGAAAATCTGTATTCACCAATGATAGCAAAAGGAACAGCAGATATGATCCTGGGATTTGAACCGGGAGAAACGGTGCGGATGCTTCCTTATCTGAAAAAAAACGGAGCAGTAGTCGTCAGCAATCGTGCGGTTATGCCGGTTACAGCATCGCTGGCGAAGACCGGTTATAACGGAGCATCTATGATCGAATATCTGAAGACACAGGTAGATCGGGTTTTGGTGATCGATACAGATCAGGCATGTGAAACTCTTGGGTCTGCAAAGGTGTTAAATGTCTTGATGCTGGGAGCCGCAATCTCAACCGGTATGCTTGGACTTGAAAAAGAAGATATCAAACAGGCTTTGATAAAAAGATTGCCGGAAAAATTACATGAGCTGAATTTCAGAGCACTTGATTATATACAATAAAAATATTTTATAAAATAGAAAGTTTGGAGGATAAATAATGGAGATTTCAGAATTACAGATCAGTCAGGTCAATAAACAGATCGAAGCATTGATTAAGGCTGAAAGTTTTTATGGAAAGAAGCTGGAGGAAGCAGGAATTACAAGAATTTCGACATCGGAGGATTTTAAGAAGCTTCCATTTTCAGAAAAAAAAGACCTGAGAGATGCATATCCACTTGGTTTAATGACAGCACCGGAAAGTGAGATCGTTCGTATCCATTCATCATCAGGAACAACAGGACTTCCGGTTATTATTCCATACACAGCAAAGGATGTAGATGACTGGGCAATCATGTTCAAGCGTTGTTATGAGCTTGCAGGTATCACGAATATGGATCGTATTCAGATCACACCGGGATATGGACTCTGGACGGCAGGAATCGGCTTCCAGAACGGAGCAGAGAAGTTGGGTGCTATGGTCATACCTATGGGACCGGGAAATACGGATAAACAGCTTCAGATGATGCAGGACATGAAATCTACTGTCCTTTGTTCGACGTCTTCCTATGCACTTCTTCTTGCAGAGGAGATCGAGAAACGTGGTATCAAAGATAAGATTTGCCTGAAGAAAGGTGTGATCGGTTCTGAACGCTGGGGTGAAAAGATGAGAAAACGTATCTCAGAGGAACTGGGAATTGAATTATATGACATCTATGGTTTGACAGAGATCTATGGACCGGGTATCGGAATCAGCTGTAAATATGACAACGGTATGCATTACTGGGATGATTATGTCTATATTGAGATTCTTGATCCTGTAACCTTAGAGCCGGTTCCGGATGGCGAAATGGGTGAGATTGTTATAACAACGCTTGTAAAAGAGGGCGCACCTCTGATTCGTTATCGTACACATGATCTTTCAAGAATTATTCCGGGAGAATGCCCATGTGGATGCAAGCATCCAAGGTTAGGTGTGATTATGGGAAGAACGGATGATATGATGAAGATCAAGGGCGTAAATGTATTCCCAAGTCAGATTGAAGAAGTATTGAAGGAATTCCCTGAATTATCAAGTGAATATCAGATTCGCATCTCCCATCTGGATGGAAAAGATACTATGAGAATCTATGTAGAGACGGATGGAAGCGTAGATTTCGTAGAGTTATCTAAGCGTATTGCAGAGAGAGTAAAGAGTCGGATCGGATTTACCCCACTTGTTAAGGTTGTAGAGATTGGGGTGCTTCCAAGAAGTGAGAAGAAGACAAAACGTGTAATTGACGAGAGATATGAATAAAGCAGAAAGCCGGATATGATATTTCATACCCGGCTTTGTTTTTGTCAGTAAATTATGAATTACAGATCAAATTTTGTTTTTACAAAATCTTCAATGATATCGGCGGTCTTTTTGAAGCCCAGGACGGTTGAATTGATCGTCATATCATAGTTCTTACTGTTGCCCCATTCCATATCAGTGTGATCCTTGTAATATGTTTTTCTGTTACGGTCATGACGTTTGATCGTAGCTTCAGCATCACGTTGGGATAACTGCTTGGTTTCCATAGTACGCTGTAACTTCGCTTCGGCATCAGCGACAATAAAGAATGAAGCTACACAATCCATATCCTTTAATACATAGTCGGCACATCTGCCAACAATTACAAAGGATTCTCCGGATGCTGCCTTTTCTTTTATAAAATCGAACTGAAGACCGGCAAGAATCTCTTCCGGAGAATTGCTGTATCCCTGAACGGTACGAGAGAACAGATATTTTCTAGGTGACTCATCATAGTCTTTAATATTATCTGTATCAAAATTATTCTGTTTTGCAACTTCTTCAATTAGATTACGATTGTAATATGGGACATTAAAACGTTTTGCAATGTCCTGTGCAATTACATGTCCGCCACTTCCATATTCACGACCGATCGTGATAATAACCTGTTTGTCCATATTTTATAACCTCCCTAAAAATATGTAAGTTTCTTAGAAGACGCTGTTATATCGAATAAATACACCGAGTGTACAAATGATCATAACAAGAATAGTAGCAGGAGCCATCTTCTTACAATATTCGCCCCATCCGACCGGATGACCTGCTTTAGCAGCTACTGAAGTACCAACAACATTTGCGGAAGCACCGATAGGTGTTGCATTTCCACCAATATCTGTACCAATGGCTAATGAATAGGCAAGGACGGCAAGAACCCCACCATTACCTGCTGCAAGTTCTTTGATAACAGGAACCATAGTAGCAGCAAATGGAACATTATCGATAAAGGCACTGCAGATAGCTGAGAGCCAGATGATAATAGCAACCATGATATACATATTTCCACCGCTGACGTTTTTGATGAATTTTGCAATGACTTCCAGAATACCGGTCTGCTCCAAACCACCAACGACAACAAATAAACCAATAAAGAATAAGAGTGTCTTGTAATCAATCTTCTTTAAAAGTTCCAGTCCATGTCTGCCGGAACAGATCAGTGTGATTATAGCTATTATAACACCAATCGCAGCAACTGTCAGCCCTGTCTGTGTCTGTGTAAGAAGCAGAACAACAGAAAGCAGGAAAATAACACAGCTGAAGATAAATCCGGATTTGTCTGTAATTGCTTCTGAAGGACTTGGTATTGTTGAGGTATCAACCCCACCTTCATTTTGCTTTAATTCCTTACGAAAAGCAAGATAAAAATAGACAATCATAATTACCAGTGAAATAAGAACAAATACACCTGTATTTGTCAGGAAATCAAAGAATGAAAATCCAAGTGAGGTACCGATGATGATGTTTGGTGGATCACCACAGACGGTAGCAGTTCCACCGAGGTTGGAGCAGAAGACTTCTGCCAAGATCATTGGAACCGGATTGAATTTTAATAATTGTGAGAGTTCTACTGTTACAGCTGCAAGGAACAGAATAACCGTGATACTTGCAATGAACATAGAAAGAAATGCTGACAGGATCATAAAGGTGATCAGAATTGGAACAATTCTGTATCGTACAAGCTTTGCAATCAGCATGCAGAGCCATGTAAAGAAACCTGCACGTTTCATACCTTCAACCATGACCATCATACCGGCAATAAAAATAATGGTCGCCCAGCTGATACCGCTGGAATCTTCAGATGCTTGTCCAACTGTATGCCAGAAGCTGGTTGTAAAAATGCTTTTAACGTTTAACACTTCCATGATAGCCTGTCCACTGTGCAGACAGATACCAAGGACAAAGATGATGGTGAGTAATCCACAGCCCAGCGTTATAAGATAATGTTCGATCTTATCAAGAACGATCAGCACAAACATAGCCAGGAAGATGGTTACTGCTAAGATGGATGCTAACATGTTTCCTCCTTCTTGAGAGATACCTGAAAATCATAATGGTAGTATCTCTTCTTATTTATAATATTTTTTTTCCGTTTATCATTATAGGAAGATTGCACAAAAAGTCAATATTTTTCGGTAAAGGTTCGGTAAAGGACGATGAAAATTGATAAAAAACAAGTAAATATGACTAAAAATAGAGTGAGTAAATAAAAAATAGTCATTATATTTGGTACAAATGTTACAGTTTTCAACCGTATTGTGGATAGGAACAAAATTAATTAAGAAGAAACTGTTGCATTTCCGTTCAGACTGGGGCATTATAGAGAAAGAATATTAAAGGAGAATGAGTAATTATGTATAAAATTATTTGTAAAGATGGCAGAGCAAAAAGAGCTACCTTTACGACTGTTCATGGTACAGTGGAAACTCCTGTATTCATGAATGTGGGAACTGCTGCTGCGATCAAAGGTGCAGTTGCTACGACAGATCTGAAAGAAATCGGCTGTCAGATTGAATTATCAAACACCTATCATTTACATGTAAGACCGGGTGATGAGGTTGTGAAGAAAATGGGCGGTTTACATAAGTTTATGTATTGGGATCGTCCAATTCTTACGGATTCCGGCGGATTTCAGGTGTTCTCGCTTGCAGGACTTCGAAAGATTAAGGAAGAAGGCGTTACATTTAACTCGCATGTAGATGGACGCAAGATATTCATGGGACCGGAGGAAAGTATGCAGATCCAGTCTAATCTTGCATCTACGATCGCAATGGCGTTTGACGAGTGTGCACCTGCAAAGGCGGAACGTTCTTATGTGGAGAATTCGGTTGCCAGAACCTATCGTTGGCTGGAGCGCTGTAAGGCAGAGATGACACGTTTAAACAGCCTGCCGGATACGATCAATAAGGAACAGATGCTATTCGGAATCAATCAGGGCGCAGTATATGAGGATATTCGTATTGACCATGCAAAAAGAATTGCAGAGCTGGATCTGCCGGGGTATGCTATTGGTGGATTGGCTGTTGGAGAGACAGCGGAGGAAATGTATCATATTCTGGATGTAACCGTGCCATATCTTCCTGAGAATAAGCCGGTTTATCTGATGGGTGTCGGAACGCCGATCAATATACTCGAAGCAGTTGACCGTGGTGTGGATTTCTTTGACTGTGTATATCCATCCAGAAACGGACGACATGCACATGTATACACAAAACATGGAAAACTGAATCTGAAGAATGCAAAATATGAGACAGATGACAGACCGATTGAAGAAGGCTGCGGATGTCCGGCATGTCAGCATTACAGCAGAGGTTATATCAGACATCTGTTAAAGGCAAATGAAATGCTTGGTATGAGATTTTGCGTCTTGCATAATTTGTATTTTTATAATAATATGATGAAAGAGATTAGACAGGCTATCGAAGAAGGCTCATATGCATCGTATAAAAAGTCTATGATAGAGAGTTTAACATCAAATGAAGTTTAGAAGGAGAATATTATGAACACATTAGGAATGGTTTTAAGCAGTAGTACAGCATCGGGTTCAGGTTCAGGCAGCACAATGTTTATCGTTGTATATATCCTGATTTTTGTTGCAATTATCTACTTCATGATGATCCGTCCACAGAAGAAGCAGAAGGCTAAGACAGAGGAAATGCATAACCAGATGGAACCGGGTGACAATATTATGACAACCAGTGGTTTCTATGGCACAATCCTTGATATTGTAGATGACACAACTATCATTGTTGAGTTTGGTAATAACAAGAACTGTCGTATTCCAATGCATAAGAATGCAGTTGCTGAGCTTGAAAAGAAGAATGCAGCAGTAGTGGAAGAAGATAAGGAAAAGAAATAAAGAATATCTTTTTAAATAAGAAGATGTCAGAACAGAAAAATCTCCATGTTCAGTAGAAAATCTGAATATGGAGATTTTTTTCTGTTCTTCAAAAAAGATGCGCTTTTATATTGTCCAGAATTCCGGTGGTGATCCGCATACCGCCGCGACCGGTTCCGAGAGAGATGTCCGGTTTGATCACACCGTGGAAATCCGTACCGCCGGAGACAAACAAGTCATGTCTGTCTGCGATCGCCCGGAGCTTTCCGCTCTCATAGGAATTGTTAGAAGAATGATAAGCTTCTAAGCCCTTTATCCCAAGTGGTTTCAGATAGTCCAGTAATTCCTCAATCTGGTTATAACCAAGCTTATAGAGTAATGGATGTGCGAGAACTGCACATTTGCCATATTGGTTGATGATCGAGAGAGCACGTTCACATGTGACCTCCGGTTTCGGAAGATAGTATCTGCATTTTTCGCCAAGGTATTTTTTAAATGCCTGATCCTTGTTCTTGACAATGCCGTCCTCAATCAGAATTCTTGCAAAATGCGCACGGGTAATGACTGTATCCGGATTTCCCTCTTGAAGTTTTTCGATGGTCATATCGATGCCGTCACGCTGAAACAGCTTGCACATTTCCACATTTCGGTTAAAACGTGCATCTTTTAAAGCGTTCAATTCAGCAAGAAGTCCGGGATTGGTATAGTCCATATAGAAGCCAAGAATATGGATCTCGCGTGAACCATAGTTGCACGAAAGTTCGATACCGGGAATCAATTCCATAGGAAGAGGATCCTGTGTATCCGGGGCCGGCTGATGATTTTCCATGAACCGGATTGCTTCCGGGACTCCATCAACCGTATCGTGGTCGGTGATCGCCAGAGCGGCAAGTCCCTTATCAAGAGCCATCTGGCACACTTCAGATGGAGTAAAAGAACCATCCGAAGCAGTTGTATGGACATGTAGATCTATAAAACGCATATGTATTCCTCTTTTCTT
Source organism: Coprococcus ammoniilyticus (assembly GCF_025567345.1). Lineage (NCBI taxonomy): Bacteria > Bacillati > Bacillota > Clostridia > Lachnospirales > Lachnospiraceae > Coprococcus > Coprococcus ammoniilyticus. The sequence goes on from NZ_JAOQJS010000002.1 coordinate 10,371, forward strand.
TATACAATGTAGGATTGGTTTACCGAAATCTAAAAAGATAAAAACAAACCAAAATAATTATAATATGAATCTAAAAACATGGCAAATTTTTAGACAAACTTATTGATATTTTTTATTAATTGGTATAGACTTAATTGACGGTTTATGAGAAAATATGTCTGATGGTTACGAAAAAAGAATAGATATTCATAACCGCTTTAAGCAGATTTTCATATTTCGAAAGGAGATTCACAATGATTTATTCACAGGAAGTTGAAAACATGTGCCCAGTTGGACAGGGCGTACATCATGGATGTGCTCCAATTCCAGAAGAAGCAAAATGGGTACAGGCAAAAGAAGTAAAGGATATTTCAGGCTTTACACATGGTATTGGCTGGTGTGCACCACAGCAGGGTGCCTGCAAGCTGACATTAAATGTTAAGGAAGGAATTATTCAGGAAGCATTAGTTGAGACAGTTGGATGTTCAGGTATGACTCATTCAGCAGCTATGGCAGCAGAGATCCTTCCGGGACTTACAGTTATGGAAGCTCTTAACACAGACCTTGTTTGTGATGCTATCAACACAGCTATGAGAGAGTTATTCTTACAGATCGTATACGGACGTTCACAGAGTGCATTCTCAGAGGATGGACTTGCTATCGGTGCTGGTCTTGAAGATCTTGGTAAGGGACTTCGTTCACAGGTTGGTACTATGTACGGTACATTAAAGAAGGGTCCTAGATACCTTGAGATGGCTGAAGGATATGTAAATGCTATCGCTCTTGATGAAGAGGGTATGATCATTGGATATAAATTCGTTAACCTTGGTAAGATGACTGATTTCATTAAGAAGGGTGATGACCCTAACACAGCTTATGAGAAGTCATGTGGACAGTATGGACGTGTTGCAGATGCAGTTAAACTCATCGACCCACGTACAGACAAAGAGATTGAGAAATAATAGAAGGAGGTAACGATATAATGGCATTATTTGAATCATATGAAAGAAGAATCAAACAGATCAATGAAGTATTAAACAGCTACGGTATCTCCTCAATCGAAGAGGCAGAGAAGATCACAAAGGATGCTGGTTTAGACGTATACAATCAGGTAAAGAGCATTCAGCCTATTTGTTTTGAGAATGCATGCTGGGCATACACAGTAGGTGCAGCAATCGCAATCAAGAAGAACTGCAGAAAGGCTTCAGAAGCTGCAGCAGCAATCGGTGAAGGACTTCAGTCATTCTGTATCCCAGGTTCAGTTGCTGATACACGTAAGGTTGGTCTTGGACATGGTAACCTTGGTAAGATGTTACTGGAAGAAGAGACAAAGTGCTTCTGTTTCTTAGCAGGACATGAGTCATTCGCAGCAGCAGAAGGTGCGATCGGTATCGCAGAGAAAGCTAACAAAGTTCGTAAAGAGCCACTTCGTGTTATCTTAAACGGTCTTGGTAAGGATGCTGCTCAGATTATTTCAAGAATTAACGGTTTCACATTTGTTGAGACTGAGTATGATCCATATACAAACACAGTTAAAGAAGTATTCAGAAAGTCTTACTCAGAAGGACTTCGTGCAAAGGTTAACTGCTATGGTGCGAACTCTGTACCAGAAGGTGTTGCTATCATGCACAAAGAGGGTGTTGATGTATCTATCACCGGTAACTCAACAAACCCAACTCGTTTCCAGCATCCGGTAGCTGGTACTTACAAGAAGGAATGTAACGAGTTAGGAAAGAAGTACTTCTCAGTTGCTTCAGGTGGTGGTACAGGTCGTACACTTCACCCAGATAACATGGCAGCAGGTCCTGCTTCCTACGGTATGACAGATACACTTGGACGTATGCACAGTGACGCTCAGTTCGCTGGTTCATCATCCGTACCTGCTCACGTAGAAATGATGGGTCTGATCGGTGCTGGTAACAACCCTATGGTTGGTATGACAGTTGCTGTAGCTGTTTCTGTAGAGGAAGCAGCAAAGGCTGGTAAGTTCTAAAAAAGCTAGGAAATAAGCCAAATAAAGAAACGTGAAAATACCTGAAAAAGTGATTGTAACTAACAAACAACTAACAGGTAACTAACACTCGTAACTAACAAAAAACGGGGCAGCAATTATAATGATTGTTGCCCCATATTTTTTATTCTATCTTTTCAATTTCAGTGTGAAGTTGCTTCATGGTCCTGTGGGTGTACACTTTCTCAGTCACATCCTCGATAGAATGACCAACTATCAGCTTTATGATGTATTCATCCATGCCAGCATCTTTGACCAATGTAATAAATGTATGTCTTGTATCGTGAGGACGGTGGGAGAGTTTTTATTTTCCCATGACCTTATTCCAACGGCTTCTGTATTTGTCGTATGTCATGCGCATACCAGACTGACTATCCGAATCATTGAATAAATAATCGGATTCCAATTCTTTAGCCTGATCTACTCGTTTTATGATCAAATCTCTTATTTTTGGATGAATAGGAACGCCCCTGTTGCGCCCTGCATCAGTCTTAAGACCGCCGAACATGGTATTATTTTCCAGATCAATATCAGCTATTTTCGAGATAGACAGTTCTTGTGGTCGCCATCCGCTGTATATACCAATTAGAATCATATCAACAACACCATAGTTTATGTTCTTCCAGAGTAGATCTATTTCCTCCGGCGTAAATGGAACACGAATGATCTGAGACTTTCCACGCTTGATGGCAATACAAGAGATCTGCATAGACTGCTTGATGGACAGATTCGGGATGTGAACGAGCTTTTTGAGGTGGCAAACCTCAAGGTTGAAGCCCCTGGAATGTTTGGAGATCCGGCAGAAGACTGCAACTGCCGGTACTGTCTCTTGCAGCGTGCCAGATGGGCGCTGGATGATGTAGAACTTGAGACTCTGAGAAAGCGAGCGGAATACTTCGGGTTGGATAAGACAAAGGATTTTGAAGAGTACCAGACGAAGTACTTTAAGGTGTCGTTTCAGATTGAGCATGAAAAAGATGTTGCTAATATTATTGATGATGGTACAATAAAATCAGGTGCAATTAGTGGGGCAAGGAACTCATTTGGCGAGAAGGCTCAAAAACATGCAGAAACATATTATGGATTGGTTCGTAGCATGACAACAGATGTTGCTAAGATATCAAAAGCTACAGGCATATCGGAAAAAGAAATCCAAGATATAAAGAATTATATATTCCTAGAAAAGCATGATTTGGGTGGAGAGAAAAAAGAATATTTTGCTCCTGATTATATGATGGCAGAATCTTGGCAGAGGTTAATGTCTGGCAAGCCAGAAAAACATGATATTACATTACTGAAACATGAAATCATGGAGAAAAAGCTCATGCAATCAGGAATGTCGCAGGAAATGGCACATATTGAGACGTCAAAGGTATATAATTATTCAAAGGAAGCAGGTGAGTTTTATGCTAAAATTAAAAAATATAAAAAAGAGTAATGGTATTATTTCGGCAGATTACGATCCTGAATGTAGTGGTGAAATTGGAAGAATATCAATAAATATAGATTCAGGAAAAGAAGTGGAGACAACAATATCACTTATGGATAGAGAATTTCCAATATATTTGAACCATGCACTTGATATATTAAGGAAAATTAAAGATGAAAAGGATATACCAGAAGAGAAGTTAGTTATGTGGTACTAAAAGTATCGTAATTTAATAGCAGTTAATTCAGACCATGATAAAAACATGGCCTTTTTTTATGCCCAAAGTCGGCTTAAGGCGATAAAACTGTGACCGACAAAGAATAACTCCGGCAAGAGTGATAACTGCCATGTGTGGCTACGATTAAAGCCAAGAAAGGATGGAACAATGGAATTAAAGGAACTGTTAGGAGAAGAATTGTACAAACAGGTACAGGCGAAGATTGACGAGAAGAACAGCACAGAGACAGACAAGCTCAAGCATGTAAGATACACAGATCTGTCCGAGGACAAGTACGTCAGCAAGGAGAAACAACGAACATATCACGATGCATCTTCTAAAGTCAATACAAGAATATTAGCAAATGATTCTTCTGGAATAGTGACAGAAGATGGATTACTTGAATTTGGAAACTTATGACGATCTTCGAGTTCTCTGTAAATTCAACCAGATGTGGCATTTTGTCCCATGCCTGACAGATTTCAAATTCATGAATATCTTTCAGAGCTTCTCATATTCGCGAAAAATACAATTTCTTTTATAAGAGAAAAATTTTTTGACAGCACGTAACGTGCAGATTTAATCTGGAAATAGCATCAGAAAGATCATAACAAACGGAAAAGTAAAATTAGAATTTGAATAGGAGACAAATGATATGCATAGAGAAGTGGAAGATAATACAGTTATATTTACAGCATTTAACAGAAAATTGTTAAGAGATTTAGAAGAATTGAGAAATCTTCTGGTTAGAAATAAACCTGAGAGAGTCATGAAAAAACTGAATGAATTAATTGAAGATACAAAGAGGGACATAACCGAATAGTTTGTAGTATGGGAAATGGTTCGCGAAAAAAACATTCTCTTTTATGAAATAAAAAATCATAAAAGCCTTTGACAGCACGTAACGTGCAGATTTAGGCTGAAGGAGGATGTATATGGAACTAATGACTTTAAGAACAATGTGTGAACGATTGAATGTTTCAAGAAGAAGTATTCAATGTTATGAGCAGGCTGGTTTATTGAAGCCTTCGGCAAAAAATAAATATGGTCATTTGCTATATGATGAGCAGGCGTTTCAGAGAGCACAAATGATTCGTTTCTTACAACAGCTTGGGTTTAAACTGGAGGAGGTAAAAGAAATTATAGATGCACCTGATAATGTAAGAAAAGATGCGATGGAAGTACATGTGAGAATGCTTGAATGTGAAACAGAAAAAATGACGGAACTTATTCAACAGGCGAGAGTTTATATTAATAGCATTAATGGAAAATCTGAAAATGGAGGGAAGACAAATGAGAAGTAAAAAGAAAATTATAATCACAACATTTATTGGGGCAATCATGTTGTTAGCAGGTTGTCACAGTGCAGGAACAGATCAAGAGCAAAAAGATAATAAAAAATCAGACTCTGAAACTGTAGAAATTGAGGATATTGATTGGAATGTAGGAGAAGGAATAATAGATGGAGACAGACATATTGTGATGAATTATGTAAATAATTCAAAGTTGGACATTGTTTATTTCGGCCTGGACTATACTGAAAAAGAGGGAATAACGGAAGAAGAAAAACAAAAGTTTTATTCGGACATAGAGAAGAAATTTAATTTGAGTGATGACGATATGATTAAAATAAAAGAAGAAACAATTGGAATGAATACAAGTGTAGAAAGATTGGTGAAAGAAGGAGATGAAGTATCTAACGTACCATGTCACTACTTTTCTGGAATTTATTATTTAAAGGATAAAGCACATCTGGAACTTATGCAGCCGGATATTGCAACAATAGAATTCGTAAGTAATGGTAGATTATATACAGAATATTATGATTTCAAATCACAGAAATACTCCTTGGAATCTGATAGTGAAGAGGCCGTACAATGGACAGAAAAAGAGATTGGAACAGAGATTGATAAGCCGGAAGCAGAAGTTATAAAAGTAACATTAGATCTGGATGATTATCTATGCTTTGATGTGTATGGAGTATCAGAGTCACAATTTGAGGAATATATAGATTTATGCAAGGAAAGGGGATATACAAAGGACGCAGATAAAGATGAGGATTCTTACGATGCGGAGCGGGATGATGGATATAGTGTTTCTATAGATTATGATCAGACAGATTGTATTATGGATGTTTCTGTTAGTAAGTAAATTTATTTATGATAGGCATAGCCGGATGGTATATTATGCAAACAAATATACCGTTCGGCTATAGTTTATTTGTTTCGTGTAAAAGCCGATATGAGAACATCTCAGGTTTTGCTTAAATGTTAAAAAATGAAGCCTTGGCAAATAAACGAACGTTTACTAAAATAAAAGTGTAAACGGTCGTTTATTTTTTGCCCAGAGGTTATTAGTATGAGTAATAGGAAAGAAGAAATATTAATTGCGGCACTTAATCTTTTCGCCAGGGATGGTTACGAGGCTGCCTCAGTCAGCCAGATAGCAGGAGAACTTGGTATGACAAAAGGAGATTATACCATCATTATAAGAGCAAAAAAGATATTTTTAACTGTATTGTGGAGCGGATGAAGCAACAGGATAGTGAGCAGGCATCAGATCATGATATGCCGGAGGATGATAAAGAGAGAATGCCTGAAAAGTATGAGACGGTGTCATTGGATGATTTTGTAAAATATAATATCATGAAGGAGAATATTGATTTTTATGGTAAGAGTGGTTTCAGACAGGCAAGCGAGTATGGTATCCGTTATCACGGATTGCCGGAGGGCTATCTGGTTGACGAGCAGGAAGTGGAAGAGTTTGATAGGCAGTTAACGATGTTCTTTTCTATTTTTAAATAATAACTGTTGATAAGTAACCGATAGGTAACTATAATAAAGTGGCCAAAAGGTAACCGATTGATGAGGCTGATTTAGGAGACAAGTGTGGAGATTAAAGAAAAGAATACAAAGGACAAAATACTGGAAGAAGCTTTAAAATTATTTGCACAGAGCGGATATATGGGAACATCCATGAATGATATTGCTTCAAAGCTTGGAGTAACCAAGGCTGCATTGTATAAGCATTATAAAAGCAAGCAGGAGATATTGGACAGTATTATTGACAAAATGAATGAACTGGATATGGAGAGAGTAAAGCGGTATGAAATGCCGGAGGGCGATCTGGAAAAGGTTGTGACCGAGTATAAAGAAACAGCATTTGATAAAATTAAGCAGTTTACAAAGGTGCAGTTTCTTCACTGGACAGAGGAAGAGTTTTCATCCTGTTTCCGTAAGATGCTGACATTGGAACAGTACAGGGAGCCGCAGATGGCACAGTTATATCAGAATTATCTTGCAGGTGGACCATTAACTTATATAGAAGCTTTGTTCTCGGATATGCTGGGGGATACAAGAAAAGCCAGACAGACAGCACTTGATTTTTATGGACCTGTTTTTTTGCTTTACAGCATATATGATGGAGTAGATGACAAGAGTCGGGTGATAAGGCTTCTGGAAGATCACATGGATCATTTTCTACAGGAAATGTAGAAAAATGTTATAAATACCCCTGATATAGAGGTAGGGGATTATACAATATACAACGATTTTGTACATGATCCGATTGATTTTGAAAAAAATAATGTTTTGTATCATTATCCTGTTAATAAGGATAAGCTAAAAATTGGAAAATTCTGTTCTATTGCATGTGGGGCAAAATTTTTATTTACCAGTGCAAATCACGCAATGAAATCGTTATCTACGTATCCGTTTCCTGTTTTCTTTGAAGAATGGGGATTGGATGCAAAGAAAATATATGCGATGCATGGGATAATAAGGGTGATATTGTAATTGGAAATGATGTGTGGATTGGATATGAAGCAGTTATTTTGTCTGGTGTAACAATCGGTGATGGCGCAATTATAGGCGCTCGTGCAGTGGTAACAAAAGATGTGCCTTCATATACGGTAGTTGGAGGAGTACCGGCAAAGCCAATTCGTAAACGATTTGATGAAGGAACGATTCAGAAACTTGAAGAAATCAGATGGTGGGACTGGGAAGAAGAACGAATTAAAAAGAATATTCAGGCAATACAGTCTGGCGATATAAGTATGTTAGAGCGTATGAATTAGAAATAAAAACATGACTTTAATAAAGGATATATACCATTTTAATTACAAAAGAGGTGAATGTAGACATGAGTACATTTGAACATGATCTTACAAAAGGAAATATCTGGAAGCAGCTTGTATGGTTTGCTGTGCCGTTTTTTATCAGTAATTTGATCCAGTCCTTATACAGCCTGATCGATCTGATCATATTAGGACATTTTGGCGGAACAAATTCCATATCGGCAGCTAATATCGGAGGACAGGTGCTTGTGATCCTGACAAATCTTGCTGCGGGACTGTCAGGCGGAGGAACTGTGATGCTTGGAAATTATCTAGGATCAAAACGTAAGGATAAGATCAATGGAGCGATCAGTACATTATTCATAACATTGACAGTTATGGCAGCAGCATTTATGGTACTGTTATTTATATTAAAACAGCCGTTACTTCGATTACTTGATACACCTGAAGAGGCATTTTCACAGGCAGAACAGTATTTGTTTATTTGCACTTTGGGCCTATTATTTATTTATGGTTATAATGCATTAAGTGCAATTATGCGTGGACTTGGTGACAGTCGGACACCGATGATCTTTGTTATGATTGCATGTGTGATCAACATTATTTTGGATCTGGTGCTGGTTGCCGGATTTCATTTAGGAGCCGGTGGTGCTGCTGTTGCAACTGTATTTGCACAGGGCTGTTCGATGTTATTTTGTATAATATATTTAAAACATCATGATTTTATGTTTGATTTCAAACCATCTTCTTTTCATTTTATAAAAGAGGGATTCCACACTCTGCTTCGTACCGGATTGCCGCTTAGTATTCAAATGGTTGGTACAAATTTTTCGTTTTTGATCTTGACTACATTCATTAACAGGGCGGGTGGTGTAGCAGCATCGGCTGCAGCAGGAATAGTAAATAACTTTAATGGATTTGCAATTCTTCCGGAAGCAGCGATCAGCTCGGCTGCATCAGCCATGATCGCACAGAATATGGGCAAGAAAGATGTGAAACGATCATCAAAGACTATGCACTGTTGTCTGGTTCTCTGTATTGGTGTGTCTTTGGTCGTGTTTACGTTGATGCACATATTCCCGGAGCAGATATTTCATCTGTTTGGCGTAAAAGAAGATGTCCTAGTCTATGGTATGCCGTATATCTTTGCTTTTTCGTTTGAATATGTGGGACTTCCATTTATCATGTCATTTAATACGGTTTCAACTGCAACTGGAAATGGATGGATTACGCTGGTTACAAATATGATATCTGCATTTATCGTTCGTATTCCGTTAGCATATGTTCTGGCGTTCCTTTGTGAACTTGGTGTAAGAGGAATTGCGATATCTATACCGATCGCGACAGCCGTTGGAGCTATAATATCATTTTTATTTTACAAAGCCGGAATTTGGAAAAAACACATTCTGTTATAAAAGGATTTATATGCCATATCTGAAAAATTGAGTATAATGTTTCTATCCGGGCAGTACAGATATAGAATGTACCTATCCCCGGCATAGAACGAAGGTTGTAGTATGTCAGTTTGAATATGGAGCGGAAAATGGCATTTTCAGAAAATACAAAAACAGAATCCGGGTGTTTTTTGACTATAGTAAATGTTATGACCGGCTTTATTATCTGAAACGGTTAAATAAAAATGCAATCCTGATCGCAGCATTTTACAGCAGGGAACTCAGTGATGTCCTTACCGCATCTGACGATATGAGTGAGTTGCAGTCTTATCTGGTAGATGAAGACTATAATATTCTTTATTCGGATAATGAAAAAAGCATTGGAAAAAATGCAGTTGATGTAATTGCAGATGTCACAATGGGGTATGATAATTACCAGTTGATCGGAGATGAAAATTTGATCGTGCAGGGAAAATGTGAGAATAACTGGAGAGTCCTTTTATAAATAAGTGTCAGATGATTCTTATCTTGTATCTCATCCTGCAAAATGATAGAATAGACAACTGAAAACGATAACCTGCTGATTAGCAGAGATAACATGGAGGATAAATCATGGCATCATGGAGAGATAATATTCGTCAGGTTGAACCATATGTACCTGGTGAGCAGCCAAAGAATACAAATGTGATCAAATTAAATACAAATGAGAATCCGTATGGACCGTCTCCAAGAGTAAAAGCGGTTCAGGATAATGAGGATCTGTTACGGTTATATCCGGATCCGACAGCAGGCGCACTGGTGGATGCACTGGCGGAGTATCATGGTGTGGATGCATCACAGGTATTTGTAGGTGTAGGTTCCGATGATGTACTTGCAATGTTATTTCTGACCTTCTTTAATTCGGATAAACCGATTCTGTTCCCGGATATCACATATTCTTTTTATGATGTATGGGCAGAACTGTTCCGGATTCCATATAAGCAGATGCCACTTGATGAGAACTTCCGTCTGAAGATAGATGATTATAAGGGCGAAAACGGTGGAATCGTATTCCCGAATCCAAACGCACCGACAGGTATCTACGAATCGTTGGATCATGTAGAGGAGATCATAAAGAACAATCCGGACGTGATCGTGATCGTAGATGAGGCATATATTGATTTTGGAGGAGAAACAGCACTTCCTCTGATCGACAAATACGACAATCTTGTGGTAGTCAGAACCTTTTCAAAATCACGTTCCATGGCGGGACTTCGAATCGGTTATGCGATCAGCAACCCTGAATTGATCAAAGCCTTAAATGATGTGAAATACTCCTATAATTCATATACGATGAACCGCCCGTCTCTTGTGCTCGGTGTAGAATCCATTCATGATGATGCATATTTCAGGGAGAAGGTTGGACAGATCATTGCAACCAGAGAAAGATTTGTGAAAGAGATCGCAGAGCTTGGATTTACCTGTCTGCCATCAACTGCAAACTTTGTATTTGCAACACATGAGAGTATTCCTGCAAAGGAGATCTTTGCTGCGGCAAAAGAGAATAATATCTATGTGCGTTATTTTGATAAGCCAAGGATTGACAATTATCTGAGAATCTCGATCGGAACGGATGCAGAGATGGACGTATTTGTTAGTTTTTTGTCAAAATATGTAAAAGAATATAAATAGGGATGGCTGGTTTTGCCTGTGAGCAGGCGGATAAAAGCATTGTTATCCATCGATAAAAAAATATAAGAGCGGATGTGTTTTTTGCAGATTTTGATAAGAAAGATGCGAAATACACATCCGTTTTTGTTTGTTCGGAAGAAAAACTGTTACAGAAACGCACAAGCTGTTACAAATAAACACACGCAAAATGTTGACGACACATAGGAAATTCTTTATCATGATGGAAGAAATATTTCAGCAATAGAATCCGGATTTTATCATTTTTTCGAAATGTTTCAGACAAAGAAGCTGCGAAGGAGAGATAAAATGAAATTTAATGAATTTACAGAAACAGTCAGAGATGGGCTGGCAGTTTTATTTGAACCGGACAATATGGAGGTTGCGGTTACCAGAGTTGTAAAAAATAACGGGTTGATTCTTACAGGAATCAATATAAGGGACAGAAATTCCATGATAACACCAACGATATATATTGACGATTTTTATAGAGAGGATATTCAAAAGGAGGAGATACATACTGTTGTTTTGAGGATAAAGGATATCTTTACGGAACGATGTACCAAAGTATCATCCGACAATGAAATTCAGAACTATATGGATTTTAACTGGGTGAAGAACCGGCTGATCTATACGGTTGTGAATCAAAGTATGAATGAAGAATATCTGGAGCATGTTCCGTATATTCCGTTTCATGATCTTGCGATCATATTTCGATGTGTCTTTCATAAAGGTGAGAATGGGATGGCATCATCAACGGTATCAGAGGATGATCTGAAACGATGGCATACAGATACGAAGACACTTTACCAACTGGCAGAAAGGAATACTCCAAGATATTTTCCTCCAGTGATCGACCGGATCACAGCATATCTAAAGGCGAGAAACTGTCTTCCTGCATTTGTGGAAGATGAGTTTTCGGGCGAGTGCGGAGAACTGTATGTAATATCAAATGAAATGGGATTAAACGGAGCCGGAGCTATGTTGTACAGGGGAATCCTTGATATGTGTACGGAGCTTGCCGGGGACAGTATCTATATTATGCCGTCCAGTATTCATGAGTGTATGTTTGTGGAGGCTGGAAAAGTGTCGGAGCCAAAGATGCTGGCAGATATTGTGAAAGAAGCAAATGACAGTGTGCTTCACCGACAGGATATCCTTTCTTATAATCTTTATTATTACGACCGGAAAAAGCATATGCTGACGACTGTAACTGTATAAAAACAGGTGTTTCATCAGAAACACAGGCATAAAAGCACCTTGAAAACAGAAGAAAAAAGAGAAGTTTACAACTGTGTTCTGCGTATATTAATTTGAAGCTTTTTTGATTGACAAACGAAAGAGCATGACATAGAATTATATAGTATATATTGGGTGTAAGTTTATGTGTTGAGAGGAGAACGGTGTGGCTGAGAATTACGTTTCAAGAAGGGATAAGATCGTTGCATCGGCAGTTGAACTAATCGGCGATCTGGGATTGAATGCTCTGACAACCAAGAATCTGGCTCGTAAGGAAAATATATCCGAAACTTTGATCTATAAATACTTCGGGGGTATTGATGAAGTATTGACGGAAGTGGTCGTACAGTATGCGGCATTTGATAAGAATATCCAGATGACCGTGGATCATCAGGCCGGATCAAATATGGATAAGTTACGTTTTTATGCAGATACATATGCAACCTATTATGATAATTATATTGGTATGGGTGCGATTATGCTGCATTATGAGGAATTATTGCATCTGAGTGAGACACGAGAGGTTATTTCTGAATGTATTTTGAAGAGAAATGAATTTGTCTGTAAGCTGTTTGAAGACGCTATAGCAGACAGAGAGATTCGGGAGGTATTTACCCCACGGGAATTGACATTGATGTTTAATGGTATATTTACAGAGGGTCTTTTAGAGCGAAGAACCAAATATTCCAAGAAAACATTTCGTGTTGAAGTAAAAGAGATGCTGAACCAGATTGAAAAGATGCTTAGATTTTAAAGTAGGAGGAAGTTTGTCATGAGAATATTAATTGCTGAGGACGATGTTGCAAATGCAAAGTTTTTATCAAAATATTTAAGTAAATTTGGAGAAGTTGTAATTACACCAGATGGAATTGCAGCTGTTGATGAATTTGTAAATCATTTGGAAAAGGGCGAAAATTTTGAACTTGTCTGTCTGGATATCATGATGCCGAAGATCGATGGATATAAGGTACTTGCATCGATTCGAAATGCAGAGAGAAAGCATGGCGTATCCAGAATGTTACGGTCAAAGGTTATTATGACAAGTGCACTGGATGAAACCAGCTTTGACAGCAATCAGGCCAGTGATGATTATGATGATTACATCTGCAAACCGATTGATATTATGAAATTCAACGAGATCCTTAAGAAGCTTGATGTTATTTAGGATGAATAAGAATGGATTTATTTGATTATATGAGAGAAAACCAGAAGGATGATGATTCTCCTCTGGCAAAACGAATGCGACCTGAGAGCTTGGATGAGGTGATCGGGCAGGAGCATATTATCGGAAAAGAGAAATTACTCTATCGTGCGATAAAGGCGGATAAGCTTAGCTCACTGATTTTTTACGGACCGCCGGGAACCGGAAAAACGACGCTTGCCATGGTGATCGCACATACGACAAAGGCGGATTTCAAGCAGATCAATGCAACAACCTCCGGTAAGAAGGATATGGAGCAGATCATAGAAGAAGCGAAGAATATGAAGGCAATGTATGGAAAACGAACCATACTTTTTATTGATGAGATCCATCGCTTTAATAAATCACAGCAGGATTATCTGCTTCCATTTGTGGAGGATGGAACGATCATCCTGATCGGAGCAACGACAGAGAATCCTTACTTTGAAGTGAATGGGGCTTTAATTTCAAGATCTAATATTTTTGAATTAAAACCGTTGTCAAAAGAAAATATAAAAGAGATCATATTAAAGGCTGTTTATGACCAGAGGGGCATGGGAGCCTTTAATGCATGTATAGATGATGATGCCGTGGAATTCTTAAGTGATATGTCAGAAGGAGATGCCAGAAGTGCACTAAATGCAGTAGAGCTTGGAGTTCTTTCTTCCGAACCGGAAGCAGATGGGCAGATTCATATTACGCTGTCGGTGGCAGAGGAATGTATTCAGAGAAGAGCATTCCGATATGATAAGGACGGAGACAATCATTATGATATCATTTCTGCATTTATCAAGAGTATGCGTGGTTCCGATCCGGATGCTGCCGTATTTTATCTGGCAAAGATGCTGTGCGGTGGAGAAAGCATTACATTTATAGCAAGACGGATCATGATATGTGCCTGTGAGGATGTTGGAAATGCGGATCCAAATGCAATCTGTGTTGCAACAGCATGTGCGCAGGCGGTAGAGCGGGTCGGTATGCCGGAGGCTCAGATCATACTTGCACATGCGGCGATCTACGTGGCGTGCGCTCCAAAGAGTAATGCGATCGTGAATGCGATCTTTTCTGCAAAAAATGTTGTGGAACATGAGCAGACAGGACAGGTTCCGGTCTATCTGCGGGATGCACATTATGGCGGAGCAAAGAAGCTTGGACATACAGGTTATAAATATGCACACGATTATCCAAATCATTATGTAAAACAGCAGTATCTGCCTGATGAGATCGCAGACAGACAGTTTTATGAACCGACGGATAATGGATATGAGCAGAACATAAAACAATATTTTAAGAAGATAAAGGAAGAACTTTAATGGAGAAAATGAAGCGGATAGCAGCCTTTCTTATGGTCCTTGTGATTCTTGGACTGGTTGTCTGGGTATTTATCTTGGGAATAACAGGCAGTGAATATTTTTCAGCGGCATTATTTCTGTGCATTCTGGTTCCGGTATTATTTTATGGAATCAGTCTGATCACAAAGCTGCTTACAGCAAAAGGAAAAGAACTGGCAGATCAGGCTGTGTCGTCAGATGAAACAGAAAAGAATAATGTTGAAAAATAAGGGATTATCTGATATACTCTATAAAGTTTTAAAAATTGAAACGAGGTATGTAACATGAGTTTATTATCACAGTGGCGCGATTATGCGTATGGTTTTGATGACAGAACACCAGAAGGAAAGCAGTTCTGGTTTGATTATTTTCAGGCAGAAAAAGGTATTTATGAAATAATTCTTGCAAATCCAAAGGCAGATCCTGTAAAAGGAACAGTAAAGGCACTTGCAGAGAAGTTTGAAGTAAGTATCCAGACCATGATCGGTTTCCTGGATGGAATTGATGACAGTCTGATCACATCGAATAATCTCGACGAGGTTACAGAGGATTCGGAAGTAACACTTGGTATTGATTATGAGAAGCTGTATATGAATATGGTTGGATGCAATGCAGAATGGTTATATACATTACCTGCATGGGACAAGATCCTTACACAGGAAAAGAGAGATGAACTCTATAAGAAAGAGAAGACATCCAGAACACTTGTAAAGCCTCCAAAGGTTGGAAGAAATGATCCATGCCCTTGTGGTAGTGGTAAGAAGTATAAGAAATGCTGCGGTAGATAATCTGATAAAGAAGAACTACAGCAGAATTTTATAACAGGAAAGAGAAAGAGAACAGACAGATGGTTGTATCCGTCCTGTTCTCTTTTCTGTTGAAGGGAAGAACGATTGGAAGAAAAACAGCAATTCAGTAAAGAACAATTAGAAGCGATCCGGCATGAAAAAGGGCCAATGCTAGTTCTGGCGGGACCGGGAAGTGGAAAAACGACGGTGATCACGCACCGGGTGAAATATATGTTGGAGCATGGTCGGGTAAATGGAAGTCAGATCCTGGTGATCACTTTTACCAAGGCAGCAGCAGGTGAGATGAAAAGCCGGTTTGAGAAAATAATGGGATATTCGAGTGGTGTTACTTTTGGAACCTTTCATTCGGTATTCTTTATGATCTTACGTCAAGCCTATGGATATAATGGAAGCAATATCATACTGGAATCGGAGAAATATCAGATCATTCGCAGTATTATTGAAAAACATAATATGGAATACAATGGACAGGATGATTTTGCAAAAAATGTAATTGCAGAGATCGGTCTGGTAAAAAGTGAACTGACACCGATCGGACAATATCATTCGATGAACATGAAGCCGGAAGATTTCCGGATTGCTTACAGGGAGTATGAAGAGGTACTTCGGGCGAATAATAAGATTGATTTTGATGATATGCTCGTATTTACATATGAATTGCTTCGGGATAGACCGGATATCCGGAGAATGTGGCAGCAGAGGTTCCGGTATATTCTGATTGATGAGTTTCAGGATATTAACAGGATCCAGTATCAGACTGTGAAGCTGCTGTTAGGAAAAGAACATAATATATTTGCGGTGGGAGACGACGACCAGTCTGTTTATGGATTCCGTGGCGCAGATACGAGGATCATGCTTGGCTTCCCGGATGATTTCCCGTATACCCGGATGGTCTGCTTAAGTATAAATTACAGATGCAGCAGTGCAATCGTGGAATCGGCAGGACGTATCATTAAGAACAATAAGAAGCGGTATCAGAAGGAGATCCGGTCTGCATTTGAGAAAGGTCAGTGTGAGCGTGTGCATGTGATTGAAGTCGAGGGAATGCGGCAGGAAACAGATGGTATCATACAGAAAATCCGGGAGATGAATCAGCAGGGTATCCCATATTTGGATATTGCTATTCTTTATCGTACCAATTCGGAACCATCCGGACTTGCAATGAAGCTGATGCAGAATAATATTCCATTCCGGATGAAGGATAATATGCCGGATCTGTTTTCCCATTTTGTCGTTGTGAATATTCTTGATTATATTAAGGCAGCACTTGGAAACCGAGAACGGGCATTATTTTTACGGATCATAAATCGACCGAACCGGTATATAAGCCGGGAGTGTCTGGAAACTGATCCGGTAGATCTGGAGCGGATGCAGGAATTCTATAAGGACAATCACAGGATAGTGCAGAATCTGGTAACCCTGGAAACGGATTTCAGGAGGATCGCAGAATTAAAACCATATGCAGCCGTTAATTATATCAGGAAAGCGGTTGGGTATGATGAATATCTGAAGGAATATGCTTTATATAGGGGAATCGATCCACAGGAGTATATGGATATTGCGGATGAATTTCAGGAGATGGCAAGAGGTGCCGATTCCTTTATTGAGTGGTTTAACCTGTTAAATGAATACAGGATAAAACTGAAGGAACAGGGAAAAACAGCGGAACACGCAAAGGATGCAGTTGTACTTGCGACGATGCATGGGGCAAAAGGACTGGAGTTTGATCAGGTATTTATCATGAATGCAGTAGAAGGAATGACGCCCCATAAGAAATCGGTCACAGATGCGGAACTGGAGGAAGAACGGAGAATGTTCTATGTTGCCGTTACCAGGGCACGATATGGTCTGTATATCTATGTACCGAAGGTGGTGTATGGAAAGACGGGACAGATTTCCCGGTTTGTAACAGAAATGGTGATCGACTATGATATGCTTCAGGTTGGAAATAAAATCATCCACAAACGATATGGCAAAGGTGTCATAACATTTGTGGATGATAAAAAAATCTGTGTGTATTTTGAAAAAGATCAGATTACAAAAACATTAAGTATCGAATATACGATAAAAAATAATCTGGTTACTGTGTCTGAAGATGATTAGTCATCTTCAGACATGGAATTGAATTCCATCTCATCCAGAATTTCATCAAAAGCATCAGCAACCATATCGAATTCTTCTTCATCATCAATTGGTTCCAGTGTGAATTCATCGTTTGGAAGTTCAATATAACGGTATACAAGAACCTCGTCATCATCATAACCTTCCGGTGCTTCGACAGGAAGCAAAGCAATATAAGAGGTATCCTCAACATCAAAGGTAGCAACAATCTCACATTCGAGGTTTGTTCCGTCGTCGAGTTCAAGTGACATCATTTCGATATCATCTAATTCATCATCATTCTGTTTTGCCATGTTTGGTCTCCTTATTAAAATAAAATTGACGGTCATTTCCGGGTATGCCGGATACCATTCAAAACTGTGTTGACCGATCATTTTCATCATAATGGAAAAGTAACCAAAAGTCCACAGCCAAATTTTATAATTGTAATAAAATGCAGCACCTTTATTCATTGAATTATATGTATAAATATGATAAAATTAATATTATTTTGGAGTTATTCCATGGGAGGAAATAAGAGAAGATGAAGAAAGTTGCTTATATTGCTTCAGAGTGTGTACCATTTATCAAAACGGGTGGTCTGGCGGATGTTGTAGGAACACTTCCAAAAATATTTGACAGAAATGAATATGATGTTCGGGTTATCATGCCGAACTATCTTTGTATTCCAAATAAATACAGAGAAAAAATGCAGTATCTGACCCATTTCTATATGGATATCGGATATAAGAATGATTATGTCGGGGTTATGTATCTGGAATACGAAGGAGTAAAAGTATATTTTATTGATAATGAATATTACTTCAATGGATTTACCCCATACGGAGATGTAAAGTGGGATATTGAAAAGTTCAGCTTCTTTTCAAAGGCAGCATTATGTATTCTGCCGGCAGTAGGATTCCAGCCGGATATCCTGCACTGCCATGACTGGCAGGCTGGTCTGGTTCCGGTATACTTGAAAACGTTATTTGCCGGAAATCCGTTTTTCAGTGGCATGAAGTCTGTTATGACAATCCACAATTTACAGTTCCAGGGTAAGTGGGATATCGATACGCTCAAGGCAGATTCCGGTCTCCCGGATTATGTATTCACACCGGATAAGCTGGAAGTCAGAAAAGATGCAAGTATGTTAAAGGGTGGTCTTGTATATGCAGACAAGATCACAACAGTAAGTAACACATATGCCAGAGAGATTCAGACACCATATTACGGTGAAGGCTTGGATGGGCTTCTGAGTGCAAGATGGCAGTCACTCTGGGGAATTGTAAACGGAATTGATTATGATGTATGGAATCCTGCTACAGACTCACAGGTGTACAAGAATTACAGTGTCGACAATTTCCGTGAACTGAAGAAGATCAACAAGGTTGAACTTCAGAAGGAATGTGGACTTCCACAGGATGATAAGCAGTTTGTGATCGGTATTATATCCAGACTGACAGACCAGAAGGGACTTGATCTGGTTGATCGCATTATGAATGATATCTGTTGTGATGGTGTCCAGTTCATCGTTCTTGGAACTGGTGACAGCAGATATGAAGATATGTTCCGTTATTATCAGGGCATTCATCCTGCAAAGGTTTCTGCGAATATTTATTATTCGGATGAAAGATCCCATAAGATGTATGCGGGTTGTGATGTTATGCTTGTCCCATCCAGATTTGAGCCATGTGGTCTGACCCAGTTAATGGCACTTCGTTATGGAACAGTTCCGATCGTAAGAGAGACTGGTGGTCTGAAAGATACAGTAGAACCATATAACCAGTTTGAGAATACAGGTACAGGTTTCTCATTTGCAAATTACAATGCATATGAGCTGTTAGATGCGATCAACTATGCAAAGGAAGTTTATTATAACAACAAAGACGCATGGTATGGTATTCAGGAGCGTGGCATGAGAATGGATTACTCCTGGTACAATTCAGCAAAGATCTATAACGATCTTTACAATTCATTATAAAAACAAACGGTCAAACTCATTTTTCATAAATGAAAAATCAGGCAGAAGATGTTGCGATACATTTTCTGCCTTTTTACCGCAGAACATATAGATCTGGGGCTGCGGTCGTACAAAAATAGGTGGATCTGCGCAGGAAAGGTGGTTTCATATGGCTTTTGACGGAGTTGTAATATCAAATGTTGTAAGTGATCTGAAAAAGAAATTAGTGGATGGAAGGATCTATAAGATCTACCAGCCGGAAAATGATGAACTGAATATTATTATAAAAAACAACAGGGAGAATTACCGCTTACTGTTATCTGCAGATGCAAGTCTGCCTCTGATCTATCTGCTGCCGGTGCCTAAGGAGAATCCGATGACAGCTCCGAATTTCTGTATGCTGCTTCGTAAGCATATCGGAAATGGCAGGATCGTAGATGTCTGCCAGCCGGGCTTTGAACGTATCGTGGAATTCACGATCGAGCACCTCGATGAGATGGGAGATCTGTGCAAAAAGAAGCTTATTATAGAAATCATGGGTAAGCACAGTAATATTATCTTCACGGATGCGGATGGAATGATAATTGATAGTATCAAGCATATATCCCATCTGGTAAGCTCGGTGAGAGAGGTCCTTCCAGGTAAAGCTTATGTATATCCACCGTCCGGTGATAAGCGTTCTCCATATGATGCAGATCAGGATTATTTTGCATCTTCGGTATATACAAAGCCTGTGACTGTTACAAAGGCAATTTATACCTCAGTTACAGGTATTTCACCCCTGATCGCAAATGAGCTTTGTTATCGTGTGGGAATCGATGGCGGACAGTCAACAGCAGCGTTAACGGATATTCAGAAAGAGAAGCTGTACCAGGAATTTGAGAAAATGGTTTCCGATATAAAGACAGAAAACTATGTGCCGAATATTGTATATGATGGGTATATTCCGGTTGAATTTTCATCAGTAAGACTCAGTATGTATCAGGATTATCAGGTAGAAGATAAGGATGAAATTTCAAAGGTTTTAGATGAGTATTACTTTAAGAAGAGCAAGGTAACAAGAATCCGGCAGAAATCAGCAGATCTGCGGAAAATCATCTCAACTGCGATTGAAAGAGCCAGCAAGAAATATGATCTGCAGTTAAAGCAGATGAAGGATACCGAAGGTCGGGAGAAATATAAGGTATATGGTGAGCTGATCAATACCTATGGATATGGAGTGGAGCAGGGAACAAAGAGCTTCCGTGCATTGAATTATTACACAAATGAAGAAATCGAAATTCCACTCGATCCGACAATATCGGTGCTTGAGAATGCCAAACGGTATTTTGCAAAGTACAACAAGCAGAAGCGGACATATGAGGTGTTAGAAAAGCTGACTGTTGAGACCAGACATGAATTGGAATATCTACAATCGGTTCAGACATTTATCGATATGACACTGGATGAAAATGCGTTAGCTCAGGTAAAAGAAGAGCTGATGATCAGCGGATATATCAAGGGAAGATATGGCAAAAAAGGGGATAAGCATACCAGCAAGAGCAAGCCATATCACTATATATCATCTGATGGTTTTCATATATATGTCGGCAAGAATAATCTGCAGAATGATGAACTGACATTTAAGTTTGCAAATGGCGGGGACATGTGGTTCCATGCAAAGAAGATGCCGGGCTCGCATGTGATCGTACGGATGGAGGGAGCAGAAGAACTTCCGGATCAGACCTATGAAGAGGCGGCAAGGCTTGCAGCATATTATTCGTCTGGAAGAGAGAATCCAAAGGTGGAGATCGACTATACAAAACGGATGAATCTGAAGAAGCCGGCAGGAGCCAAACCGGGATTTGTCATCTATCATACGAATTATTCAATGATAGCAGAACCGGTGATCCGTGGAATAGAAGAAGTAACGAGATAAAATATTTGATTTTTTATGGCGGTTGAAGTATAATATAGTATCCATTGTTTTAAGGAGAATGTGATTTTTATGATTAAGAGCATGACAGGTTTTGGACGAAGCGAAGTCGTTTCCGGAGCCCGTAAGATAGTTGTGGAGATTAAGGCTGTTAATCACAGGTTTTGCGAGATCAATGTAAAAACACCAAAGAAACTGAGTTTTTTTGAAACAACTATAAGAGCATATTTAAAGAAGTATATAGAACGTGGTAAGGTAGATGTCTTTATCACTTATGAAGATCTGACCGAGACAAATGTCTCAGTAAAATATAATAAAGAGTTGGCAGAGGAATATGTTGGCTATATGAATCAGATGGCAGCAGATTTTAATCTTACAAATGATATCAGTCCATCGATTATATGCAGACTTCCGGAGGTTTTTATTCTGGAAGAGCAGACAGTAGATGAAGATGAGTTATGGAGCCTGATACAAGGTGCACTTGACGAGGCGGCTGATAAGTTTGTGAAGTCAAGAATGGTGGAAGGTGAGAACCTGAAGGTTAATCTGCTGGAGAAGCTTGACAATATGACGGCTGCAGTCGATTATATTGAAGAAGTATCGCCGGAGCTTATAACAGCTTATCGTCAGAAATTGATCGACAAGATTTCAGAACTGATTGATAGCTCAGCAATCGATGAGAACCGGATTGCAACCGAGGTTGTTATATATGCGGATAAAATCTGTGTAGATGAGGAAACGGTTCGTCTGAAGAGCCACATTGACAGCACCAGAAAGATTCTGGAGGCAGGTGGAAGTGTTGGAAGAAAACTTGATTTTATTGCGCAGGAGATGAACAGAGAGGCGAATACGATCCTTTCCAAGGCAAACTCACTGGATGTATCAAACCGTGCGATCGAATTAAAGACGGACATTGAAAAAGTCAGAGAACAGATACAGAATTTGGAGTAAAAAAGATGGGAAACAGAGGTTCATTAATTGTAATTTCAGGTTTTTCCGGAGTCGGAAAAGGTACCGTTGTAAAGAGACTGGTGTCTGATTATGGATATGAATTATCGATATCAGCAACAACCAGAAGTCCACGGACCGGAGAAGAACATGGAAGAGAATACTTTTTCATGGATAAGAGCGAATTTGAGAATCTGATTGATTATGGCGGATTTATCGAGTGGACACAATATGTTGAGAATTACTATGGTACACCAAGAAAATTTGTGGAAGAAAGTCTGAATCAGGGTAAAAATATTATCCTTGAGATAGAAGTCATGGGTGCTATGAAGATCAAAGAACAGTACCCTGATGCATTGCTGATCTTTATCAGTGCGCCGAGCATTGACAGCCTGCGCGACAGACTGCGGGGCAGAGGAACGGAAGCAGAGGATGTAATTCTGAAGCGTTTAAAGAAAGCAACAGAAGAGTCTGCAGACATGGATAAATATGACTACATAGTGATCAATGATGATCTGGAAGAATGTATACAGACAGTGAATTCAGTGATCGTAGGCTATGCATGCAGAACATCAAATAATCAGGCTTATATAAAAGAAATAAGAGATGACCTGAAAGGCATCTGGTAAGAAAAAATATAGAAAGGGGATATAATTTTATGTTACATCCATCATACACAGACTTAATGGCAGTTGTAAATTCAGAGGTTGAACCTGGAGAACATCCGGTAGTTCAGAGCAGATATTCTATCGTGCTTGCAACTGCTAAGCGCGCAAGAGAGATAATAGCAGGACAGGAGCCACTTGTAAATACAGCAAGCAATAAGCCTTTATCCATAGCAGTTGATGAGCTTTACAGCGGCAAAGTAAAGATTGTCGGTGACGACGAAGAAGATAACTAATAAAAAAAGAGGTTGTTGCATTTTTGCGCAACCTTTTTCTTTTCTAAAAAGGAGAGCAGCATATGAAAGCAAGCGAATTATTAAAGGGACTGCAGTATTCGGTTATCTGCGGAGATGAAGATATTGAGATAAAAGAGATTTATAATGATTCCAGAAAAGTTGGAGCACAGGGATTGTTTTTCTGTATAGTGGGAGCCAAGTTTGATGGGCATGAATATATAAAAGATGTAACAGAAAAAGGAGCTGTCTGTCTGATCGTCCAGAAGGATGTAAATCCAGTTCCGGGCGTGTTGATCGTAAAGGTTGAAAGTACCCGGTATGCGATGGGAATCATCAGCAGCAATTTTTATGGAAATCCTTCGTCCAAGCTGACAGTGATCGGCATTACAGGAACAAAGGGCAAGACAACAACAACATATATGATCCGTGAGATGCTGATGAGTGCAGGACACAAGACTGGACTGATCGGAACGATCGAGATCATGGATGGAAAAGAAGTCATACCGGCGAACAATACGACACCGGAATCCATGATCGTGCATAAGAAGTTAAAGGACATGCTCGACAATGGCTTAGACAGTGTTGTTATGGAAGTGTCTTCACAGGGATTGATGCTTGACCGTGTGGCAGGGGTTGATTTTGATTACGGTATTTTCTCAAACCTTTCCAGAGATCATATCGGACCAAATGAACATAAGACATTTGAAGAATATGCAATGTGGAAAAGCAAATTATTCACGATGTGCAAAACGGGTATCTTCAATGCAGATGATGCATATGTAGATATGATGACAGAGCATGCAGCCTGCAAGATCGTGACCTATGGAATTCATGGCGATTATGATTACAAGGCAAACGATCATAATCTGTATAACAAAGACGGACATCTGGGTATTGGTTATCATTTGTCTGGAAAATTAAATGGTGATGTTCTGGTTAATCTTCCGGGTAATTTCAGTATTTATAATTCACTGGCAGCGATTGCAGTTGCAGATCTGATGGGCGTTCCATTTGACAAGATACAGGCAATCCTGAAAACGATCAAGGTAAAGGGAAGAGTAGAACTGATCCCAATCTCAGACAAATTCACGATCATGATCGACTATGCACATAATGCAGTCAGTCTTGAAAGCATTTTGGAAACATTGCGTGAATATAATCCTGGCAGACTGGTCAGCCTGTTTGGATGTGGAGGAGACCGTTCCAAAGAGAGAAGATTTGAGATGGGCGAGGTTTCCGGAAATATGGCAGATCTCACGATCATAACATCGGATAATCCAAGATCAGAAGATCCACAGGCAATCATCAATGATATAAAAACAGGAATCGATAAGACAACAGGAAAATATGTAGAGATCATTGACCGGAAGGAAGCAATTCGGTATGCGATCATGCATGCGGAACCGGGCGATGTGATCGTACTTGCAGGTAAAGGACATGAGGATTATCAGGAGATCAAGGGTGTGAAATATCACATGGATGAGAGAGACCTGATCCGGGAGATACTGGAGGAAGAAGATGTTACCAAGATATGCGGATATAATAATCGATATTTCGCATGAAGCCATTGACCGGCCGTTTCAATACCGGATACCGGATGAATTACAGGAAAAAATCCAGATAGGAAGCATGGTTAAAATCCCATTTGGCAGAGGCAACCACCTTCGTACAGGATATGTGATCGGTTTTTCGGATCAGACGGAATATCAGCCGGAACGGATCAAGAAGATTGCAGAACTTTGTGATCGGTCGGTTCCGGTGGAAGGACGACTGCTTGCGCTCGCTGCATGGATCCGGGAGAACTATGGATCTACAATGATCAATGCAATCCGCATGGTAATGCCGGTAAAGAAGACGATCCGGCAGTTGACGGATCAGATGGTTGTGCTGACGGATCAGATGGATGCAGAACAGTTAGCACGGGTCAGAGAACAATATCAGAAAAAACATGCACAGGCGAAGTTGCGGCTGCTACAGGCGCTGGAAGAAGTGCCGGAACGGTATCTGTCAATGGATATTGTCAGACAGAGACTGAATATCTCTTCGGTTACACTGAAAGCGATGCAGCAGGAAAAAGTCATCGCAGTCATCAGCAAAGAACGATATCGGACGGCGGGGATTTATGACTATAAAGAGGGATTTCAGATCACTTTAAACAAAGAACAGCAGATTGTAGTAGATGAGATAACCCATGATATGGAACAGGGACATCAACAGACTTATCTGTTGCATGGAATTACCGGCAGCGGTAAGACAGAAGTCTATGTGAATATTGTAAAGAAAACAGTGGAGATGGGAAAACAGGCGATCGTTCTGATCCCGGAAATTGCATTGACATATCAGACCGTACGGTATTTCCGGAATTACTTTGGAGACCGGGTGACAATCCTGAATTCCAGATTGAGTGATGGAGAAAAATATGACCAGTTCATGCGGGCAAAGAACGGGGATGTAGATGTTGTGATCGGTCCACGTTCGGCATTATTTGCACCATTTCAGAATCTGGGGATCATTATTATAGATGAGGAACACGAATCAAGTTATAAGAGTGATTATCCGCCGAAGTATCATGCAAGAGAGACAGCAGTAAAAAGGGCGGAGCTTGAACATGCAAGTGTACTGCTTGGTTCGGCAACTCCGTCCGTTGAGAGTTATCACAGGGCACTTAACGGGACATATCGTTTGCTTGAACTGCATGAACGTGCAGGAAGCGGACAACTCGCAAAGACATCAATCGTTGACCTGAGAAAGGAATTAAAAGCAGGAAACCGATCGATCATAAGTCGGGAACTTGCAGATGATATCGCGGATCGGCTTGCCCGCAGGCAGCAGGTAATGTTGTTTATCAATAAAAGAGGATATAACAGTTTCGTGTCATGCAGAAGTTGTGGGGAGGCACTGAAATGTCCACATTGTGATGTCAGCCTGACCAGGCATGGAAATAATCAGATGATCTGTCATTATTGTGGATTCCAGATGCCTCAGCCAAAAGTATGTCCTTCCTGTCATTCAGGGTTGATCGGCGGATATGGAACCGGAACTCAGAAGGTGGAGGAAGAGGTACAGAGATTGTTTCCGCAGGCGAGGATCCTTCGTATGGATAAGGATACGACAACTGCGAAGAATGCGCATGAACAGATCCTGGAAAAGTTTGGAAACGGAGAAGCTGATATTCTGGTCGGAACACAGATGATCGTAAAAGGACATGATTTTGCAAATGTAACACTGGTTGGGATCATTCTTGCAGACCTTACACTGTTTCAGAATGATTACCGTGCAGGAGAACGGACTTTTGATCTGATCACCCAGGCGGCAGGAAGAGCCGGAAGAGGGGAACAGCCGGGAAAGGTTGTGATCCAGACCTATAAGCCGGAGCATTATGCGATAAAAGCAGCAGCCGGACAGGATTATTCCTATTTTTATAAAGAAGAAGAGGCATATCGGGGACTGATGAAATATCCACCGGAATGGAATATGATGGTGGTATTGATGGTAAGTTCAGATGAAGCCTTTCTGGATCAGATGGCGGAGGATATCTGTGATTATATCAGAAGCTGTTCGGTAGATGACCGGAACATGAAGATAATCGGACCGTCAGCTCCGGTAATTGCAAAAATCCGTGATATTTACAGAAGGGTTGTCTATATTAAGAATTATCGGTATAATGAGCTGGTGGTTTTAAAAGATCAGATAGAACAATATATATCAGAGAAAAAAGAAGTTCAGGATTTAAGTCTTCAATTTGACTTTAATCCTTTAAATATGTATTAAGGAGAGAACGAGAGATGGCAACAAGAAAGATAAGAATCGATGGTGACAGTATTTTAAGAAAGATATGTAAGCCTGTTACGGAGATGACTCCACGGTTATCTCAGTTGATCGATGATATGTTTGATACTATGTATGAGGCAAATGGTGTCGGGCTTGCAGCGCCACAGGTAGGAATCGTAAAAAGAATCGTTGTAATTGATATCGGAGATAAGAATCCGTTGACGCTCATTAATCCGGAAATCATAGAGACTTCCGGCGAACAGACCGGAGATGAGGGCTGTCTGAGCCTTCCGGGTAAGGTTGGTCAGGTGACAAGACCGATGCGTGTTGTGTGCAAAGCCCTGGATCGAGATATGAATGAGATCACAGTAACGGGGGAAGGACTTCTGGCACGGGCAATCTGCCATGAGGCAGACCATCTGGAGGGTATCTTATATAAAGATAAAGTAGAAGATGGCTTATACGAGACAGAATAAAAGAATTACCAGATGACTATAAGGAGGCAGAGATAATCGTATGAATATTATATATATGGGAACCCCTGAATTTGCAGTAAAGCCTTTGCAGGCAATCGTAGATGCAGGACACAAGGTTCTTGCATGTTTTACGCAGCCGGATAAACCGAAGGGAAGAGGAAAAACACTTCAGCCAACACCTGTTAAGGAAAAGGCACTTTCCCTTGATATACCAGTTTATCAGCCGGTAAAACTCAGGGAGGAAGAAAATGTTCAGATTATCCGGGACTATCAGCCGGATGCTATCGTTGTAGCAGCCTATGGACAGATCCTTCCGGAATCTATCTTAAATATTCCACAGTACGGATGCATCAATATCCATGCGTCACTGCTTCCAAAATACAGAGGAGCAGCTCCGATTGAGTGGACGATCATTAATGGTGAGACAGAATCCGGTGTTACTACGATGTATATGGCAAAGGGATTAGATACCGGAGATATGATCGAAAAGACGGTTGTTCCGATCGCAGATACCGATACCGGAGTTACGCTTCACGATAAACTTGCAGACGCAGGTGCAGAGCTGATCCTGTCTACACTTTCAAAGCTTGAAAACCATACAGCTATACGGACACCACAGGATGATTCGTTAAGCTGTTACGCATCCATGCTGAAGAAAGAAATGGGAGAGCTTGATTTTACAAAAGATGCAGCTTCTCTGGAACGACTGATCCGTGGGTTACAGCCATGGCCGGTTGCTTATACGAAGATGAATCAGAAGACTGTACGGATCTATGAGGCTTCCGTTTGTGAACAACCGGAGGAGGCATTGGAGGATGGAACACAGATCGTTCCGGGAATGATCGTTCGTGTGACGAAGAAAAACTTTACGGTTGCATGTGGAAATGGAGCATTAATGATAAGAAAGCTTCAGCCGGAAGGCAAGAAGCCGATGGATTGTGCAGCATTTCTTGCAGGAAATAAACTTAAGACAGGTCAGATGATATATGAGTAAAACTTCAAGAGAGATCGTTCTGGATATTCTGCTTGATATTGACCGTAATGATCGATTTGCAGGGGATGCTCTAGGTGGAGCACTCCGGGCAAATCAGTTTATGAATAAAAAAGAACGTGCTTACATCAGCCGGTTGACGGAGGGTGTAACAGAGCAGAAGATCAGATTGGATTATATTCTTAATCAATTTTCAAAAACAAAAATTAAAAAAAGTAAGCCGGTCATCCGCTGTATTTTACGGATGGCAGCATATGAGATTTTTTATATGGATGCAGTACCGGATGAAGCTGCCTGTAATGAATATGTGAACCTGACAGGAAAAAGAGGGTTCCGGACATTAAAAGGGTATGTAAATGGCGTGCTCCGGAGTGTATGCAGGAACAAAGCGGCAATTACTTATCCTTCCATGGAGGATGGTGTAGAATCATATCTGTCTGTGAAATATTCAGTTCCGGAGGAGCTGGTGGGATTTCTGTTAAAGGAATACAGTACAGACCAGTTAGAGCAGATTCTACAGGCAGGCGAGCAGGAGCGTGGCACAACGATCCGTGTAAATACGATGCAGACGACAACGGAGAAATTTCGGAATATTCTGATCGAAAAAGGCATAAAAGTAGAAAAAGGATATTATAATCAGACGTCCCTGATTATTTCAGGATATGATTATATCCGTACGGTTCCGGGGTTCCATGAAGGCCTGTTTACGGTTCAGGATGAGAGCTCCAGCCTGCAGGTGCTTGCAGCAGGGATCAGATCGGGTGATGTGATCCTTGATGTCTGTGCAGCTCCCGGCGGAAAGACCATGTATGCGGCAGAACAGACCGGAGAACGGGGACATGTATATGCGCGTGATATCTCAGAAGAAAAGGTTGATAAGATCGATGAGAATTTGGAACGGTTAGAGCTTCATAACGTATCAACAAAGGTATGGGATGCAGCGGTTCCGGATCCGGATATGATTGAGAAAGCAGATGTTGTTCTTGCAGATCTTCCCTGTTCCGGACTTGGTGTTATGGCGAGAAAAAATGATATTAAATATCATGTAACAGAGGATATGGTAAGGGAACTTGCAGCAATACAAAAGACGATTCTGGATGTCTGTGCCGTCTATGTAAAACCGGGAGGGACACTGATCTATTCAACCTGTACGATCGACCGGATCGAGAATGAAGAAAACGTGACAGCATTTTTAAAGGCACATGAAGAGTACGAACTGGAAAGTCTTTCTGACTATATGCCGGAATGTTTAAAAAAACGTGCAGAAAAAGGGTATATCACTTTGCTGCAGGGAGTGGATCACTGCGATGGATTTTTTATTTCAAGATTGCGCAGACGGAAATAGCAGATAAGAAAATTGATGCCGGAGAGCAGAGCACTTTTCCGGTTATTCTATGGTTCAGGAAGAGAAAGATATGTTTACAGAGATAGAAGATATAAAAAAACTGGATATCCGCTCCATGATGTTTGATGAACTGGCAGTCTGGGTAAAGGCAGTCGGACAGCCGGCATTCCGTGCAAAACAGATATTTGAATGGGTGCATGAAAAAGGAATTGCAGATGCGGAAGAAATGACAAATGTTCCAAAGAAACTGATCGAGGAGATTAAAAAGCAGGGCATGCATGGTGTAGAAGAGGTGACCAGACTGGTATCGAAACAGGATGGAACCAATAAATTTCTATTCCGTTTACAGGATGGAAATGTATTGGAAAGTGTGCTGATGCGGTATAAGCATGGAAACTCCGTCTGTATTTCTTCTCAGGTCGGATGCCGTATGGGATGCCGGTTCTGCGCCTCTACAATAGGCGGTCTGATTCGGAATCTGGAAGCATCAGAGATGCTTGATCAGATCTATGCGATCGAACGGATCACAGGAGAACGCGTGTCAAATATTGTTGTAATGGGAACCGGAGAGCCTCTGGATAATTATGATAATCTGATTCGTTTCATCCGGATCATCAATGACGAGCGGGGCAAAAATATCAGCCAGAGAAATATTACGGTTTCAAGCTGCGGACTGGTTCCACAAATAAAAAAACTGGCAGATGAGGAACTTTCTATTACATTTGCTTTGTCTCTTCATAGTCCGACCGATGAAGACAGAAGAAAGCTGTTGCCGATTGCAAATAAGTATTCGATCGCAGAACTGATGGAAGTATGCAGGTATTATTTTGAAAAAACAGGCAGAAGGGTAACCTTTGAATATTCATTGGTGAAGGATGAAAATGATACACCGGAGCATGCATATAAGCTGGCGGAGCTTCTAAAAAATATGCACGGACATGTGAATCTGATTCCGGTAAATCCGATCAAAGAGCGTGAGTATTGTCGTTCACTCGGTGATTCTGTTGAAAAATTCAAATATATACTTGAAAAGAAAGATATAAATGTTACAATAAGAAGAAGTATGGGCAGAGATATTGATGCTGCCTGTGGACAGCTTCGAAGAAAATATGAAGAGGCAAAAGAGACTTTTTAGACGGGAGGCATCAGATGAGATCGGATGGTAGAACAGACATCGGTAAGAAACGAGCCCAGAATCAGGACAGCATTTTCTTTTGTGATGAGCCAGTTGGACCACTGCCAAATCTGTACATAGTAGCAGACGGTATGGGGGGTCATAAAGCTGGTGATGTTGCATCAAGGACTGCGATTGAATGTGTAACAGAATATATAAAAGAAAGCACGTTGAACAATTCGGTATCCGTTCTAAAAAGAGCGATTGTTTATGCAAATGATAAGATATACAGAATGGCAAGGGAGAACGAAGATCTGAAAGGGATGGGAACGACCCTTGTGGCGGCTGTATGTGAGGAAGATGCCCTGTATGTTGCAAACATCGGGGACAGCCGGCTGTATTTTATAGATAATGATATCAGACAGGTAACTCTGGATCATTCCCTTGTGGAGGAATTGATACGATCCGGACAGTTAGACAGAAATAAAGGTAGAAATCACCCCGAAAAAAATATAATAACCAGAGCACTGGGAATATCAGATAAGGTCATGATCGATTTCTTTGAGTTAGATATGAAGGAAAATGACAGGATTTTGTTATGTTCAGATGGCTTGACCAATATGATCGAGGATGATGAGATAAAAGAAATCGTGATGGAAGACAGCGGGGATATTACAGCAGCGGTTGAAAAATTGATTGACAGAGCGAACTATTACGGAGGAAAAGATAATATCTCCGTTGTGGTTGCTGTAAAATAGTGAGAGGTGTAAACATGTTAAATCCAGGAATGATACTCAGTAATCGTTATGAGATAATAGAATTGATCGGTACGGGCGGAATGTCTGAGGTTTATAAGGCAAAATGCCATGTGCTGAACCGATATGTAGCAATAAAAGTTTTAAAGCCGGAATTCAGTTCCGATGTGAATTTTGTAACAAAATTCAGGATCGAGGCGCAGTCAGCAGCCGGATTATCCCATCCGAATATCGTAAATGTATATGATGTCGGGGAGGACAATGGCATTTACTATATCGTAATGGAACTGGTAGAAGGAATTACCTTAAAGGAATATATTCAGGAAAAGGGAAGACTGAAATCAGATGAGGCAATTAATATTGCGATCCAGATCGCACAGGGACTGGAAGTAGCCCATCAGAATCATACGATCCACAGAGATATAAAGCCACAGAATATTATTGTGTCAAAAAATGGCGGAATCAAGGTTACAGATTTTGGTATTGCAAGAGCAGCTTCTTCCAACACTATGACAGCAAATGCCATGGGAAGTGTTCATTATATTTCCCCGGAGCAGGCAAGAGGCGGCTTCAGTGATGAAAGAAGTGATATTTATTCGCTTGGTATCACTATGTATGAAATGGTAACCGGACATGTGCCATTTGAGGGAGAGAATAATGTTGCGGTTGCATTGATGCATATACAGGGTGAGATGATCTCCCCTAGAGAATATTATCCGGACATACCGACGAGTCTGGAAAAGATTATTTTGAAATGTACACAGAAGAAGGCAGAGCGCAGATATCTGACAGCAAGTGCTTTGATCGCAGATCTGAAGCGCGTGCAGGCAAATCCGGATATTGACTGTGTTGTTGTGCCTCCAATCGTGCCAAGTTCGCCAACGGTTGAAATGACCTCGGATGAAATGAAAGCAATCAAAGAAGGAAGGCAGATGAATGAGCCGGTGTTGGATGAGGAAGATCTGGAACCGGAAGAGCATCCGGAAGACACACCGATCATACCACCTTCCAAATTTGATAATCTGTTTGATGATGACGACGATGAGGAGGATAACGAGGAAGAACTCAGACAGCCGGAAGATGATGACGATGCAGAACTGGATGAGCTGGATCCAAAACTGAAAAAGATCATTATGATATCAAGTATTGCAGTTGTAGTTATCATTGCAATCCTTGTTGCATTATTGATTTCTAAGATTGCCGGTTTCAAGCTATTCTCCGGAAAGAAGGATACGACAGATACACCGACGACTACGGAAGCAACAGAAAGTACTGACGATACAGATGAGAACAGTGATGCCAGTACAGATGATGTTACTACAAGTGAACAGGCAACGATTCCAATGGTCAATGTAGTAGGTCTGTATAAAACAGCAGCAGAAGAAGAACTGAAAAAAGCAGGATTCACAAACTATACATTTGAAACAAAGAAGGACAATGACGTTCAGGAGGGCTATGTAATCAGTCAGAGCGTAGACGAAGGAACGGCGGTCTCAGCAGATGAGGAGATTGTTGTAACGGTTTCAGAAGGCAAGGAAGATAAAGAAGTTCCGAATGTCAGAGGATATTCCGATGACCAGGCAACAACCTTGCTTACAGAAGCAGGCTTTACGGTTACCCATGGTTATGAATATGACGATACAGTAGAGAAAAATTATGTAATCAGTCAGTCGCCGGAAGCAAAGACAATGCAGCCGGAGGGTTCTACTGTTAAGATCATTGTCAGCAATGGTAAAGAGGTACAGGATGTACCGGTGCCAAATCTGGTAGGTAAGACAGAGAAGGAAGCAGAATCTCTGCTGAGTGATGCAGGACTGGTTGGAAATCCAAGCCATGCAAACAGTAATGATGTAAAAGCAGGAAAGGTGATCAGCCAGGAAATTGATGCAGACAGTAAGGTAGAAGAAGGTTCAACGATCAATTATGTGATCAGTGACGGACCGGAAACAGTTTCCTATACAGTTAAATTTACAGGTGCTATCACAAATGCAGGATATGATTTTGAGGCAGCAGGTAATGTATCAGTGACCGTATCTTATACGATCGGAGATGCAACTTATAAGATATATTCCGGAGCAGCCGGAGAGGAGTCCTTCCCACTGGATATCGGCGGAGCAGATTCCATCAGCGGTTTATCAGAGGATTCCGGTACATTTACGGTTATGATCACAGATTCAGAAGGACAGGATGTAACATCAAGCTTTAACACCAGTGGTTTATCAGCATCCTTTACAAAGGAATAGGTGCAGGTATGACAGGTAAGATCATAAAAGGCATTGGTGGTTTCTACTATGTTGTCTGTGAAAACGGCATCACATATGAATGTAAAGCAAAGGGTGTCTTCCGGAATCGGAAGATTAAACCTTTGGTAGGCGATAATGTTGAGATAGAGATATTAGATGAAGAGAAGAATCTGGGCAATATTGAAGATATATTGCCCAGATTTAACTGGTTAAACAGACCTGCAGTTGCAAACGTAGATCAGACTGTAATTATTTTTGCAGTGTCTGCACCAGCACCTAACTTCAATCTGCTTGACCGCTTTCTGATCAATATGGAGCAGCATGAGGTTCCTACAGTGATCTGCTTTAATAAAGTGGATCTGGAGGGCTTTCGTCAGAGTGAAGATATATGCAGATCTTATACAAAGAGTGGCTATGAGGTATTGTTTATCAGTGCCGAAAGCGGCTATGGGATTGATGTGTTAGAAGCAGTTATAAAAGGGAAAACAACGGTATTTGCAGGACCTTCAGGTGTAGGCAAGTCATCGACACTGAATTCATTATTTCCGGATGCCAATGTGCAGACGGGAGGTTTAAGTGAAAAGATCCAGCGTGGAAAACATACAACGAGACATTCAGAGCTGATGTTTGTAGATGATGATACTTATATTATGGATACACCGGGTTTCAGTTCGTTATATACAGAAGGAATCGAAGCAGAAGATCTGAAGCTGTATTTTCCTGAGATTGCAGCATATACAGGAACCTGTAAATTTAACATGTGTAATCACATCAGTGAACCGGGATGCCTGGTAAAGAAAGCTGTCAGCGATGGCAGAATCAGTAAGATGCGGTATGATGATTATGTTATGATATACAATGAATTAAAGGAAAAGAGGAAATGGTAATGTTAAAGCTGTCCCCATCAGTATTGTCTGCGGATTTTGGACATCTGGCAGAAGATATACAGATCATAGATCAGGCAGGAAGTGAATATATTCATCTGGATGTTATGGATGGGTCCTTTGTGCCGAATATTTCATTTGGAGCACCGGTTATCAAGAGTGTTCGTCCGGTATCTGATAAGGTGTTTGATGTTCATCTTATGATTGATGAACCGGTGCGTTTCTTACAGGATTATAAGAATTGTGGAGCAGATATCGTAACAGTACATGCAGAAGCCTGCAAGCACCTTCACAGAACCATCGCAGCCATAAAAGAGCTGGGAATGAAAGCCGGAGTTGCATTAAATCCTGCAACACCATTATCGGTACTTGATTATGTATTAGAGGATGTAGATATGATTCTGATCATGTCAGTAAATCCGGGCTTTGGAGGGCAGAAGTTTATTCCATCTTCCCTTCGGAAGATTACAGAGACCAGAGCACTGTTAAACAGCCGTGGACTTCAGACAGATATTCAGGTAGACGGCGGTGTCACTCTTTCTAATGTGGCTGAGATCATTCAGGCAGGTGCAAATGTATTAGTTGCCGGATCTGCAGTATTCAAGGGAGATAAGGTTGAGAATGTAAAAGCCTTCCATAAGATTTTTTCAGAAATACAATAGAAAGTAATAAAAAGGCAGAAAGCAGATCTGCTGTCTGCCGGAACAGGTAACAGGATATATGAATCGATATTTAGTTGTTACAGGAGGAACCGTTTCAAAAAAAGTGCTTGAAACGGTTCTTTCCGATTATGATTTTCAAAAAATAATAGCATGTGATAAAGGACTTGAAATCTGTCAGGAATGTGACATACTTCCGGATCTGGTTATTGGAGATTTTGATTCGGCAAAGACAGATATTGTAGCATCATATCGGGAAAAGACAGAATTTCTGGATCTGGATACACATAAGGATTTTACAGATACCCATGTTGCGATTTCTTATATACTGGAGCAGGAGATCAGACCGGATGAAGTAATTCTGGTTGGAGCAACCGGAACCCGTATGGATCATACTCTTGCCAATATTGGCTTATTAAAGCAGTTTGCAGAGTTCGGAATATCGGCATATCTGATCGACGAGCATAACAGGATCACGATGACAGCACACCAACATATCGTGAAGCGTACCGATGCATACAGATATGTGTCACTGCTTCCATATACGGAACAGGTGACCGGTGTAACACTTCAGGGTTTTTATTATAATGCACAGGGGCTTACATTGAAGCTTGGAGAAAGCATCGGCGTCAGCAATGAGCTGATTGCAGAGTGCGGTCTAATCGAATTTGAATCCGGATTATTAATTGTAATTGAAAGCCGTGATTGAGATAGAGTCATTATGTATATCTGTCTAAACGATATACAAGATCAAATAATAATAAAATGCAGTATTAAAGAATAAAAGGAAATAAAAAAGATACTCTGAAAGCAAAGGACCAGTGTAATCCCGTGATCAGAGTATCTTTTTATAATGCTTATTATCAGAATAATCTTTATTTTTTCTTAGAGTCTTTTTTCTGTTTTACTTTTTCAATCTTTGTCTTCTTGATCTCTTTTAATTTAGGCTCTTTTTTTGTCTGCTGTTCGTTTTTATCTGCCTTAGCTGTGTTCAGATCCACAGATTTCGGAGCAGAAGATTTATTTGCATCTGATTGCGAGATCTTATGTTCCAGCTCTGGCAGGCTCGCCTTATACTTTTCGGTGATCGGATCAGAGTACAGAGACATGTAGTAGCAGTAGAGTGCTTTATATTCTTCGGAGGTCTTATATCCATTTGTGTAGATATGACCGTGCATTTCGTCAAAGGAATCTGTAGTTAATTTCTTTGCAATATGAAGTCCGATATTAGAACAGTGACTTCCGATACGATCCAGACTGGTCAGGATATCTACAAGAGCAAAACCACCGTCGATATCGCAGTCTCCGGTCTGTAAACGGATAACATGGTGATCTTTGATGATCTCTTTTACCTCTGTGATTGACTGAGCAAGCGGCTCGATACGGGAGACAGCCGTTAAATCATCGTTTTTGAATGCCATAAAGGTTGTATCAATGATATTGGCTGTAGCCTGTAAGAGCGTATTGATCTCCATGGTTCCCTGTGTGGAGAAGGAGATTTTTTCATCGGTGATCTTTCTGCCGACGATCAGAAGATTTTCACAGTGGTCACCGATTCGTTCCAGGTCACTGACACTGTTTAATAATTCAGATGCCAGCTTTCGTTCGGATGAATGCAGCCGCTTGGAGGTAATCTTTAACAGATATTCGTTTAACGCACTTTCACATTTATCAATGAACATCTCATTTTCAAGAAGTTTTCCAGCAGTTTCTTCATTATATTCCGATAATAACTGACTTCCGAGTTCGAAGTTTTCCTTGATGGAGTCTGTCATGGAGAACATTACCTTCTGCGCCTGGGTAAGAGCAATGTTTGGTGTATCAAGAAGCATTGGATCGAGAGATGCAAGCTCTTTGTCAATTTTGGATTCTTTATCGTCGCCGATGATCTTACCGGTCAGATCTGCGATCTTATTTGCGAATGGAAGCAGCAGGATCGCAATGATAAAGTTAAACATAAAATGTAGGTTTGCAATTACACCACGGTTGATGATCTTATCTATGAATGGGAAGGTGATAAACAACTGAAGGCCATAGATCACAACAACGAAGAAAATCGCACCGATAATATTAAATAACAGATAGGACATGGCAACACGTTTTGCCTTTTTGTTTGCACCGATACTGCCGAGCAGGATGGCGAAACATTTTCCTATATTAATACCGATAATAAT
The DNA here is from genome assembly GCF_025567345.1 of Coprococcus ammoniilyticus. Classification (NCBI taxonomy): domain Bacteria; kingdom Bacillati; phylum Bacillota; class Clostridia; order Lachnospirales; family Lachnospiraceae; genus Coprococcus; species Coprococcus ammoniilyticus. Next base: position 47,939 of record NZ_JAOQJS010000002.1, read on the forward strand.
AGGAATTGAAGAACCATAGGAAACAACTCCTGTTGAGGATAATGCCTGAAGGATACCGACTGAAGCAGAGGAGCTCTGGATGATCGCTGTTAAGACAAGACCAATCAGGATACCAAGGAGTGGATTACTGAAAGAAATGAACAGATTCTGGAATGCTTCAGATTCTTTTAAAGGAGCGAACACAGCTTCCATTGTATTCATACCAAGGAATAAGATACCAAGACCGACTAAGATACCGGCGATATCTTTATGTTTTTTCTTATGGGCAAACAGAATGATAAAAGCACCAATACCGATCAGAACGGGTGCAAAAGAAGAAGGTTTTAATAATTTAAGAATAAACATATCTTCGCCAAGATCACCAAGACGTAAAATCTGTGCGGTTGCGGTACTACCGACATTGGCACCAAATACAACAGGGATCGCCTGACCAAGCTTCATGATACCGGCATTTACAAAACCGATCAGCATGATCGTAGTTGCTGCAGAACTCTGAATGATCGCTGTTACACCGGTACCAAGACCAAAGCCCTTAATCGCGCCGGTTGCCTGACTCTTACCGGTCGTCAGTTTTTCAAGTATCCGTTCCAGACTTCCTCCTGCCAGATTCTTCAGGGAATCGCCCATCATGTTCATTCCAAACAGGAACAGTCCTACGCCTCCAAGTAAAGTCAGTATTGAAAAAAAGTCCACTTCCATATCCTCCTGTGAATAAAAATTACCTTCTGAATAAATGTTAAAATCATGTAATGACCATGTAAAATAAAATTTACATGCTTGGATATTATAACATAGATAGTATTCTTGTTCTATATTTTTTATTAGGATGCTTACAAATTTGTAATAATATAATAGAAATAAAAAAGAAATATAGAAAAATTATATAAAAAGAGACTTGACACGAAGAAGCGGATAGTGAGAACATAAAGCAGTAAAAAATGATCGGAACCCGGGTGGGTTTGAAGGAGTCTTTGATATGAGCAGAAGCAAAAGAAAATATTTATTTCAGAATGATCAAAATACATTAAACGGGGCACTGCTGGCTGGAAATAATTCAATGGCAGAGATGCTGCTCTGGTCATTGGTCCTGCTGCCGCCGGTGATCGGAGTATATGGAGCCGGTGTGTGTGTTATCAATATTGGTCTGTTTGTCGGTACAACATTTGCCTGGTTGTTTCTGGTAAAGCGGCTCCGTTCTTATCGGGATCTTCCCCAGAAGACAATCGGAAGTATGTGGGAATTTTTATATGACAGATACCGGTCGGTTATATTAAAGGACAGCTTTCTTGTTGTATGGCTGCTGATCCTTCTGTCTATGACTGCAGCATTGCTGGAATATGGGAGTAAGGTGATCAGCAAGACGGTTGGCATGGAATATCACTGGGTTGCCGTAGGAATCGTGGTGAGCTTAAGCATTTATATGTGTATACTCGGAAATAAAGTAAGAAGTGTAATAAGGAGTATCTTCTATATAATATTGCTGTTTGTATTCTTTGTGCTGGTCATCAGTTTGTTTATGGTAAATAAACCATCGGAGCTTCTCGATATTTATGGAAAGCTGCATATGAAGGGCGGAACTAGTGTATATCTGAATATTCTGTATTATAACGGCACACAGACCGGTGTTACATATATTATATCCATGGTCGGTATGGGACTTGGCTGTCTTGGACTTCCATTTTTATTTAATGGAGCATTTGAAGCAAAGGACAGTCATGAGCTGGATCGTGGACGGGTGTTGTCAATCCTGTATACAGGCGTGATGATTGTTGTGATCAGTGTCTGGTCATTGTTAAATGCAGTATGTATCTATCCGTTAAAGGTGACGCTTGATTCTGGAATTGACGAACTGCTCCGGACTTATATTGCAGCCTTATGTCATAAGCTGGAAGTTCCGACAGAGATCCGATATGTTATACTTGGAGTTTTGGTTATTACGCTGTTGTGTCTGACCGAGCGTATATTTGCAATGAGTATGGAAGTAGCTCGGGGACTTCTGCCAAAAATGAAATGGATCAGGAATGAAAAACAGCAGAATGTGGCAGATATAGGCCTGCTGGTTATTCTTTCAGGCGCATTACTGGTGATCGTCGGTATATGGAAGCCGGAGTATCAGAAACTGATCACGGTTTCATGGGAGTATGCATCTGCAATGGCAGCTCCATGTATATTGGCAGTTGTCTGGCGAGCAGCAAGCAGACCGGGAATTTTTGCAGGACTGTTTACAGGGCTTGCGGTTTGTTCTGTCTGGTATTTTGTACCGATGATAGAAGGAAATACACTGGCGGTATCAACAGAACTGAGTGCGGGAACTGCGTCCTTTGTATTTGCTTTGGCGGTAACGATCATTGTCAGTATGTTTACGCATAAGAAAAATGAAGCGGAAAAGAAATTGTTTGACCAGATAAAGCTGGATCAGAGATAGAAAATGGAGATGCATGATGCTGTTCAAGATCATATGTGTTGGAAAGATAAAAGAAGAATATTATAGCAGTCAGATACAGGAACTCTGTAAACAGATCAACAAAAAGAACCGGGTAGAGATCATTCAGAGTGAGGATGAGAAAATACCGAAGAATGCATCCGATGCTGTAAAGCAGAAGATCATTGAAACAGAAAGCAGAAACAGTCTTGCAAGTATCGGCAAAAATGATTTTGTGATCGCTCTTTGCATAGAAGGTAAAAAATATACAACCGAACAATTTGCGGCAATCATACGTCAGGCAGAAGAGCGGGAATATGAAGCAGTATCCTTTCTGATCGGTGGTTCTCTGGGAACTTCAAACGAACTTATCAGACGTGCAGATGTGAAAATGAGTTTTTCGGATATGACATTCCCGCATCAGTTGATGCGTGTCATGTTGCTTGACCAGATCCGTATTATTTGTGATAAGTAATGTTGTTATTGATGGTATAGGCACGATAGAGCTGTTCCGTAAAGGCAATCAGGCAGATCTCGTTAGATAATGTCATACTGGAAACAGAAAAGATCTGATCGGATAAAATCGGCAGATCATCCGGAGAAAATCCAATAAAATAACTGATTTTTGAATATCCGCCCAGGGCATAGTCAGAGATCATTCGGGCAAAGGCTTCGGAAGAGATCGTGTGCTTGCCTGTCTGGTCAGGGGTGATCAGGATATTGATATCGCTGCCTGCAAAGGCAGCTTTTTTTTTGCCTGCACAGCAGACTGTAGCTTTACAGAAAGGTGACAGCCGCTTGATATATTCATGAACAGCCGCTTTTATATTTGGTGCCAGATTTTTTTCTTTTATATAGATCGTATAATTCATGCCAAAACTCCGAAATTTAATAAAAAAGATGCATTTATGATTGATTATTATAATACAATCGCACCGTCAATTACAATAGAATCGCATTTTTTCGGGTAAACTACTGGACAAAGAGGTGAAACTACTATATATTATCAACTTGATCATTACAAATTGAAGATAAACGTGGAGATAACAAGATGAAGAAGATAATAGCACTTGATATTGATGGTACATTGACTAATTCGAAAAAAGAGATCACAAAGCCTACACTGGATAAGATCATGGAGATCCAGAAAAAAGGACATGTTGTGGCAATTGCATCCGGACGGCCGCTGCCTGGAATCCGGAAGATTGCGGATGAACTGGAACTGAATCAGTATGGTGGATATGTGCTGGCATTCAATGGCGGACGTATCGTGAATTACAAAACAGGTGAGATCGCATATCAGGCATGTGTAGATAATGAGATCGCAAGAAAAATATATGATTACTGTGTTGAGAAAAAGATTGGGATGGTGACTTATAAGGATGACGTCGTTGTAACAGGAACCCCGGTTGATGATTATATGAGTCTTGAGGCAAGGATCAATCGTATGGAGATCGTACAGGTGGAGGATTTTCGTTCCTTTATTGACTTCCCGATCAATAAGTGCCTGCTGACAGCAGAACCGGATGTTGCAGAACAGGTGGAGCAGGAGCTGGTAGCCCTGTATGGAGATTCGGTTACTGTTTTCCGTTCCGAGCCTTTCTTTGTTGAGATCATGCCAAAGGGTGTGCATAAGGCAACATCCCTTGAAAAGCTTCTGGAATATCTGCACATGGATGTAAAGAATCTGGTTGCCTGCGGAGATGGATATAACGATCTGACGATGATCGAATATGCGGGTGTCGGTGTGGCGATGGCAAATGCACAGGAGATCGTAAAGGAACATGCAGATTATGTAACACTCTCAAATGACGAAGATGGTCTGGTTCCGGTTATTGACAAATTTATCCTGGGCGAATAAAGAAGACAGTCCGGCGTAAATGTTATATTTTTATGAACAGGTTGAATTTGAATATTATTTGTAGTAGAATACACCTTGTTTGTTCGTGAAAAATTGACATTTTGTACGAAAAATAGTTCTGTTGAGATGAAACATATACACAAACGTATAGGAGAATGAATAATGAGCGATAATATTTTTAGCGATGAAGATTTCGACGATTATGATGATATGGAAGATACAGCAGCAAAGCGGGCACAGAAAAAATCTGCTGAGCGCAGATCTTCCGGAAAAAAGAAGAAAAAGAGTAAAAACAAACCATGGATCATTGCACTTATAGCAGAAATACTGGTGATCATTCTTGGAGGTGTCCTTTTTGTAAATGCTTATATCAATTCAGCATTTAATAAAATGAATTTTGAAGAGTTAAAAGACGTTAAGGTGAATGATGACCTTGCAGAAGAAACCGTAAAGAAGATGACCGGTTATACAACGATCGCATTATTCGGTGTAGATAGCCGTGATATTGATATGGTAGAAAGCGGAGCACGATCCGATGCAATCATCATTGTAAGCATTAACAATGATACACAGGAGGTTAAGATGTCTTCTGTATATCGTGACACATATTTGGAGCTTGCAAATGATTCCAAGAGCTATGAGAAGGCCACACATGCTTATGCTTATGGCGGAGCTTCAGAGGCGATCAATACATTGAACAAGAACCTTGACCTGAATATTACAGCTTATGTAACTGTAAACTTCAAGGCATTGACAGAAGCAATCGATGCACTTGGCGGTCTTGATATCGAATTGAAGTCCAGCGAGCTTGACAAGCTGAATCAGTGTATCGATGAACAGCAGAGAGTCAATGGCATCCCGTCTACGTATGTATATGATACAGGTGTTGTACATCTCGATGGTGTTCAGGCTACCGCATATGCAAGAATCCGAAGTACAGACCAGGGTGATATCACCAGAGCATGGAGACAGAGAAAGGTTATCAGCCTTATGATCGAAAAGGCAAAGAGTGCCGGAATCTCCAAGTTAAATGACTGTCTGAATGTAGTTGTAGATGATATCAGCTCCAGCCTTACAAAGAAAGAGATTATGGATCTTGCAACGAACTGCTTCAATTACAAACTGGAATCCTCAACCGGTTTTCCATTTACATGGTCAACACCAACACTTGGAAGTAAGGGAAGTCTGGTTGTAGCAGGAGATCTGGAGAACAATGTAGTTGTTCTTCACAGATATCTGTTTAACGATTATGATTATGTTCCATCCCAGACAGTTAAAAATATCAGTGCAAATATTATCAACGATACAGGATATTATAACCAGATCGATCTGGATACGTTTACAGTAGAAGATGATCCGGATTCAATCGTTAATAAATAGTATATAGAAACATATCAGAAACGAAAGAACATCATGAAACCAGTCAGATTTTGTGGTGTTCTTTTTGTTATGGAGAACAGATCCGGAGCTACGATAATTTGAATAAAATCTTTCCAACTTCCTGTTTGAAATATAGTTATATTGTGCTATACTAGGATAGAAAAATTTTGAGAAAACATAAGAGGTTACAATTATGGAAATGAACAGAGTGTTATTGAAACTTAGTGGAGAAGCACTTGCCGGAGAAAAAAAGCATGGCTTTGATGAAAAGACTGTATATGATGTTGCCGGACAGGTGAAGAAGATCCTGGATAAAGGAATCCAGCTTTGTGTAGTAATCGGTGGTGGTAATTTCTGGCGTGGCAGAACCTCAGAAAATATGGATCGTGTAAAAGCAGATTCAATCGGCATGCTTGCAACTGTTATGAACTGTATCTATACCGCAGATGCTTTTCGTGTATTTGGAATCAAATCACATATCATGACACCATTTGCATGTGGAACAATGACAGAGCTGTTCAACCGTGATAAAGCTGTAGAATATATGGAGCAGGGAGAAGTTGTTTTCTTTGCCGGAGGAATCGGACATCCGTATTTCTCAACAGATATGGCAACTGTTCTTATGGCGGTTGAAGTAAAGGCAGATGTAGTCTTATCTGCAAAAGCAATTGACGGCGTATATGACAGTGACCCTAAGACAAATCCAAATGCAAAGAAATATGACAGCATGCAGATGAAAGACATTGTTGATAATAAGCTTGGAGTTATCGATCTTGCATCTGCAGTTCTTGCAATGGAAAACAAAATGCCGATGATGTTATTCGGCTTAAATGGTGAAGACAGTATTGTAAAGGCCGTTACCGGTGGCTTTACAGGAACATATGTGAACGTATAAATAAACAGGAGGAACAAAGATATGTTGACACAGTACGAAGAGAAAATGACGAAGACAGTTGAAAACCTGGAAGGGGAATATGCTACGATCCGTGCAGGACGTGCCAACCCTAACATTTTAAATAAGATCAAGGTAGAATATTATGGTGTACCGACACCGATGCAGCAGCTTGCAAATATCACTGTACCGGAAGCAAGAACGCTGATGATTGCACCATGGGAGCCATCACTGGTAAAGGCGATCGAGAAGGCGATCCTGAATTCAGATCTTGGGCTGACACCAAACAATGACGGTAAGAACATCATCCTGAATTTCCCTGAACTGACAGAGGAAAGAAGAAAAGAGATCGTTAAGGATATTAAGAAAAAAGGTGAGAATGCAAAAGTTGCTATCCGTAATGTCAGAAGAGATGCAAACGATGCAATCAAGAAGATGGAGAAAGCCGGAGATATCTCAGAGGATGAATTAAAGACAAACGAGGATAAGATCCAGAAGATGACAGACAAGTATGTTGGTCTGATTGATAAGGCTATTGAGAAGAAATCAACAGAGATCTTAACTGTTTAATTTGGAGTAATTATGAATAAAGAAATAAATGGAGAAATGATCAATATTCCTGAGCATGTTGCGATCATCATGGATGGAAACGGAAGATGGGCGAAGAAACGACTGATGCCAAGAACCTATGGACATTCAGAGGGCGCAAAGGCAATCGAGCGAACATGCGAGAATGCAGATGAACTTGGTATTAAATACCTGACTGTATACGCATTTTCTACCGAGAACTGGAAACGTTCAGTAGAGGAAGTATCTACGATCATGAATATTTTCCGCAAGTATCTGGTTGACAGCATCGAGCGATCCAATCGGAATAACATGCGCGTAAGGATCATCGGTAAGCGCGAGGACCTTCCGGAGGATATCGTGGAGAAGATGGATAATCTGGAGAAAGCTACAGCAAATAATACAGGACTTCAGTTTTCTGTAGCGATTAACTATGGCGGACGGGATGAGATTACAAGAGCGGTCAGACAGATTGCATCCGACTGTATGGCTGGAAAGCTATCACCGGATGCGGTTACAGAGGATACAGTCAGTTCCTACCTCGATACAAAGGAACTGACGGATCCGGATCTGTTGATTCGTACCAGCGGAGAGCTTCGGACATCGAATTTTCTTCCATGGCAGATCGCATATTCGGAATTTTATTTTACGGATGTGTTATGGCCGGACTTTGATATGGACGAGCTGGTCAATGCATGCCGGTATTACAGTCATAGAGACCGTCGGTATGGCGGGGTAAAATAAAGAGGAAATAATATGTTTAAACAACGGGCAATCAGTGCAGTGATCCTGGTGATCATTGCAGCAATCACACTTTATTTTGGCGGAGCACTTACATGTCTGGTAATGTGTGCGGTTTCGCTGATCGGTGTGATGGAGTTACTTCGTATATATGGGCTGAACAAGAAGGGACTTGGATATGCAGCTTACGGTGCAACGGTTTTTTATTATGCATTGTTGTATTTTGACCTGCATCAGTTTATATTACCGTTGATCGCGGTCTATATGCTGGTCATCCTTGCAATCTATGTGCTCACATATCCGAATTACAAAGATAAAGAGATCATGGCGGCGTTTTTTGCATTTGTATATGTAGGTGTAATGTTGTCGTATGTGTATCTCATACGAGATATGAAACATGGACTGATTCTTGTTCTGCTGATCTTTGTCAGCTCCTGGGGTAATGATACCTGTGCCTATCTGGTCGGACGCGCGATCGGTAAGCACAAGATGTCACCGATCTTAAGTCCGAAGAAGAGTATCGAGGGTCTGATCGGCGGAATCGTTGGAGCAGGAATATTAGGTGTTGTATTTGGTTTGATTTATAATCATTTCATGCAGGTTGCACATTCTGTATGGATATTTGCATTGATCGGAGCTGTATGTGCTCTGCCTGCAGTTATCGGGGATCTGGCGGCTTCTGCAATCAAGAGAAATAATGATATCAAAGATTATGGCAAGCTGATACCGGGACATGGCGGAATCCTTGACCGGTTTGACAGTATTATATTTACAGCACCAATTATGTATTATCTTATATTATATTTGTTGTAATCAGAAAAAGCAGTGTGGGAGAGCGTACAGATGAACTGTGCTCATAATTACGCTGCTTTTCCTTTATGTCGCATTGGAAATAGTGCAGACAGATAAAAAATGTTAGATACAGATGTTTGAAATGGGTAAAGGAGAACAAATATGAAACATGTAGCTATCATTGGATCCACAGGATCTATAGGGACACAGACACTTGAGATCGCAAGATGGAATCAGGATATAAAAATCTGTGCTTTATCAGCAGGAAGAAACATAGACTTATTAGAGAAGCAGGCGAGAGAGTTCCGACCGGAGATCGTTGGTCTGTGGGATGAGAAGCTGGCAGATGAATTAAAAGATCGTCTGAAGGATATGGATATCCGTGTCGTATCAGGCATGGATGGGCTGATCGAGATTGCAGAATACAAGACATCGGATATATTAGTTACCGCTATTGTAGGAATGATCGGTATCCGCCCGACTGTGGCAGCGATTAAAGCGGGAAAAGACATTGCCCTTGCAAATAAAGAAACTCTGGTTACAGCGGGACATATCATTATGCCGCTTGCAAAGGAAAAAGGAGTATCGATCCTTCCGGTTGACAGTGAACATTCGGCAATCTTCCAGTCATTGCAGGGAAATACACATGATTCCATTGAAAAAATTCTGTTGACAGCATCCGGTGGACCATTTCGTGGCAAGAGCAGAGAGTTTTTAAAGCATGTGAAATTAGAGGACGCATTAAAGCATCCAAACTGGAGCATGGGAAGAAAGATCACCATTGATTCAGCAACGATGGTAAATAAAGGGTTGGAAGTTATTGAAGCAAAATGGTTATTTGATGTAGCACCGGAAAATATTCAGGTTGTGATCCAGCCGCAGAGTATCATTCATTCTATGGTAGAATATAAAGATGGAGCAGTGATCGCACAGCTCGGTACACCGGATATGAAGCTGCCGATCCAGTATGCGCTGTTCTATCCGGAACGAAGATACATGCCGGGAGATCGTCTTGACTTTACGAAGCTTTCATCGATTGTGATCGAGACACCGGATATGGATACCTTTCTTGGGTTACGATATGCATATGAGGCAATCGGGATCGGTGGTTCGATGCCTACAGTATTCAATGCGGCAAATGAATATGCAGTAAAGCAGTTCTTAGACAGAAAAATCGATTTTCTTGATATCTATGATATCATCCGTGCATCCATGGATCATCATAAATTGATTGAAAATCCTGATATAGATGAGATTCTTGCAACCGAGCAGGAAGTATATGAATTTATTGAAAGTGGGTGTTAGTTTTTGAATATCATATTGATCATACTTGTTTTTGGTGTCATCATTTTCTTTCATGAGCTGGGACATTTTATCGTAGCAAAGATCAATCATATCACAGTAAAAGAGTTTTCGATGGGATTCGGACCGAAGCTGTTTCAGTTTCATAAGAAAGAAACACAGTATACGCTGCGGCTGATTCCACTTGGCGGCTATTGTATGATGCTCAGCGAAGATGATGAAGAAAACGAAAATGATGAGAATTCCTTTGAGAAGAAATCCATCTGGGCAAGAATGGCGGTTGTACTTGCAGGACCTGCCATGAACTTTGTGATCGCATTTTTATTTTCCATGGTGATCATTCATTTCTGTGGAAGTGATCCTGCGATCATAGGAGCAGTATACAATAAAGATAATATTGAAAAATACCAGATCGAAAATGCAGAGGAATATTTTAATGGTGTATATCCGGCGGAAGAAGCCGGGATATCAGATGGCGATCAGGTATTAAAGATTGAGGGAAGTACAGTTAAAAATTTCCGTGAGTTACAGATCTATCTTCAGATCTATGGAGATGGTTCACCGATCGATCTGACACTTGAGAAAGAAGACGGAACGGTCTATGATACGACGGTACATCCGGCAAAGACACCGGATGGCTATAAGATCGGAATAATGAGTGTCGGTTATCAGCTCCCGAAGAACTTCGGAGAGCTTTGTAAATATTCTGCTTATGAGACCAGATACTGGGTAAAAGCAACCTTCTTAAGCCTGAAGCTGATCGTTACCCGTCAGGTAAGTTCGGATGAAGTATCCGGTCCGGTCGGAGTAGCGAAGAACATGAACGATACCTTCAATGAGGCAGCAAAGAGCAGTGTGCTCGATCTGTTCTTAAACTGGATGAATTATATCGTACTGCTGTCGGCAAACCTTGGCGTTATGAACCTACTGCCGATACCGGGCTTGGATGGAGGACGATTTATCTTCCTGTTAATTGAAGCAGTAACGAGAAAGAAGGTTCCGAAGGATAAGGAGAATATCGTGACGCTGATCGGATTTGTTCTGGTTATGCTGTTGATGGTTGTGATATTATTTAACGATATCAAGAATGTATTCTTTCATTAGATGAACAGGAGTTAATATGTATAGAGATCATACAAAAGTTATAAAGATAGGAGACCGGGTGATCGGTGGTGGAAATCCGATCCTGATCCAGTCGATGACAAATACAAAAACCAGTGATATAGATGCTACAGTTGCACAGATCTTAAAACTTGAAAAGGCAGGCTGTGATATCATCAGAAGCACCGTAAATGATGATGCGGCAGCGGCAGCGATCCCTGCGATCAAGAAACAGATCCATATTCCGCTGGTTGCAGACATTCATTTTGATTACCGTCTGGCGATCGCAGCGGCTGAGGCGGGAGCAGATAAGATTCGTATCAATCCGGGTAATATCGGTGGTAAGGATAAGCTGGCACAGGTAGTAGCGGTATGTAAGGAACGGAATATACCGATCCGTGTTGGTGTAAACAGCGGTTCCCTTGAAAAAGAATTAGTTGAAAAATACCACGGCGTGACAGCAGAAGGAATCGTTGAGAGTGCATTGGATAAGGTTCATATGATCGAAGACTGCGGATATGACAATATGGTCATCAGTATTAAATCTTCCGATGTTATGATGTGTGTAAAAGCACATGAGCTGATTGCAGATCAGACGAATTATCCGCTGCATGTGGGTATCACGGAATCCGGTACGGTTATGAGCGGTAATATCAAATCCTCTGTAGGACTTGGTATTATCCTGCATGAGGGAATCGGAGATACGATCCGTGTATCTTTAACAGGGGATCCGGTCAATGAGATCATGACAGCAAAGATGATCTTAAAGACGCTTGGACTCCGTACAGGTGGAATCGAACTTGTGTCCTGTCCAACATGTGGAAGAACGGAGATTGATCTGATCGGACTGGCAGAACAGGTAGAAAAGCTGGTTGCCGATTATGATCATCTGAATATCAAGGTTGCTGTTATGGGCTGTGTTGTAAACGGACCGGGCGAAGCCAAGGAAGCAGATCTTGGAATTGCGGGCGGAAAAGGCTGCGGTATCTTGATCAAAAAAGGCCAGATCATAAAGAAGATCGACGAGAAAGATATATTATCAACATTAAAGTACGAGTTAGATAACTGGAGTGAATAGAACGTGCCGGTAGAAGCAAAATTATTTTTTGAAGTATTTCCTGAACTGAATATGGATAAAGAGCTGTCTTCCCTGTTTGAGGATACGATGATCGAAAAGGTGGTAATGAAGCAGGCAGAACGCCAGCTTATTATCAGCCTGCTGTCGAAGCACCTGATCAGCCGTCCGAAGATTGTACAGGTGGAAGATATCATTTGCGGACATTTATTTCGTGGACGTGGTTATAAGGTCATTATTGATGACCGTTATGAGCTGTCTTCCCAGTACAATACCAGAACCTTAACAGAGGTATATAAGGACAGTATCTTGTATGATGTCGAGAAGATCAGTCATGTTGGATATCGTTTATTAAAGCGGGCAGAATGGTATTATTCAGATGATATTATCACGCTTGCGATGGAAGACAGTAAGCTTTCAAAGAGCCATTCGATCGGGATCAAAAAGTATCTGGAGGAGACCTATAAGAAACGGTTCGGTATGGATATCAAAGTCGGTTTTGATTATACGGAATCTGATAAAGAGATGCTCCGCCGTGCAAATGAACAGAAGATGAAGCTTGAGATTGAGGCAATCTTAAGTAATGTACATGAGGATGCGGATTTGACCTTGGATGGTAAATCAGTAGATAAAAAGAAGCTGGTCGGAGAAGGCAAGAAGGATGCTCCGGCTGAAAAGAAAGCACCTGCACAGGACGAAAAGCCGAAGGAGACATTTGCCGCCAGAAGGAAGAAATATACCTCGAATGATCCGGATGTATTCTATGGCAGAGACTGCGAAGGGGAACTGGTAAAGATTTCTACATTAGTAGATGGTATCGGTGAAGTCTGTATTCATGGCCAGTTGATCAAGATGGAAGAAAAGGTTCTCCGAAATGGTAAGACTTTATTCATCTGCAATATTACGGATTTTGAAGATACGATCGCATTTAAGATATTTGCATCAGAGGATGATGTGCCGGTTTATAAGGATGAGTTAAAAGAAGGAAGCTTCTATCGGTTAAAGGGTGTGCCGTTATACGATACTTTTTCCAAGGAGTTAAATATTGCATCTGTGCGTGGTATCAAGCATATACCGGATTTCCGTGTGCCAAGAGTTGACACATCGCTTGAAAAACGTGTGGAATTACATATGCATACGGTTATGAGCGAGATGGACAGTGTTGTTGATATCGAGAAGATCGTGAAACGTGCAAATGACTGGGGACACCCGGCGATTGCAATCACGGATCACGGCGTTGCACAGGCATTCCCGATTGCAGCACATGCAAAGGGTATGAAGGATGGCTTTAAACTGATCTTTGGCTGTGAGGGATATTTTGTCGATGACCTGAAGAATCTGGTTATCAATCCCAAAGGACAGGATTTGAATACAGAATATATCGTATTCGATATCGAGACGACCGGTCTTAGTCAGAAGAAGAATAAGATCATAGAAATCGGAGCTGTAAAGGTAAAAGATGGAGAGGAGATTGATCGTTTCTCGGAATTTATCAATCCGGAAGAACCGATCCCTTATAGTATAGAGCAGTTGACTTCCATTACAGATGAGATGGTTATGCATGCACCGACCGTCGACGTGATCCTGCCGAAGTTTTTGGAATTCTGTGGTGATGATATCGTTGTTGCACATAATGCAGCATTTGATACCGGATTCATCAAGAAAAATGCCAAAGATCTTGGAATGAAATTCGATAATACGATCATGGATACCATGACACTCAGCCATGTGTTATTGCCGGAGCTTGGTAAGTTTACACTGGATCGTGTCTGTAAGGCGTTAAATGTAAAAAATGAACATCATCACCGTGCTGTTGATGATGCAAATGCAACCGCAAAAATTTTCGTAAAATTATATGAGATGTTAGTGGAACGTGGCGTAAAGACGGTGGAGGATGTAAATGAATTAGGTTCTGAATCGGATGATACGATCAAAAAAGGCAGAACATATCATGGCATCATTCTGGCAAAAAATGAGATCGGCCGTGTGAATCTGTATCGTCTGATTTCTGAAGCGCATGTCAGATACTTCAACCGCAGACCGCGTATGCCTATGAGCATGATCAATAAATATAGAGAAGGACTGATCTTAGGTTCTGCCTGTGAAGCAGGTGAGCTGTTCCGTGCGGTCGTAGATGATGCACCGGATGAAGAAATTGCAAGACTTGTTAATTTCTTTGATTATCTGGAGATACAGCCGATCGGAAATAACGAGTTTATGACCAGAAAGAAGGAGAATCCTTGTACGATCGAGGATCTTCAGAATTATAATAAGCGTATCGTGGAGCTTGGACGATTATTTAATAAGCCGGTTGTTGCAACCTGTGATGTCCATTTCCTTGATCCGGAAGACAGTATCTATCGTGCGATCATCATGAAAAGTAAAGGTTTTGAGGATGCAGTTAATCAGCCTCCGCTTTATTTCAGAACGACGGAAGAAATGTTGGCGGAATTCGAATATCTGGGAAGTGAGAAAGCCAGAGAGGTTGTTATCACGAATACAAATCTGATCGCGGATATGGTGGAATATATGGACCCGGTTCGACCGGATAAAGCACCGCCTATCATCGAGAATTCCGATGAGACACTTACGAATATCTGTTATGAAAAGGCTCATAAGATCTATGGACCGGATCTGCCGGAGGTCGTTGTAGAACGACTGGAACGTGAGTTACATTCCATTATATCAAATGGATTTGCCGTTATGTATATCATTGCACAGAAGCTTGTGTGGGATTCCAACGATCATGGCTATCTGGTTGGTTCCAGAGGATCTGTAGGTTCTTCCTTTGTAGCAACGATGGCAGGTATCACAGAGGTAAATCCGTTGTCGGCACATTATATTTGTCCGGAGTGTCATTTTGTTGATTTTGATTCCGAGCTTGTAAAATCATATTCCGGTATGTCGGGATGTGATATGCCGGATCGTGATTGCCCTCGATGCGGTCATCCACTGATCAAAGAGGGACACGATATCCCATTTGAAACCTTCCTTGGATTCAAAGGAGATAAGGAGCCGGATATCGACCTGAACTTCTCCGGTGAATATCAGTCATGTGCACATGCTTACACAGAAGTGTTATTCGGTAAGGGTAAGGCATTCCGTGCAGGAACTGTAACAACGGTAGCAGATAAGACAGCGTATGGTTATGTATATAATTACTTCAAAGATCTTGCAAAGGATGAAGCGAGAGCAGAAGCTACGGCAATGGGAGATCTGACCCAGAAGGAGATCGAGAAATATGTCGATGAAAAGGCTATCGTCACGAAACGAAGCTGTGAGATGGAACGTCTGGCAATCGGATGTACCGGCGTTAAGCGTTCGACCGGACAGCATCCGGGTGGTATGATCGTTCTTCCAAGGCATGAGGAGATCTATTCCTTCACACCGATCCAGAAGCCGGCAAATGATATGACGACGGATGTCGTAACATCTCATTTCGAGTACCATTCGATCGATCATAACCTGTTGAAGCTTGATATTCTCGGTCATGATGATCCTACGATGATCCGAAGACTGGAGGATCTGACCGGTCTTGATGCAACCACGATCCGGTTAGATGATCCTGATGTTATGGCGTTGTTCCATGGAACAGAAAGTCTTCATATTACACCGGAGGATATCAATGGCATTCCGCTTGGCAGTCTGGGTGTGCCGGAGTTCGGTACGGATTTCGCCATGCAGATGTTAATTGATGCAAATCCACAGAACTTCTCGGATCTGGTGCGAATCGCAGGTCTGGCGCATGGTACGGATGTATGGCTTGGAAATGCACAGGAGCTGATCAAATCCGGTCAGTGTACGATCTCGACCGCAATCTGTTGTCGAGATGATATCATGGTATATCTGATCCATATGGGCCTGGAATCCGGTACAGCGTTTCAGATCATGGAGAATGTCCGAAAAGGTAACGTAGCTAAAGGCAAATGTGCAAAATGGGAAGAATGGAAAGAGGATATGAAGGCACATGGTGTACCGGACTGGTATATCTGGTCGTGCCAGAAGATCAAGTACATGTTCCCGAAAGCCCATGCGGCGGCTTACGTTATGATGGCGTGGAGAATTGCATATTTTAAGGTGAATTATCCGCTTCAGTATTATGCAGCGTTTTTCAGTATTCGTGCATCAGCCTTCAGTTATGAGATGATGTGCTTTGGAAAAGAAAAGGTACTGTATCATATCAATATGATACAGAGTATTGATAAGAATAAACGAACTGCAAAGGATGAAGATAAGTTAAAGGATCTGAAGCTGGTTCTTGAGATGTATGCGAGAGGTTTTGAGTTCATGCCGATCGATATCTATGTGGCGGATGATATCCGTTTTCAGGTAATAGACGGTAAGATCATGCCGTCACTGGCTTCCATTGAAGGAATGGGAGAGAAGGCTGCAAAGCAGTTGAAGGATGCAGCCGGCAAAGGCAGGTTTATCTCAAAGGAAGATCTGCAGGCTCATTCTAAGATTGGAAAGAGTGCGATCGACAAGCTGTCAGAGCTTGGCATCTTAGACGGTATGCCGGATACCAACCAGCTTACCTTTGACTTTGTATAGACGGGCAGACCCGCTGCATAGATCTTCCTTAAATCATTTGTTACGCAGAACGTTTGCACTCTGTTTCTTACGTAGTGGTACTAAACTCGCTCCGTATAAAGGAGCTCGTTAAGGACCAACGTAAGAAAAGGTCTGCTTCACAAAGATATAAGGAAGATCTATGCAGCAGCCCTGTATCCCTTTCATTACGCAAAACACTTGCGTTCTGTTTTTCACGTAGCGGTACTAAGCTCACTGCTTACAGCAGTTTGCCAAGTACCGACGTGAAAAAAGGTTTGCTGCATGAAAGAATACAGAATCAGGACTTGGCAGATAAAAGGTATTGTTTCTGTCTATGATAAAATTAATGCAAAAATATGCTAAGTTGTATTTAGATATAAGGAAGATCTATGTAGCAGCCCTGTATCCCTTTCATTACCAAAACACTTACGTATTTGATTGACAATGCCCTTATTACAAGCTAAAATATGGTCAGTATAAAAAAATGTAAATTTACTGAAAAAAAAGCTTGCATTTTATCGTAGCTTCTGGTATATTAAACAAGTCGCTAAGATATATGGTTCATTGGTCAAGCGGTTAAGACGTCGCCCTCTCACGGCGAAAACAGGGGTTCGATTCCCCTATGAACTGCTATTTGATAACCTGGAAGTTTTTTCCAGGTTTTTTCTTTTTTATGCATAATCTATAACGCATGATAAAACTGCTTCGAATGAAAGACAGGCGAAAATAAAAACTATATTTATTGGAGGATTCCCATGAAGATTTTTAATACTCTTACAAGAACAAAAGAAGAATTTGTACCGATCAATGAAGGTAAAGTAGGAATCTATGTCTGCGGACCTACCGTATATGATTATATCCACATCGGAAACGCAAGACCAATGATCGTATTTGACACATTGAGACGGTATCTCACATATAAGGGATACGATGTAAATTACGTATCCAATTTTACAGATGTTGATGATAAGATCATCAAACGTGCAAATGAAGAAGGTGTTGATTCCAAGGTGATCTCTGAGCGCTTCATTGCAGAGACAAAGAAGGATATGGCAGCGATGAATGTACAGGAAGCTACGACACATCCAAAGGCTACCGAAGAGATCCCGGATATGATCGAGATGATCAAGACACTGATTGAAAAAGGACATGCATATGAAGTAAATGGCACTGTATATTTCCGTACCAGAAGCTTTGCAGATTATGGTAAATTATCTCATAAGAATATTGATGATCTGGAATCCGGACACAGAGCAGAGAATCATCAGCTTAAGGTTTCCGGTCAGGATGAGAAGGAAGATCCGTTGGATTTCGTTCTCTGGAAGCCAAAGAAAGAGGGAGAACCGTTCTGGGAGTCACCATGGGGTGAAGGAAGACCGGGCTGGCATCTGGAATGTTCTGTTATGTCTAAGAAATATATCGGTGATATCATTGATATCCATGCAGGTGGTGAGGATCTGATCTTCCCACACCACGAAAATGAGATTGCACAGAGTGAAGCAGCAAATGATAAGGAATTTGCAAGATACTGGATGCATAACGGTTTCTTAAAGATCAACAACGAGAAGATGTCCAAGTCACTTGGCAACTTCTTTACAGTAAGAGAGATCGCAGACAAATATCCACTTCAGGTTATCCGTTTCTTTATGCTGTCTGCTCACTACAGAAGTCCATTGAACTTCTCGGCTGATCTGGTAGAGGCATCCAAGAATGGTCTGGAACGTATCCTGACTGCTGTTGACAAGTTAAAGTCACTTGTGCCGGCAGATGTGGAGGGTTCCGATGTTTCTGTCGAGGCAGAATTAGATGGATATACGAAACGATTTGAAGCAGCTATGGACGATGATCTGAATACAGCAGATGCGATCTCAGTTATCTTTGAATTAGTAAAATATACAAATATCAATATTTCAAATGATACACCAAAGAAAACAGTAGATCTGGCGATCCGGACGATTGAGAAGCTGTGTGATATTCTTGGTATCATTACAGAGAGGGAAGAAGAACTGTTAGATTCTGATATCGAGGCTTTGATCAATGAACGTCAGGAAGCAAGAAAAGCAAAGAATTTTGCAAGAGCAGATGAGATCCGTAACATGCTCAGTGATAAGGGCATTATTCTTGAGGATACAAGAGAAGGAGTAAAATGGAAAAGAGCTTAGATCAGTATTTTACTGCGATATTAGGTGTAGAAGATTCCAATCCGGCGGAATATTCCGGGCTGGCGCTTGCTTATATAGGGGACAGTGTATTTGACCTTTTAGTAAAGACCGTTCTGGTATCAAAGGATAACAAACAGGCATTCAAATACCATAAAGAAGCTATTCATATCGTAAATGCAGAGTCACAGGCAGGTTATATCGATCTGTTGGAAGAGAAACTGACCGAGCAGGAAATGGCGATATATAAGCGTGGAAGGAATACAAAGACACATTCCAAGGCAAAGAATGCATCGGTAGGACAGTACAGGAAAGCTACCGGTTTTGAAGCGCTGATTGGCTATCTTTATCTGAATAAAGAATATGACCGTTTATTTGAGTTGACAAGAGACTGCCTGGAATCAAAACAACTGATTGAGCATTTACAATCTGATGATGTGGATTAGAAATGGAGCATAAGCATGGAAGAAAACAGAAATGAAAAGTTTGAGATAGAGGGTAGAAATGCAGTTATGGAAGCATTTCGTTCCGGTAAAACAGTTGACAAGTTATATCTGCAGGATGGCTGTCATGATGGCAGTATCAATTCAATCGTGCGTGAAGCAAAGAAGCAGGAGACGATTATTAATTATGTTTCGAAAGAGAAGCTGAACCAGATGTCTTCGACCGGAAAACATCAGGGTGTGATCGCTCATGTGGCAGCCTATGAATATTCAGCGATCGATGAGATCTTTGCAAAGGCTGAGGAAAAAGGACAGCCGCCATTTATCTTTATTTTGGATGAGATTGAAGATCCTCATAATCTTGGCGCAATCGTTCGTACAGCGAATCTGTGCGGTGCACATGGCGTTATTATTCCGAAACGAAGAGCGGTCGGAATCACAGCAACAGTTGTTAAGGCTTCTGCCGGTGCAATCGCATATACACCGGTGGTTAAGGTAACAAATCTGGCGAAGACGATTGATGAATTGAAAAAACGTGGTATGTGGTTTGCCTGTGCCGATATGGATGGAGAACTGATGTACCGCTGCAATCTGACCGGACCGATGGGACTTGTGATCGGAAATGAGGGTACAGGTGTCAGTCGTCTGGTAAAAGAAAAATGTGATTATGTTGTATCTATACCGATGAGTGGTGATATCGATTCATTAAATGCTTCGGTTGCGGCCGGAGTATTGGGATATGAGGTTGTCCGTCAGAGAATGGGTGTAAAATAGGGGAGTACCAACGCCGTGTGTGTGTATGAAAGAAATACCGATGAAGAAAATATCCGGTTGATCCGGGAAGAAAATGATAATGCCGCTTTTGAATATCTGATCAAAAAGTATATGGGAATCGTAAAGAAAGAGAGTCGTGCCCTGTATATTATCGGTGCAGAAAATGAGGACATCATTCAGGAAGGAATGATAGGGCTCATTAAAGCTATCCGAAGCTTTGACGGAAGCAAAGGGGCATCTTTTTCTACATTTGCAAATCTGTGTATCAAGCGACAGTTGATCACTGCGGTGAAGCTGTCGAACAGGAAGAAGCATTCTCCGCTTAATTATTATGTATCATTTTATACGGAAAATGACGATGATGTTGCGCTTGTGGATGAGCTGCAGGCAGATCAGGCATTTGAACCGGAGAATCAGATGCTTGGGCAGCTGGAATCCCAGAAGCTTGCGGAGACGATTGATAAAAAACTCAGCAAATTTGAAAGACAGGTGTTAGAAGGATATCTTGCCGGAAAAAGCTATGATGAGCTAGCGGAAGCATTTGGAAAGCCGTATAAATCTATCGATAATGCGATCCAGCGAATACGAAAGAAATTACGGGATATAGAACAGGATTAAAGATATAATTCTGGGGGAGCAGCTTATGATAAATTCTATAAATAAAAAGAATGGCCTGAGGAAAGTGATGATCATTGTCGGCATGTGCTTTGTCCTTGGGCTTTTTTCAGGATGTCTGGATTTATCGGATGAAACGAACGAAAATCAGACAGGAAATACAACAGAGAATATAACAGAATCGATTGACAGTACGGAAGCTACGTCAGATGAGCAAATAACTTCGGAAGCGAATATCGGGGGAACAACAGACGATCTTGCCGGACTTACAGTTACTTTCTTAGATGTCGGTCAGGGGAATGCGGTGTTATTTTCCTGTGATGACCATTACATGATGATGGATGGAGGTCCGTCGTCAGCGTCTTCATTTGTCGTGGCATACCTGAAAAAACAGAATATAGAGTCACTTGATTACGTGATCGCGAGCCATTATGATTCCGATCATATAAATGGTCTGGTGGGTGTGTTGAATGTATTTGACACAGAGACTTTTATCGGCCCGGATTATGTTGCAGATACAAAGATCTATGATTCGTTGATTGATAAGCTTGCGGCGCAGAACCTGACTATTACATTCCCAAAGGCAGGGGATTCTTATACCTTTGGTGATGCGGTATTTACAATAGTAGCACCGATTACTTATAGTGATGATAATGAAAATGATAATTCTGTCGGAATTCGTATGACATATGGGGATACTTCATTCCTGATCTATGGGGATGGAGAAGAAGCCGGTGAGCAGGCAATGATCGCATCCGGAGAGGAACTTTCCAGTGACGTTCTGATGGTCAGTCATCACGGCAGCAGAAATGCCACAACAAAAGAGATATTAGAGGCTGTTAAGCCCAGTTATGCGGTAATCAGCGTTGGGGCAGATAATTCATATGGACATCCGACCGAAGAAGTGCTTGATCGTTTGGCAAATGCAGGATGCACGGTGTATCGTACGGATCTGAATGGTACGATTCAGGCGTACAGTGATGGAAAAACAATTACTTTTATACCGGAACGGCAATCAGATATGTCAGGGGTGGGAGAAAATCAGAATCTGTCGGATGATACAACGAAGACAGATAATGTAACAAGAGAGAGTACGACAGAGAAAGTTCAGACGGAAATAGAAGCAGGATCAGAAAAGGCAGCAGAGCATACTTATATTATTAATACAAATACAGGAAAGTTCCATGAGCCGTCCTGCCGTTCAGTAAAGCGCATGAATGACAGCAATAAGAAAGAATATATCGGAAGCCGGGATGATCTGATCACGCAGGGGTATGAGCCATGTAAGATCTGTAATCCATAGGGTATGTTAAGAATGGAAGGATAAACGGATATGAAAAACAATTACAGATTTTTTCAGAATCGGGATTGTGAATTTTTCCCATGTCATAAAATAGAAAATGAAGATTCCTTTAATTGTCTGTTCTGTTATTGCCCCTTGTATCTGAAGGAAAACTGCCTTGGAAGTCCTGATTATATCTTAAATGGGAAAGGACAGAAAATCCGGGATTGCAGTAAATGTACGATCGTACATCGCCCGGAGATGTATGATGCAGTGATTGCACAGTTTCAAAAGCAGGACTGTGTGGTATTCGTCAGTATTTGGGATCTGAAGGATGAAATCATGGCGCGGATCGCAGAGATTGCTTCATGGGAACAGATGGAGCCGGAGAGCAGAAAAGAGCATAAGGATGAAGCCGAGAAAACGGTTATGCGTTTTTTATCCAGATACAATAATCGAAACCGGTATCTGGTACCTGTACTTTTGCAGCCATTTTCCAGAGACTGTATTAAGTCTGATGGATTTATGCTCGGCAAAAAGAATATTTCATGCCGGATACTGGAACGAATAGATCCGTCAAAGATTACACAGGGATATCTGTATGCATTTCATGCCCCGGAGATCCAGATCGAGGAGATGGATTCATTACTTGGAACTTATTATCTGGAAACCTTTCAGATTGCATGTATGGATATTGTAAGAAAATGGATAAGAAAATACCTGGAACGAAAGCACAGTGTAGAGTCGGGGCATTACTGCAGTCATTCTTTTGGACCCGGTTATTATGGAATGCCATTGGAAGCTGCCGGAATTCTTTGCAGCCTGATGGATACGGAACAGGTTGGAATCAGTTGGCATAAAGAACGAATGGAGCCGATGATGAGTCTGGCAGGAATTTATCTGATCAGTGAAGAACCACTGATACAGAACTGGAATGATTGTGAGAACTGTATCGGACAGTCCGTTGGATGTGAATACTGTATAAATAAATCCGGACATTAAAAAAGAGCTACTAACGGGAGTCGGACCCGTGACCTCCACATTACCAATGTGGCGCTCTACCACCTGAGCTATAGTAGCAACAACATTAGTTAATATATAGTAAAATGATGTATTTGTCAATAAGAGATTTACTGAAAGTTATTGAAAATTACTTGAGTTTTGTTGAGTTTTAGAATTTGCAGTTGAGGCTTTATGTAAAATGTGATAGACTTAAAAAAGTCATGCTAATTATATGAAGGAGGCATTAATGATGGCAGAAGAATCAATCGGGAAAAATTTTATTGAACAGATTATTGATAAAGATATAGCGGAGGGCAAGGTAACGAAGGTAGTCACAAGATTTCCTCCGGAACCGAATGGATATTTGCATATAGGACATGCCAAATCCATATTATTGAACTATGGTCTTGCACAGGAATATGGCGGACAGTTTAATCTGAGATTTGACGATACGAATCCAACAAAGGAAAAGACAGAATTTGTAGAATCCATATTAGATGATGTAAGATGGCTGGGTGCCGATTTCGGAGACAGAGTATTCTTTGCATCCAATTATTTTGACCAGATGTATGAAGCAGCAGTCAAATTGATCAAGAAAGGCAAGGCATTTGTATGTGATCTGACGGCAGATGAGATCCGTGAATACCGAGGAACGCTGACAGAGCCGGGTAAAAACAGCCCATACAGAGACAGAAGTATTGAAGAAAATCTTGCATTATTTGAAGCAATGAAGAACGGAGAGTTCCCGGATGGAAGCAAGGTGCTTCGTGCAAAGATCGATATGGCTTCACCGAATATTAATATGCGCGATCCTGTTATCTATCGTGTTGCCCGTATGACACATCATAATACAGGGGATAAATGGTGTATTTATCCAATGTATGATTTCGCTCATCCGATTGAGGATGCGATTGAAGGTGTAACGCATTCTATCTGTACACTGGAATTTGAGGATCACAGACCTTTATATGACTGGGTAGTACGGGAACTGGAATATGAGAACCCACCAAAGCAGATTGAATTTGCAAAGTTATATCTGACAAATGTAGTTACAGGTAAGAGATATATTAAGAAGCTGGTAGAGGATGGTATCGTAGATGGCTGGGATGATCCAAGACTTGTATCGATCGCAGCACTCAGAAGACGAGGATTCACTGCTTCTTCTATTAAGAAGTTTATGGAGTTGGTTGGTATCTCAAAGAGCCAGAGCTCTGTTGATTATGCGATGCTTGAGTATTGTCTGCGTGATGATCTGAAGCTTACAGCAAACCGTTATATGGCAGTCCTGAATCCGATCAAGCTGGTGATCGATAATTATCCGGAGGATCAGGTAGAATATCTGCCGGTTGAAAATAATCAGGAAAATGAGGAAGCAGGCTCCAGAGAAGTTGCATTCAGCAAATATCTCTATATTGAAAGAGATGATTTCATGGAAGAACCGCCTAAGAAATATTTCCGTCTGTTCCCTGGCAATGAGGTACGTCTGAAGAATGCATATTTTGTAACCTGTACAGGATATGAGAAGGATGAAGATGGAAATGTAACAGTTGTTCACTGTACTTATGATCCTGCGACCAAGAGTGGTTCAGGATTCGAAGGAAGAAAGGTAAAAGGAACGATACACTGGGTATCAGCAGAAAGTGCAATTGATGCTGAGGTTCGTTTATATGAGAATATCGTGGATGAAGAAAAAGGTAAGCTGAATGAGGATGGTACTTTGAATCTGAATCCGAATTCATTGACCGTATTACAGGGATGTAAGCTCGAGAAAGCATTTGAAGATGCAAAACCCGGTGAAGCATTCCAGTTCCTTCGTAATGGATTCTTCTGTGTAGATTCCAAAGACTCTACTAAGGAGCATCCTGTATATAACCGTATTGTTTCATTAAAGAGTTCCTATAAGCCGGGAAAATAAAATTTAGTCTATTAAAAGTATGAAAAATGATATATCAGAATTAGAAAACAGAAAATTATATATCCTGATCTCCAAGACACACACAGTTCCTGCAAGAATCATCAAATTCTGGACAAAAGAGCCATATGCACATGCATCCATTGCATTGGATCTGGAGCTTCGGGAGATGTACAGCTTCGCCAGAAAGGGAATCTATAATCCATTCAACTGCGGATTCATTATAGAAGATATTGATACCGGAATATTTGGCAGAGATGTTGAAACAAGCTGTGTTGTTCTGGAACTGACCGTGACAGATAAGCAGTACAGACATGTACTGCAGGAGCTTGCGGCATTTAAAACAAATGCTGATCGCTATCGGTATAATTTTTGGGGACTTTATGGTGTTATACGAAATAAGGCGATTGAGAGGAAATATAATTATTTCTGTTCCCAGTTCGTGGCATGTGTGTTAGAACGTTCTGGTATACATATTCTCGATAAACAACCGGGGCTTGTAAGGCCGGATGATTTTCGGAAGAGCAGTAATGTTAAGGTGATTTACAAAGGCCTGCTCAGAAGATATCGTGAATACCTGTGGACACATGATCTGGCACAGGCATTTGGCGGTCATGTAACCAAACAGGCAATGTAAAAAGGTGACAATATTGCTGTGAATTTTATACTATATAAAAAATACTGTGTACATTACACTCACTATTATGAAGCAAACCTGACCGAACGCCAGTCCTTAGTGAGCCGTATAATACGGCGAACTTAGTACTGCTGCGTTGAGGGTAGAGCGAAAGCGTTTTGCGGAATAATATGTGAAGTGCAATGTACACAGTATTTTTGTGTGTATCCTATGTTTATCAGGCAGTAATATTGTCACTTTTTATTCTACAAATGTATGATTAGCCTTGATTATGCCGCGAGGTAGGGCATCCTTTGAGTTCTTCCATGGTTCATTCTTGAATCGATAGTCGAATTTATCGATGAACCATCCGATATCTCCGTTGACACGTTCCATGTTTTCAAAATATAAGTGATTCAAGGCTTCGATGAATTCTTCACATTGGTTTTTGGACAGCTTTGTGACAGAGGTATCGTAGAGGATACCGTAGTGGTAAGTACAGAAGCCCTTGCTGCTTTTGAAGGTGTCCTTGAATTCAGGATCTTTTTTCCACATATGAAAGATCGTATCGACATAGCGGTCAAAGGTACGATTCATACGGTCACAGATAAAGCAGGAGCTTTCCAGTTCTTTGATATATGCACCAACACCGGAAAAATTTGACTGCTTGGAAAAAAGTCCCGGTTTTGTAGGAGTTCCTTTTTCTGATAAAGCTTTCAGATCCCGGATCGTTTTATCAGTGTGTGTTTTTAACATCAGGGCAAGTCCCAGACGATTCTTTTCTTTATATAACATGCCGATGTGATGGGAGCAGAAGCCCATTTTATCTGTCATAGCACGATTATCGTCTTCCATATAGCTTGGTCCCATCGTATATTCGATGGCATGTTCCTCCAGCGTTTTCTGCATCTGACAGAGAGGACATTCACAGTCTGCATGAAAGGCATCGTTGACAGGTATTGTGTATAATTGTTCAGCCATAGTATTCTCCATTTCTATATATCATTTGGATAGCAGCCTTTGAACAGGCGTTATCCTGTATCATGTCAGAAATCATCGGTTTGATTCCTGTATTAGAAGCATATCATGCAACACCTGAATTTACAAATCAAAATCGCCGGTTTTCGTTCTGAATTCAGGGTATATTTCATATAATGTAAGAGACCTTGTCCATTTAATATATTTTTTATCATTTTAGGGGTTGATTTTTTCCACAAAATGAATACAATAATAATTGTGTTAGCACTCAAGAGATATGAGTGCTAGGAACTGCCGGAGTACATAAGGCAGATAAGAACGGATTTAATATGTTAGGAGGAATATATATTATGAAATTAGTACCATTAGGAGACAGAGTTGTATTAAAACAGTCCGTAGCAGAAGAGACAACAAAATCAGGTATTGTATTACCGGGACAGGCAAAAGAGAAGCCACAGTATGCAGATGTTGTAGAAGTTGGTCCCGGAGCTGTTGTCGATGGCGTTAAGGTTCCTATGGAAGTAAAGGCAGGAGACAGAGTTATTTATTCTAAATACGCAGGAACAGAAGTTAAGCTCGGTGATGATGAATATATCATCGTAAAACAGAGTGACATTCTTGCAGTTGTAAGTGAATAATCAGATAGCAGAAAAACAGTTGGAGGTAGAAAAAAATGGCAAAGGAAATTAAATACGGAGCAGAAGCCAGAAAGGCTCTTGAAGCAGGCGTAAATCAGTTAGCAGATACAGTAAGAGTAACACTTGGACCAAAAGGAAGAAACGTAGTTCTTGCAAAGTCATATGGTTCACCACTTATCACAAATGATGGTGTTACAATTGCAAAGGATATAGAGCTGGAAGATGCATTTGAGAACATGGGTGCTCAGATCGTAAAAGAAGTAGCAACAAAGACAAATGATGTTGCAGGTGATGGTACTACAACAGCTACTGTTCTTGCTCAGGCAATGATCAATGAAGGTATGAAAAACCTTGCAGCAGGTGCTAATCCAATCATCCTCAGAAAGGGTATGAAGAAGGCTTGTGACAAGGCTGTAGAAGCAATTTCAGAGATGAGCCAGACAATCAACGGCAAAGAGCAGATCGCAAGAGTTGCATCTATTTCAGCCGGTGATGATGAAGTTGGACAGATGGTTGCAGATGCTATGGAAAAGGTATCAAACGATGGTGTTATCACGATTGAAGAGTCCAAGTCCATGAAGACAGAACTTGACCTCGTAGAAGGTATGCAGTTCGACAGAGGATATATTTCAGCTTACATGTCAACTGATATGGAGAAGATGGTTGCAGAACTTGATAATCCATACATCCTGATCACAGATAAGAAGATCTCAAATATTCAGGATATCCTTCCGGTACTTGAGCAGATCGTACAGGGTGGTCAGAAGCTTTTGATCATTGCGGAAGATGTAGAAGGTGAAGCACTTACAACATTGATCGTAAACAAGTTAAGAGGTACATTCCAGGTTGTAGCTGTTAAGGCTCCGGGTTATGGTGACAGAAGAAAAGAAATGTTACAGGATATTGCTATCCTTACAAACGGTAAGGTTATTTCCGAAGAACTCGGTTATGATTTAAAGGATACGACATTAGATGACCTTGGCCGTGCTAAGAGTGTAAAGGTAACAAAAGAGAATACAGTTATCGTAGATGGTTTCGGAACCAAGGAAGATATTCAGGGCAGAGTAAATGTTATCAAGGCTCAGCTTGAGGAGACAACATCTGAATTTGATAAAGAGAAGCTTCAGGAAAGACTTGCAAAGCTTGCAGGTGGTGTAGCAGTTATCCGTGTTGGTGCAGCTACTGAGACAGAGATGAAGGAAGCTAAGCTCCGTATGGAAGATGCATTAAATGCTACCAGAGCTGCTGTTGAAGAAGGCATCATCGCAGGTGGTGGATCAGCATATATTCATGCAGCTAAGAAGGTTGCAGAACTGGTTGCAGAACTTGAAGGCGATGAGAAGACAGGTGCTAAGGTAGTTCTTAAGGCTATGGAAGCTCCGTTATTCCACATTTCAGCAAATGCCGGTCTGGAAGGCTCTGTTATCATCAATAAGATCAAAGAATCACAGCCGGGTATCGGTTTTGATGCATACAATGAGAAGTATGTAGATATGATCGAAGCAGGTATCATCGATCCTGTTAAGGTTACAAGAAGTGCTTTACAGAACGCAACATCCGTAGCATCTACATTACTGACAACAGAATCTGTTGTAGCTGATATTAAGGAAGATGCTCCAGCTATGCCGGCAGGTGCAGGTATGGGCGGCGGAATGGGTATGATGTAAAAATAATACATCACTCATAAAGTTCAAATAGAGAATAAAAAGGAAGATAGTATTGTTTATTATCGTGTAAGATACATGATAGTGACATGCTATCTTTCTTTTTTTTATACACGCATAGACCATATTTCCAGACCTAGTGAAACATTTCATGCCGTTTTTCAGACATTTCGTGCATAGAATCCGGTATGGGGAAATGATTATGGTACAATACCAGAAAATAACTTATTTGGAACAACATAATGAGACATGCAGATATAATTATACTATATGTTGTATTATGTGTTGTATTCAGATGAATGAAAGGGGATAAGAAAATATGGTAAGACGACTAAAAGAAAACAAAGTTACAGGCATCCTGACGGCCTTGCTGGTTGGCATTGTTATGTTTGTAGGCATGGGAACAATGAAAGTAAATGCAACAGAATACAGGTCAGGAACGATTGATCCTACGACTCTACAGGTAGGGGATACGGTTTATGTAGGAGCTGAGTTGTCTCCAGACAAACAGATAGTAGTTTGCAAGCAATGTCATATGATCTGGATAACATACGGTGGCTCTTCGCAATATTGGATTGGAGACAGAATCAATTCTATTGTAATGAGATCAGATGCACACAAAGATCATGCCGGTTATGTTGGATATAGTGAGTTTAATTTTTACTTCACAGGAGAATATTTACCTAGTAATACTCCATATACAGTTATGGGAAATTCAAATCTTGGATATACGATTAAATATAATACAAATGGTGGTAGTGCAATAGCGGATGCTGTTAAACAGACACATATACCGAGTACATTTCCAACAACGACCAAAGCTGGATATGATTTTATTGGCTGGTATACAGATGAAAATCTTACACAGCCGGTATCGCGAGAACTTTCAATATTTGAAGATATAACGTTGTATGCAAAGTGGTCGAAATCGAGTGTACACCAGCATACATTTTCTAATAGTTGGAGCAGTAATGCATATGGTCATTGGCATGCGGCAACCTGTGAACATAGTGATTTGAAGGAAGATTTCCAGGAACATTCTTATGGAACTGCAGGTGAAGCCAGATATACATGTTCAATCTGTAAGTATGTAGATGCAGACAAGAAAGCTGCGGCAGATATCGTAGATGCGTCAAATACAGTATTAAAGGCAGATGAAGTGCAGGTCGGAGACAAGATTTATTTTGGTAATCAGTTATCGCCTAATAAATGGATCACTGTATGTAGGAAATGTCATATGATCTGGATCACATCTGCTGACTCTGATCCGGATAATATAGATGTAGGAATCAGTGATGGAGATCAGAAGTGTTATGAGGTTGAGCAGACGGATGAACATAAAGACCATAAAGATGATGTTGGATATGCAGATTTTAATTGGTATACAACAAATTCAAATAGTCCATTAGAGAGAAATGTTCCATATACAGTTATCGAGAATGATAACCTTGGATATAAGATCACATATAACACAAATGGCGGAAGTGAAGTAACTGAAGCTGTACATCAAAAGAAGCTCCCGGATGTGCTTCCAACAACAAGTAAAGCTGGATATGAATTTGCAGGCTGGTATACAGACGAGGCACTCACAAAGGCGGCTATGCCGGGTAAAGCATTAACAGGAAATACAATTCTTTATGCTAAGTGGACGGTGAAGCAGTCCCCTGTTGTAAAAGCAAAACGGACAAAAGCAAATGATCAGGCATTAAGTTCCAAGTTCAATATCACTACAGGAAAGCCGATTAAAGTAACATGGGGCAAGGTTGCAAAAGCAGATGGATATGATGTATATATGGCATATTGTAAGAAGGGAAAATACACCGTTGTTAAGTCTGTAAAATCTGCAAAGACCTTATCTGTGACGATCAATAAGCTGAATAAGAAGGCTGTAAATCAGAAAGATAATGTAAAATGTTATGTAGTTGCATATAAGAAGGTTGCCGGCAAGAAAGTGACCATCGGAAAATCCATTACAGGTCATGCGGTTGGCAAGAAGAATACGACTGTAACAGATGCCAAGAAGATTCAGATAAAGAAATCCGCTTACAGCCTGAAAAAGGGAAAAACAGCTAAGATAAAAGCAACTATTGTTAAAAAGAATAATAAACTTCCACTCTTTGGTCATACAGCAAAATTCAGATATGACACATCAAATAAAAAGGTAGCAACTGTATCCAAAGATGGCAAGATCACAGCAAAAGGAAAAGGCACCTGTTATGTATATATCTATGCAGTAAATGGATGCGCTAAGAAAGTAAAGGTAACAGTTAAATAAAAGTAAATAGAAAGAAGTTGTAAATTCGGCAGTGGCTTGGATGGACAGTAGTCTGAGACCACTGCTGATAAATGTTTCTGATAAATATTTCTAAAATAAGATGTTGACACGCATGGTTACATTTGATAATATTTATCGAGTAACTTAATATTCCATGAGGGAGTAGTTAGCGCGAAAGTGTGATTTGTCAACATTCTGATTATAATAAGAGAGTATAATCTGGCAAATCTTAAATAATGAGACTCATGTATATCGATTAACAGCTTGTGTAATATACACCGGCGGATAATTGATATACATGAGTCTTTTTTAATCTGTCGGACATACTTTATAGTAGTAGACAGTTCGGCTGACATCACTGGTATGGATAGAGAAAAAGGAGAATAATATGGAAAAATTCATTAACAACGCCCCGTTTGCTCTTGTAATTGTAATTCTTGTGATCGGTTTTGTACTGCTGATCAAAGGAGCGGATTTTTTTGTAGAGGGAAGCTCGAGTGTAGCAAAGAGACTGCATGTTCCATCTATAATTATTGGACTTACAATCGTTGCGATGGGAACATCACTTCCGGAAACAGCGGTCAGTGTATCAGCATCAATAGCAGGCAATAATGAACTTGCAGTTAGTAATGTAGTTGGTTCTAATATTTTTAATCTGATGGTTGTTATCGGAGTATGTGCAATATTAGCCACAGTAAATGTTGCAGGAGAAACGATAAAGAGAGATATTCCGCTTTCACTTATATGTGCCGGACTCTTAATGCTTTTAGGAATAATCGGCCTTGGAGACAAAACAGGCATGA
This sequence comes from Coprococcus ammoniilyticus, assembly GCF_025567345.1. Taxonomy (NCBI): domain Bacteria; kingdom Bacillati; phylum Bacillota; class Clostridia; order Lachnospirales; family Lachnospiraceae; genus Coprococcus; species Coprococcus ammoniilyticus. The sequence goes on from NZ_JAOQJS010000002.1 coordinate 79,784, forward strand.
CGTTGGGACATATGGATGGTGCTATATTTATTGGTTTATTTGCAGGATACATTTTTTACATGATCAGGATTGCATTAAAGGCCAACAAAGAAGGAAAGAAAGTTGAGATTGAAGGTGGCTCGGATGAGGAAATTAAGCTTGTATCCGTTCCGGTCAGTATTCTGTTTATCGTTGGCGGAGCAATAGCGATTGCAGTCGGAGGGGATGTGACCGTTGATGCGGCATCAAGAATTGCAAGTGATCTCGGAATGAGTCAGACACTGATCGGACTTACAATCGTTTCGATAGGCACGTCACTCCCGGAGCTTGTGACCTCAATTGTTGCAGCCAGAAAGAATGAAGTTGATATGGCGCTTGGTAACGCGATCGGTTCAAATATATTTAACATACTTATGGTACTTGGTATTGCATCAGTAATCAGTCCGATCAGTATAATCAGAGAGAATATTATTGATCTGTGTGTACTGGTTGCATTTACTGTGTGTGTATGGATATTCGCAGGGACAAAGAAGAAAATCGGAAGAATCGAAGGTTTGTGTATGGTTGCTCTCTATGCAGTATATGCAGTTTATATTGTAATAAGATAAATGAGGGTATAACAAATGATATTATTTTTAAAGGTATTTTTTATGGAATTCATAGCGGAGATGGGAGATAAGACACAGCTTATGTTGATTGCTCTTACGTCTAAGTACAAATTAAAAGATATCATATTAGGAACTGCTGCTGCAATTCTTGTACTGAATGGTCTGGCGGTTCTTGCAGGTGGACTTGTCAGCGAATTTGTTCCGGAATGGCTCATTAAGAATATTGCAGCACTTGCATTTCTTTACTTCGCAGCATCAACGATTTCCGATGACGACGAAGAGGAAGAAGAAAACGGAAGATCAAAGATCGAGTTTGCGCCATTGGCTGTTTTCTGTATATTTTTTGTAGCTGAGCTTGGAGATAAGACTCAGCTTACCGCTATAACATTTGGTGCGAATGAAGGTATGGGGGCAGCACTTATTATATGGATCGGTTGTTCGCTCGGATTATTTGCAGCGGACATTCTTGGAATGCTGATCGGTTATCTCTTAAAGAGCAAAACTCCGGATGGACTGCTTAATACACTGGCATTTGTGATATTCTCGATATTTGGTGTGTATACACTTTATCAGGGCCTTAAGCTCATCTCTTCAAGTGTTTGCCGGATTCCGGTACTGCTGATACTTATAGCTGTAGTCGTTGTATTTGCGGGCTTATGTGCATTCCTTTTCGTACGGCGAAAAAAGAAAAAAAGAAAAAATACAGGAAACGAATAGAATACAAATCTCATTTCATTAAATAAATAGTCTGGATGTCAACGATAAGATTAACAATTCTGATAGATTATTGCGTGAAATAGTAGAAATAGTGCCATTTTTGTTTGATATTATACAAGAAACACATAAAGATATATCGTATTATTGATAATATATGTTATATTTGTATGTAAGGAGAAAACATGATGGTTGAAAGGAAAACATTATCGCAATTATCTGTGCCAATATGTCTGGAAACTTTATTCTATATGCTTTCAGGGATGGTTGATACACTTATGTTATCATCTGTAAGTGATCAGGCTGTGGGAGCAGTGGGAACAGCAAATACTTATATAGGTGTTTTCATTGTTATGTTTGGAGTGATATCATCGGGTATGATAGCTGTTATGTCACAAAATATCGGAGCGGGAAGACCCGGGATAGCATATCAGGCCAGACAGCTTGGACTTATGTTTAATGCGTTCATAGGTATTCTGATGTCTGTTGTTCTTGCAATTTTTTCCGGTAGAATACTTAGAATAGTAAGTATTGCTCCTGCTTTGTTTGAACCGGCTGAAACATACCTCAAAATTGTTGGTGGAACATGTTTTTTAAATGCGATTATTCCTATTTTTTCCAGTTATTTGAGAGTATTTGGATATACAAAGCATTCCCTGATAGGAACTATTGTTGGAAATGTTCTTAATATAATACTAAATTCGGTATTCTTATTTGTATTTAACTGGGGAGTAATGGGAGTTGCCGTTGCCACGGTTATTTCAAGGGTTGTAAATCTTGTTATTGTAGCGGTGATGGGCGCTGTACTTATAAAAGCAAAACAAAGTCCTGATCGTATTTTGCCGCGAAAGATACTTGCGCAGATTGTTAAAATAGGTTTTCCTTCTGCATTTGAAACAGCACTTTATAATATAGCAATGACATTTATAGTGCGTTTTATGAATCAGATGGATGCGAACGGAATGAATGTCACAGCTCGTTCGTATGCTATGCAGATAGCAAATTTCTCATATTGTGCAGGAGCTGCACTGGCACAGGCTAATGCTATTATGACAGGCTGGAGAATCGGAGCAAAGGAGTTTGAAGAATGTGACAGGGGTATAAAAAAAGCAGAGATATATGGCCTTGTAATAGCCACATGCTTCTCTGTGACATTTGCACTGTCCGGACACATTATAGTGCATATATTTACGGATGATGCACAGATGATAAGTCTTGTTGTAAAATTGTTAATAATAGATATATTCCTTGAACTTGGAAGGGTGACAAATCTTGTGTATAGTCAGGCGCTAAAAACCAGTGGAGATGCAGTTTTTCCGGTTATAATGGGTGCAATTTTCATGTATCTGTTTGCGGTTGGTGGTACATATTTTCTTGGAATACATTTGGGCTTTCTGGCGGTAGGAGCATATATTGCCATGGCAGGTGATGAATGTGCGAGAGCTGTTGGAATGGTGCTTCGATGGAAAAGCGGAAAATGGAAAAGTAAGAGTCTTATAGAACTATAGGAGAGATTATGTATTTTGAATTAAAGGAAAATAAACCACATGGTACAAAGGATGATCCGTTCAGTACATATCATATAGAGAATGCGGGTCAGTCCTTTCAGATACCGGTACATTGGCATGATGAATTCGAAATTATATATGTAAAAAGTGGTTTTTTGACTGTAAATATATCAGGAGAGAACTATATCGGGAAACCCGGGGATGCCTTCGTTGTATCACCGGGCAATCTGCATTTTATGGGTTCAAAGACCGGTACTGTAGATTATTTTACTTTTCTTTTCCCATTGAAATATATATCATTTTATACAGATGATATACTAGATGATAGATTACTTGAGCCGTTAGAGAGTGGTCGCCTGATGATAAGTCCCAGTGTAAAAGATACGATAAAAGAATTGTGTGAGCAGTTAATTGAGATATATAAAACAAAAAAGAGTGAAAGAGAGTTGAACATAGCGACGCAGATAAAGACCAAAATAATTCTTTTACAATTTATTCTTGAAATGTGGGAAAAGGGATTTATAGTAGAAAATAACACAAGTGGTAGAAATATTGTAGAAAAAGAAATGGTCTCGTATATACAGCAGAATTTTACAGGAAAAATATCATTAAGAGAATTTGGGGAGCAATTTCATCTTTCTGAAAAATATATATCCAGATATTTTAAGGAGCATTTTCATATTACACTTTCACAATATGTGGCGTATTTACGGTTAGAGTATGCAAAACAGCTGTTGCAAGACACTGATATTTCTGTTACAGAGGCAGCAATGCGGAGTGGTTATCAAAATATAAGCTATTTTATCAGAAGTTTTAAAAAAACATACGGAGTTTCTCCGTTAAAATACAGAAAAAAGCAAGTTGACTGTATGCAATAACATTGTATTGGCTGCGTTAGCTCTGATTTTGTAACGTTTTACGTTTTATGGAGGAAAATGATAATGTCAAAAGATGAATATTTAATTACAGATGCCCCTATAAAAGCACTGACTGTATTTGCAATGCCTATGATTCTGGGTAGCTTCTTTCAACAGGTATACAATATGGCAGATTCAATCATTGTTGGTCAGTATGTCGGTGCTCCTGCACTTGCGGCAGTTGGCGCCTGTGCCGCACTGACAAATGTTTTTATCTGTATAGCACTCGGTGCCGGGGTAGGGGCGGGGGTGCTCGTAAGTCGCTATTTTGGTGCCCAAGATTATAGCAAAATGAAAACTATTGTATCAACATCCTTGATCAGCTTTTTGATTTTAAGCGTACTTTTGGGTATCTTCGGTTTTTGTTTTTCTCGCTTTATGATGACTGCATTACAAACACCTGCTGATATACTGGAGGAAGCAGTGTTGTATCTTCGCGTTTATTTTGTGGGATTTCCGTTTTTGTTTATGTATAACATTCTTTCAACGATGTTTAACTCAATCGGTGAATCGAAGATTCCGTTAGGCCTTTTGATAGTTTCTTCTATTTTGAATATTTTTATGGACATTTGGCTGGTGGCCGGTCTTGGTCTGGGTGTGTTCGGGGCCGCTCTCGCAACTCTTATTGCACAGGGAATTTCCGCCGTGTTCTCGCTTTTGATTTTCTTTAGCCGGATGCGTCGATATAAAAGTCCCTTTAACTGGTTTGACAGGCAGGAACTATCTTCTATGCTTCAAATTGCCGTTCCGTCTGTTCTGCAGCAGTCTACAGTGTCAATTGGTATGATGATCGTACAGGCTGTTGTAAATCCATTCGGCACGCAGGCGCTTGCAGGTTATGCAGCAACGATGAGAGTAGAGAATGTTTTTTCATTGATATTCGTATCCATTGGTAATGCAGTTTCACCATATGTTTCCCAGAACTATGGTGCAAAGAAAATTGAACGTATCAAAAAAGGATATCATGCTGCGTTGGTGTTGGATGTATGTTTTGCAGTGCTTGCTTTTGTAGTTATTGAAACACTGCACACACAAATTTCTTCGCTATTTCTTGGTAAAGATGGAACTGCTTTGGCGTATCAGGTGTCTGGTGATTATATGAGATGGCTTGGTTATTTTTTCATTTTTATGGGTATTAAGATGGCAACTGACGGAGTCCTTCGCGGACTTGGAATTATGCGTCCGTTTCTCATTGCAAATATGGTAAACCTTGCGATACGCTTGTCGGTTGCATTGATTTTTGCACCCCGTTTCGGTATTGCGTTTGTCTGGCTTGCTGTACCGGCCGGCTGGCTTGCAAACTTTCTGATTTCGTATGTGGCACTTAGAAAAAGCTGGAGAATTCAACTAAAATTATACAGCAATTAATAAAGGAAAGAAGTTGGAATGATATAAAAGAATTTGAGTGATTAAAATCAATTTACACGTTTGTAAGAGATGAAGATCATAGAGTGTGGTTTTGTCAGTTTACATAGCATAAATCTCAATTAGTTTTATTGCTTTTTTCTTGATAATTACATATAATGTAAACGAGCAAGTACACTTGCTTGATTTAAGTGCGTTGCTACTTTGAGTGCAAACCTTTAATTTAAGTGCTTTGCAGCTTAAAATGCGAATTGTTAATTTCAGGGAGATAAGATGATTAGCTCCCTGTTTTGCTATACTATGGAGATAAAAATGAAAAACAAATCGGTGAATGCGTTCTATACGGCTGAGATTTTAGCACTTGTAGTTGCTTTGATTTTCTTTGCGGCCGGGTATGCCGAAGGTGGTCGGATATGCCTGTAAGAAGAATCATACAAAAGGAACTGTAACATATCAAAGTTCTCGGCAGAGCTCCAATCATGTCAAGGTACATAGCGGAAATGATGTCAGAAATTACAAATCACGTTATGGGAAAGGCATCCGGTCAACTTATACGGTGCTGCAGATTAAGGCGAATTCGCCTGTCAATGGTGCCGATGTGTTCTGGTATGAGGAAAATTGCAGCACTCTGGGCAGTAAGAATGTTTATATAGGCTATAATGATAATTCCATGTTGGTCTTATCACAGTTTGAACTGGTAATGACGATTATAAGCGGTGCATTTTTATTATTACATGCAGTTTCTGCGCTGTTAATCAGTAAGAAAAATTCATATGGAGGGAAGCTTTTCTGGTTTTTTAAATTTTGACCAATCCTGCCGGAAGTCATTTTATATTATGACAGAATTAAGTTGATAAAACAGAAAAATTAGAAATTTTAGAGGTATAAAGAATGATAAATTTAGTAGCACTTCCGTGTTTATGTGTAGATGTTTTTGATGGAACTGATGAACTATATGCTGGCGGTGAAGCCCTTAATTTTGCAGTCCATGCATCAAAATTTGAGGAGTTCAATGTTTCAATATTGGGTGCAGTTGGACAGGATTCTTACGCAAAATTTATTATGGATTCTATTTCTGATAAGAGAATAGATGTAAGCCACGTAAGAGTAGAAAAGGATAAAGTAACAGCGAATAATCGTACATATCTTACAGCTGGCGGTGACAGATATTACAAAGATGATTCATGGACGGGTGATATTGTTGATAAAATGATATTGAACCATGATGAATTGGAGTTTATCAAAAAATCAGATGTTGTATTTGTACATTTTTGGGCAGGCTGTTTTGGACAAATTATAGATTTAAAAAAGAATAACAATTTCAGATTGGCAGTGGATTTTGTAGAATGTCGTAATTTTAAAGAAATGGAAAAATATGCACCATATATAGATTATTTCATGATTAGTGGAGAGAAATCAATTCTCCCAATATTTGAAGCGTTTTCAGAGAAGTATAAAGGGCTATTTAATGTGTCTTTAGCTGATAAAGGAAGTGTTACATATCATAATGGTGAAAAGTATTTTGTTCAAGCTAATAAAGTTAAAGAAGTAATTGATACTACAGGTTGTGGAGATAGTTACCATGCAGGCTTTGTATGTTCACATTTGATAAATGGGAATATTTATGAGGCTATGAGAGTTGGGACAGAATTAGCAACAGAGACGCTGTCTCATTATGGTGGATTTTAAGAAGAAGAGAGTCTTTTGGAGTTCCTGAATTTCAATGATGGTTGGAACAGTATTGGATAATCTGTTACGGTGAAAAGAATTGTTATGAGAAAACAGCATATATTTCTTTTTATAACAACCAACGGATGAATGCGGTATAAATTATTTATGCTGGATGTCGGATTACTGGGGGCATTAAGTGAGTTGCCGGTGACATCTATATTGGAAGGAAATGATATTTTTATGGAATTCAAGGGTGCTCTCACAGAGCAATATGTATTGCAGCAGCTGATTTCAGATACGCCGTACGCACCATATTATTATGGAACTGAGAAAGCTGTACGTTTTTCGACTCTAAAGTATATGGATCAGGAATGGATGGTAAATATACCATTGTATGCGGTATGTAATTTATAAATATCAGTTTGTATAAGGGAATCGTGAAAATGGATATTAGATATAAAAGACTTACAGAAAAAGAACTGAATACGTTTATTCATATGAGGATAAATCAGCTTAGAGAAGAAGGTGCTAAAGAAAAGATAGATTTGGTTCCTGCATTGAAGGAATATTATACTCGACATATGGCGGATGGAACATTTGTATCTTGGCTTGCTCTTGATGAGGAAAATATTATTGGAACAAGCGGGATGTCATTTGTGGAGAAGCCTCCCTATTTTGGATGTCCAAGTGGAAAGATAGGATTGTTGTCCAGTATGTTTACTAATCCGGAATATAGAAGAAGAGGTATTGCAAAGGAACTGCTATCCCGCGTTATAGATGACGCCAGGGAATATGGCTGTGGAACAATACAGATTACAGCGTCTGATATGGGAGTTAAATTATATACGGATTTTGGATTTGTACATAATGGTAACTTCATGCAATATAAACTTTAACGGCTATAGATATGCGTTTATTGAAAATGTTGTGACACATTCAGACTATAGAGGACACGGCTATGCTACGAAATGCTTGGAATATGCAAAGTACATAGCGGAGCAGAATAACTGCTTTAAGATGATGCTTCTGACAGGATCAAAAAAGGAAAGTACATTAAGATTTTATGAGAATGCAGGATATAATAGTTCTGATAAAACTGCTTTTATTCAGTGGCTTGAATAACAATAGTTAAAGAACACTATGAGATAGTTGGAACAATTTTACGAGAGAAATATTTCCAGAAAGAGATATTAAGGTGAATTATGGGATTATTTGATAAATTAAAAAGAGAAAAAAACAATTTGACGATTGGTGCGATCATAGGCAAAGAGTATGAGCAGCAGTATTTTGATGAGTGTAAATATATTTGGAAAAATTATGTTCCGCAAGCTGGACAAGCAGATAATCTGCAGGGAGAATTATTAAGAGAAATAGAAAAGATTCGATGTGAAGCCCAGGACAATGGAAATATTAACTGGGATGATGACTATTCCTATTTTTGTGATTTTATCAGTGAAAAATTAACGGAACAACCTATTTTTTCAGAAGTCGAGAAACAAGAAATTAATTTAATAATGGCTTACATAAAAGAATGTGGAACATACGCCCAAAAATTCTACAGCGGAAAAAAATCAAAGAACAATGTGGATATGGAGAAGATTGCATATGTGAATGATAATTTGTACGATAGAATCTGCGATAAAATAGGACGCCTACATAAAGAAAATGGGGAGCCGATGCCATACGAGAAAAATGACGATATTGTGAGATGATTTCAAAAAGAGTGTTGGAGAAAAAGCTTTTATGAAAAGCTTGGCTTTGAGGCAAATACGGAGGTAATGTTATTATGATATTGTGCTTTTCCGGAACTGGTAATAGTCGTTATATAGCAAAGAAAATTGCAGATGAATTGCAGGACGAGATTGTAGATATGAATGCAAAAATCAAGGCAACAGATTATTCGCCAATGAAAACAGGCAGAAATATAATCGTAGTGGTTCCAACTTATGCGTGGCGTATTCCACAAATTGTATCGGAGTGGCTTTGTAAAACGGAACTGCTTTCTGCAGAACGCATTTGGTTCGTGATGGACTGTGGAGGCGAGATTGGGAATGCAGCGAAATATAATCGGCGCCTTGCGGAGCAAAAACATTTATGGTATATGGGTACAGCTCAGGTTATTATGCCGGAAAATTATATTGCTATGTTTGGTGCACCGAAAGCAGAAGAAGCAAGAAAGATTGTTAGAAATGCGGAACCTGCTATTATGGATATAATTGCGCACATTAAGGCAGAGCAACCGTTCGCTGTACCAAGAAACAATCTTTATGACCGGTTAATGAGTGGTCCGGTAAATCCGATTTTTTATCATTTCTTTGTGAAATCTGATGCATTTCGTACGGATGCTGCCTGTGTCGGTTGTGGTCAATGTGTTAAGAACTGTCCATTGAACAACATTACGCTTAAGGACAGAAAGCCTGTATGGGGAAAGCAATGCACTCATTGTATGGCTTGTATTTGTTATTGCCCTACAGAAGCTATTGAGTATGGGAAAAAGAGTGTTGGAAAGCCGCGTTACCATTTTGAAAAAATATTCTAAGAGTAATATTGATTGTAATCACGGTTATTGCATTATTCGTGATAATATCATTGGTTCGCCATAAAGTATGCAGTTCAAGAGAAAAAGATTTATTAACTCCGTTAGGTGAACTGGTAGAAGTCAACGGGCACAAGATGAGCGTATATACAGAGGGGGATGGTGATAAAACGCTTGTGTTCATGTCCGGAGGTGGAACCTGCTCACCAATATTGGATTTTAAGTCTTTGTATTCGCTGCTTAGCAATGATTATAAAATCGTTGTAGTGGAAAAATTCGGTTATGGCTTTAGTGATGTTGTAGACGAAAACAGGGATATCGATACGATGTTAAGCGAAACAAGAATGGCACTTGATAAAGCCGGAATAAAAGGACCATATGTGCTTTGCCCCCATTCAATGTCCGGACTTGAGGCTTTATACTGGGCACAGAAGTATCCGGAAGAAGTTGAGGCTATTGTTGGTTTGGATATGGCAGTACCAGACTATTATGATGAAATGAACATTAATATTCCTATTATGAAATTAGGGCAGTATGGTGCGGCACTTGGAATCACCAGATGGATACCGAGCCTTGCCGAGAGCGATGCAATCAAAGCCGGAACATTGTCTGAAAAGGAAAAAGAGATTTACAGAGCAGTATTTTATCAAAAAACTGCAACTGTAACGATGATCGATGAAGTAAAAGCTGTAAAACAGAATGCAAATATTGTAAAAGAAAACGGAATTCCGCAGGTGCCGATGTTATTGTTTATTTCTGACGGCTCCGGTGGAACCGGTTTTACAAAAGAAAAGTGGAGAAGTATTCCCGAAAATTATATTTCAGGTTGTGACAATGCAGGTTATATTGAATTGGATTGTCCGCATTATGTCCACGACTACAAATATGATGAGATAAGTAAAGAAATCAGGAAGTTTATTCAGTGAATGGAACAGGTGGTACATATGACTGTGTTGCTTTAATGGCATATTATGTCATTTGCAAATCAGTGACAAATCTTTCCGAGATAGAAGAAATAAATGAGACCTTATGGAGGATAGAAAATGGTAAAACCTATTGTAAAAGATATTCTTTTTCTGGGACAGAAATCCGTTCCGGCGACACCGCTTGATATGAATGTGGTAAATGATCTTCGTGATACATTAGCTGCAAACTGTGAGCGTTGTGTCGGAATGGCAGCAAATATGATCGGGTATAAGAAAAATGTGATCATTGTAAGTGCCGGACCTGTAGATATGATTATGATCAATCCTGTAATCTGTTCAAAGAGTGGACGTTATGAAACAGAGGAAGGTTGTCTGTCATTAGAGGGAAAACGAAAAACAACGCGGTATAAGAAGATAGAGGTAGAGTTTCAGGATGCTGGTTTTGTAAAAAGAAAGATGGCGTTTGAGGGATTTGTGGCACAGATTATTCAGCATGAGGTGGATCACTGTAATGGGATAGTGATATAACAGGAGACAAACATGGAAAAAGACTCAGGCAAATGGATCATGTATGGTGTAGACTGGGATGATCCGGAGTGTATTCATACAGTAGATGAGGCAATAGAATATATAAATGAGATTGGCTTCCTACCGCTTTTTAGAAATGATATACCGGGATTTTCGCTGGAAGAACGAACCGTGCCGGAGTACTGGTGGTGTGAGGATGTTGACAGAGATCCATGGATGTGGCGGGCGGTTATCGCAAGAAGACATGACATCGTATATGGCAAGTTTTTTAATAAAAAGGCAGGTTTTATATCGAGAAAATGGCTTCCTGTATTTGCCAATTACAGACGGGATGGATATGATTTTGATGCGCTGTATGAGGATGGAAAAGCCCCGAATAAGCATAAAAAGATCATGGATCATTTTATGGAAGAACATGTGGATACAGAACTGTATTCCAACGAACTGAAGAAAATGGCAGGGTACGGAAAAGACGGCGAAAAGGGATTTGATGGAGCTGTCACCAATCTTATGATGCAGATGTACCTTTGTAATTGCAACTTCAGAAAACGTGTAAATAAAAAAGGACTGGAGTATGGTTGGGATGTGGCGGTTTACTCGTCTCCGGAACATATCTATGGGTATGATTATGTAACCTCCTGTTACAAGGATGATCCGCAGGAGTCATGGAATACGATCATCCGGCACATGCATGATATTTATCCGATCGCAACAGATGCACAGATAAAAAAACTTTTGAAATAGAATCAAAGAAATTAATGATCTTCATGTAGAAGGTCTGCCTGAGGTAAAAAGACTGAATGCCCTTGTTGGAGAATATGTGAATTTAGAATACAGGCTTCCGAATGGAGAAAAAGTGAAATTCCTGGATGACCGGAAAACATATTTAGGCAATCAGCTTGAATGTGAATTTGGTGGAGACAGATACTTTGGAGTTCTTGCAGATATGGATTTTATTCTGATTTCAACATATGAAGCTCAGGGCAAAGATCCGGAACTGATAATTTACAAAAAAAGATAATTGCTTGACAAATCATTTTTTTGTGCTATACTTCATGCCAACAGAATAGTAAAAAATAAGTACGCAAGGGTGTGTTACATCGGTTGCGTACTTTTTTGTTTTATGAAATACAAGGGAGGTGGAACCTGGTGAAGACCCTTGAAACAAATGACTGGCTGGTCATGAACAGTATCATATACAAGATCTACACAACCGGTGATTTTGATGCCATGCGGACACAGTTTCTGGAACAGATCAAGACCGTCATTGATTTTGACAGTGCAGATTTTTATCTGGCATCATCAAATGAGAAAGAAAATCTGGAACGTCCGGTATTCCTCAACTGTGATGAAGACTTGTCAGATATTTATGAGAATATGGATTACAGCCGTGGTATTATGTTCAGTGGCAGGAGTATGGTATACCGGGAAACTGATATCATATCTGATGAGAAAAGAGTTCAAACCGAATATTATCAAAGAGTATATAAGCCAAATAACTGGCATTATGCGTTACAAATGATATTTGGACGGAACAAACATTTTCTGGGTGTGGTGACACTATATAGGACGATTGGTAAAGAGGACTTTACATATGAAGATGTATTCCTGATGGATATGCTTAAGGATCATATGGCATACCGGTTGTCACAGGACAGAAACAATCAGATGACCAGTCAGGAGAAACTGACGCTGACACAGGCAGTAAAGACCTATGATCTGACGAAGCGGGAGCAGACCATATTGCAGCTTTTGCTGCAGGGAATGGAGAATACGGAGATTTGTGACCGTTTATCCATAACGGTAAATACACTAAAGAAGCATATTTTAAATATTTATCGGAAACTGGGAATCCGAAACCGTGTTCAGATGTTTAAACTGATTAAAGAAAAAGAGTAGTTAATACCATAAAAGTAGTAGAAAAATGGTAATCCTGTTCTATTGAAGAATTAATTTGAAAGTAGTATATTTTCGTTAACAAGCAAAGGAGCTGTTCAGAGATGAACGGCTCTTTTTTGTTATATTAGTTGTATGTTGCAGATTGGAGGAAGAAAGAATGAAAGAAATCATATTAATAATCAGACCGGAAAAGCTGGAAGTATTAAAAAGCATATTGGATGAGAAGAATTGTGGTGGTATGACAATCTCAACCGTTATGGGATGCGGAACACAGAAAGGAACTGTTGAGGGCGTAAATGAGATTAAAGGCTTTAAAACTACGATCAATCTTCTTCCAAAAGTAAGAGTTGAAGTAGTAGTTGAAGATTCCAAGGTAGAGCAGATTATTCTGGATGTCAGAGAAAAGGTAGCTACCGGACATGTCGGAGATGGTAAGATCTTCATTCGAAATATCGAAGAGGCTATACGAATCCGTACCGGTGAACGAGGAGAAAAAGCATTATAGAGAAATTTGAAAAAGAGGTGATATGATTTGGCAAATGTTATAGTTGATATCAAAGACGTAAATAAAATATACGGAACAAATCATGTTGTAAAAGATCTGAATCTGCAGGTAGAGGAAGGCGAGTTCCTGACATTGCTTGGATCATCCGGATGTGGCAAGACGACAACGCTTCGTATGATCGCAGGATTTGAAGAACCGACGACAGGCTCCATTCAGGTAGAAGGTGAGCCGATTGAAGATAAAGAGCCATTTGAGAGAAATGTAAACACTGTCTTTCAGAGTTACGCTTTATTTCCACATAAGACCATATATGACAACGTAGCATATGGTCTTAAGATGAAAAAGGTTCCAAAGAAAGAGATCAAAGAACGGGTAACGGAGATGTTAGAGATGGTTCAGTTATCCGGATTTGAGAAGCGGTATCCAAGTCAGTTGTCCGGTGGACAGAAGCAGCGAGTTGCGATTGCAAGAGCGTTGATCAACCGTCCGAAGGTTCTGCTGTTGGATGAGCCGCTTGGTGCATTGGATCTGAAGCTTAGAAAACAGATGCAGCTGGAACTGAAACGGCTGCAGAAGAAATTACATATCACATTTATCTATGTTACACATGATCAGGAAGAAGCACTTACGATGAGCGACAGGATAGCCATTATGCATGATGGTGTCATGGATCAGATCGGATCACCGACAGACATCTATGAAAGACCGGCAACCAAGTTCGTAGCGACCTTCATTGGAGAGACAAATGTATTTGACGGAACGATCAAATCAATCGTAAACGGAAAAGCGGTTATAGGAATTGAAAATGGAGATGTAACAACCTCCGGCTCCGTGATCGAGACAGAGGAAAAGAACACCGGATTTTCAGTTGGTGAATTTGTAACCGTTTCTGTTCGACCGGAAAAGCTTCATTTTTCGGCAGAACCGGTAGAGGGCTTCAGCGTACCGGCACTGGTTAAGGATTATATTTATGTTGGCTCAGTCGTCAAGTGTCTGGCGGTTCTTCCAAATGGAAATGAAGTAAAGATGGAACGTCTGGCAGGCGAAGAACTTCCAAAATCCGGTGACAAAGTATTTATCTGCTGGAATCCGGAGGATGCGGTATTGATCCACAGTCTGGATAACAGCTTCTATCAGAGTATGGAAAATATAACACTGGCATAAGGAGGTGTTTGATATGAATAAAAAGAGATTCAGAGAAAAGACACTTCCGGCAACGATCATGGTAGGGCCGGTGACCTTATGGCTGATCCTGTTGGTAGCAGTTCCACTCATCTATATACTGGTCATGAGTTTTTGCAGTATTGATCAGTATTACAATGTAACATTTCAGTTCACATTCGATAATTACAAACATCTGGTGGACAGTTCTTATATTAAGATCTATGTTCAGTCACTTGTGATTGCATTGCTTACAACCGTGATCTGTATCGTGCTTGCATATCCGTTTACCTATATTATTGCAAGGACAAAGAGCAGATCAAAGAACCTGTTATATATGCTGGTTATTATTCCATTCTGGACGAATTCACTGATCCGTATCTATGGATGGAAGACATTCCTTGGTTCGTCCGGTTGGTTGAATACCGTGCTTATGAAGCTGCATCTGATATCAGAGCCATTGAACCTCTTATATAACCAGGGAACTACTGTATTTGGTATGGTGTACTGCCTGTTCCCATTTATGGTACTTCCGCTTTATACTGCGATCGGTAAGCTGAATCATACTTTATTGGAGGCTTCCTCTGATCTTGGAGCTAAGGGCTGGCGGACTTTCTTTGAAGTGATCCTGCCGCTGACAGCCAGCGGAATTTTCTCCGGCTGTATCATGGTATTTATCCCATGTCTTGGATATTTCTTTGTATCGAATATCTTAGGTGGTGGAAATGCAGATGTTATTGGTAACCTGATCGAGCGTCAGTTCAAGAGTGGAAATAACTGGCCGCTTGGTGCAGCCCTATCCATCATATTAATTGTTATCACATTGATCCTCGTCAAACTGTACCAGAAGACAGGCGGCGATATGGATAGTCTGGGGGTGTAAACGATGAGCAGAAAAGCAAAAGTAAGAACAAAGAGTATTCTTTCAAAGATCTTTTGTTCTCTGATTTATATTGTATTGTTTATGCCGATTGCAGTTGTTGTAGTGAATTCCTTTAATGCAACGACATCAAAACCATATTTGACCTGGAAGGGGTTTACATTTGACTGGTATGTGAAATTGTTTGAAAATCAGTCGCTTCTTACATCCTTTGGCAATACGATGATCATAGCATTGGTCACAACTGTACTTTCAACGATTATAGGTACGCTTGGTGCGATCGGAATGTACAAATATAAATTCAAAGGAAAAGGGATCATAGACGGACTTTTGTATATCCCGGTCGTTATTCCTGAGATTGTAATGGGTATATCCTTACTTACTGTATTCGCAAAGGTCTCGGTCCCAAGAGGTATGCTTACATTGATCATTGCACATATCACCTTCTGTGTGCCATATGTTATCTTCAATGTCAGGGCAAGATTATCCGGCTATGATATTTCGATCGAAGAAGCAAGTATGGATCTGGGAGCTAACCGCATCCGTACATTCTGGGAGATCACACTTCCGGTTTTGAGACCCGGCATTACAGCCGGTGCATTACTGGCATTTACGTTATCGATTGATGACGTTATCATAAGCTACTTTGTAAATGGTAATACGATGACTTATCCGTTACAGGTTATGGCAAGTATTAAGAGTGGAGTAGCACCTGATGTAAATGCATTATCAGCACTGATCTTAACAGGCACGATCATTTTTGTTGTCCTGACTCAGGGCAATCTGTTTAAGAAGAAAAAACAGTAGCTGTATAGAATGAAACAGTAAACAATTTATAGAAGTAACTGAACAAGGTTCAAGAGTAGAAGGGAGACATAATTATGAAGAAAAACAGAAAAAGAGCAGTAAGTATTGCATTATCACTTGTTCTTGCAATGACAGCAGTAAATATCACAGGCTGTGGTAAGAAAGCAGACAGTACAAAAGGAGAGTTAAACCTGTTCATCTGGACAGAGTATGTACCGGATGAAGTAATTAAGGATTTTGAAAAAGAATATGGAATTAAAGTAAATGTATCAACATTCTCATCCAATGAGGATATGCTTGCAAAGGTAAAATCAGAGGATGAAGGAACTTATGATATCGTACAGCCGAGTGACTATATGGTAGAATCCATGATCGCTCAGGGAATGCTTGAGAAGTTGGATCAGGATGCACTTACCAATCTGTCCAATATTGGTAGTCAGTATCTGGATCCTACATATGATCCGGGCAATGTCTACTCCGTTCCTTATCAGGGTGGTGTGGCAGCGATCGCAGTCAACACCGACAAGGTATCAACAGATATTAAGGGATACGCAGATCTCTTTGATCCTTCATTAAAAGGACAGATCGTAGCACTGGATGACTACAGAGCAGTTATCGGTATGACGGAGAGAAGCATGGGACTCAGCATGAATGAAACAGATACAGCAAAGCTTGCCGAGGTTGAAACGAAGCTTCTGACATTAAAGGATAATATCGCAGTATATGACAGTGACAGTCCAAAGTCATCTCTGATCAGCGGAGATTGTAATGTTGGTTACTGCTGGGCTGCTGAAGTAGCGCTTGCTATGGATGAGAACCCATCGATCAAGATTGTATTCCCTGAAGAGGGCGCATATAAATTCATTGATAACTGGGCAATCGCAAAGGGTGCCAAGAACTATGATAATGCAATGAAATTCATCAACTATATGTGTGATCCGGATGTTGCTACAAAGGTTATGGCGGAATACCCATATCTGAATGCGAATGCAACTGCAGTGGAGGCAAATGAAGATTACAGGAACAATGAAGCAAAGAATATACCGGCTGAGGTATTTGAAAAAGGTGAATTTGTTGGAAATCTTGATACAGATACATTGACTGTTTACAACGATATGTGGAACAAATTAAAGCAGTAATACAAAACGGCAAAAGACAGACAAAAAAGTTGATCAGGAGGAGTAAGATATATGGAACCAAAAAAGATGTATATTGATGGTGAGTGGGTAACAGGAAGTATGGAAAAGCCGTTTGACGTTATCAATCCGGCGACCGGAGAAGTGCTCGCGCAGGTCTATGAAAGCAGTGTAGAAGATGCCAGACGTGCGATCGCTGCGGCAAAGAAATCATTTTACCAGACAAGAGAGTGGCGTGATATGGATTCCCAGACCAGAAGTGATATGATTCTAAAGATCGCAGATCTGATCGACAAATATGCCGATGAACTGGCAATGCTGGATACTCTGGATAATGGTAAGCCGCTTCGTGAAGCAGAAGGAGATATCAGTGATGGTATTCATTGCTTCCGTTATTACGCAGGTCTTTGCAAGACTCCGCATGGTGGTGTATATGAGGTAAATGATGGATTTGGCAAGATGCATTCATATGAGACCAGAGAGCCGGTCGGTGTCTGTGCGCAGATCACTCCATGGAATTATCCGTTTTTGATGTCTGTCTGGAAGCTGGCTCCTGCACTTGCAGCAGGAAACAGTATCGTGTTTAAACCAAGTCCAAAGGCTCCGCTTTCAACAATCCGGTTATTCGAGATCTTTGAAGAAGCAGGACTTCCGAAGGGCTGCGTCAATCTGTTACAGGGTGATGCTGAGGTCGGAACGGAAATGGGCGAGAATACCGATGTTGATATGATCACATTTACCGGAAGTACCAGAGTCGGTCAAAGTCTGATGAAAGCAGCAGCTACAAATGTAAAGAAGATCGGACTGGAGCTTGGTGGTAAATCCCCAAATGTCATTTTCGCAGATGCAGATCTGGATGGTGCTGTAGAATGGGCAATGATCGGTATTTTCTTCAATCAGGGCGAGGTATGTTCCGCAGGATCAAGAATCATTATAGAAGAAAGTATCCATGATGAGTTTGTTGCCAGATTAAAGAAAAAGGCGGAAGCCATGACGATCGGCAATCCTGTGAACAATCCGGATATCGGACCTGTCATTACGGAAAAGGATATGGAGAAAGTTCTGTCTTACATAAAGAGCGGTATTGAGGAAGGCGCAACACTTGTAACAGGTGGTGAGCGTTATACAGAAGGAGAATGTGCAAAGGGCTACTTTGTACGTCCAACGATCTTTGATAATTGTACTTCGGATATGAAGATTGTCCGTGAGGAGATCTTTGGTCCGGTTGTCAGCATCCAGACCTTTAAGACAGAGAAAGAAGCGATTGCGATGGCAAATGATACCGTATATGGTCTTGCCGGAGCTGTATTTACTTCCGATATAACCAGAGCACATCGTGTGATCAGTGAGCTTCGCGCAGGTATCACATGGATCAACTGCTACAACCCAACCTTCAATGAAGCACCTTGGGGCGGCTATAAGATGAGCGGTATCGGCAGAGAGCTTGGCGTTCATGGTATCGAGGAATATCAGGAGGTTAAGCAGATCAATATCAATCTGAACCCGGGTATTGTAGGCTGGTATGAACACTAGATAAAACAGACCGTTCACTTTCTGAAAAATGAAGGTGGGCGGTTTTTTAATGCGTTTCAAATACCGAATGATTTGGCGAATAACAGAAATAGGGTAGAAAATGATACTTCGATAGAGGTATGACGATGGAATTACAAGTCAGTTATATGAGCTAAATATACTTATATTTAATTATATATAATAGATAAATGGTAGATAAATGGTATAAATTAGTAATTGAAAAAGAGCATGAGATACGATAATATACAGACATAGAAGCAAAGGAGCTTGTGAACAGGTCACAGGCTCCTTTTTTTCAGTTTAAAGATGAATATATTTTAAGGAGGATTTTAATATGAGTTATGAACAGGTAAGTAAGGATTTGGAAAAGGTAATTGGTTATATCCATTCAGATGAATTAACAGATGATGAAAAGAAATTAATGACAGAACAGACATTAGATTATTTTGATAATTATGTAAGCCCGGGCTGGTTAAAATACAGAAAGTCAGTATCTACCAACTCAGCAGTGCTTGAGTGGAAAGATCATGACGGTGTATGTGATGGCTTATATGGTGAAGAATTCATTGACTGTCTTGGTGGTTTCGGCATTTATACATGTGGTCATAGAAATCCGGAGATCCTTGATACCGTAAAGGCACAGCTTGATCATCAGGCGCTTCATTCACAGGAGCTGTTGGATCCGCTTCGTGGATATCTTGCGAAGGCAGTTGCAGATATCACACCGGGTGATCTTCAGTATTGTTTCTTTACAAATGGTGGTGCAGAGGCAGTCGAAATGGCATTGAAGCTTGCCAGAATCGCAACAGGCGGAAGATGGTATATCTCAACCGTTGGTGCATTCCATGGTAAATCAATGGGTGCAATCTCAATGGGTGGTAAGAATACATACAGAGTTCCATATACACCTATGGTACAGCAGGTACAGCATGTAGAATATGGTAATGCAGAGGATGCAAGAAAGGCAATCCGTAACCTGATCGCTGTTGGTGAAAAGGTTGCAGCCATGATCGTTGAACCAATTCAGGGCGAGGCTGGTGTTATCGTTCCACCGGAAGGATATCTGACAGAGTTAAGACAGATCTGTGATGAGTATGGTGTAGCGTTGATCTTTGATGAGATCCAGACAGGTATGGGTCGTACCGGTACAATGTGGAGATGCGAAGCAGAAGGCGTAACACCGGATATCATGACATTCGGTAAAGCATTTGGTGGTGGTATTATGCCAATCACAGGTATTATCTGTAAGCCATCCATGTGGGTACAGCAGTTGATCGACAACCCATGGTTACTTGGTTCTCCTACATTTGGTGGTAACCCTGTATGTTGTTCGGCAGCGATCGCAACGATCAAATACATGATTGATAATGATATTCCAGGACAGTGTGCAAGCAAAGGTAAGATCTTAAAGGCAGGACTTGAAAGTCTGAAGGCAAAATATCCTGAGATCATCGATGATGTCAGAGGCGTAGGTCTGATGCTTGCGGTTGAGTTCGTTACATCTGATATCGGTTACAGCATCGCAAAGGGCTTGTTCTCAAGAGGTGTTATGACAGCCGGAACACTTGTAAACTCCAAGTGTATCCGTTTCGAGCCGACAGCGGTTATTACAGAGGAACAGATCGCAGCCGTTATCGAGCGTATGGATGCGGCACTTGCTGATACGAAGAAAGAATATAATCTGTAAATTCATCGGTATATCGTGATGAAAAATCATCTGACCATAGTATAGGCAATGATTTTTCGGATGCATAGAATGTGCGAAGTATATATAAGACTACCGTTTATTCGGATACAGATTTGATCGTCAGTTGAAACTGCTATGATCAGACTGCCGGATGGACGGTAGTTTTGTTTTATAGAAATATTTATCCTGTAAAGCAATTTTGTTCTGGGGTAAAAGAGTCGAAGCGGCTCTTTGTATTTATACATAAATAGGGTATAATAAAGCTATTCATTCTATATGGGGAGGTATATACAGATGAGAAAATTAAAGATCACATTTAACGCGCCGGTGACGCTGGGCTTTGTATTCATTTGTTTTGTTGTAACGCTGCTTGGGGTACTGACCGGTGGCGGAAGTATCCGGTTATTATTTATGACATATCATTCATCGCTTACAAATCCACTCACATATCTGCGATTCTTTACACATGTATTCGGGCATGCAGGATGGAGTCATTTTATCGGAAATGCCTCCTATCTGTTATTGCTTGGACCGATGTTAGAAGAAAAATATGGTTCGAAAGAAATGTTGGAAGTGATCGGTGTAACAGCACTTGCGACCGGTATTGTGAATTACATCTTTTTCTGGAATGTAGCACTTTGTGGAGCGAGTGGTGTCGTATTTGCATTTATCGTGCTGGCGTCCTTTACCGGATTCCGAGCAGGCGAAATTCCGTTATCCTTTATTCTGGTTGCGATCATCTTTATCGGACAGCAGGTATATGAAGGTATCGTAGTACAGGACAATATCTCGAATATGGCACATATCATTGGCGGTATTGTGGGTGCAGTTGTCGGATATAATCTGAACCGGAAATAAACGGTGTGATATTTGCAAGGGAGGACTTCTCAAATGAATCGAACATGTGAAATACATGACACCATATTGCAGGATGATCTGAAATTGAGAGAAAGACCGCTTAAGGTTCTGGCGGCTGTTGATTCTTTTAAGGGCAGTATGACATCTGTTCAGGCAGGCATGGCGGTTAAAAAAGGTCTGGAGAAAAATTATAAGAATTGTGAGATCAAAGTGGTTCCGGTTGCAGATGGCGGAGAGGGAACCATGGATGCGATCGCCTATGGAAAATCGAACATGAAACGTCATACAGTTAATGTAACAGGACCGCTTGGACAGGTCGTAAAGGCTTCTTATATCAGTTATGATGAAGGAGGAGAAAAAGTAGCATTAATTGAGATGGCAGAGGCAGCAGGACTTCCGCTTGTACCGGAGTCAGCCAGAAATCCGATGCATACAACTACATATGGAGTAGGCGAGATGATAAAGGATGCCATGCTGCATGGATGCCGGAGCTTTATTATAGGGATTGGCGGAAGCGCAACAAATGATGCCGGGATTGGAATGCTGCAGGCACTTGGGTGTCATTTCCTTGATGAACATGGGAATGAAGTTTGCTATGGAGCAGAAGGACTTTCCAAAGTATGCGGGATTCACATAGAAGATATGTTACCGGAGCTTTCAGTATGTTCATTTCAGATTGCCTGTGACGTTACAAATCCGCTGGTTGGAGAGAATGGATGCAGCCATATCTTTGCACCGCAAAAGGGAGCAGATGCTCAGATGGTAGAGAACATGGAGAAATCCATGGTGCGTTATGCAGATCTGGTAGAACAGCAGAACTGGTCAGGCTGTAAGCAGGATAAAGTGCAAATGAATACAGACCCGGAGAAGTGTCAGATGGACAGCATAATAAATCGTATGACACCGGGAGCAGGTGCAGCAGGCGGTCTTGGATATGCATTTTTAATGTTCCTGCATGCAAGATTACGACCGGGAATTGATATAGTATTTGATGAGATCCATTTAAAAGAAAGAATAAAAAATGTCGATCTGGTTATTACCGGAGAGGGCCGGATGGATGCGCAGACGTTAATGGGAAAAACTCCGGCAGGCGTAGCAAAACTTGCAAAAGCACAGAAGAAAAAAGTGGTTGCATTTGCAGGCTGCTTCGGGAAAGGCATCGAACAATGTATGGAGAGCGGCTTGTTTGATGCATGTTATTCCATAACCGACGGACTTTCCGAAGAGGAACGAGGGAGAGCCATGCAGACAGAATGTGCCATGCAGAATATGGAACGAGCTGTGGAGGAGAAACTATAGCAAATAAGAAAGCCTGAATAGAGCAGTAAACTCTATTTAGGCTTTTTATGTAAGAACATTTAAAAGTCATATGACACTGTTAAGATAGGCGCAAGGAGGTAAGAAATATGACATATCAGATACTGATGATTGAAGATGATGAACAGATCTGCGAAGTAGTGAAAGATTATTTTACCAGAGAAAGCGAAAATGAGATTGTAGTACGGACGGCACAGAATGGACAGGACGGGCTGGATTTATTTGAGACGGAACGGGTGGATCTTGTATTGTTAGACATCATGCTTCCGGGAATGGATGGATTTGCGATCTGTCGGGAGCTGCGTAGGACGAGCATGGTTCCAATCCTGTTTTTAACAGCCAGAATTTCCGAACGGGATATCCTGCTTGGCTATGATCTCGGCTGTGACGATTATATCATCAAACCATTTTCTCTTGTGACCCTATATGCGAAATGCAAGGCACTGATCAGACGGTCAAAGGATCTCAGCAGAACCGGAGAGTTGGTCTGTGGCAGGATACATATGAAGCCATCGGAGTATAGGGTTCTTGTGGATTCTCAGGAAATAGAACTTGCGCCAAAAGAGTTTGCATTGTTGCGGATGTTGCTTGAGAACAAAAATAAGACTGTGGCAAGAGAACGGCTGCTGATCGGTGTATGGGGTTATGATTATGAAGGCAGTGATCGTTGTGTGGATAATCACATTCGAAAGATTCGAAAACATCTTGGAAGTGCAGGAAAGCAGATTAAAACAGTGATAGGAAATGGATATCAGATACGGGGTGACGACGATGAAAAAGAACAAAAAGAATGATAAAAAAAGAAATGCATTATTGTCGGAGCGGCAGAAAAGAAAAAGACAAAAGATAAAAAGAAAATGGATATGGATTTCATCTGGCATTATAGCAGTCAGCATAATATTGTATCTGCTGGTGATCGGTTATTACAGAAATCAGGTCAATCTGGAATTAAAAGAATATTTTCAGGTATCAACAAATAGTGTCAGTGCAAGTTTGGCTGAATGTCAGAAAGATATTGCAGGTATGACAGATATAGAGGAAGCCCGTAATAGAATACAGGAGATCTTTGCGGAGGAAAATACACCATATTTTTTGACAGCAGTTTACAGGCGGCATTTGGAAAACTCAGATGCAGTAGACAATATAGAAGAAAAAGACGGTGTAAATGCTGCAGATGAAAATCAAGAAACAGAAACTACGAAGCATACAGACGAAAATGATACAGAAAAATTAGAACAACAGGTACAGGATATAGAGGATGATATGGGGCAGATGCAGTCCAAAGTACAGATGTATTCACCGATTATGCCTTCTTTCCGGCAGGTGGTTCAAAATGCTGATGCAGGGGAATTTGCATGGAGTCTTCATGGCAGAGTAGATGAAGCCAATCAGTATAGTAAGACGAGCAGGTATTTGCTGGCTAAGATGGAGACTTATGGAGCACATCCGGCAGATATAACAGAGAGTATAAGTGGTTATCTGGGTGGAAACTATTATTTTAAAAGTCAGTATGTCGTTTTTGACAATGACATATATTATATCGTATCCGCTATGTATGCAGATCCATTTGGCTGGCATACAGAAGGCATCTGGTTATTTTATGGAGGGCTTGCAGTTGTATTTCTCATTATAATTGCAACGATCCTGACTGCGTTTATATCCTGTAGACGGATATTTTCACAGATGGAAGATGCAGAGAGAAAAGAAACGGTTATTACAGCACTTGCACATGATGTAAAAAGTCCATTGATGGCAATTTCCGGGTATGCAGAGAATCTGAAACAGTTAAACCAGACAGGAGAGTGCCGGCATTACATAGATGTTATTTTGGAAAATACATCTTACATGAATGAACTTTTATGTCAGTTAAGCGAGTATATCAAGCTTGGTAAAATGGAAGCGTTACAGACAGAGTCTGTAAGCATCGAACAGATATGGGAGCCGTTACAGGAACGGTATCAGAATCTTCTGGATGAAAAAGGTCTGGAGGTAAGAATGTCAGGAAACTGTACGGTAAAAGGTGATCCGCTGATGCTTTCCCATATGTTAGAGAATCTGTTTGTAAATGCAATTAAGTATTCACTGAAAGGAAGTGTGATCCGGCTGGTATTAAAGGAAGATCATCTGATCCTTAGCAATCCGATGGAACAGCCGATTACAACCGATCCGGAGGAGTTATGGAAGCCATTTGTAAAGGGAGACGAAGCAAGAACCGGCAGAAGCGGAAGCGGAATCGGATTGAGCATCGTGCAGGAGATCATGCAGATATTTGGCTACCACGGAAGTTTAAAAACAGAAGACGGTGAATTTGAAATAATGATTTATTTTTAAATAGAGAGTAGAAATTTTAAATAGTAGATTGACAGTGGTCTTACTATTATGTAACAAGCCTATCCACTCTGTGTAACTTCGAACTAACCTCGATCAAGTCGAGCTAAGGTCTCAGTTACGAATGTCGGTACTTGGGCAGCGTATTTTGCTGCCTTATGTACCGCTACATGAGGATAGAATGAGAATGTCTTGTGTAATAATAGGTAAGACCACTGTCAATCTGTTTTGTATAGTTTACAGTTAGAATACGCCAGAATCGCATTGCAAACACATGGAAAATAGGCTATATTTATGGGTGGTACTGTTAGTTCCATGTAACAGGAAGTAAGAGGAAATTTGTATGAATGAAAACGAGATTTCAGAGATGATCGAGCTTGCGATGCAGGCAAGAACAAAGGCATATGCGCCATATTCGAATTTTCAGGTGGGAGCCTGTGTAAAGATGGAGAATGGAAGTTATTATACAGGATGCAACATAGAGAATGCTTCCTATGGGGCAACAAACTGTGCGGAACGGACGGCTGTTTTTAAGGCAGTCAGTGAAGGGTGCAGAAAGCTGGCTGCGATCGCGATCGTTGGCGGACTAAAGAACGGAGAATGTGACTATACTTATCCATGTGGGATATGCAGACAGGTCATTGCCGAATTTGCCGAACAAGGCTGCGTGATCGTTGTAGCAAAGAACAAACAGGAATATAGGAAGTATTCGGTAGAAGAGCTGCTTCCGGAGACATTTCATTTGAATAAAGAAGAATAAAGGAGACATCAGATTGAGAGACTTAAAAGAATTAACAGGGTATGACATCATAACAGAAGAAAAGATCCCTGAAGTAAATGGAACAGGTTATATCTTAAGCCACAAGAAGACAAAGGCCAGAGTGCTTGTAATTGCAAATGATGATGAGAACAAGGTGTTTAATATCGGATTCCGGACACCGCCGTATGATGATTCTGGTATTCCGCATATTCTGGAACATTCGGTATTATGCGGTTCCAGAAAATATCCGGTAAAAGACCCGTTTGTAGAACTGGCAAAGGGTTCATTAAATACGTTTTTAAATGCAATGACATATTCTGATAAGACGGTATATCCGATTGCAAGCTGTAACGAAAAGGATTTTGAAAATCTTATGGATGTCTATCTGGATGCGGTATTCTATCCGAATATTTATGAACATACAGAGATCATGCGTCAGGAAGGCTGGCATTATGAACTTGAAACTGTAGAAGGGGAACTGATCTATAATGGTGTTGTGTTTAATGAGATGAAGGGTGCATTTTCATCTCCGGAACAGCAGATGTATTCAAAGATTGAAAAACTTCTTCTTGCTGACACACCATACAAGAATGAATCCGGTGGTGATCCTGCAGCGATTCCAACATTAAGTCAGGAACGTTTTCTTGATTTTCACAGAAAGTATTATCATCCGTCAAACAGTTATATTTATCTGTATGGTGATCTTGATATGTATAAGGAATTGGACTATATCGATAAGGAGTATCTCTCGAGCTTTGATTATAGAGAGATTGATTCTACGATCGCTGTGCAGACAGCCTATGAACAGATGAAGGATGAGAGCTGCTTTTATTCAATCGCAGAAAATGAGAGCGAAGAAAATCAGACATTTTTAACCTATAATATGGTAGTTGGCAGCAGCCTTGATAAGAAGCAGTCCGTTGCCATGAATATACTGGAATACGCAATTATGGACGCTCCGGGCGCACCTTTGAAGAAAGCATTAGTAGATGCAGGGATCGGAGAGGATGTCTTTGCTTCCTTTGATGATGGGATCCGGCAGACAATCTTTTCAATCGTAGCAAGAAATGCAAATATGTCCGATAAGGAACGTTTTGTGTCAGTGATCAGGGATACACTGACTGATCTTTCCGGGCATGGAGAAGAAGGAAAGGCGATCGATCGGACTTCGATCGAGGCTGCGATCAATAATTTTGAGTTTAAACATAAGGAAGCAAACTTCGGCAGATTTCCGAAGGGGCTTATGATGGGTCTGGATGCATTTAATACATGGCTGTATGATGATGCATCTGCACTTGAAATGTTTAAGTTAAATGAAGTATATGATGAATTGAAAGAAAGTCTGAAAACCGGATATTTTGAAGAACTGATCTGGGAAAAGCTGGTTCAGAATACCTTTGGTATGATTTTTGTTATGAAGCCGAAGAAGGGGCTTGATAAGGAGAATGATGCAGCAGAGAAGCAGAAGCTTGCAGACTATAAGGCCTCTCTTACGGAAAATGAGCTTGAACAGGTTGTATCAGATACAAAGGAATTAAAATTATATCAGGAGACACCATCTCCGGCAGAGGATATGGAGAAGGTTCCGTTGCTTAGTATTTCTGATATCAGAAAAGAGATCCATCCGTTAAAGAACCGTGAGGACAGCATTTATGGTATGCCATTAATAAGTCATGATATCTTTACTAACGGAATCGGTTATCTGGAGTTTATATTTGATATCAATGATCTGGATGCAGAGTTTGTTCCATATGTAGAGCTGCTCACCAGCATTTTCAAATATGTGGATACAGAGCATTACACATATGGTGAACTGTCCAATCAGATCAATTTCCATACCGGTGGTATCGGATTTTCTACAGGAGCCATGTATAAGGATGGCGGGAAGGATCATTTTTCATTCTTCTCCGTTAAGACAAAGGCCATGTATGACAAGCTTGGAGAAGGTCTGAAGCTGATCGAGGAGATCCTGTTCACATCGAAGCTTTCGGATAAGAAGAGATTGAAAGAGATTATATCGGAAGAAAAGGCCGGACTTAAGACTGATCTGATATCCTCAGGGCATATCACATCTGCAACACGCGCGATGTCTTATGTCTCAGATGTGATGGCATTTAAGGATATGACAGAGGGAATCGGATATTATGATTTCTTACAGGAGCTGGATCAGGATTTTGAGCAGAATGCAGATGCGATCATTGAGAAGCTGCAGACAACGCTTGCCGAGATCCTCAGAAAAGGAGCGGTAACAATCTCTTATACCGGTGACAATGATATCACGGAATTATTGGGCACAGATATTGAAGCGTTTGCAAGAAAGTTGTCGACCAGACCTGCTTTTGCAGAAAAACGTGTGATGAAAAAAGCTGTTAAGAACGAAGCCTTTAAGACTGCAAGCCAGGTACAGTATGCGGCTCTCGCAGGAAATTATAAAGAAAAAGGATTTGAATATACCGGAGCACTGGAAGTCCTACAGGTGATCTTCTCCTATGGATATCTCTGGGAGAATATCCGTGTAAAGGGTGGGGCATATGGAGCTATGTGTTCATTTGCCAGATCAGGAATGGGATATTTTACATCCTACAGAGATCCGAACCTGATGGAGACATATGATATCTATAAGAAGGCAGCAGACTATGTGGCAGGCTTTGATGCAAGCGACAGAGATATGACCAAATATCTGATCGGTGCGATCGCAAAGTTAGATTCTCCAATGACACCATCAGCAGAAGGAGCATTTAGCCAGACCTGTTACTTTGCAGGTATTACAGATGAGCAGCTTCAGAAAGAACGTGATCAGGTGCTTACTGCAAATGTAGAAACGATCCGTTCATTGGCACCTGTGATCCGGGCGATCACAGACGGCGGAGTTATCTGTGCGATCGGTGGGGAAGATAAGATCGAACAGAATCGGGCAAAGTTTAAAGAAGTAAAAGATCTATAGTTTTTACAGAAGTAACGAAAGAAGATATAAGTATATAGATTTGTAAATAGTTCTCCGGCAGGTTACAGGATTCTGTGCCGAATGGAGAACATGAATACATACAGAGTATGGAAGGAGAAGTATGAACGATACATACAAATCAGGATTTGTTGCGATCATAGGAAGACCAAATGTAGGTAAATCCACACTGATGAATCAGTTGATCGGACAGAAAATCGCGATAACGAGCAGTAAGGCGCAGACAACAAGAAACCGTATTCAGACCGTGTATACCTCGGATGAAGGACAGATTGTTTTCCTCGATACACCTGGAATCAACAGGGCCAAGAACAAGCTTGGTGAATATATGTTAAAGGTGGCAGAGGGAACATTAAATGAAGTAGATGTCGTTATGTGGATCGTTGAAGCAACGACATTTATCGGAGCAGGAGAACGGTATATCATTGAACAGTTAGAACGTGTTAAGACACCGATCATCATTGTGGTAAATAAGATCGATGCGGTAAGTGAAGAAGAAGTATTCAAGGCGATCTCGACCTATAAGGATGCCTGCAGTCATGCGGAGATCGTTCCGGTATCGGCATTAAAGGGAAAGAACAAAGATGAACTGATAAAGACGCTGTTCAAATACCTTCCATACGGACCACAGTTCTATGATGAAGACACGATCACCGATCAGCCGGAGCGACAGATCGTATCCGAACTGATCCGGGAGCAGGCTTTAAGACTTCTGGATAAAGAGATTCCACACGGAATCGCGGTTGTTATTGATTCGATGAAGGAACGTCCGAACGGACGGCTTATGGATATAGATGCAACAATCATCTGTGAGCGGGATTCCCATAAGGGTATTATTATCGGAAAACAGGGCGCAATGCTGAAAAAGATCGGCAGCAATGCAAGGTATGGCATTGAACAGCTATTAGATACACATGTGAATCTGAAGCTTTGGGTAAAGGTGAAGAAGGATTGGCGGGATACCGATACCCTTCTTCGAAATTATGGTTATAAGATGGATGAATCATGAAGGATGAGATAGTATTAAACGGAATCGTGCTTTCCTCCGGCCTTCAGGGAGAATATGACAGACGGCTTGTTATACTGACCAGAGAGCAGGGGAAGGTCACAGCATTTGCAAAGGGAGTCCGACGACCAAGCAGCCAGTTGATCTCAAAGACGCAGCTGTTTGTCATGGGAGCATTTACTGTATATCCGGGAAGAAATGCATATACACTTATCAACGTAGATGCAAAGGAATATTTTCATGAACTGACCTTTGATATGAACAAATACTGTTACGGATCTTACTTTTGTGAGATGATGTCATATTTTACAAGAGAAGGTGACCGGTCGGCAGATTATCTGAATCTGCTGTTTGTCAGCCTGAATGCATTAAAAAAAGGACTGCTGCCGGTGAAACTGATCCGTTGTGTATATGAACTGAAGATCATGGATATCTTTGGACAGGGACTGCAGAGCTTTCATTGCCCGATCTGTGGAAGCGACAGGCTGACACGGATATTTGATCCCTTATCCGGTGGAATCCTGTGTGAGAACTGCCGGAGCAAGGCTAAGAAAAGTATCCATATATCAGAGGACGCCAGATATGTGCTTCAGTATATTAATGGAGCAACGCTTGGAAATCTGTATAATTTCACGGTTTCAGACAGCGTGCTGGAAGAGCTTATGATGATCACAAAGGAATTTCTGGCGGTATATGTAGACCGGAAATTCAATTCTGTAGAAATAATTGAATCCCTGTCTTGAAAAAAACAGGGAGAGAAGGTACAATAACGTACAAATATAAAGATGAAATATAAATGGAGGACATTATGGAAAAGACATTAGACAAGATCGTTGCTTTAGCAAAGAACAGAGGTTTTGTATATCCGGGTTCAGAGATTTATGGTGGACTTGCAAATACATGGGATTACGGTAACCTTGGTGTTGAGTTAAAGAACAATGTAAAAAAGGCTTGGTGGAAAAAGTTCATACAGGAGAATCCATATAATGTAGGTGTTGACTGTGCGATCCTGATGAACCCACAGACATGGGTAGCATCCGGACATCTTGGCGGTTTTGCAGATCCTTTGATGGACTGTAAAGAGTGCCATGAAAGATTCCGTGCAGACAAACTGATCGAAGACTACATGGCAGAGAATAACATGGAGATCGAAGGTTCCGTTGATGGCTGGTCAAATGAAGAAATGGAGAGCTTTATCGAAGAAAAGAATATCTGTTGTCCTTCATGTGGAAAACATAATTTTACAGGTATCAGACAGTTTAACCTGATGTTCAAGACATTCCAGGGTGTAACAGAGGATGCAAAGAACACAGTATATTTAAGACCTGAGACAGCACAGGGTATCTTTGTAAACTTCAAGAATGTACAGAGAACATCCAGAAAGAAGATCCCGTTTGGTATCGGACAGATCGGTAAGTCATTCCGTAACGAGATCACACCGGGTAACTTTACGTTCCGTACCAGAGAGTTTGAGCAGATGGAGCTGGAATTCTTCTGTGAACCGGGAACAGACCTTGAATGGTTTGATTACTGGAGAAGCTTCTGTATCAACTGGCTAAAAGACCTTGGTATCAAGGATGAAGAGATGCGTGCCCGTGATCATTCACCGGAAGAGCTTTGCTTCTACAGCAAGGGAACAACAGATATAGAGTTCTTATTCCCATTTGGATGGGGCGAGCTTTGGGGTATCGCAGACAGAACGGATTATGATCTGACTCAGCATCAGACTGTATCCGGCGAACCAATGGATTACTTTGATGATGAGAAAAAAGAGAAATACATTCCATATGTTATCGAACCATCACTTGGTGCTGATCGTGTAACACTTGCATTCCTTTGTGCTGCATATGATGAAGAAAATATCGGAACAGAGGAGAAGCCGGATGTAAGAACTGTATTACATTTCCATCCTGCACTTGCACCTGTTAAGATCGGGGTCCTTCCACTGAGCAAGAAACTCGGCGAGGGAGCAGAAAAGGTATATGCTGAATTATGCAAATACTACAACTGTGAATACGACGACAGAGGAAATATCGGTAAGCGTTACAGAAGACAGGATGAGATCGGAACTCCGTTCTGTGTAACTTATGATTTTGATTCAGAAGAAGATGGTGCTGTAACAGTCCGTGACAGAGATACCATGGAGCAGGAAAGAGTAAAGATTGAAGATCTGAAGGCATATTTTGAGAAGAAATTCGAATATTAATCAGATGAAATGAATCAATATCTCGGATTAGAGTGCCCGGTTGATCGAATCTGAAAAATAAAAGGGACATTTGTCGGAAAAGAACATTATCCGGCGGATGTCTCTTTCTTTTTGAAAAAGATTCCGGAATATGCGGTTAAAAAGAGAAAAAAATTGAAAAAAGTGGTTTAATATTATTAGGTCATATGATATAATCACGTCAGAGTGGTGGGAAAATTCTGCCCTAAAGCAGGCTTTTTTCAGCATATATTTAATTAGATACGTAGGAGGTAATAAACAAATGGCAAACAAGTGGGTTTATATGTTTAGCGAAGGCGACATGACCATGCGTAATCTTCTCGGTGGTAAGGGTGCAAACCTTGCAGAGATGACAACAATTGGTCTTCCAGTTCCACAGGGTTTCACAATCACAACAGAGGCTTGTACTCAGTACTATGAAGATGGTCGTAAGATCAACGACGAGATCATGGCACAGGCTATGGAAGGTGTTAAGAAGATGGAGGAGATCAACGGCAAGAAGTTCGGAGATCTTGAGAATCCATTATTAGTATCAGTTCGTTCAGGTGCTAGAGCATCTATGCCGGGTATGATGGATACAATCCTTAACCTTGGTTTAAATGACGAAGTTGTTGCTGCAATGATCGCACACAACCCAGATCCAGCATTCGAGCGTTTCGTATATGATTCTTACAGACGTTTCATTCAGATGTTCTCAGACGTTGTTATGGAAGTTGGTAAGAAGTACTTTGAGCAGCTCATCGATAAGATGAAAGAAGAGAAGGGTGTTAAGTTCGACGTAGAACTTACAGCAGCAGATCTTAAGACTCTTGCAGAGCAGTTCAAGGCTGAATACAAGAACCAGTTAGGAACAGATTTCCCTTCAGACCCAGTTGAGCAGTTAAAGTTAGCTATCGAAGCTGTATTCCGTTCATGGGACAACCCACGTGCAAACGTATACAGAAGAGATAACGATATCCCTTATTCATGGGGTACAGCAGTTAACGTAATGCCTATGGTATTCGGTAACTTAAATAATGAATCTGGTACAGGTGTTGCATTTACTCGTGACCCTGCAACAGGTGAGAAGAAGCTTATGGGTGAGTTCCTTATCAATGCACAGGGCGAAGACGTAGTTGCCGGTGTTCGTACACCAATGCCAATCGCTCAGATGGAGCAGGAATTCCCAGAAGCATATGCAGAATTCCTTAAGGTATGTGAGACTCTTGAGAATCACTACCATGATATGCAGGATATGGAGTTCACAGTTGAGAACAAGAAGCTTTACATGCTTCAGTGTAGAAATGGTAAGAGAACAGCTCAGGCAGCTCTTCAGATCGCTTGTGACCTTGTTGATGAAGGACATAAGACAGAGGAAGAAGCAGTTGCAATGATCGATCCTCGTAACCTTGATACACTTCTTCACCCACAGTTTGATGCAGCAGCTCTTAAGGCAGCTACACCAATGGGCAAGGGACTTGGTGCTTCACCGGGTGCTGCTTGTGGTAAGATCGTATTTACAGCTGACGATGCAGAAACATGGGCAGCTAAGGGCGAGAAGGTTGTTCTTGTACGTCTTGAGACATCACCAGAAGATATCACAGGTATGAAGTCAGCACAGGGTATCTTAACAGTTCGTGGTGGTATGACATCACATGCTGCTGTAGTTGCTCGTGGTATGGGTACTTGTTGTGTATCAGGTTGTGGCGATATCATCATGGATGAAGAGAACAAGAAGTTCACACTTGCAGGCAAAGAGTTCCATGAGGGAGATTTCATCTCAATCGATGGTACAACAGGTAACATTTACGATGGAGTTATTAAGACAGTTGATGCTTCAATCGCAGGTACATTCGGTCGTGTTATGGCATGGGCTGATAAGTACAGAACACTTAAGGTTAGAACAAATGCTGATACACCAGCAGATGCTAAGAAGGCTCGTGAGCTTGGTGCAGAAGGTATCGGTCTTTGCCGTACAGAGCATATGTTCTTTGATCCAGAAAGAATCGCAGCATTCCGTGAGATGATCTGCTCAGATACAGTAGAAGAAAGAGAAGAAGCTCTTAATAAGATCCTTCCATATCAGCAGGGAGATTTCAAGGCTCTTTACGAAGCACTTGAAGGTAACCCGGTTACTATCAGATTCCTGGATCCACCTCTTCATGAGTTCGTTCCTACAGAGGAAGCAGATATTGAGAAGCTTGCAAAGGCTAAGAATAAGTCAGTAGAAGAGATCAAGGCACTTTGCAACTCACTTCATGAGTTCAACCCTATGATGGGTCACAGAGGATGTCGTCTTGCTGTAACATATCCAGAAATCGCTAAGATGCAGACAAAGGCTGTTATCCGTGCAGCTATCGAAGTTCAGAAAGAGCATCCAGATTGGAATGTTGAGCCAGAAATCATGATCCCACTTGTATGTGAAGTTAAAGAGCTTAAGTATGTTAAGAAGGTAGTAGTTGAGACAGCTGATGCTGAGATCGCTGCTGCTGGTGTTGAGCTTAAGTACGAAGTTGGTACAATGATCGAGATCCCTAGAGCAGCTCTTACAGCTGATGAGATCGCTAAGGAAGCTGACTTCTTCTGCTTCGGTACTAACGACCTTACACAGATGACATTTGGTTTCTCAAGAGATGATGCCGGTAAGTTCTTAAATGCTTACTATGATGCTAAGATCTTCGAGAATGATCCATTTGCTAAGCTTGATCAGACTGGTGTTGGTAAGCTCATGGATATGGCTGTTAAACTTGGCAAGCCGGTTAATCCAAAGCTTCATATCGGTATCTGTGGTGAGCACGGTGGAGATCCTTCATCCGTTGAATTCTGCCACAAGATCGGTCTTGATTATGTATCATGTTCACCATTCCGTGTACCTATCGCTAGACTTGCTGCTGCTCAGGCTGCAATCGCTAACAAATAATAGACTGCACGAAAACGTGAATTATAATAGTCAATAATAAAAAGTCTCTGTTACTGTTATATTGCAGTAACAGGGGCTTTTTGTCAGTTAATAATTAAAATTATATGTTTGCACATAATTGTGAACAATACAAAGAATCCCATTTGGTGTATGCCGGGCGGGATTTTTGTGTTATAGTGGTAGTTGTGAGATTAAAGAATAGAAAAAGATGAAAACAAGAAAGAGAAAACAGATGAAGACAGATAATAGTGCGAAAAAAGTGAACAGTGTAAAGAAAGAACGTAGGGAAAAGAAAGAGAAACTGACGATTGAAAAGAGAATATTACAACTATCATTTTTTGGAAGTGTATTGTTTATAGTAGCGGAAGGTGTGATGGCATGGTTTACCCATTCCCATTCTTTGTGGACTGATTGTTTGTTTGATGCAGCGGATTTAGTGATGATCGGACCGTTTCTGGTGCTTGTGCCCCTGCTTTATAAACCGGTGACAGAGAAGCATCCATATGGATATGCACAGGTAGAATCGTTGTTTTTACTGGTAAAGTACAGTGTATTATTAGCACTTACCTGCAATCTAATGGTTGAAAATATAAAGCTGTTATTACATGGTGGACATGAAGTTGATGCCGGCAGTATTGCTATATTTGAATTGCTTGTATGTCTTGGCTGTGCAGGCATGTATCTGTTGCTTGGTCATTACAGTAAAAAGTATGAGTCTACGACGATCAAAGCTGAGCTTTATATGTGGAAGCTTGATGTTATAAGCAGTATGGGAGTAGCCGTAGCATTTGCAGTTCAGATGATATTGTTTACAACGAGATTTCGGTTTCTGACGCCGTATATTGATCCTGCAGTAGCTGTAATTATGGCACTGCTCCTTATAAAAGAACCTGTAAAGGAGATTTTCCAGAGCATTAAAAATCTGATTTTATTTGCGCCGGAGGAAGATGTCTTAAATCAGATACGTGGAATCGTGGATAAACATATGAATGATTATCCCTATGAGGTTACATTCTTAGATGTTATCCAGACCGGACGGAAGCTTTGGGTTGAAGTATATATTGGAAATAAAACAGACGTTATACATATCAGCATTCTGCATCGTGTCCGGGATGAGATTAAGCAAGAACTGAAATACAAATACGATCAGGTATATATAGAGATTATACCGGATTAGGATAAAATGAAAGATTTCAAGTTATTATATAAAACAGAGGTGATCGATATGAAGAAATGGAAGGTTGCCGGACTGATCACAGTAGCCGGGGCATGTGTTATTGCAATCGTCTGGGGATTGCATGGTCGGACAAAGAATAATGCAAAATTGTTGCAGTTAGATGAGCAGGTATCGGATGATTCTGTTATATATGTAGCATTGGGAGATTCAATTACATATGGATATTCATTAGAACACGCTGAGAATGAACGATTTTCTGCAAGGATTGCTGCTTATATGAAACAACAGGGGATGCAGGTTGTCGAATGTAATCAAGGAGTAAATGGTCAGCTCAGTGGAGACATGTGGCAAAATATCAAGAAAGGCAAGATAGATCTGTTAGACCATGCTGATTATGTAACATTTTGCATTGGTACGAATGATGCACTTCTTCCGTTTGAATTCTTTGTTATGCAATACGAAGATTATTTTTATGGATATTCTGGTGCAGGAGATGATTCTCTGCTTTGGGGAAAAATTAACAAAAAGACATTTATCCGGGACTTTGAGGAGGCAGACCGGTCTGCGGAAGATAATCTGAATCGGTTTTATAATAATCTTTCAGATAGTATAGATCTGATTCGTAAGGATTCACCGGATTGCCGGATTGCAATTATGACATTATATAATCCATATCGTAATATGGATTATGAAATATCGGCAGGAGGGATAACGGTCAATATCGGCCAGTATGCAGAAGAAAAGATCAGTCAGGCAAATACAATTATTCGTACAGTATGTAAAGAAAAGAATATTGTACTGGCAGATTGCTATGAAGCCTTTGCTTCATCAAATGATATTGTGCTGAATAATCAGAATGCAGAAAATTATATAGATCCAGATGATCATCCAACAGCAGTTGGACAGCAGTTGATCGCAGATGTATTTATAGAAGCATTGTTTACAAAATAAGATGTAATCAGGCACAGTATTTACTTACAAAGTAAGATGTGATCAGAAGGCAGCATTTATTTACCAAGTAAAATGGAAATAGAATAGCATTCATTCATAATAGAACAGCAGTTTAATGAATAAAAAAAGAATAGTTGGAGCACATAATAAGACATTTTCGTATGATGTTACAGTTTAAGATATGTCCGAAATTTGGAATATATTTTTATAAGGATATCATATGAAAATGTCTTTTTTTGAAGCAAGAGGGGTATAATTTATGATTTGATCCGACAATATTTGCGTAACATTATGCGTTTTAAATTGTAGTCGCTTCTAATAAACTAACGCAAATTGTCAGAATAAATACACATATTGTGTTTGCAAGATGAATATATTTATAAAATGCATCTATTTTTCTTTCTTTTTAGAAAATATTTTGATATAATTATTATGTAACTGGAGGTTTGGATGCAGAGACAGCATTCAGAAACAAGAATAACGTTTATGTAAGAAAGGGATGATGAGAACATGAACAGAAAATGGGGAAAGAAATGGATGGCAGCAATGCTTTCGATTTCGATGGTGATCGGTATGTTTCCTGGGGTTGGAAATCCGGTCAGAGTTCTTGCGGATGAGCCGCCGGGGCAGGCGGTCACGCAGGCAGATATTTCAAATGCAGATAACAGTGGAAAGGATAAATATGGATTTAATCTGACGACACCAAGTTCATTTAATGCAAATGACGGTGAAAATCCATATGGTTCCGGCTATTCTGCATTTAATGAAAAGATGGAAGCATTTTTATGGTATCGATCCAGTGGAAAGAACCGAAATGCTGAGACGTATAACTATACGAAAAGCTCGGATATCAAGGGCTATTATGTTGGACCAGATTCGAAACGGAACAACAATGGATTTATGCAGAGCCGTACAGCATCCGGCGCAGCTGATGTCAAGTATGTAAATGTAGACGGTTATGATCCGTATGGAACCGGCCGTGATAATATGGTTGCACTTGTTGGCGCATCACTGGGAAAAGATCCGCAGCTTGTTGTAGCAAGATACAGTGCATCCGGTAAAGGTCAGGAATTAAGAAAGACCTTCAGCCTTGGATCGGGTGATGATAATGACTGGCTTCGGGATAATCAGTTGGAAAAATACAGTGCCTATAAGAATTATTTTACATTAAAGGCAGGAGATTTTGATGGTGATGGAGATGAAGATATCGCAGTCTATGTTCCAAAACGTGGAGATCCGTATATTATGATCCTGGACGGAATCACCTTATCGCCGATCAGTGATAATATTCCGGTTCGTAGTTTTATGGGAAATACCGGAGCGGATATGGCAGGTAAATTTACCAATAATGGTAAGACAGCAAGAGCAACAATCAACATGTCGATAGAAACTTCGGATATCAATCGGGATGGTAAAGATGAGATCCTTCTGGTTGGTTCCTATTCGAATATCCACGATGACAGTGATGGAAAGAAGCTGCAGCAGAGAAGCTCTGTATTTGCCTGTTATAAGGTAGAGAACAAGAAACCACAGCAGATGAATAAGTATGTAATGGATAAGGATACATGCAGTGTATATATGCGTTACGCATCTGTAGCAGCAGGTGATATTGATTTTGATGGCTTCCCGGAAGTTGTAGTTGCCGGTGTATACAGTGATAATGATGGCCCGGATGGAGATAAATCCGGTTCAAATAAAAAGTATATGCTGGTAACATTGAAATACGATCCAAATGAAGAGGTGGAGACATTAATTCCATCCGGCGGAAACGTAATGGATATGTGTAATTTTGTAAATGCAGGCTTTGATAAAGATGATAATGTGCATCCGCTTCCTGCATTGACCTGTGCGGCAGTAAACGGAAGAAATGATGCGGAGCAGGTTTTCTTAGATGGTGTTTTCTGGAAGTTTGAAAATGAATCATGGAAAAAGGACTATACAGCAAAGGTATGCCAGAGCAGTGATAAAGGAATCGGCGGTTATATCATATCCGATACCTGGGTAGACGGATGTGTGGCAGGAAACTTTGATGAAAATGATCTGGGAATTGAGCAGGTTTTATATACGACCGGATATAAGCAACAGAGCTTTAACCGGTACTTTTACCGGGTGAACATGTCCGGTAAGGAACAGAACAAGGATTCATCGACCGGTATCTGTACACCGGGCAGTTACTTTGATTCAAGTTCAAATGAGCTGGTGCGGCATGTCGGTATGAGTGATTTCCCTTGCCTGGCGATTGCAGCAGTTGATGCGGATAAAGATACAGATGTATTTACCTTTAAGAGCAAGAAATATACATACAGTAATGTAGATATTCTGGCTATATTACAGGCTGCTCCATATTTTGGAGAGCTTCAGGATAATTATTATAATGGCAATATCGGAGAAACCTTATATGGTAAGCTATCCGGACAAGGAACGGTAACCAGTAAGACGAAAATGGCATCCATCGGAGCATATGCATCATTTTCCATCGGTTCTTCAGCATTGCAGTTCCATACGGAGACGTCCTATACCCATGACTGGGAGTGGTCGTATGAGGATGAGCTTTCCCATGAGTATTCGATTAGTTTTGAAAATGATGGTACGAAGAATCAGGTAGTACTTTATCGAACGCCGGTTATATTGTATGAATATGTCATCACACCGGCGAATGGAAGTGCATCGTATACCATGGAGGTCGGAGTGCAGCAGCAGCCGGTCTATTCGACCATGGATGTAGATACCTTTAACCGATTTGCAGAAAGTGATGAAACTCTGCAGAATAAGGTAATTACGAAGGATATTCTGTCCAGTACGCCGGGATGTCCGGATACCTATGCGACCAGTTCACTTGGAATGAAGGGGTTTGTTGGCTATCCGAACTGGGTAGAGATCAATAATAAGGTCAATGACCAGACAACGGTAGCTATGAATATTACGAACAATACACAGAGCAGTAAAACAATGACCCAGACGAACAGCTTCGAACTGACACTTGGTGTAGAAGGTGAGATAGATGCCAAAGTGGCGAAGATGAATTATGGCGGTGGTGTCAAACTTGGCGGTGGCTGGGGCTCCGGTAAGACAACATTTGATTATTCATCAGTATCAAAGGAAGGCGTGGTAGCTTACCCGCCAGCGACGGATTCCCAGTACAGCTTCAGTACAAAATTTGGTATCTGGCAGGCAAAACTTGGCGACAACAATGTTCCGATCCTTGGCTTTGTTGTAAAGAATGTCGAACAGCCGCCATCTCCACCGGAAGATATCAGTGTGGATACAGTGACCGCGGATTATGTAACGCTTGCATGGGAAAGTGGTTATAAGAAGGCAGAGAAATATGAGATCTATCAGGTATTTAATGATGGTATTACAACCAATAAATACAGCCTGTTAGATACGATCAGCGGTGACAGTTCTTCTTACACCTATGATGGACTGAAACCATCGACGGAATATGAATTTGCACTTCGTTCAGTTGGAACAAACAGCGGAGGCGAGACTGTATACTCCGAATACACACCGGAGGTATCCGTTCATACACTGGCTGACAGTGAGAAACCGGATATCTTAAGCATGACAAGTGTACAGAGAGTTGTTGTCGGCGGTAATGCGAGCTTTGTGATCGATGCACTTCCGTCTGCAAATGCAAAAGGCGGTCTGTCCTATGCATGGCAGGTTCGAAAAGCAGGTTCGGTCAACTGGGTAAACCTGACTGACAAAGAAGCTTCCGGTATAAATGGAAGTACATTGAAGTTAAATGGTATCACAGAGGATATGGATGGCAATTCTTATCGATGCGTTCTTTCTGAGCTGATAAAGGGTGTGCGGTTATATGCATATGGAGCTCCGGGTATCCTGCATGTTGGAAGGGCTGACAGTATGATGACAGCAACGATTAGCAATACACAGTCCGACAGTGCGAATAAGGGAACCAATACAGCGTTTGGACAGTATACACAGACACGGACGGTTACGAATGAACGTACGGTATCGAAGACTGTAGCGGTTACGATCGGAACACAGAAGGAGACATTTGTCCAGTATAAGAATGGTGCAGTGGTATCCGCTGTATATCCGGATGCAGTAATACCGGAATTTATCTATTTTGACAGCCAGACAAATGAATGGTATGTACTGGAAGAATATAATGAGACAGCAGGAACAGCAACTGTAAAGGTGAAATTAAATGAAGTAATACCAAATGTATTCCAGAGTGGAACAACCGGTGATGCAGCCGCTCTCTGGAATGGAGTTGATGCAGATACAATAAAGCCTGTGACAGAACAGGTGACAGAGACGGCAGCGGGCAAGACTTATTATGCATATACAGCAGTAACAGCCGATGGTGAGATACTGTTGTACAGCACAGATGCTATGTCAGAAGCAGTTACACAGTGGTATCAGTTGGAACAGGGTACAGATGGAGCAATTACAGCAAAAGCGTATGCCGGTACTGTTCAGTCCTATGTGCCTGCTTATGCCGGATATAAAGAAGAATCTGCTGGCACTACAAATCAGCAGTATATCGAGGTTGATGGAACAACCTGGTATCTGTACTGGCCGGAGGCATACGAAGGAAATAATGCTTATATCATGTATGCAAAATCTGCCGAAGCAGATCGGACTGCGGATGAGACCTATTATTACAAGACTGAGCAGACGGTAACAGATGAGAACCAGCAGGAGCAGATCATTACAACATTTAATGAATTAAAGATCGCTACGGATGATGCCTTTTCTCTTATGGGAAGTGGAGCATCTAAGCAGTATGGTGTTACCCCTGGGGAGGTTGTTACCGTAAATGAAACATATGATACACAGGTTGAAGATATCATAAAGGGAGATCAGACAACGGTTCAGATCCATGTTGCAGAGGCAGTTACATCTTCTGTCAATATCGATAAAACAGGAATTGTAAATGTAAACTTCTTCAATAACCGGACCGGTTCTATTCGTGATAT
The DNA here is from genome assembly GCF_025567345.1 of Coprococcus ammoniilyticus. Lineage (NCBI taxonomy): Bacteria > Bacillati > Bacillota > Clostridia > Lachnospirales > Lachnospiraceae > Coprococcus > Coprococcus ammoniilyticus. Next base: position 121,575 of record NZ_JAOQJS010000002.1, read on the forward strand.
ATCAACCGTTGTAGATAAGAATGGTAATGCTTCTGTTGTATGGAATCCGGAAGAAGCCGGAGATTATACGGTAGCTGTATCTTATGGAGGAAATACATCATTATATCCTACTGATACACAGACTGTTTATTATGTAGTAGATCGTACGGATAATATGGTATACGTTCTTTCCGGAAACAATGCGGAATATGGCAATACCATTAAGTTAGAAGTCAGACAGGGAAAACGGGAAAACGATACATCCGGCAATATAACGACAGAACCGCTTGCAGCAGATGCTTCTGTATCTTATCAGGTATCCTATGTGGATGGAGATGATAAGGTTGTAACGGAAAATATAGCCAGCAATACATTTACTCCAAAATGGCCGGGACAGCATACATTTGTTGCGACGATAACCAGACAGAACGGTACCAGTCAGACCAAATCATATGCGATGAAGATGCTTACCGTAAGCAAACGGCCGATCGTTATTACTGCTCCATCAAAGGATGGTATATCAGAGGATGACACGACAGATAAAGTATTAAGCCTGTCAGATGTTGTTGTAAAATATGCGGGTGATGACACAGAATCCGGTATCCTGGATTCAGATGCAGCTAAATATAAACTGTCGGATTTGATGACAATAGAAGCTGAGCCGAAGTTAGATGAAAATTCGACAGCAGGTGTTTACCAGACCGGAATCGCATGGCTTACAGTTGGAACTGAAGAAGACAGTGAGTATACAGATTTGGTAAAAGAATTCCTGAAAAAATATAATGTCACTCTGAACAGAGGAAAATATCAGATCGTATCGAACCAGTATACAGTCCGATATGAGTCTGATGGCAAGGGAACGATAAAAGGATATTGTGGAGACTCCAAAGAGCCATTTGCATCCGGAGCCGGATTAGCAGATCAGAGCAAGGTATCCTTTAAAGCAATTCCAAAGGATAATTATAAGATCAAAGCATGGAAGGTAACAGGAAGCGATGGAAATGATCTGGTTCTCGGAACTGATTATGTGGTAAATGGAGATACATTGATCGTTTCAGCATTGAGCAGCAGTGTTCATGTCAGTGTATCCTTTGCAGCAAAGACCTACCAGTTGAATTACGATCAGCCGGAAAACGGAAGTCTTCAGGCATATTATGTAAAGGCCGGAAGCTATGGAAGCAAGATCGATACAGGTGAGACCGTCCTTACGGGAAAGAGTATCCTGCTTCAGGCGGTTCCAGATGAGAATTATGTCGTAAAACAGTGGACGGTTTCTCATGGTGGTTCAGCAAAGATCCAGAAAAATACTGACGGAAGTATCTTTGCCGGAACAGAGATCACACTCGATAATGTGGAGACAGATACTGTTGTGGCCGTTGAATTTGAACCGGTAGAGACATATTCATTTGAGACAGAAGTGATCGCAGAAGATCCGGATACATCGGTTGCAGGCTGTAAGATCAATGTCTCAGAACAGGTTCAGGATGGCAAGGCAGCAAAGGGATCAACGGTGACACTTACGGCAGATCTTCCGGAATCCGTTACTGTATCAGAATGGAGAATCTATACAGATGATATACATTATACAGTTGCAGCAACCGGAGGAGATCAGTATGTAGTATCCAACGTCCAGAAGAACATGAAGATCAAGTTGGTTGTCAATATGTTCCAGATGGAAACACTTCATTTTGAAGCGGTAAATGAACAGGGACAGCAGGTAGATGATGTTGTTACGGCATGGAGTGATTCTGTGCAGATCAGCAATGATACAAAGATCGTAAAGAATCTGCCGGTTGTTATGAAAGCAGATGTACCGGAGCAGTATCAGATCGCAGAGTGGAAGCTGTTTATCGGTTCAGAAGAACAGACGATCGCAACCGGAAAGGATGCGAAGGAAAGTTCATTTAACAGTGTAAACAAATCCATGCGTGTTGTACTCGTTCTGCTTGATCGTCCAACTGTCACATATAACAGTGATAATAACGGAACACTGGAGTGTGATGTTGTATCCGGTGGTTATATTGACAGATACCACACAGAGGATATCGTTATGACAGCAGCACCGAAGACCGGATATGAAGTGGATCAGATCACAGTAATGATGGATGGTGCAGCTTACAGTGATATGACGGTTTCTGATATAGAAAATACAGACAATAAGCAGATCAAGATTCAGGCACCAGATACAGGCTTTGAGAAAAATGTAGAGGTTGCAGTTACTTATAAGGAGATTCCAAAGGTAGAACTTCAGTATGAGCTGGTATCGGCAGATGGAGCAAAGGCAGGAACAATAGCTGTTCATGTGGATCGCAAAAAACAGAATGATCTTATGCAGGATGTATCCGCTGGATCTGGCAGTCTTGAAGTATACCGGGACAGCACGGTTACAATGACAGCATCGGTGATCGCTGGCTACGAGATCAATGCATGGAGTATGAATGGTACAGATATCACAGCAGATGTCCGTACGAACAATACAGATCTGAGCAAACTGGTATGTACCGTTGATGAGAAGCTGTTACAGAATGTACCGATTAAGATCATGGTAACGGTTGTTAAGACGCCGGAGCCTCCGTTAGAACCGGAAAAACCGGTTGTAGAGGAACTGACTAAGAAGCAGATTGAGAAGAATTCACAGATACTTTCCAGCAAACAGAAGGTTGCATGGACACAGAAGGGAATCCAACTGACCTGGAAAGCTGTTAAGGGGGCACAGGGATATGATGTCTATGCAGCTCCATGTAACAGAAAGAAGCTGACTGTTGTTAAGACGATTTCAGGTGCAAAGAAGAACGCAACAGTACTGAGTAAGTATAAAGGCAAGAGTCTGAACCGGAAGCAGTCATACAGAGTCCGTGTCAAGGCATATCGTATTGTAAATGGGAAGAAGCAGTATATTGCTACAGGATTGACCCTCCATATCGCAGGGCCGAAGAACAAGACATATACAAATGTAAAGAAGATTCAGTGCAAGAAGACAGAGTATACCTTAAAGAAAGGTAAAACAGCAAAGATAACAACTAAGCTTATCTTACAGGATAACAAGAAGAAACTGTTATCCAAAGGGCATGGTGCTAAGCTTCGCTACAGCAGTACCAATAAAGCGGTTGCTGTTGTAACGGCAAAGGGTACGATCCGTGCAAAGAAAAAAGGAACCTGTTATATCTATGTTACTGCATTAAATGGAGTAAATAAACGGGTGAAGGTCACAGTAAAATAAAACTGCAAATTTAAGTTAAAAAAATTCCATGGTGGGGTAACACAGGAGCTTTCCGGCTCCCTGTTATCCCATTCATGGAATTTTATTTTTGTTCAAAATATTTATATAAAAATCTATTTCTTTCTGGACAGATAGGTGACAAAGATCATATATTTATCAATGATCTGTCCGGCGATAGCAATACCTTTTCCCATTGTAAAAGCTGCCAATATAGTTCCGATTCCAAGACCTTTGATATGACCGAGAAAGAAGCCTGTCATACAGGCAGTTGTAAGCAGACAGATGACGTCAAAAGAAATCTTAACGATTGAATATTTCTTCTTTATGATCTGCGACAGCTCGCGTGGAAAAAGGTCGGTAGGAACGATTGGCAGACCGCAACGGTTGGAAAGTGCGATACCGATACAGATCAGCACATAACTAATTATAAAATAAAGAATCCGGTATCCGATAGCGGTTGGAAGAATGTTGATCCACATTTCATGGACATCAAGCAGTTTCCCGAAGAAAAAACCAACGATAAAACTGCACAGATATTGAGGGACAAATTTCTTCCGTAAAATCATTAGGGTGAGAACCAGAAGTCCCTGAAAGATGTAGGTCCAAGTACCTAAGCTGAGCTTTGGGAGCACCTCGGAAAAGGCGTAAGGGACACTGGAAATCGCAGAAATCCCTGCACCGGAATATAACATCAGAACGACTGCGAAGCTGTTTATACATACGGCAACGATCAAAGCTATTTCACCATACACGATATGCCGAGTCATATGAGCATCTGTTTCTTGGATGATATGGTTTTGTATATATATATTCATTTTAAAGCTGCATCCTTTCATTTGTTTTTATCATATCGATATGTATAATGGATTATTTCGGTATTATATGTAAGCGGATTTGCTTCATTTTTATATGCCTTTCACGGTTTCGTATTGTAACACTCCATGCAAATGATAACAAATGAATAGTTTTTATAATTCTATAGATATTGTCTATATAAAATCTATGAGTATAATATAAATAATGGATTCAAATATAAATTTTTTGGATGAAAACAGAAAATGAATCGAACATCAAAAGTCAGATAGAAAGAGGTAAACGGATGAATTTATTTTATATACGATATTTCGTGGAACTGGCAAAGGAACAGCAGTACACGAAGGCAGCAAAGAATCTGAACATCACACAGCCGAGTTTAAGCCATGCGATTCACCAGTTAGAAGAAGAACTTGGGGTATTATTATTTGAAAAGACAGGACGTAACACTGTACTTACGAGGTATGGAGAAGAATTTCTGGTCTATGCGGAGAATACGATCCGGACGCTCGATCAGGGCATTCGTCTGATGCAGAAGGCAGCACATGGAGAAGGTGTCATAAGATTAGGGTTTGTTCGACCGCTTGGTATGGACTTTGTTCCGGGATTGGCTGATGATTATAGGAAAAGGTTACAGGATGAAATGGTTCAGTTTTCATTTCATACAGGAACAACACATGAGTTAGTAAATGGACTGAAAGAGAAACAGTACGATATTATATTCTGTTCCAGACCGGTGGATGAAAGTGGTCTGTCTGTTCTTCCGGTTGGCAGACAGGATCTTGTCGTAATTACCCCGGAGGGGCACCCGCTCGCAGAAGAGAAAAATGTAGATCTTGCGGATACATTAAAATATCCGCAGATTTATTTTGCGGAAGGTTCCGGTATGCGGGATGTGATAAACGAATTATATAGCTTGATAGGTGAGACACCGCAGATTGCTTATGAGACAGAAGAAGATGAAGTAATTGCCGGCCTTGTAGCGCATAACTTTGGAATTGCTGTTGTTCCTTATATGAAGCTCTTAGAACGGCTTACGGTAAAAATCCTGAAGCTAAGAAAGCCCCGGGCAGACCGGATGTATTATATGGTCTGTGACGCGACTGCTTATAAGCCTCCCTGTGTACAGAGTTTTTATGATTATGTGTCGGAAAAAAATGAAATGCAGGAAGATAAATTTATATGGAATATATAGGAAATCGGAATTTGCATAAAAGTTTCGCGTATACGACAGGTTTGTGGTATAATTTTACATGAGTGATATGTATGGCTTTTTGCAATATGTATACAAAAATGATAAAAGGAGATAAAGACTATGGCATGGTATGACAGCGCAGTATTTTATCATATTTACCCACTTGGATTGTGTGGATGTCCACATGATAACAATGGAGAGACAGGAGCACATTTTGACAAGTTAAATGAATGGGCGGAGCATGCGAAGCGGATCGGATGCAATGCGATTTATATAGGACCGTTATTTGAATCCGGTTCTCATGGATATGATACAACCGATTATCGGCTGGTAGACAGACGACTTGGAACAAATGATGACTTCAAGCAGTTCGTAAAGAACTGTCATGCAAATGATGTAAAGGTCATCGTAGATGGTGTATTTAATCATACAGGCAGAGATTTCTTTGCATTTCAGGATATAAAGCAGAACCGGGAGAATTCCAGATACAAGGATTGGTACTGCAATGTGAATTTCTGGGGTAACAACGAATATAACGATGGATTTTCCTATGATAACTGGGGCGGATATAATCTGCTTGCGAAATTAAACCTCTGGAATCCGGAAGTGAAGAATTATCATCTTGAAACCGTAAAGTTCTGGGTCGATGAATTTGATATTGATGGAATCCGTCTGGATGCTGCGGACGTACTTGATTTTGGCTTTATGAAAGAATTACGTTCCTTCTGCAATGGATTAAAGCCGGATTTCTGGCTGATGGGCGAGGTTATTCATGGAGATTATTCGAGATGGGCAAATAACGATATGCTCCATTCCGTAACAAATTATGAACTGCATAAGGGCTTGTATTCCGGACATAACGACCATAATTATTTTGAGATTGCACATACGATCAAGCGTTTAAATGGCATTGTAGGTGATAAGAAGTTATATACCTTCTGTGATAACCACGATGTAGCAAGAATCTACAGTAAATTAAATAACAAGGCGCATATGTACAATGTAGCGATCCTCGTATATACCGTACCGGGAATTCCGTCAATCTATTACGGTTCTGAATTCGGTATACCGGGCAATAAGGAGAATGGTTCAGACTGGAATCTGCGTCCGGATCTGAATCTGGCTGATTTTAATGAAAAAGATGAGCTCCCTGCATTGTATACAACACTTGGGCATCTGAAACAGAGATTTCCGGAACTGACCTATGGAGACTACCGGGAATTGTATCTGACGACCGGACAGTTTGCATTTGCAAGATGTCTGGATGGACGTGCAGTTGTAACAGCATTGAATAATGCAGATAACGGTGCACACATGGAGATCAATCTGCCGATTGGTGCAAATAAAGCAGTCAACCTCCTGACGATCGATCAGACAACAGAAGTACAGGAGGATACCTGTACAGATGATGCAACAGCAAAGGCATGGGAAAATGCACGAAATGAGCTGCTTGATAAAGCCGGTCAGTTGGTCGGAGCCTCCGGTGAGATCCGCTATAAGGCAGAAGATATCCGTAAGGCATTAGAAGCACTGGAAACAGGCGCAGACTTCGGACAGGCAGTATGGAATCTGTTTGGAAATCTGAATGATACCATGAACAACATGCATCGTGTGATCGGCGAATTCGAACAGACTATGCATAAGCAGGAGAGAAACTCTGTAGCCGCAGGCGGTGACTGTACAGGCGGAGAAAGCCTTGAGATCCGCGATGGGAAGCTGATCGTAGACCTCCCGGCAAACAAGGGTGTTGTCGTATATTTAACCAATGAATAATATATAATTTGCCTACATTTTACTTATAGTAATGAAAATTACTATGAGAAGATGGTATTAAGTATTTTGTATAATATTTTATTAGAGAAATTTATAGACAGAAAAAGTCCATCAGACTTGTTTTTTGAATGAGCAAGTCTGATGGACTTTTTTGTCGCAAAAATTTATGCATAAAGAATAAGAGCTATGCGTAGAATATTAAGATTGCATAGAAAAAAGAATGCAAAACCTCTAAAAAATATGTAGTTTTTTGTTGAAAATCACATAAAATAGTGTTAGCATAAATATGTATGTTAGTATATTTGTAACGAGACTGCACAGAATTGACGGAAGCCGCTTCTGTGCCGGGGGAATGGTTATAATTAAGGAGATTGTATATGATACTTATTGATACGCAAAAAGAAGAATTTAGCAAGCTGAGGGATATCCGCGTATTTGGAAGAATCAGTCACGATGATCGGTTTAATGGGAATCTGCTGGTGATCGGTCTTGGCGGTGTCGGAAGCAGAACCGTTTGTAACTTAAAGGGGATGATGGTTGATGATATCATACCGGAGGATAATATTCATTTTCTGATGATTGATTCAGACATTCCTGAGATGGAACAGACAATTGAGGACAGCAAAGAGCATGTTGGTTTTAATGCACTTGAAGTATTAAGTATCTACAGACCGAATATTGAAAATATACTTGCAGATGGAATCAAGAAAAATCCGGTACATCCGAATCTTGCAAACTGGATGGATGCAGACTTTCCGGATGTTACAGTGACAAAAGACGGTGCGCATGGCAATCGTCAGATCGGACGACTCATGTTTTCAAATGCTTATGAAGATATCCGTATGCTGTTATTTGACAGACTGGAAGAGATTCATGATAAGGCGAATGGTAATTGGATGGATGTGATCATTGTATCCAGTCTTTCCGGCGGAACCGGAAGCGGTATCTTATCTGATCTTACATATAATATCCGGGCGTATGGAAAAGCAAAGAAGTGGGCGAATCTTCGAATCGGAGGCTGCCTGTTGATGCCGGATGTTATATTTGGCAACAAGAGCGTAACGGAAGATCCGGAGTTAATGTTCCGGATGATGGCAAATGGCTGTGCTGCGTTAAAAGAAGTCGATTACTATATGAAGCTTTCAGAAAAGGATGATGCATATATATTTGAAAGCACCACCCACAAGCTGGTGATCCGGGAGAATCTGTTCGATGCCTGTATGCTGGTATCCGGTAAGAAGGACAGCCAGGGATACCTGCCGGAGGGTACAGTTCTGATGGACACAGCAAGATTCCTATATAAACTTGCATGTAACAAATATATCGGTAACAATGATGTAAACGATGACAGAAAGCTGCTTCGGGATGTATTCTTTGATAATGAGAAATATTCTGTGACAAACTGGAAGATGGAACATTCGGATTCTGAGATTGCGACAGCAAATTGTTATTATAAGGTTGTCAGTGAAGCAGATTACAAGATACCGATCCGTGAGATTGAGAATATCTGTGAGAGTGATCTGTTTAACAAAGCATATAAGCGTTTGTTTGTTTCGCCATTTGACAATCCGCAGATTGAAGTGGATATCAAGGATGCGTTAAAAGAGCTGGATGATTTTCTTCATGCAGAACCGGGAGATGAGATCAACCTCAGTGTGAACGGATTAATCCAGTTTGGACAGTTTACGAAGCCAACCTATAAGATGATCAAGAAGCATACAGATGGACTCAGAGAACATATGGGTGAGAAGCTTGATAATATGGATAAAGAGCTTCCGGTCATGATCAAGTCCATTAAGAATAAATTGTGGAATTCCTTAGATGCTGTAATTGCCAGATATATCAAGGTATGCGGTCCGTATGCAGCGATTGATATTATCGGAGCACCAACAGCCGGTGTAGCAGATTCTACCAGAGGTATGATGGCAGAGGTTAAGAAGCTGCAGGAGCTTCACAGTAAATATACACCATCCGGTGAATACTCCAGAATTATAGAATCTATATGTGAGATTGTAGCAAAACGTTTCTTCACTTTTCCGTCTGCAAAGCGTGAGACAGAGAATGGATATTATGATGCCTGTATCAAAGAGACACTTGCTGCAGAACGAAATCGGATCATGGATGAGATCGATGCACAGGATCTGTTTGGTGATACACTTCGTTGGTTGCAGCAGCGAGCAGAGCGTTTGGATGAGATCTATTCCCAGTTCGGAGAAGATCTGAAGAATTCAATCGAGGATCTTGCAAATGAAGGTAAGGTAACAACCAAGAATATATTAAAGAATGCAGCCAGACATGAATTCCTTCCGACTGATTATGTAAATGACAGTCGTATCAATGAGGTAAAGGATGGACTGATCCGGTTGATGTTAGATAATGAAGCAAATATTGATAACGGAAGAGTTGTTCCTGTCAAGGATGAGATGGAGAAGATTTATCGTCGTTTATTCAGCGGTATCGGAGCATATGGTCCGGAGAAGATGTTATCCGTTGCATTCTCTGATAAGAAGCTTGCGGAGAATGATATCAATGTTATGTTTGGTTCACCGACAAATAACCGACGGGATGAAGTTATGCAGAAGGTAGCTGCTGCATTTGTAAATGATATTCAGGAAGAAAAGCAGTTATGTGTGCTCAAGGATGGCTACAAAGAACTTTTGTTGAATAAGAAATATATATCAGTGCCAAATGTAATGCCGTATTTCAGTAGGGCAGTAAAAGGAATCCTGATGGATAAACCATATAATGAGAAGGAGGATTCCATTACATTGAATCCTGGTGAGATTGAGATTTCGATCAATGATATGTATGTCGGCGTGCCTGCATCTATGATGGCATGTACAGCAGAGATGCAGAAAGCCTATAATGCAGTAGATAGTTCTTATAAGGGACTGCATATTGACGAAGTGAATAGGGATATGAAAGATTTCCCGAATCTTTGCACGTTATAATAAATAGTATGAAAGAATCCTACATGTGGAGGTGTATGAAACCGTTAGTGTTTTTCAAACTTTCGTATGTGGGGTTTTTTTAAATTTGATTTTTACCGGAATATGGTTATACTAGAAAAAGGTTTACATGAATAGATAGAAAGGAAAATTTCCATGCTGATTTGGTATGCGGATGTGTCGGATATGACAGAGGAGCAGATGAAAAAGTATCTGGAAGAGCTGTCTGAGTATCGTTTGGAAAAAGTGAATAGGCTTCGATATGAGAAGGATAAGAAATTGTCGGTTGCTGCGGGAATTTTGCTTGACCGGGCATTAAAAGAGTGCCATTTGTCTGAGAAAGACTGTCGCTATCAGATCATGGAGCATGGCAAGGTTTATCTGGCAGATCATCCTGAGATAGCATTTAATATCAGTCACAGCGGATGCATTGCAGTTCTGATCTTTCATAAAGAAACGAAGCACGATCTGTCCTGTGGCATTGATATCGAGCTGATACAGGGTGGACGGGAGAAGATCGTGAACCGGTTATTTTCAGAAGCGGACAGAGAACAATATAAGAAGTTGGATCCGGATGCGGCTGCGTTATATTTTGCGCGGGTCTGGACCCGGATGGAATCATTTGGTAAGATGACAGGAAAAGGACTTGATTTTTCAGAACCGACTCAGAAAAAAATTATGGATCGTTCAGAGATGAAAAAGAAAAATGTCTATTTCCGGGAATTCAGAATAACAGATAAAACAGGTCGGGAATATAATCTCTGTGCCTGTGCAGATAAGGAAGGTTTGTTAGAAGAAACTGTATTTTCTGATAAGTCGGTTCTTTTTTCTTCTCAGAATGTAGATTGTGTGGTAATATGATGATGAAAATTTATGTACTGATACATAAGTGAAGTTTTGGAGGAACATGATATGAGTAAAAAAGCTACGAAAGCACTGAATAATCCGTATTATATCGCAAGATATAATGCATCAAAGAATAATCCAAATCTTACCAGCCGGGAAAAGACGGCTGAGATTTTAAATATTGACCGGACGCGGTTATCACGGATCGAGCTTGGCATGTCAGTTCCTTATCCGGAAGAAGTTCTGGCGATGGCGGATGAATATGAGATACCGGAGCTTTGTAATATGTATTGCTCAGGGGAGTGTGCAATCGGTCGTGAGACAGTGAAACCGATCAATGCAGATAGCTTGGATCGACTGATCCTTCAGTTCCTTGGATCTTCTCAGAAGATGGAGAATATCACGGAGCAACTGATCAATATCACCTCCGATGGAATTGTAGATGAAGGAGAACTGGAGCAGTTTGATTCGGTTCTGTCTGAATTGGAAAAAATGTCGGTCAACATTCAATCATTGATGATGTGGGCTAAAAAAAATAAAGATTCAATTATGAGTAAAAGAGGAAATTAGAAATGGCAGACAAGAATATCGAAAACGAGATCAAGAAAAGAAGAACATTTGCGATCATATCCCACCCGGATGCCGGTAAGACGACTTTAACAGAGAAGTTTCTCCTGTTTGGTGGTGCAATCAATACGGCAGGATCGGTAAAAGGAAAAGCAAATTCCAAATATGCGGTATCCGATTGGATGGATATTGAGAAGGAGAGAGGTATATCAGTTACCTCATCCGTTCTTCAGTTTAATTATGAAGGCTACTGTATCAATATTCTTGATACACCGGGACATCAGGATTTCTCAGAAGACACATATCGAACCCTGATGGCTGCGGATTCTGCTGTTATGGTTATTGATGCATCAAAGGGTGTAGAGGCACAGACGATCAAGCTTTTTAAGGTTTGTGTAATGCGTCATATCCCGATTTTTACATTTATTAATAAGATGGATCGTGATGCAAGAGATACATTTGAATTGTTAGATGAGATTGAAAATGTCCTTGGAATACGTACCTGTCCGATGAACTGGCCAATCGGTTCCGGTAAGGAATTTAAGGGTGTCTATGACAGAGAGACCAAGATGGTCGATACCTTTGAAGCAATCTCAACTGGTGGTGCGAAGAAGGCTGCGGAGACGCAATATCATATCGAGGATCAGGAGCTTAAGGATCTGATCGGACCGTACCTGTATGACCAGTTTAAGGAAGAAATTGAATTGGTTGATGGTGCAACCGATGAAGTCGATCTCGAGAAGGTTCAGAATGGAGAGCTTTCACCCGTATTCTTTGGTTCTGCACTGAATACATTCGGTATCGATATGTTCCTGAATTATTTCCTGAAAATGACGACACCTCCTCTTGGAAGAATGTCGGATCAGGGTGTGATCGATCCGGTTACAGAACCATTTTCAGCTTTCGTATTTAAGATACAGGCAAATATGAATAAAGCGCATCGTGACAGAATCGCATTTATGCGTATCTGTTCAGGTAAATTTGAAGCCGGTATGGAGGTTTACCATGCAGCCAGTAAGCGTAAATTAAAATTATCCCAGCCGCAGCAGCTTATGGCGCAGGATCGTAAGATCGTAGAAGAAGCATATGCGGGTGATGTAATCGGTGTATTTGATCCGGGATTATTTTCAATCGGTGATACTCTTACATTTCCGGGTAAGAAATTCCAGTACGAAGGAATTCCGACATTTGCGCCGGAGCATTTCTGTCGTGTTGTTCAGATGAATACGATGAAGCGTAAGCAGTTTGTACAGGGTGTTACTCAGATCGCGCAGGAGGGTGCAATTCAGATCTTTCAGGAGTTTACAGCAGGATTGTCTGAGATTATTGTAGGTGTTGTAGGTGTTCTTCAGTTTGATGTATTAAAATACAGACTGGAGAATGAATATGGATGTGAGATCCGTTTAGAGCCGATCCCTTATAACTATATCCGTTGGGTAAAAGATCCATCTACAGATCTTACAAAGCTGAAACGTGTCAGCGATGTTAAGAAGGTGAAGGATATGAAGGGTAATCCATTATTGTTATTTGCAAATGAATGGGTTATCAATCAGGTGCTTGAGCATAATGAAGGACTGGAACTGTTAGAGTTCAGAAAGAATTAAATAAATGAATAATCTACCTTGAAAATGTAAATCCTTTTCTTATGAGGCCTAAGAAAAAATCCGTTTGACAGACAGGCAGACATAAGCAGGAGGAACATGATATGGCACTGAACAGGGTAGTGATATGTGGTGTGAATACAGCCAGACTTCCGTTACTGACAGACAAGGAAAAGGATGAATTGTTTGACAGGATCGAGCAGGGAGATATGGCTGCCAGAGAGACCTTTATCAAGGGCAATCTGCGACTGGTTCTGAGTGTGATCCAGAGATTTTCGAATTCAAATGAGAACCCTGACGATCTGTTTCAGGTTGGATGCATAGGATTGATAAAAGCAATTGATAATTTTGACCGGAGTCTGAATGTGAAGTTTTCGACATATGCAGTTCCGATGATACTTGGAGAATGTCGGAGGTATCTGCGGGATAATAACAGTATCAGGGTATCCAGGTCGTTAAGAGATATTGCATATAAGGCAATCTACACAAAGGATGCTTTGTTAAAGAAGTTGGATCGGGAACCGACCGTGGATGAAATTGCAAAGGAGATCGATGTAGCACCGGAAGATATCACGACAGCACTGGATGCCATATCGACACCGGTTTCATTATATGAGCCTGTTTATCAGGAAGGCGGAGATACGTTATATATCGTAGATCAGTTAAGTGATAAGAAGAATAAAGAAGAAAATTGGGTAGAGAATATTTCATTGAAAGAGGCAATGAAGAAATTAAACGAGAGAGAATATAATATATTAAGGCTCCGTTTCTTTGAAGGAAAGACACAGACCGAGGTCGCATCGGAGATCGCAATTTCACAGGCGCAGGTCAGCCGTATCGAAAAGAGTGCGATCAAATCTCTAAAGGGCTACCTCAGATAATATATGGACGATTAAAAGGTATCTATATATTTATTCTACAGAGCATTTTCATTCTATTTTTACGCTGTATAACTTCGAACTAACCTCGGCTAAATAGCCTTGGTAAGGGCTCAGTTATCACGTAGCGGTACTAAACTCACCGCCTTGCGGTTCGTTAAGGACCGACATGAAAAAGGTCTGTAGAACAAAATATAGATACCTCTTTATTTGTTTATAGGTAAATCTGTGTTATTGTGATTTCCCATATTTTATTATAGTTTTTACATTTATTGTGCTTTTTTTGCTCTATTTATTCTTGTTTTGAGCTTCTAGCTGTGATTTGGCTTCGGTGGCAAGCTCTGCCATATAGTCCTGAACGGTTGTGCCGCCGGTATCGCTGTTTTTCATGAGATTTGCTTTCAGCTTTTCTACTTCCTCGAGTGGAAGATCGCTCATTATGGCAACCTCGGCCGGTTCGATGTGAACATTTAACATTCGTTCTGCCAGATCATATTTTGCTTTTGTTGTTCGATTCATTTCTGATTCATCTCCTTACTTATTCAGATCCTTCAGATAAGCTTCGTTGATCTCGATGATCTTATTCATAGCTTCCGGTCCCGGAGCACCGATTGTATTACGTTTATTGACACATTCTTCCATGCTGATCGCCAGATAGATGTCGTCTTCAAATACCGGACAGATTGCCTTGTAGTCGTCTAGTGGAAGCTCATCCAGCGAGATGTTCCGTTCGATACAGGTGAGAACCAGTTCACCTACGATGCCGTGAGCATCACGGAATGGAACACCGTGGTTTACCAGATAATCGGCAGCATCCGTAGCATTTGTGAATCCGTTCTTTGCAGATGCTTCCATACGGTCTTTATTTACAGTCATAGTTTTTATCATACCGTTAAATAATGCGATACATCCCTTTACGGTATCGATCGCATCAAAGGTAAATTCCTTATCCTCTTGCATATCCTTATTATAAGCAAGCGGAATTCCCTTCATTGTGGTAAGGAGAGAAGTCAGAGCGCCATAGACACGTCCGGTCTTACCACGAACCAGCTCTGCGATATCAGGGTTTTTTTTCTGTGGCATGATCGAGCTTCCTGTGCTGTATGCGTCATCCAGTTCGACAAACTGATATTCATTTGTATTCCAGATAATGATCTCCTCTGAGAAACGGCTCAGATGCATCATGATCGTTGAAAGAGCGGATAATAATTCGATGCAGTAATCACGGTCTGCGACAGAATCCATACTGTTAAGAGTAGGACCTGCAAAATCAAGCAGGGAAGCAGTTAACTCACGATCCAGAGGGTAAGTTGTGCCGGCTAAAGCACCGGAGCCCAGTGGACAGTAATTCATTCTCGCATAGATATCACACAGACGGCCGTAATCACGCTTGAACATCTCCATGTATGCACCAAAGTGATGGGCGAGAGTGATCGGCTGCGCCTTCTGTAAATGTGTAAATCCGGGCATATATGTGTGGATATGTTCCTTCATCAGGGAATGTAAGGTGTTCATTAATTCCAGCACAAGAGCTTTAATTTCGACGATCTCATCTCTTACATAGAGCTTCATGTCAAGAGCTACCTGATCATTACGGCTTCTTCCGGTATGTAATTTCTTACCGGTATCACCGATACGGTCGATCAGATTTGCTTCTACAAAGCTGTGAATATCTTCATATTTGGATGTGATTTCAAGTGTACCGTTTTCCACATCGGTAAGGATGCTGTTTAAGCCGTCGATGATCTGATCTCGTTCTGCTTCCGTAAGGATTCCGGATGCTGCAAGCATGGTAACATGCGCGATGCTTCCGCGAATATCCTGTTTATAGAACTTCTGATCAAAAGAGATCGAAGCATTAAAGTTATATACTAACTGGTCTGTTTCTTTTGTGAAACGACCACCCCAGAGCTGTGCCATAATGTAGTTCCTCTTTTCTCTAAAATTATTTTAACTGTTTCATTTTACAACAGGATGAGAGCTTAATCAACAAAAACAGGGATTAGCAGAAGAATTTTGCACGGTAAATATCAAATTTTTATGAAAAAGATATTTACAGGTTTACAGCAGTTGCGGACAGATGATAAAATAACCTAAATTGTCAGAATGGATGGATTGGATGAAGAAACGACATTTTATTTTGAAAGGAATCATTACGGCACTTGTGCTGATCGTTCTTTTCTATACAGGAAGATGGGCATTTTTTAATATATTTCATCGTCAGGATGTTGTGGACGGAATGGTAGCATTACGAACAAATGTGATGCATTCGATGGAAGATGGAAATGATTCTGATATCTTTTATGTAAAAAATGTAAAGATAAAGGATATAAGTGATATCAATAAATATGTGGATTCGGCATTTGGAAGTGTAGATACCTATCGAGTACTGGTGTCCTCCGGCGATTATCTTGCAATTCAACTTTCTTTTGATCGGAGTGAGAATTATTATGTGATCCGGAAGGTGCTTTTTGATGAAGAGATACCATCGGATAAAAAGAAAGCACTTGCCATGTATGATTCATATATAGAATTTTACAAGACCTGCATTAAAGAACCGATGAGCGATTTTGATAAGGAGAAAGCAGCACATGATTATCTGATAAAGAACTGTGTATATGGCTTTCCAGAGGAACAGCAGGATGCATATGATGCTTATGGTGTTCTTGTATCCCATAAGGCGGTCTGCGATGGCTATGCAGAGGCATTTTTTATGCTGATGACCTGTTTGGATATTCCTTGTGATATTGTGGTAGGGACTGCGGATGGAGATCTGCATGCATGGAATCAGATAGAACTTGACGGGGAATGGTATAATATTGATCTGACCTGGGATGATGCGGTTCCGGATATGGGTGAATATGTAAAACACACATATTTTAATCTGACAGATGATACACTTGCCGAAAATCATACATGGGAACGGGAGTTTTACCGTACCTGCACAGATACAGATATGAATTATTATGTGAAGACATTTGCAGTATTTGATGATTTTGAAGCATATAAGAAAGGGATCACGAAGCAGATCGGACGCTCGGATGTGCTCGAAGCAATTGTTTATTATATGGATACGGACAGACCGGATCTGTCATTTCTCTATGACAGTTCGGCTATAAAAAAACTTAAGTATCTGGTTGAAGATATGGGAGAATATTATGTGATCATTGTATATGTAAATACATGATTTTATTATTGTAAAACAAAATGCCCGCGACAGTACGGGAGAAAGGAAAACTCAATGTCTGATGAACAGGCGAGGGTGAAGTGTGATAGATATGAGCAAGAAAGAATTTATGGATCAGCTCAGAGAAGGGCTGGATGGCAATGTATCATATGAGAAATATTGTGAAACAATAGAATATTATGAGTCTTATTTCCGGAGAAAACTGGCAGAAGGAAAGACTGAGGAGGAGATTGTTGCGGAACTTGGCTCCGGGCGACTGATCGCAAAGACGATTGTTGATACCGCAGGAGCTGACCGGACAGAACAGAGTTATACTTATACAGAGACAACAGGCGGCGGACGCGGAAGTGTGAGCCGAGATGGAGAAGACGCACCAAAGGGCTGGCATGTCAAAATGGATGAAAATGGAAATACCAGTGTCTGCTTTGGAAAACTTGATTTTTCTACAACGCTTGGGAAGGTTGTGATCGGAATCGGACTTATTTTATTACTTGCACTGATTGTATTGCTTGTTGTGATTGGAGTTAAGATTCTTGTATATGTGATCATTCCGGTTGCTGCAATTTTATTTATTGTGAACCTGATTATCAGTCTGATCGACAATCATCGAATGTAGTCGGAAGTAGAATTTTTAACAGATAAAAAAGTTTTAAAAAAAGTTGAAAAAAGTTCTTGACAATTATCGGTATATCCCTTATACTAGCAAAGGTGTTCGACAGAGAGCACAAACGAAATGGGATCTTAGCTCAGCTGGGAGAGCATCTGCCTTACAAGCAGAGGGTCACAGGTTCGAGCCCTGTAGGTCCCATTTAAAATAAAATATGGCGGGATAGCTCAGTTGGCTAGAGCATGCGGTTCATACCCGCAGTGTCGAGGGTTCAAATCCCCCTCCCGCTACTAACCTTTAATCGTCATGAATGTCATGACGATTTTTTTCTTTGTAGAAAAGTTCGTCGATTATGAACGGATAAATTATTATAGAATGGATAAACATTTTATCATCGGGTGAGATGGGTAAATAAGAAATAAGGAGAAATCAAATATGCGAGTTGGAATGGGCTATGATGTTCATAAATTGGTAGAAGACAGAAAGTTGATCCTTGGCGGAGTGGAGATTTCATATGAGAAAGGATTGCTTGGGCATTCAGATGCAGATGTTCTGCTACATGCGATCATGGATGCGCTTCTTGGAGCAGCGGCACTGGGAGATATCGGCAGGCATTTTCCGGATACAGATGACCGTTATAAGGGTGCAGACAGCATGGTGCTGTTAAAGGAAGTGAAGAAGCTTCTGGACGAGAATTTTTTCTTTATAGAGAATATAGATGCGACAGTGATAGCACAGCAGCCGAAGCTTGCCCCATATATAGAAGATATGAGAAAGAATATTGCAGAATGTCTGGAGCTTCCGGTGAACAGGGTGAATGTGAAGGCTACGACAGAGGAAAAGCTGGGATTTACCGGAGCGGGCCTTGGAATCAGTTCACAGGCTGTCTGTCTGTTAGAGACTGTTGGAAACTATGATTATGATGTTATGGGAATGAATCAGGGAGGCTGTGCCGGTTGTCAGGGCTGTCCGGTCAGGTAGTAGGTAGTTCGGGTATGAATGAAGAAAGATACGATCATATGGATCGTAAATCGTTTGATTCGATCAGGATAGAGATTGCCGGAGCGGAAGATTTGAACGAGATACGAAAACTCTGGAAACAGTCATTTGACGATCAGGATGCATATATGGATTATTATTTTTCAAGTGTAGCAATAAGAAATCAGATCTTTGTGGCAAAGAATGGCTCTAAGATCATTTCCATGGTGCATTTAAATCCATATACTCTTGCTGAGACGACAGCAGGAGTGACAGCATATAAAAAGGGCGGTTATGTTGTTGGAGTTGCGACAGTCCCGGAATTTCGCAAACAGGGAATTATGTCGATGTTAATGAAGTATGTGCTGTCATATGCGGCAGAGAATAATTACGATTATATTTATCTGATGCCGGAGAAAGAGATCTATTATAAAGGACTGGGATTTGCTCCGGTGGTAGAAAGCGGCTTTTATAATATAACAGATCTGAAACCTGAGAAGAATGATTATGAGCTTTGTGGGTTGGAAGATATAACAGATGAACAGTTGCAAAGCTTTTCTGTAAAACTGACACAACGTTATGATCTCTTTGTACCACGAACCAGAGCCTATCTGGAGGATCTTGGAATGGAATGTCAGTCTCTATTCGGTGATGTATATATTATAAAGGATGAGAATGAGATAGCAGCGGTATATGGAATCATGTATGATGGGGATCGCGCAGAGATTGTTCAGTATTGTACAGTTACCGACTCAATCGATCCGTTGTTATATGGAATTTGCGAGAGTGATATTCCTGTATTTTCTGAGGTTGAATTGTTTGGAACATATACAGATCATAAGATGATAAAGAAAGGCCATGGGATCATGTTTTATGAGCCATATAAGGAGTGCACAGAATTATATAGAAAATCAGATCATATTTTCATAAATGAAGTGGTTTAAAAAAGTATGGATACCATGTATAATAATTATAGAATGTATATACAAAAAGGAGAAATAAAATGACAACAGATGGATATGTAGAACATATAGTGAAAACAAAGACTTCTGCCGGAATTATGGTATTGATTGTACTTGGAGCATTTATCACTGTGGTGGGAGCATTTTTTATGTTCTTTGTACCGGGAGGCGCAATCTTTGGACTTCCGCTTGCGGTTGTTGGTGTAATTATATTTTCACTTGCGATCAATCGAAAAGAGTGTGAGTTTGAATATTTGTTTGTAAATGATGATGTTGAGGTTGCAAGGATCACCGCAAAGAGCAGCAGAAAACAGATGTATCATTTTGAAGGCGGAGAAGTAAAGCAGATCACGACTGTAGATTCAATCTACAGGGATAATGAGCATCAGGCAAATTCCGGTATTAAAACGATTAATTTCACTTCAAAGGATAAGAACACAGAGAATCCTGTTTATTCTTTTATCCTGAATAAGAATAACCGCACAGAGGAAGTTCTGTTAGAGCTTGATGCAAAGACGATTGAACATGTAAAACAATTTTTTAAGGGAAAAATCCGGGAATAGAGAAAGTCAGGAACAGACACATATTTATAAGCAGAAAGACAGATACTATAAAAAGAGGTGCTTGCGATGAAGATTACTTTTTTTAAATATCTGTCTTTGTTTTTGACCGGAGGGATGGTATATTATTTTCTTGAGATATTTACCAGAGATTATTCTCATTATTCCATGATAATCTGTGGGGGGCTGTGTATGATTGCCTGCGGAGGTTTGAATCAGATGTTCCCGAGAATGCCGATTCCGCTACAGCTGATTTTATCGTCAGGGATCATAACTTTGTTTGAATTTGTAACCGGAGTTATCGTAAATCTGATCTTTCATGTTGGAGTATGGGATTATTCATACCTGCCATATAATGTAATGGGGCAGATATGTCTGCCGTATTCTGTGCTGTGGATGTTTCTTTCATTGATCATAATATTTGTGGATGATGGAATCAGGTATTTTCTGTTTGGAGAGGAATTACCGGAGTACAGATTATTTTAAATAAATGAAATGAGAGTTTTTTGTTGCTGAAGAAGCTGCGACATTTAGAGTAATAAAAAAAGCTTATAACAGATCCGGTCTGAAATCCGGACTTCTGATGATAAGCTTCTTTTATGTGGTGTGAAATTAAATACGAAATTATGGCTGAAGAGGAGTCATCTTAAGCCCTTTATACAGTTTGGTATAAAGACTTCTTTCGTCGGAGTAAAGCATGATTCCCCGTGCACCATCTTTAACAATGTAGGCGTATTTATTCTTCTGTACATTCATGTACAAAACTTCCTCCACATTCAGTTCTTTGGCCTTCACTTTAGCAACACTGACACTTACCGGCTGTAATTTATATTTTTTGATTGCCTGTTCAACTGTCATGATAAACACCTCCATCATATAGTATGCCTATGTTTGTTTGAATATAGTATATTGTATAGATAGCACAAAGTCAACTGTTAATAATGCACAAAAAGACAAGAATAGGGAAAAACTTCCGTTATTTTTTATAAAAAAGGAGAGATAAATAGTGAAAAATGCAAACTATTATACTATGATGGAAGAAGAATTGAAGAAAATATCGGATTCCGGCAGTAAAAAGAAGCTTTTGCTTCATTGCTGCTGTGCCCCTTGTTCCAGTCATTGTCTGGAAGTCCTGGCCAATTATTTTGATATTACTGCTTATTTTTATAATCCGAATATCACAAGTGATGAAGAATACGGGAAACGCTGGAACGAATTGAAACGCTTTGTCCATGAAGTATATCAGGAGAATGGGGTGAAACCATATCTGGAAGAGCATGAGAGCGAACGGTTTCTTGAAATGGCAAAAGGAATGGAAGAAGAGCCGGAACGCGGGATACGGTGTTATGCCTGTTATAAACTTCGTCTGGATAAAAGTGCCGCGTTTGCAAAAGAACATGGATATGACTATTTCACCACAACCTTGTCGATCAGTCCACATAAAAATGCAGACTGGCTCAATGAAATCGGAGAAGAGCTGGGTGAGCAGTATGGTATAATGTTTTTACATAGTGATTTTAAGAAGAAAAACGGATATAAACGCTCAATCGAGCTTTCAAAGAAATATAATTTATATAGACAGAACTTCTGCGGCTGTGAGTTCAGCAGAAGAGCGTATGAAGCAACAGAAAAAATGAAGCAGGAAGCTGCTCAGAAATAAGTTGACGAATTTCGATGAAAAAGTGTTGTCTAACAATAACAAATGTGTTAGAATTGACAAAACTAGAAAAAAGAGGCAGATGAGGATCTTTGTATGTGTGCACAGATTCTCTGTTCACTCTTTTTTTTTGAGCAAAAATAGAAAAAAGAAGAAAGGAATTGTATTATGAAAGCTTTTTTGATACTTGAAGATGGACATGTATTTGAAGGCACCAGTATTGGAGCAACCGATGAGATCATAAGCGAAATTGTTTTCAATACGTCTATGACAGGTTACTTAGAGGTGTTGACAGACCCATCCTATGCCGGGCAGGCAGTTTGTATGACATATCCGTTGATTGGTAATTATGGTGTATGTCTGGAAGATATGGAGGCTGATAAACCATGGCAGTCAGGATTTATTGTAAGAGAGATTGCGAAGAAGCCAAGTAACTTCAGAAGTGAACAGAGTATTAACCAGTTCCTTATTAATAACAATATAACAGGTATCGAGGGAGTTGATACCAGAGCCTTGACAAAGATCCTCAGAAATCAGGGTACAATGAAGGGCATGATCACAACAAATTCTTCTTATGACCTTGAAGATTGTCTGAAGCGGATCAAAGCATGGGAGATGGGACATGTTGTTCTTGACGTTACGTGCAAAGAAAAGAAAGTTTATCCGGGAGATGGCTACAAGGTAGCTGTTATCGATCTCGGTGTTAAGAGAAATATTATCAAATCTTTATTAAAGAGAGGCTGTCAGGTTACCGTATATCCTGCTGAGACACCTGCGGAGGAGATCATCGCAGATGCACCGGACGGCATCATGTTAACAAACGGACCTGGAGATCCAAAGGATTGTAAGGTTACAATCAAAGAAGTGAAAAAACTTTTCGATACAGATATTCCTATTTTTGCAATATGTCTTGGACATCAACTGCTTGCACTTGCAAATGGCGGCGATACCGTAAAGATGAAATACGGTCACAGGGGTGCGAACCATCCTGTAAAAGATTTAAAGACCGGAAAGGTTTATATTTCAACCCAGAATCATGGATATATGGTAAAAGAAGAGAGCCTTGACAGAAAGGTTGCCGAGGTCAGCTTTATTAATGTAAATGATGGTACAGTAGAAGGTGTTCATTACCTTGGTAAGAATGCACAGACCGTACAGTTCCATCCGGAAGCATGTGCCGGTCCTCTTGATACAGACTTCTTGTTTGATGTATTTATGAATATGATGGAGGTGTCTAAGTAATGCCAAAGAATCCGAATATTAAAAAAGTTGTTGTAATTGGCTCCGGTCCTATCGTAATCGGACAGGCTGCAGAATTTGACTATGCCGGTACACAGGCTTGTCGTTCATTAAAAGAAGAAGGTCTTTGCGTTGTTCTGATCAACTCCAATCCGGCTACGATCATGACAGATAAGGATATCGCAGATAAGGTATACATTGAGCCATTAACAGCCGATGTTGTAAAAGCAGTGATCGAGAAGGAAAAACCAGACAGCCTTCTGCCAACACTGGGTGGTCAGGCAGCTTTAAATATCGCAATGGAACTGGAAGAATCCGGTTTCTTAAGAGAACATGATGTTATGTTGATCGGTACATCTTCTTCAACAATCAAAAAAGCAGAGGACAGACTGGAATTCAAGAAAACCATGGAGAAGATCCATGAGCCTGTAGCACCATCTGAGGTTGTTACAACGGTAAAAGCCGGTCTCGAATTTGTTAAGAAGATCGGATATCCGGTTGTACTCCGTCCGGCATATACCCTCGGCGGAAGCGGCGGTGGTATCGCTGAGAATGAAGAAGAATTTGTCGAGATTCTGATGAATGGTCTGAGACTCAGCCGTGTCGGTCAGGTTCTGGTAGAGCGTTGTATCGCAGGCTGGAAAGAGATCGAATACGAAGTAATGCGTGATGCAAATGGTACCTGTATTACAGTTTGTAATATGGAGAATCTGGATCCGGTCGGTGTCCATACCGGTGACTCTATCGTAGTAGCACCATCCCAGACACTGGGTGATAAAGAGTATCAGATGCTTCGTACATCTGCATTAAATATTATTTCTGAATTAAATATCCGTGGTGGCTGTAACGTACAGTTTGCATTACATCCAACTACATTTGAATATTGTGTAATCGAAGTAAATCCTCGTGTAAGCCGTTCGTCGGCACTTGCATCCAAGGCAACCGGTTATCCGATCGCCAAGGTTTCTGCAAAGATCGCACTTGGTTATAATCTGGATGAGATCAAGAATGCAATTACCAAGAAGACATTTGCAAGCTTTGAGCCTGCACTGGACTATGTTGTTGTTAAGATTCCTAGACTTCCGTTTGATAAGTTCATCAAGGCAGATCATGATCTGACAACACAGATGAAGGCAACCGGTGAGGTTATGAGTATCTGCACAAACTTTGAGGGCGCATTGATGAAAGCGATCCGTTCTCTGGAACAGCATGTAGATGGTCTTCATTCCAGCAGATATAAGAATATGTCTGACAGTGATATCTTAAAGCTTCTGCATCATGTAGATGACAGACGTATCTTTGTTATTGCTGAGGCACTTCGTCGTGGCATTACACAGGAAGCAATTCACGATATCACAAAGATTGATCTTTGGTTCATTGATAAGATCAACAATCTGGTTGACTATGAACAGGAGATCCGTGATTCCAAGGGAGATATCTCCAAGGAACTGATGAAGGAGATCAAGCGTGTAGAATTCCCGGATAAGGTAATCGCACAGCTTACAGGAAAGACAATAAAAGAGATCAAAGAGCTGCGGTATGGCTATGGTATCCGTGCATCTTTCAAGATGGTTGATACCTGTGCTGCAGAGTTTGAAGCATCTACACCATACTATTATTCCTGCTTCGACGGTGAGAGTGAAGTAGAGGAAGATCATTCCGTAAAGAAGGTTATGGTTCTTGGTTCCGGTCCTATTCGTATCGGACAGGGTATCGAATTCGATTACTGCTCCGTACACAGTACATGGGCATTTGAGAGAAAGGGATACCAGACCATTATCGTAAATAATAATCCTGAGACAGTCAGTACAGATTTTGATATTGCAAATAAGCTGTATTTCGAGCCACTGACAGCAGAGGATGTAGAAGCAATTGTAGATCTGGAAAGACCGGATGGTGCGGTTGTTCAGTTCGGCGGACAGACAGCGATCAAGCTGACGGAAGCACTGATGGAGATGGGTGTTCCGATCCTTGGTACAAGTGCAGAGAATGTAGATGCCGCTGAGGATAGAGAATTATTTGATGAGATCCTTGAGAAGTGTTGTATCCCAAGACCTGCCGGAAAGACGGTATTTACCAGAGATGAAGCCTTAGAGGCAGCCAATGAACTCGGTTATCCGGTTCTGGTAAGACCTTCTTATGTATTAGGTGGACAGGGAATGCAGATCGCGATCTCTGATAAAGATATTATTGAATTCATGGATATCATCAACAGACATGTTCAGGAGCATCCTGTCTTGGTTGATAAATATATCATGGGTAAGGAAGTAGAAGTAGATGCCGTATGTGATGGAGAAGACATCCTGATCCCTGGTATCATGGAGCATGTAGAGAGAGCCGGAATCCATTCCGGTGACAGTATCTCTGTATATCCTGCACAGACACTTTCGCCAAAGATCAAACGTGTAATTGAAGATTATACAAGAAAGCTTGCAAACAGCCTTCATGTAATCGGTCTGATCAATATACAGTTTATCGCATACAATGATGAAGTATATGTAATTGAGGTAAATCCTCGTTCCAGCCGTACTGTTCCATATATCAGCAAGGTTACCGGTATTCCGATCGTAGATCTTGCAACCCGTGTTATCACAGGTGAGAAGATCAAGGATATGGGATATAAGCCGGGACTTCAGCCGGAAGCAGAATACTTTGCGATCAAGATGCCTGTATTCTCATTTGAGAAGATCCGTGGAGCTGAAATCAGTCTGGGACCGGAAATGAAATCAACAGGTGAATGTCTTGGTATCTCCAAGGACTACAACGAAGCCCTTTACAAGGCGTTCCTTGGTGCAGGTGTAAATCTTCCAAAGACAAAGAAGATGATTCTTACAGTTAAGGACGCAGACAAGATGGATGCAGTAGAAATCGGCAGACGTTTTGCGGCTCTTGGTTATGAGATCTTCTCTACAAAGAGCACATGTAGAATCCTGAATGAGAATGGAGTACCTGCTGAACTGATCAACAAAGTAGAGGAACCATCACCAAATCTGTTGGATCTGATCTTAAGTCATGAGATCGATCTGATCATCGATACTCCGTCACAGGGAATTGAACGAAGCAAGGATGGTTTCGTGATCAGACGTCATGCAGTTGAAACTGGTGTTACCTGTCTTACAAGCCTTGATACAGCGAATGCGCTGCTTACAAGTTTGGAGTCATCCGCAAACAGACGATTATCACTGGTTGACATCAGCGAATTATAAGTATAATATGATACAACCTGACAAAACAGGCTGCTGCATTTTGCAGCAGGCTGTTTTGCGTTCTTAATAGGAGGTGGAATATGCATAACATTCCAAGAGATGAGGTATTTGTGATCGGACATAAGAATCCGGATACGGATTCAATTTGTTCAGCAATCGCGTATGCAGATCTTAAGAATCAGTCAGAAAATAAATACATTCCCAAAAGAGCGGGTAATATCAATAAAGAAACAGAATTTGTATTAAATTATTTTGATGTGGAAGTGCCGGAGTTGATCAAAAACGTGGACACCCAATTGAGTGATATTTCTTACCGACTCGTTTCCGGTGTACCGGGTGATACAACAATGAAGAAAGCATTTGAGATCATGCAGAAGAATGATGCAACGACGTTGCCGGTTGTGGAGAATGGAAAGATTCGTGGAATATTAACTGTCGGAGATATTGCAGAAGCTTATATGTTGAATTCGGAGGACGACATTCTGTATAAAGCGAGAACCAGATGCCGTCATATTATTGAAACGATCGATGGTGAGATGGTTTGTGGAAATCCACACAGCTATATCACAAATGGAAAAGTTATCATTGGAGCGGCTCATGTGGAGTTGATGGAGCATTTTATAAAACCGGGTGACCTTGTTATCTTAAGTGACCGGAAGGAATCACAGCTGATGGCTATCGAAAAGGGAGCAGGTATGCTGATCCTTTGTCTGGTAGATAAGGTAGATGATGATGTAGTAAAACTTGCAGCATTTAAGGGCTGTTCGATCATTATATCACAGAATGATACCTATAAGGTGGCCAGATTGATCGGTCAGAGTATACCGGTAAGATTCTTTATGGTTCGTGATAATATCATGACATTTAATGAGGATGACTCGGTTGAAACGATTAAAAGTGTTATGTCGAAGACGAGAGTCCGGTATTTTCCTGTCGTAGATAAGAGTGGCAACTATTTGGGACTGGTTTCCAGACGTAATTACATCAATGCGAGAAAGAAACAGGTGATCCTGGTCGATCATAATGAACGTACCCAGTCGGTTGATAATATCGACAAGGCAGAGATTCGGGAGATCATCGATCATCACAGAATTGCAAATGTAGAAACACTTGCACCGGTTTATTTCAGAAATCAGCCGGTCGGCTGTACATCTACGATCATATATCAGATGTACAGAGAACAGAATATTATACCGGATAAGAAGATTGCGGGATTGATGTGTGCGGCTATTTTATCAGATACGCTGCTGTTTAAATCGCCGACCTGCACCTGCGAGGATAAGAATGCAGCATATGCACTTGCACAGCTTGCAGAGATAAATGTGAATGATTTTGCAATGGAAATGTTCGATGCCGGAAGTAATCTGAAGGGAAAGACGATTGATGAGATTCTGCATCAGGATTATAAGAAATTTGAGATTGACGGACGTACCTTTGCGATAGGACAGATCACATCGATCAATACCAGAGAGATTGAACAGATACAGAAGAGTATGTACGAGTATCTGACCGATTATACAGAAAATGGCTGTGATGTATTTTTGTTTGTAATGACAAGCATCTTAGACGATAGTTCCGGAATGCTGGCATTTGGAGATGAGGCAGAGGAGATCTGTTCCCGTGCATTCCAGACGAAATTTGTAGATCATTATGCATATCTGGAGGGCGTGGTTTCCAGAAAGAAACAGATTGTTCCGGCACTGGTTCGGGCTGTACAGGAACTCGATCAGCCGGAATAGAATAAAGGCAGAAAGGCAGATGTACAATGAAGAAATATCAGGCAGTTATATTTGATTTGGATGGAACACTTTTAAATACATTAGAGGATTTGGCGGACAGTACAAATTATGCACTTCGTCAGATGAATTACCCGGAACGGACAATCGATGAGGTCCGCCGTTTTGTAGGAAATGGTGTAGAAAAGCTGATGGAGCGTGCAGTTCCGACGGGAACTTCAGAAGATGATACATTAAAAGCACTTGCGATATTTAAGAAACATTATTCAAAGAATATGTTGAATAAGACAGGTTCTTACGAGGGAGTTATCGATGTGCTTAAGGTGTTAAAAGAAAAAGGAATACCGGCAGGGATCGTATCGAACAAATTTGATGCTGCAGTAAAGGGACTGCGGGATCAGTTTTTTGGAGAGTATATTTATACTGCGATTGGGGAGTCTGCAAATGTAGCAAAGAAACCGGCACCGGACACTTGCATCGAAGCAATGAAAGAAATGCAGATCGGACGGGAAGGTACAGTCTATGTAGGAGATTCAGATGTGGATATCATGACCGCGAAGAACAGCGGACTGGAATGTATCTCTGTTACCTGGGGCTTTCGTGATGAAGAATTCCTGTTAGAACATGGTGCTACCCAGATCATCCATAAGCCGGAGGAGCTGCTCGAATTCTTTTAAACGGTAGAGCTGCTGCCTGACTGATAAGGAAGTTGGATGGGCTTATGAATCGGTTTGATATGAAAGATATGCACTATGCAGATGTACATGGCGGATCAATGTATAAGGAATATGTAAGATGAATATATATACAGCGAATCAATATATAAAGGATACCTTCGGGGAGAAATTATACAAGCTGTCATTAAATGCCGGAACCACCTGCCCGAACCGGGATGGAACGGCAGGAATTGGCGGTTGTATTTTTTGCAGTAGTCTAGGATCGGGTGATTTCAGTCCAAAAGCGGATATGGACATAGATCGACAGATTGAACAGGCAAAACAGCTGGTTGCTTCGAAGTTCAAAGGTAAACATTATATTGCATATTTTCAGTCATTTACGAATACATATGGTGATATCGACCGTTTGCGGGATATTTATAGAAAGGCAGCGATGCGGTCAGACATTGCGGTTATTTCAATTGCAACCAGACCGGATTGCCTGGGAAATCAGGTGATCGATATGCTGCGTGATATACAGAGGATCAAGCCGGTGTGGGTAGAACTCGGACTTCAGACGATACATGAGGAAACGGCAAAGTTTATCAATCGCGGATATCCCATTTCGGTATATGACGAGGCGGTAAAAAAACTCAGGGATCTTGGTGTACATGTGATCGTACATATGATACTGGGACTTCCGGGAGAGACGCAGAGAGATATGATCGAAACAGCAGAGTATATAGGAAAGAGCGGTGCACAGGGCATAAAGCTGCAATTGCTTCATGTCCTTAAAGGAACCAACCTTGCTGAATTGTATCAGAATGGAGAATGTTCTGTTTTATCGCTGGAAGATTATACAGAATGTGTTGTTTCGTGTCTGAAGGTACTGCCGCCGGATATGGTAATCCACCGTCTGACCGGAGATGGGCCAAAGAAACTATTGATCGCACCGCTTTGGAGCGCAGATAAGAAAAAAGTAATGAATACGATAAATGCAGCAGTCAGGCAGGCATAGCCAGGGAAACTGATTGCTGCATTTTTGTTGTTTCTATATCTGCTGATTGCAGATAGATGCTGCTTCTAAAAAAGTAGAAGCAGCATGTTTGTAGACATCGGAAAGGGAGTTATATCGTTCAAACAATTCAAAAAAGTCCCAGGAAAAGGTGTGCCCGTAGGTAAACAGACGGAACAATTCTTCGTTTTTTAGATTTTCGAAAGAAGCAAGATCAATGCAGACGAGAAAGATCAGAAATTCAATATTGATATGATAGTATACGGCTGTGCGGAAGATCAGCCGGATATCCGGATAACTGCGGCCATGTTCATAATTGGAATAGGAGGAGGGTGTGAGTTTCAGATGCTTTGCTGCTTCCTGAATGGTAAGATGGTTTCCGGTTCTGAGTGCGGTTAGAGCACTTCCTATATTTGTTTTCGTTGTCATATTAGAAGTTCCTTTCATTTGTAGTTTTACTGTCTGAAATACGCAGATCTATATAAGTGTCAATCAGCTTTTGATCGATGGATGGCAGACAGGCGATTTTTGCAGATCGTTCATTGCTCTGTGCATCTGTGGGCAGAGCCGGAACGGCAAAGTATGGATTTTCTTCATAAACTGCTTCCGGCATTGCACCGGCCGGAGCATTCTGGACAGCCAGAGTATAGGCAAACAGAAAGTCGTGCTCTAATATCCGGGACAATTCCATGATATGCTGCATGCCGGGGATGATCCTTCCGGTTTCGTAACTGGCATAGCTGGCACGGGATACAGACAACTGTTTTGCGACCTGTTCCTGAGTCAGATGTTTCTTCTTGCGGAAATACTTTAATAAGTCAGGAAGTGGATTGTTTTCTTTTTTCATATTGGATTCCTTTCATTTGTTTTTTTCAATCATAACAGAAAAGGTAGCTGCAGGAGCGTTGATGTAATAACTTGTATGGTTTGATGTAATAACTTGCATGTTTCGGGATAAAAAGTTGCGTTTTTAATATTGATACGGTACAATTACAAAAGTTCAGAAGATAAAAATGGAGGTATAAAAATGAGCCGTGCAGATGATATATTTATTTCAATGTGCCGTTCGATCATAGAGAACGGATACAGTACAAAAGGGGAAAAGGTTCGTCCCAAATGGGAGGATGGAACCAGTGCCTATACGATCAAACAGTTTGGTGTTGTGAACCGGTATGATCTTTCAAAAGAATTTCCGGCGATCACACTTCGCAAGACATATGTGAAATCTGCTATTGATGAACTGCTCTGGATCTGGCAGAAAAAATCAAATAATATCCATGATCTGAAGAGCCATATCTGGGATAGCTGGGCAGATGAAGATGGCTCGATTGGAAAAGCATATGGTTATCAGATGGGAGTAAAACATCAGTATAAAGAGGGTATGATGGATCAGGTGGATCGTCTGATTTATGACCTGAAACATAATCCATATAGCAGACGTATGATAACCAATATGTATGTGCATCAGGATCTTCACGAAATGAATCTGTATCCATGTGCATACAGTATGACCTTTAATGTGACCGGAGACCGCCTGAATGCTATATTGAATCAGCGTTCACAGGATGTACTTGCAGCAAATAACTGGAATGTGGTCCAGTATGCAGTGCTGGTTCATATGATCGCGCAGGTGACAGGCTTCAAACCGGGTGAACTGGTTCATGTGATCGCAGACGCACATATTTATGACCGCCATATTCCGATCGTGAAGGAACTGATCGAGAGAGAAACCTATCCTGCACCGAAATTTAAAATGAATCCGGATGTAAAGGATTTTTATGAGTTCACAGTAGATGATTTTACGATCGAAGATTATAAGACCGGACCTCAGGTGAAAAATATTCCAATCGCGATTTAACGGATATTTGTAGTTATTTGAATAAAATTACTAAAAAAAGATGGTATTTTAAGATAAAATTCACAAAAAGTATTTGTCTATTCTAAAAACTTGTGGTACAATTTCCATATATTTTTGGAGGTGCGTTACACATGGAAGATATTATGATTACATCTGGCACAAGTTTTGAAGGATATGAGATCTCAGAATATGGTCCATATAGATTTGTGCAGACAATTTTAAGTTCAAACTTTCTGAAGGAGATTGGTTCATCAATTGCAGATATTGCTACAGATCGAAGCAGCATATATCAGGAGAAGCTGGATGGAGCAATGAATGAAGCAATCAAGTCATTCAAGGAGATGGCTGGCAAGACCAAGTACAATGCAGTTGTAGGTTTCCATACAAATGTAGTAGATTACTCATCTAATATTACATCTGTTGTTGCTGCGGGTACATTGGTTTCTATCAAGAAAGAATATCAGTCCGAGTTTGAGAAGAGCGTATTTGTCAGAAAAGAGTTATATGTTAATAACTATTATGACAAGCTTGTTCCAAGAGCTGTAAAGATCGTTCTTGCTTCAGAAGGAAAAGGAACCAGAATATCAGCATGGTTTAATAATTACAATATGGAAGATATCAAAGCAATCAAGGCAGATATTAAATTTACAAATATTTATGGTGATGAGATCACATTGACCGGAGTTGATTTCGTATTTGATAAAACAGGCCAGTCGCTTCTGAAGTCTGATTATGTTGAATGTAAGCTTCCGGATAAGTACATAAAGATCATTTCAAGCTCAAAGGTATATATCCAGAAGTATGTAACTTCCCGTGGAGTATATTCCTGCGGAGATGATCCGATCGATGTAGATCTCAGTCCATTAAAGTTCAAAGCCCTTAAGATGAAAAAAGGTCTGGATGCGGTATGTAACTATAAGTCAGACGGACTGGTATGGACCTGTAACTGTGGTCATGTAAATGAGGGCGGAGCAGAAGAATGTGTGATCTGCTCCAGAAAACAGGATGAGATGAAGAACACGGTTTCCTTTAATTATGAGCCTATGATCGAGGAAATGCGTCAGAAAGAATATGTTATGGAGATCAAGGATGTCCTTATGAAGCACATTAAGGACATTGATTCCGGCCTTCGTATGCAGTTGTTGGAAATCATGGAGTCCGGTCTTCAGTATGAGAAGACCCGTGGCAATATGAAGGATACGGTTATTGAAAAGGTAGAGAATCTGTTCCTTGGATTATAAAAATGCAGCAATATGTTCTACAGATAATTGAGCATCTGGAAGAAATGGGATATAAAAAACTGAATCCTGAAAGCAATAACGTATATGGCAGACTGGGAACAGATGCCATATATGTTGTTGTGCTTGGAAGCAGCAGAGATCTGAGGGCAGAAAGCTTACAAAAGTTTAACAGACAGATCATACATGACTTGTCTGCAGACAGTGATAAAAGGATCGAACTGCTTAATATATTACTGACACCGAATGGATTGTTTGATGATTCTGTAAATGAGATTGTTTCAAAGATGAGCAATGTCTGGCTGTTCAGTGAAGACTATGGCAAACTGTATGTGTTTGAAAATCAGCCAATGGATTTTGATGGCTTGCAGCCGGTGCTTGACAAACAGATCCTGCAGGAAAAGGACAGGAATCTTTCAAGGATCCGTAAAACGTTTGGTGTAATAACACCGATATTGATATTAATCAATATTATTATTTTTGTGATATCTGTATATACAAGAGATACAGCGGGAAATTCTTGGCTGGAGGAATTGCTTGCGGATAATTTGTATGACGTAATCGTAGAAAAGCAATATTATCGAATCATAACATCCATATTTTATCATTTTTCTCTGATTCATCTATTCAGCAACATGGTTGTTCTGGTTGCGCTGGGAGCGAGAGTTGAGAATCTGATGGGACGGATTGGCTTTCTGATTTCATATTTGTTTTGCGGGATCACCGCTTCAATTTGTTCGTTGATCAGCTGTTATTTGGGAAATTATTATACATATGCAGGTGGCGCATCCGGGGCAATCTGTGGATTAATGGGAGTGCTGATCGTATTTGCATTTTTTAATAAAGGACATATTTCAGGAATTTCGTTAAAAGATCTTTTGTTTTTATCCGTGCTCACAGTATTAAATGGATATGTTTCAGATGGAATTGATAATGCAGCGCATGTAGGCGGTCTTATCGCTGGACTTTTAGTTGGTATAATTACGATCCTGATCCATAAGGCTGTTGTAAAAGATAAACCTATGTGATAAAATTAAGAGATAAAAAAATTGTTAGGAGTATGGTTTGATGGGTACTGGAATAAGTATGTCAAGTGTGAATAAAATTAAAGAACTGGCTGAAAGCAGAGACTATAGTCTTGCTTTGGATATACTTGAACATCAGGATTTGACCAAGTCCCTTTCGCCACAGTTTATTAAGATCTGTGGTGAAGTTTATTATGAAAACGGGCGGTATCAGGAAGCCCGTGCTGCTCTTGTAAAAGCACATTCCATGGCACCTGTAGGGAATAAGATCATATATTCTCTGATCCGGGTATATTTATCCATGGGCTTTTATTCACTGGCAAATACCTATTATGAAATATATAAATTTAATCAGAATGAAAAAGATGCGGGTACATATAGGATCGAATATATGCTTGCGAAAGCAGAAAGAAAACCATACAAGGAATTGTATGGTATTCTGATATCGGCAAATGAAAAAGAAACAAGTGATATCTGGGATTTTGAGATGCTTTTATTGTATAAAGCAATGGGAAATGAAGAAAAATTCCAGTCGGAAGCCGAGATGTTCTGTGCAACTTATAAAGGTTCATCTTATATTGACAAGGTGAATCAGTTAAGAGAGAAATTATATGATGTTGATAAAGCCATCTATTGTTATCCTGAAACGGAAGCAATGGATGACGATATCGCGCAGCAGGATGTCCGTCTGATGGAAGAGAAAGTATTAGAAGCAGATGATTTGAGAATCCATCCGAAAGATCCAAAGATCACATTGATGGTTGAGGATCGGGAACCAGTTACGAATTCTATGAAGTTTAAACAGATGCTTCTGAAGTCGAAAGAAAAGAAAGAATCCAAGAAGTTACAGAAACAGGGGAAAAAAGCAGAACAGCAGAAAGAACAGACAGATCAGGAAGTATTGGATACTCCGGAGAATTCTGATCAGGAAGAGAATACCGGAAAGAAAAAGTGGTTCCTTAAGAACCGGATGTCAAAGAAAGAAGAAGAGGCAATTGAGGAAGCATTTGCGGAGCAGGAGAACTCAGAAGTAGACCGTGATCAGCTTCTTGGCGAGATTGTAAATCCGAAATCTGATGAAACTGTCGCTGAGAATGGCATGGAAGCTGAAGCAGAACCGGTTGCTGATCCTACAGGGGATGAGAAGAAGCCGAGAAGTCTGGATGAATTATCAGAGGATTCATTTGAAGATGGCGTTGACGATTTCGATTTTGATAACGAAGAATATGATTCTGTATTGATGGTAGATGTGGATGATGCAATCATGCCGGAACCATCGAATGAACATACAGAAGAGATTCTCGAAGAAGCTCCGGAAGAGATTATATCCGAAGATATAACTGACGCTTCAGATGTTGAGAAACCTGAGAATGTTGAATCGGAAGAACCTGAAAAATCTGAAACCGATGAGCAACAGATTGAGAAGAAATCAGAATATACGGAATCTGTTGAAGATCATGAGATTGCTGAGGCGGAGACAAAAGATGCTAAAGAACCTGAGACATCAGAATCGAATGAAGAAGATGCCGATAGTGCTGGGATGCCAGGGTCAGCCGGGGAAGATGATGATTCTGTTGTTATAGAGGAAGTAGAAGAAGCTGAGGAATCTGAGCTTGAAGAAACAGCAGAAACCGCTGAGCCTGCAGAAGATGCTGAAAAGGCAGAGATGCTGGAGGAAAATCAGGAACTGGAGTTAGAATCAACGGATACAATGGAGAAAACAACTTCTGATGATCCGTTTGATATAGATATAGCGATTCAGTCGCTTGATGAATATACATTTGACGCAGATACCTGGGAAGATGATTCATTTGAACAGGCATATGAGGATGATGATATTGTGGAGATTGAAGCAGCAACCGGATCTGACACAAAAGTGGAAGTCGAAACAGAGAATGAAGCTGAAGCGGAAGTAGAAATCGAGCCGGAAGTGGAGGTTAGGGCTGATTCCGAGCCTGGATCAGAATTAGAAGTCGAAGCTGAGGCTGATTCTGAGAAAGAATCTGAGAGTGAGACGGAAGCTGAGAAGGATGTTGAAATTGATTCTGAAGCTGTGGTTGAAATGAATTTAGAGGCCGAGGTCAATCCGGAATCTGAAACGGAACCAGAACCAGAATACGGGATTGAATCGGAAAAAACGGCACATAGATGGGACTTCCCGATATTTCGTTCAAGTCTGTTTCCGGATTATAACAGCGACAAACCTCCAGTTGTAGAGTTGATGAAAGAAACGGTTGATATGAAGGCTGAATATGACAGAAAAATGTCAGATAATCTGGAAAAAGAAGAACAGCTTATTAATCAGGCAGATGAATTACTGGCAAGACTTGGTATAGAGCTTGGAACCAAATATGCATCAAATACAGACTACTTCAATATGCATAGTGATAGCTTTGTTAACCTGATTGAAGATGAAACAGACGTCGAAAACGCGGATCTGTCATCTGATGAGAAGGTGATATCGGAACAAGAAGATAACAGAAAAGAACAGCTTGAGCACCTAGATAAAAAACAGGAGAAGAAATACAAGCTTAAGAGGAATGACAAATAATTAGATTAATATATAAATATTATTTTTTATTTGATAATGTGGAAGGAGGCGTACAAATTGGCTGTAGATCAAACAGAAGCTATGATTGCTGCGATAAAGGCACAGCTTGAAAAAGAAAGAGCCGCTGAAGCTGCAAAGCAGAAGAGACTGGAAGAAGAGCAGGCACTGAAAAATCTGAGCAGTAATAAAAAGAAGTCTTCAGATAGTGGAAGCAAGAGCCAATATAAGACTTTGTCTGCTGAAGAACTTGCGCGTATTGAGGAGAAGAAACGACGTAAGAGAGAAGAAGCATTGGGTATTGTTCATGAGGATAAGCCTGAAGAGACAGAGAACAACGAAGCAGAAACTAATAAGCCAGATACAAATAAAGAGGCAGAGGGTGAAGCAAAAGAAGCAAAGACAGAGGATAAGAATGACAAGCAGGAAATGCCGAAGATCAGTCTTAACCTTGGTGGTATTGCCGATGAAGGCCTTGGCGGACTTGGCGGCGGTTTAGGAAGCGGACTGGGAGAAGGTCTCGGTGGCGGACTTGGCAGCGGTTTAGGAAGCGGACTTGGTGGCGGACTTGGCAGTGTACCTTCAGAAGGCGGATTGTCCGGAAAAACAGAGGACGCAGGCAGTGGCCTTGGCGCTTCATTAAATATTAAAGGTAAGGTGGATGATTCCCTTTCACCTAGTAAAGTTGGTGAAGCAGAGAAACAGACACTTACAGATGATTCTGTACGTTTTGATGAGGATGATATGTCTTCTGTTGCTGCAGATGATGCAGAATGGACACCAGGAAAGAATGTTGAGGTAAAAGAAGTAAAGACACCAAAGGGTAATGATAAAAATGGTGACTTGTTCAGTATTTTACCTGACAGAAACAAAAACGCATCTGATGTTTCGTCCATGTATGATATAGATGATGATGATGATGATTTCCTTGGTGCCGGCATTGAGAATCTGTCAAATATAGATGAGACAAGTGAAGAAGAAGCAGCACGGATCAAGGCAGAAGAGGAAGCTAGGAAGAAAGCAGAAGAGGAAGCTAAGAAGAAAGCAGAAGAGGAAGCTAAGAAGAAAGCAGAGGAAGAAGCCAAGCGTAAAGCTGCAGAAGAAGAAAACCGTAAGAAAGTAGAGGAAGCCCGCAAGAAAGCTGCTGTAGAAAAAGCAAGGATCGAGGCTGAAACAAAGAAGAAGCAGGCAATCGAACTGGCTGAACGGAAAGCACAGGATGCAAAGAATGTTGTTGAGACCGCTCAGAAGACCATTGCAGATTCAGAGAAAGAAGAAAAAGAATTAAAACTTCAACTGGAAGAATGTGCAAAGAAGAAGGCTGCTTATGATGACAAGGTAAAGGCTGAATTTGATGCAAAGAAGAAGGCAGATGAAGAACTCCTTGCAAAAGAAGATGCAGAGCTGGATTCAAAGGTAACTTCGATCAAGAAAGAGATTGAGGATACAAACAAAAAGGCACAGAATGAGTCTGATAAGGTATTAAAGGAATGCGATCCTGAAACCATTAAGACAAAGATCATCAATGATGCGCAGGCTGTTGCAGATGCAGCGATCAAGAAGCTGGCAGATGCAAAGAAGGCAAATATCGAGAAGCATGAAGCTGAATATGCGAAAGCATGTAAAGATGCTGAAACATCATCAACCAAGCTTGAGGAAGATAAGAAGAAAGCAATTGAAGCTGCTAAGGAGAAGAAAGAAAAGCAGAATGACAAAGCTAAGAAGCTGATGGATGATGCAGAACAGAACAAGCAGCGTGCTGGCGTTATCTTTACTGATTCAAAGAAAGCAGAAGAAGAGGCAGCATCGAATCTTAAGAATACAACTGAGATGGAATCTGAGTCATTGAAGGCGCTTGCGGGACTTGAAAATAAACTTGCTGAAAGTGAGACCAAGTTAAAGACTGCAATGAACAATAATGATTCCGCAGCAAAAGCAATAGATACAGCAAAGAAAGCTTTAAAGGATGCAGAAGCAAAAGAAGCAGAAGCATTAAAGAAACTGGAGGAGGCAAGATCTGCAAAGGCAGCGGCTGAAGCCAGAATTTCCAAGGGCGAGGCTGATAAGAAGAAGCATCAGTCTGAAATTGATACGCTTAATGAAGAGAAGAAGACTACAAATGCAGATATTGCAGAAACAAAGAAAAATGTAGAATCCTTCAAGGCTGCAAAGGCAGAGGCACAACAGGCTTTGGATGCTGCAAAGAAGTCGGTAGTTGAAGCGGAAGATCTGCTTTCAAAGGCTGAAAATGCAGAGGAAGAAGCTGAACAGATTCTGGAAAAGGCTAAGATCGAAGAAGAAGTTGAGATCCAGAATGCCGAAAAGACTGCAGCAGATGGTAAAGATAATCTGGAAAAAGAAAAGAAAGCCAGAGATGATGCGCATGAGAAATTCCTTGCAGATGAGGAAGAAAAATATGCAACAGGAGAGGCTGCAGAACTTGAAAAGGTTCAGTCTGCTGCAATGACAGCAGAAAAAGAAGCTGCTGATTCCCGGAAGAAGGCAGAAGAAGCTGCAAAGAAGTTGCTGGATGCTGCAAAGAAGAAAGAAGAAGAATTAAAGAAGAAGATTGCGGATCTTAAGACGGAACAGGCAGAACGTATTGTAGCTAGAAAAGCTGCAGATGAAGAAGCAGTTAAGAAAGCAGAAGAAAAGAAGAAACATGATCTTGATTCTCTGTTAAAAGAAGAAATCAGTACAAAGAAGCAGTTAGAAGAAGTTACAAGCAGAGCTGCAGCGGCAGCAAAAGTGCTTGAAAAAGCAGTTAAGAAGGAAGAGGAAGCAAGAAAACAGGCGGAACTCTTGAAAGCCGGAAAACTGGATGAAGCTGCAAAGATTGATGTTTCATTAGAAGCAACAGATGAAGCTGCTGTAGAAGCAGAACAGAGTGAGATCAATCAGGAAATGAAGAAAGCATTACCTGCAGAAGCAAAATATCTGTATAAATATCTGTGTGTAAATCCTGCGGGAGCACAGATTGTAAATGTTCTTCAGACTATGAAGGTTGATCCAAAGAGGTCAAAGAACCTGGTAATCCTTGGATTACATGGATTTGGTTCTGCCAAAATCGGAGAAGATTTTGCAGAGTGCTATTATGACCTTGGCTTCTGTACATCTCCTGCAAAGGCAAAAGTAAAGGCAAAAGTAATCAACAGTGGTAAACTTGCAGGTGCAGTTACAAAACTGAAGGGTGGCTGTCTGATCGTTGAAAGTGCCGGATTGATCACACCGGAGCGTTTCAAAGAAATGGTTGATCTTTGTTCCACAGAAAAGAATGATGTAAAAGTTATTCTTACCGGCGAAAAAGTTGCACTCAGCAAGATGCTTGCAGATAATATGACACAGGCGAGAAGTTTCAATAACAG
Organism: Coprococcus ammoniilyticus; assembly: GCF_025567345.1. Lineage (NCBI taxonomy): Bacteria > Bacillati > Bacillota > Clostridia > Lachnospirales > Lachnospiraceae > Coprococcus > Coprococcus ammoniilyticus. Next base: position 161,232 of record NZ_JAOQJS010000002.1, read on the forward strand.
AGTATATTTCGATCAGATCAAGGAAGAAAATATGATCGTCATTGCCAAAGAATATATCATTGAAAAAGGTTATAAGTATGAAGATGGTATTGATGGCAATATTAAAAATGTACTTATGGCAATGGAATCTGGTAATATTGACAGATTATTGACAGCTATCGATGAAGCAATCGAACGTGCAGATGCAAGAAATGCAGAAGCAAAGAAAGTTATGAAGACGGATATAAAATAAGAAAGAAAAATAGCAGTCGTATGATTGTATTTTCCAGCTTATATTTTGGTTGAAAAAAATGGTGCCAATGTTTATAATATTTATTATTGTAAACTTGGCACTTTTTTGTGCGGTGATGAGGCAAGATTTGTATTTAAAGTAGATTTTGACAACTGCCGGGATAACTTTAAGGAGATATAAGATAGTATGGATATTGGAGTAGATTTGGGAACCTCAAATGTGCTGGTATATGTTAAAGGTCGTGGAGTAGTCATCAACCAGCCATCTGTTGTAGCATATGAAAAAAACTCAAAGCGCATTATTGCGATTGGAAATAAAGCGAAGAAGATGATCGGAAAGACACCGGAGTCAATCGAGGTCGTAAGACCGCTTGTAAAGGGAGTTGTTTCAGATTATACTGTTACAGAGCGAATGTTAAAAGTATTTATCCGTAGCGCGATGGAGAAACGGACCGGAGTTGGCAGACCGAAAATCTGTGTCTGCGTTCCGAGTGGGGTAACGGAGGTTGAACGAAGAGCGGTCGAGGATGCGGTCTACAGGACGGGTGCAAAAAGTGTCTATGTTATGGAAGAGCCGCTTGCGGCAGCAATCGGTGCTGCTGTTGATATTGAAGAAGCGAAAGGAAATATGGTCGTAGATATCGGAGGAGGTACAACGGATATTGCGGTTATATCACTTGGTGGAGCAGTTGAAAGTCAGTCGATCAAAGCAGCGGGTGATGATTACAATGCATCGATGATCCGTTATATCAGAAGAAAGTATAATCTTCTGATCGGAGAACAGACTGCGGAGAAAGCAAAGATAGCGGTAGGATCGGTCTATGAGAGGCCGGAGGACATCACCTATGTTGTAAAGGGAAGAGATCTGATCAAGGGACTTCCAAAGGCGATCACGATCACCGCAAATGAGACAATAGAAGCATTTGCAGATACAACTTCTCATATTTTGACGGCAATTCACGGGGTACTTGAGACGGCTCCGCCGGAGCTGGTCGCGGATATATCGGTAAATGGAATTGTTCTGACCGGTGGTGGCAGCTTGATGTATGGAATGGATAAGCTGATCAAGGAAAAAACGGGAATTGATACGTATGTTTCTGATAAAGCGTTAGAAGCAGTTGCACTTGGCGCCGGTATGTCGGTTGATATTGCAGCAAGAAAAGAAGAAGCATAGAAAGCAGAGAAAAGAAAATGACAAATACACATAATTTTCTGCCGGTGAATAAAAAAGATATGATAGAAAGAGGATGGGAACAGCCGGACTTCGTGTTTATTACCGGAGACGCTTATGTGGACCATCCTTCTTTTGGTCCGGCAATTATCAGCAGAGTTTTGGAAGCACATGGATATAAGATCTGTATGATTCCACAGCCGGATTGGAAAGATGATAAGAGTATAGATGTATTCGGCAGACCAAGACTTGGTTTTCTGGTTTCCGGTGGCAATATGGATTCTATGGTCAATCATTATACTGTTTCAAAAAAACACAGAAGTATGGATTCCTATTCTCCCGGTGGAAAGATGGGGCTGAGACCGGATTATGCAACAGTGGTATATTGCAATCTGATCCGTAGAACGTATAAGGATGTTCCGATCATTATTGGTGGGATTGAAGCAAGTCTCAGAAGACTTGCACACTATGATTACTGGTCAAATAAATTAAAGCATTCAATTCTGATCGATTCACAGGCAGATCTGCTTTCCTATGGCATGGGCGAACACAGCATGGTTGAGATTGCAGATGCGTTAGACAGCGGAATAGATGTCAGGGATATCACATTTATCAGAGGAACAGTCTACAAGACAAAGGATTTGTCCTGTGTAGAAGCTCCGGTGATCCTGCCTGATTATGCAGCACTTCAGGAAGACCGTTTAAAATATGCAGAAAGCTTTTATACACAGTATATCAATACAGATCCATATTCCGGAAAAGTGCTGGTGGAAGGATATGGCAACCGGGGATATGTTGTTCAGAATCCTGCGGCATATCCGCTCACGCAGATGGAGATGGATGACGTATATGGGTATGATTACATGAACACCTATCATCCAATGTATGAAAAGGATGGGGGAATTCCGGCTATAGCAGAGGTGAAGTTCAGTCTGGCAAGCAACCGTGGATGCTTTGGCGGATGCAGCTTCTGTGCACTAACTTTTCATCAGGGCAGGATTGTTCAGACCAGAAGCCATGAATCAATCATTGAAGAAGCAAAGCACATGACGAAAGATCCGGAGTTTAAAGGATATATTCATGATGTTGGAGGACCTACAGCGAATTTCAGACATCCGTCTTGTGAAAAACAGATGAAATATGGTGTGTGTCAGAATAAACAATGTCTGTTTCCAAAACCATGTCAGAACCTGAATGCCAGTCATAAAGATTATGTTGAGCTGCTCCGTAAATTAAGACAGATACCCGGTGTGAAGAAGGTATTTGTAAGATCCGGTATACGATTTGATTATCTGCTTGCAGATCATGATGATACCTTTTTACGGGAGCTTTGCCAGTATCATGTCAGTGGACAGTTAAGAGTTGCACCGGAGCATATCTCAGATAATGTTCTGAAGTACATGGGAAAACCATCCAATCAGGTATATGAGACATTTATAAAAAAATATGAGAAAATCAATGAACAGTATGGGTTGAAACAATATGCAGTACCGTATCTGATGTCATCACATCCGGGTTCTACTTTAAAAGATGCAGTCGCACTGGCAGAATACATCCGTGATATCGGATATATGCCGGAGCAGGTACAGGACTTTTATCCAACACCATCGACAATCTCGACCTGTATGTATTACACAGGGGTAGACCCGCGAACGATGGAACCGGTATATGTGGCGAGAGATCCACATGAAAAGGCAATGCAGCGTGCACTGATCCAGTACAGAAGACCGGAGAATTATGATCTGGTAAAAGAAGCTCTGATAAAGGCAGGGCGGACAGATCTGATCGGATTCGAAAAGCATTGTCTGATAACTCCAAGAAAGATGGATAGGAATACTTCGGGACATAAAGATGTCCATAAAAAGAATCCGTCAGGACAGGCAACACGGAATCAGAATAACAAGAACAGTAATCATAGAAAACAGGATAAATCCGGTAAAAATTCAGGAAGTTATAAATCCGGGCAGGATAACAGAAACAGCAGAACCGGGAAACCTGCAGGACAAAATGATAAAAAATATCAAAAACAGAAAACAGGAAAGAAAAAACACTGATATTTTATATAAAATTAAGAAAATAACCAGAAATGAAAAAATAATGATTTCTAATGCGTGCATTTCATTTTTGGTTGCGTGGTACTTTCTTTTGTGCTAGAATGTAGCCAGAAAGTGTGCTGTTATGTCAATAATGGTCATTATTGTGCCATTTACAGCATGAATGTACCATGATATAACACTTACATTATAAAAAAATACGGAGGATTTCATTATTATGGCAAAGAAAATTGTATTAGCAGGCGCATGCCGTACAGCTATCGGTACTATGGGCGGATCATTAAGTACAACACCAGCTCCAGTACTTGGTTCAATCGTTATCAAGGAAGCTTTAAACAGAGCAGGAGTTCCTGCAGATCAGGTAGATCATGTATATATGGGTTGTGTAATCCAGGCAGGTCTTGGACAGAATGTTGCACGTCAGGCATCAATCAAAGCTGGTCTTCCAATTGAGACAACTGCTGTTACAGTTAACGTTGTTTGTGGTTCAGGTCTGAACTGTGTAAATATGGCTGCTCAGATGATCGAAGCAGGAGATGCTGATATCGTTGTAGCAGGTGGTATGGAAAACATGTCAATGGCTCCATATGCTGTAATGCAGGGACGTTTCGGATACAGAATGAATGATGGTAAACTTGTAGATACAATGGTACATGATGCTCTTTGGGATGCATTCAATGATTACCATATGATCAAGACTGCTGATAACATCTGTGAGCAGTGGGGACTTACTCGTGAAGAACTTGATGAGTTTGCAGCAAAGAGCCAGCAGAAGGCTGTAGCAGCTCAGGAGTCAGGTGCATTTGACGCAGAGATCGTTCCAGTTATGGTTAAGAAGAAAAAAGAGATGGTTGAGTTCAAGAAGGATGAGGGACCAAGACCTGGTACAACAGTTGAGACACTTTCAAGACTCAGAACTATCAATCCAAATGGTTTCGTAACAGCAGGTAATGCTTCAGGTATCAATGATGGTGCAGCAGCTATCGTTGTTATGAGCGAAGAAAAGGCTAAAGAACTTGGTGTTAAGCCAATGGCTACATGGGTAGCAGGTGCTCTTGGTGGTGTTGATCCATCTATCATGGGTATCGGACCAGTTGCTTCAACAAAGAAGGTAATGGCTAAGACAGGTCTTAAGATCGAAGATTTCGATATCATCGAAGCAAACGAAGCATTTGCAGCTCAGTCAGTTGCAGTAGCTAAGGATCTTGGATTTGATGTTGACAAGCAGGTTAACCCAAATGGTGGTGCAATCGCACTTGGACATCCAGTAGGAGCTTCAGGATGCCGTATCCTTGTTACACTTCTTCATGAGATGCAGGCAAAGGGTGCTAAGACAGGTCTTGCTACACTTTGTATCGGCGGTGGTATGGGCTGCTCAACAGTTGTTAAGATCGAAGACTAATCCGGTCGGCTGAAAAACCATATTACATTTCTATATAAGGAGATAAACGATGGAATTCGTAACATATGAACAGGACGGATTTGTTGGTGTTATCACTATTAATCGTCCAAAGGCATTAAACGCATTAAACAGCACAGTTCTTGAAGAACTGGATGCAACATTCAAAGCTGTTGACCTGAATACAACAAGATGTCTTGTACTTACCGGTGCAGGAGAGAAATCATTTGTAGCAGGTGCAGATATCGGAGAGATGTCAACACTTACAAAGGCTGAAGGCGAAGCTTTCGGTAAAAAGGGTAATGACGTATTCCGCATGATCGAGACATTCCCAATCCCTGTAATCGCAGCCGTAAATGGATTTGCACTTGGTGGTGGATGTGAGATCTCCATGAGCTGTGATATCAGAATCTGTTCTGAGAACGCAGTATTTGGTCAGCCTGAAGTTGGCCTTGGAATCACACCTGGATTTGGTGGAACCCAGAGACTTGCCCGTCTTGTAGGTGCAGGAATGGCAAAGCAGCTGATCTACACAGCAAGAAATATCAAAGCTGATGAAGCATACAGAATCGGTCTTGTAAATGCTGTATATCCATTAGAGGAGTTATTACCGGCAGCTAAGAAGATGGCTTCTATCATTGCAGCAAATGCTCCGATTGCAGTTCGTAACTGTAAGAAAGCAATCAATGATGGATTACAGGTTGATATGGATCAGGCAATCGTTGTAGAAGAGAAATTATTCGGCGATTGCTTCGAGACAGAGGATCAGAAGGCAGGAATGGGCAACTTCCTTGAGAAAGATAAGGAAAAGAAATTAAAGGTTGTTCCTTTCCAGAATAAATAAATCAACAATCTTGATATTGACGTTTAGGGTGGTTATTTTGAAATCGAAATCAACCATCCTAAATGTTTGATATACCAAAGTGAGCATGTCAAACGAAACGTATATGAATTTCTCATGTTTGCTTAAAAATAATTTTTAGGAGGATATTAAAATGAAAGTTGGCGTTATTGGTGCAGGAACCATGGGTCAGGGAATTGCTAAGGCATTCGCTCAGGTTGATGGATATGAAGTAGCACTTTGCGACATTAAGCAGGAATGGGCTGAAGGCGGTAAGGACAAGATCGCTAAAGGTTATGCCAGACTTGTTGAAAAAGGAAAGATGACACAGGAGAAGGTTGATGGTATTCTTGCCAGCATCACTCCGGGTCTTAAGGAAGACTTATGCGCAGATTGTGACCTTATCGTAGAGGCTGCTTTCGAGAACATGGAAGTTAAGAAGACAACATTTTCTGAGCTTGACAAGATCTGCAAGCCAGAGTGTGTATTTGCATCAAATACATCTTCACTTTCCATCACTGAGATTGGAAATGGTCTTACCCGTCCTATGATCGGTATGCACTTCTTCAATCCAGCTGACAGAATGAAGCTTATCGAAGTTATCGCAGGTGTTAACACACCGGCAGAGAATGTTGATAAGATCGTTAAGATCTCAGAAGAGATCGGTAAGACACCTGTACAGGTAAATGAAGCTGCCGGGTTTGTTGTAAACAGAATCCTGATTCCAATGATCAATGAAGCTGCATTTATCAAGATGGAAGGTGTGTCAGATATCGCTGGTATCGATGCAGCTATGAAACTTGGTGCAAATCATCCAATGGGACCTCTTGAATTAGGTGATTTCGTTGGTCTTGATATCTGTCTTGCTATTATGGATGTACTCTATAACGAGACAGGCGACAGCAAGTATCGTGCATGTCCATTACTTCGTAAGATGGTACGTGGCGGCAACCTTGGTGTTAAGAGTGGTAAGGGATTCTATGTATACAATGCTGACCGCACAAAGACACCAGTTGATGCTCAGTAATTGACTGATAAATATATTTATGGAGGAAGAAATAGAATGGATTTCGCTTTAGACAAGAAGTATGAAATGGCGCAGAACTTATTCAGAGAATTTGCGCAGAATGAAGTAAAGCCTCTTGCTCAGGAAATTGATGAAAATCACAGATTCCCTAGAGAGACAGTAGAGAAGATGGCAAAGTATGGTTTCTTAGGAATACCTGTTTCTAAGGAAGATGGTGGACAGGGTTGTGATCCTTTAACATATGTTATGTGTGTTGAGGAACTTTCAAAGGTTTGTGGTACTACTGGTGTTATTGTTTCCGCACATACATCTCTGTGTGTAGATCCAATCCAGACATACGGTACACCAGATCAGAAAGCTAAGTACCTCCCAGATCTTGCTTCCGGTAGAAAGCTTGGCGCATTTGGTCTTACAGAGCCGGGTGCTGGTACAGATGCACAGGGTCAGCAGACAAAGGCTGTTCTTGATGGTGATGAGTGGGTTCTTAACGGATCTAAGTGTTTCATTACAAATGGTAAAGAAGCAGATGTATATATTATCATTGCAGTTACAGGTACAATTGAAAAACGTGGTAGAAAGCAGAAAGAGATTTCAGCATTTATCGTAGAAAAAGGCACTCCGGGATTTACATTCGGAACAAAAGAAAACAAGATGGGTATCTGTGGTTCATCCACATATGAACTTATCTTCACAGATTGTCGTATTCCTAAGGATGCACTTCTCGGACAGAAGGGCAAGGGATTTGGTATTGCAATGCATACACTTGATGGTGGTCGTATTGGTATCGCAGCTCAGGCTCTTGGTATTGCTGAGGGTGCTCTTGATATCACAATCGACTATGTTAAGGAAAGAAAGCAGTTTGGTCGTTCAATCGCTCAGTTCCAGAATACTCAGTTTGTACTTGCTGATCTTGCAACAAAGGTTGAAGCAGCTAAGTTACTGGTATACAAGGCAGCTAAGAAGAAAGAACAGTACCAGGCTGATCACAAGACTTCATACTCTGTAGAAGCTGCTATGGCTAAGCTGTATGCGGCAGAAGTAGCTATGGAAGTAACAACAAAGTGTGTACAGTTACACGGTGGTTATGGTTATATCAAAGAGTATGATGTAGAACGTATGATGCGTGATGCTAAGATTACAGAAATCTACGAAGGAACTTCAGAAGTTCAGCGTATGGTTATTTCTGCAAACTTATTAAAATAATTAGGAGGTACTTAACGTGAAGGTTATAGTTTGTATAAAGCAGGTACCTGATACAAAGGGTGGCGTTCAGTTTAACCCAGATGGTACATTAAACAGAGGAGCAATGCTTACAATCATGAACCCTGATGATAAGGCAGGTCTTGAAGCTGCACTTAGATTAAAGGATCAGTATGGAGCAGAAGTTACAGTTCTTACAATGGGTCTTCCAAAGGCTGCAGATGTTCTTCAGGAAGCAATCGCTATGGGCGCTGACAAGGGCGTTCTTGTAACAGATCGTGTTCTTGGTGGAGCTGATACATGGGCTACATCAACAACAATCGCTGGAGCACTCAGAAAGCTTGATTATGATCTTATTATTACAGGTCGTCAGGCTATCGATGGAGATACAGCTCAGGTTGGACCACAGATCGCTGAACATCTTGGAATTCCAGTTATTTCATATGCACAGGAGATCAAGGTTGACGGAGATTCCGTAATCGTTAAGCGTCAGTATGATGATGGATATCATATGTTAAAGGCTAAGATGCCTTGCCTTGTAACAGCACTTTCAGAGTTAAATGAGCCTAGATACATGACTCCAGGTGGAATCTTCGATGCAGTTAATGCAGAGATCACAACACTTGGCAGAGCAGACCTTGTAGATGTTGATGATTCAAACCTTGGTCTGAAAGGTTCACCAACAAAGATTGCAAAGGCTTCTGATAAGGTAAGAAAGGGTGCAGGCGAGAAGGTTGTACCTGATTCTCCAGATGAAGCAGTTAGCTATATTGTTGGCAAGTTAAAAGATAAGCATGTAATCTAATATAGTAAAGGAAAAGTGGTGAATAAAATGGGCGCAATGAACGCAGAAGATATGAAGAACTACAAAGGCGTATTTGTCTTTGCACAGCAGGTAGATAATAAGTTAAGTGGTATTTCATTTGAATTGATCGGTGAAGGAAAGAGACTTGCAGATAAGCTTAATGAAAAGGTTACAGCAGTCCTGATCGGTTTCGACGTAAAGGGTCTTGTAGACGAACTTGCAGAGTACGGTGCAGACAGAGTTATCGTTGTTGATGATCCAGAATTAAAAGAATACAGAACTGAGCCATATGCACATGCACTTGCTTCAGTTATCAATGAGTACAAGCCAGAGATCGTTTTAGTTGGTGCTACGGCTATTGGTCGTGATCTTGGTCCTACAGTATCAGCAAGAGTAGCTACAGGTCTTACAGCAGACTGTACATTACTTGAAATCGGTGATTTCCCTCTTGTTGCACTTCCAAATCAGGAGCAGAAGCACAATCAGCTTCTTATGACACGTCCTGCATTCGGTGGTAACACAATCGCTACAATCGCATGTCCTGATAATCGTCCTCAGATGGCAACAGTACGTCCGGGCGTTATGCAGAAGCTTGACAGAGTAGCTGGCAAGAAGGCAGAAGTGATCGAGTACAATCCTGGATTTACTCCAAACAACAAGTATGTTGAGATCCTTGAAATCTCAAAGGCTGTTTCAGATATCAAAGATATCATGGACGCTAAGATCCTTGTTTCAGGTGGTCGTGGTGTTGGTTCAGCAGAGAACTTCAAGCTTCTTGATGATCTTGCAGAAGTACTTGGCGGACAGGTATCATGCTCACGTGCAGTTGTAGATTCAGGCTGGAAGCCAAAGGAGCTTCAGGTTGGTCAGACTGGTAAGACAGTTCGTCCACAGGTATACTTCGCAATTGGTATTTCAGGTGCGATCCAGCATGTAGCCGGTATGGAAGAGTCAGATATCATCATCGCTATCAACAAGGATGAGGATGCTCCTATCTTTGATGTAGCTGATTATGGTGTTGTTGGAGATCTGAACAAGATCGTTCCTGCTCTTACAGAAGCAATCAAGGCTGAGCTTGCTAACAAGTAATTCAGTTTATAATTGAAAATGAACATTTCGAACTGCTGGGTTTTATACCCGGCAGTTTGTGTGTAAATGAGCCGACAGGCGAGATGGGGCATGAAAGAACATGAGAATGTTCTTTCACGCACAAAAGGGTGTGCCCTATTACATATTTTTCTGTTGAAACAATAAAAACAATGCTGTATGATAAATACTGTTGTGAAAAAGACAAATGACAGTTAGATAAAAGAAGAATAAGGTTGAAGAGACAAATGAGTAAGTATGAAAAACAGGAAGAATTGAAACGAGAAGAACTAAGCCAGGAAGAGCAGCTGTTAAAAACAGAAGCTGACAACACAAAATTGACAGACGACAGTAAGAATGTAAAAATGACAGATGCGTGTGAAGAAAGCAGAACAGAAAATACTGCCGGAGAAAATAAGATGGGAACCATGCCAATGGGGAAGCTATTGATTTCAGTATCACTTCCAATGGTAATTTCAATGTTGGTACAGGCACTTTATAATGTAGTCGACAGTGTATTTGTATCGCATTTTGATCAGGATGCACTGACGGCAGTATCGACGATATTTCCGTTACAGAATCTTATGATCGGGGTGACCTCCGGTCTCGGTGTCGGTTTTAATGCATTGATCTCCAAATCCCTTGGTGAAAAAAATCAGAAAAAAGCAAATGATGCAGCCAGGCAGGGAATCTTTCTGGAACTTATTGGATATGCAATTTTCTTATTGATCGGTTTATTTGGTATCGAAGCATTTATGAAGAGTCAGACGGATGTTGCAAAGATCATTGATTATGGAGTAGATTATGGACGTATCTGTTGTATCTGTTCCTTTGGTATCTTTGCACAGATGACATTTGAACGTATGTTACAGTCGACAGGTCGGACGCTTTACACAATGAAGACACAGGCACTTGGAGCTATTATCAATATTATACTTGATCCGATTATGATCTTTGGATATTTTGGACTTCCGGCAATGGGTGCTGCAGGTGCGGCAATAGCAACGGTTATCGGACAGTGTATTGCGGCATTACTTGCAATCTATTATAATCTGAAAAAGAATCCGGATATCCAGTTATCATTGAAAGGCTTCCGTCCGGAAGGTGATGTGATCGGAAGGATTCTTTCCATTGCAGTTCCTTCTATTGCGATGGTTGCGGTAGGCTCGGTAATGACATATGGATTTAACCGTATTCTATTTACATTTACGCCGATCGCAGTTTCAGTGTTTGGTATTTTCTATAAAGTACAGAGCATGGCATTTATGCCGGTTTTTGGTCTAAATAATGGTATGATCCCGATAGTATCATATAATTACGGAGCAAAACAGCCGGATCGAATGCTCAAAGCTGTTAAATATACAATGATGGCTGCAATCTGTTTCATGCTGTTATGTCTGACTGCGATGCAGGTGATTCCGGACCTGATTCTTAAGGTATTTGATGCACAGGAGGATATGATGGCGATTGGTATTCCGGCACTTCGTACGATGAGTATTTCATTCCTGTTTGCAGGAATCTGTATTGTATGCTCCGGTATGTTCCAGGCACTTGGTAAAGGTGTGTACAGTCTGATCGTATCCCTTGCCAGACAGTTGATCGTTCTGCTTCCGGTTGCCTATGCATTTGCAAAATTTACGCGTAATCTGGAACTGGTATGGTTGTCCTTCCCGATTGCGGAGGTTGTCAGTGTTATTCTTTCGATCGCTATGGCGTTACAGACAAAAAAGAAGATTATCGATCCTTTAAAGAATTCTGTGAAAACAGTATAGGTATAAGCAGAACATTTGTCATAAAATGGCATATTCTATAAAATAGCAGAATGTTTCATAAAGGATCAATATAAAACGACGGTTCGGGATATAGCTATGGTACATAAAGAATCAGAAAGAAGGAAATGAAATGAGTGATTTGATCTATCTCGATCATGCAGCAACGACGGCAGTTCATCCGGACGTTTTAAAAGAAATGCTGCCATATTTTACCGATAGATTCGGAAATCCATCCAGTGTTTATGGATTTGCGGCAAATAATAAAAATAAACTGACAGAGGCAAGAGAGACGATAGCCGGAGCACTTGGTGCAAAGCCGGAAGAGATTTATTTTACAGCCGGTGGTTCTGAGTCTGATAACTGGGCATTAAAATGTACGGCAGAAGCCTATGGAGTACATGGGGGACATATCATTACAACAAAAATCGAGCATCATGCTATCCTGCATACCTGCAAGTATCTGCAGAATAGAGGGTATGATGTAACTTATCTGGATGTAGATGAAAATGGATTGGTTGATCTGAATACACTTGAGGCGGCCATCCGGCCGGATACTTTTTTGATCTCGATCATGTTTGCAAATAATGAGATTGGAACGATTGAACCAATAAAAGAGATCGGAGAGATCGCACACAGACACGGTATTTTGTTTCATACGGATGCAGTTCAGGCATTTGGACAGATCCCGATTCACGTAGATGGAATGAATATTGATATGTTAAGTGCGAGCGGACATAAGTTTAACGGGCCAAAGGGAATTGGTTTTTTATATATCAAAAAAGGCTTAAAGTTAAAGAGCTTTATTCATGGTGGCCAGCAGGAGCGAGGACGCAGAGCCGGTACAGAAAATGTACCTGGAATCGTAGGTATTGCAAAAGCGTGTGAGATCGCAATGGCAGAAATGGAAGAACGGATGAAAAAGGAGACGGAGCTCAGAGATTATCTGATCGAACGGATATTGAAGGAGATCCCGTATACCAGACTGAATGGACATTCAAAGAAACGACTGCCAAATAATGTCAATATCAGCTTTCAGTTCGTGGAGGGAGAATCCATTCTGATCATGCTAGATATGGCGGGTATCTGTGCATCCAGCGGCTCTGCCTGCACATCGGGTTCGGTTGATCCTTCTCATGTGCTGCTTGCGATCGGACTTCCGCAAGAGATCGCACATGGTTCACTGAGACTAACCATTGGATATGAGAATACGAAAGAAGAAATGGATACGGTTGTCGATAATCTGAAACGGATCATTACAAATCTACGTAATATGTCACCGTTATATGAGGATTATGTCAAGAAAAATCATATACAGTAAGATTGTTAAAAATGAAAGATCAGATTCGGTCGGAGTGAATATAAGAATGCAATTGTGAAATGTGTGAGATAAAACGCCCCAAGTGTGAAGGAGAATGATATGTACAGTGATAAAGTGATCGATCATTTCCAGAATCCAAGAAATGTCGGTGAGATTGAGGATGCCTCCGGTGTCGGTACGGTTGGAAATGCTAAATGCGGGGATATGATGCGGTTGTATTTGAAAATTAATGAGGAGCAGGTGATCATAGACTGCAAATTTAAGACCTATGGATGTGGAGCTGCAGTAGCATCCAGTTCCATGGCAACGGAGATGATTAAAGGAAAAACAGTTGCCGAGGCAATGAAGCTTACAAATAAAGCGGTTATGGAAGCATTGGATGGACTTCCGCCGGAAAAAGAACATTGTTCTTTGCTTGCAGAAGAAACACTGCATGCAGCTTTGTGGGACTATGCAGAAAAGCATGGAATCAAGATTCAGGGACTTGTAAGGCCGGTACAGGATATTGAAGACCGGATGGTGAGAGAACTGGAAGATTAAACAGTATTTGGATACTTGACAGCCGGAGAAATCCGGTTCTATACTGCAAGCAGGAATTGCAGGAAGGAAGATAAGATGGATAAAAAGACAGTATGTGTCGGTATGTCAGGAGGCGTGGATTCTTCTGTAGCCGCATATCTTTTAAAAGAACAGGGATATAACGTGATCGGTGTGACCATGCAGATCTGGCAGGATGAGGATGCAGATCAGATCAGTGAGCATGGCGGTTGCTGTGGCTTGTCGGCGGTAGATGATGCGAGAAGAGTAGCTGCACAGCTTGAGATTCCTTATTATGTAATGAACTTTAAAGAAGATTTTCGAAAATACGTCATTGACTATTTTGTAGATGAATACCGGAATGGAAGGACTCCGAATCCATGTATCGCATGTAATCGGTATGTAAAATGGGAGTCGCTGTTAAGGAGGTCGTTAAGTATCGGTGGAGACTACATTGCTACCGGACACTATGCAAGAGTGGAACAGCTTCCAAATGGCAGATATACCTTACGCGTGGCAAAAGGAATCGAGAAGGATCAGACCTATGCACTTTATAATCTGACACAGGATCAGTTATCAAAGACGTTGATGCCGGTTGGAGAATATAATAAGACACAGATTCGGCAGATTGCCGCAGATATCGGTATCCAGGTAGCAAATAAACCGGACAGTCAGGATATCTGTTTTGTACTGGATGGTGATTATGCCGGATATCTGGAACGGGAAGAGGGCTTAAAGGCAGTACCGGGAAATTTTGTAGATATGAATGGAAAAGTCCTTGGTACACATAAAGGTATAATTCATTATACAATCGGACAACGGAAGGGACTTGGACTTGCGATGGGACACCCGGTATTTGTTGTGGATATTATCCCGGAGACAAATGAAGTGGTGATCGGAGAAAATGCAGATACATTTTCAAAAGAGCTGATTGCAGATAAAACGAACTTTATGTCTGTCGAGCATCCGGAAGATGGTATGCAGGTGATCGGAAAGATCCGGTATGCACATAAGGGTGTGCCATGCAGAATTTATATGTTGGATGATGCCAGGGTTCGTGTTGTATTTGACGAACCGGTCCGGGCAGCGACCAAAGGACAGGCGGTTGTTTTTTACGAAAATGACTATATCGTCGGAGGCGGCACAATAAAAGAGATCATACGATAGGAATAAAAATGACGCTGGTGTGGATGCTATTATTTAAAAAATTATTATTGTTCTGCCACATACTCACCTATTATTACGCAAGACACTTCCGTTCTAGTACTCTTATAATTTATGAAATACAGGCTTCATCTGTTCAAAGGTGCAGTAATAGCGGAAACCTGTGGCGGTCAGGATGTCTCTGGCATAGGTTTCAAAGTCATAGCCGATGTATTTTGGAATATGTGCATCGCTTCCGACAGTGATGATCTCACCACCTAACTCCTTGTAGAGTTTAAGAATAGACGGATGAGGATGTGCATAAGTCATGTTTTTATATAGGCTTCCGGTATTGATCTCGATGCCCTTCCCATGTTCGATGATTGTTTTCAGAATTGCTTCAAAGACATCTGCATAATCAGAAAAGCGGAAGGCTGATTCGCCGGATGGACAATAACGGACGGCATAGTCCAGATGACCGTATATGGAATAATTATCAAAGGTTTGCACATTTGCAAGAATGGATTCAAAATATTCCAGCAGTGCTTCTTTTTCCGAACGTCCTTCATAGTAAGCGGGATAGTAGGGATCCTTGCCATATACAAGATGAGAAGAACCTATAATAAAGTCAAAATCATGATATTTATCTGTGTAGGCAATGATCTTGTCTGCGATATGAGACATCAGGCCGAGTTCGACACCGAGACGGATCGTAAGTTTATTCTTGTACTGTTCCTGCAACTTTCTTACAGCAGAAATATACCGGTCTGTATCTAACAGAAAGGTATGACCTTCCTCGTCTTTTGGATAATCAATATCATGATGATCTGTAATACAGATTTCAGACATGCCGAGGTGCAGTGCCTGTTCAACAATATCTGTAAGTTCTGTTTCAGAATCATCGGAAAATTCGGAATGTAAATGATGATCGCAAAGCTTCATATGTAAAAACCTCCTGTTGGATGTTAACGTTGTGAAAATTGATATTATTATAGCACGTCAGGAAATAAAACACACCTGCAGGAACGGAAAAAATAGTGAATAAAAACAGAAGATAAGAAAAAATCTTACAAAAGAAGTATATATCGGCAACACAAGAATCATGTGTGAAATATTTCGAAAAAAGGGTTAAATGGTTGAAATAAATATGAAAATATCATAAAAAGTTGATTCTTTGTACATTTTGCAATATAGTGTTTGTTTATTTTTGCGTGAATTGGACAATTTTTTTTTGAGAAAGACTTGAAATTTACACACAAATTAGGTATGATTTTGTTGTGTGAATAGCACGATTAATTACTGCGCTTTGCAGTATATTATAAATACTTTTATTATTCAAAACTTAGGAGGAATAAAAAATGGCAGTAAAAGTAGCAATCAATGGTTTTGGACGTATTGGTCGTCTCGCATTCAGACAGATGTTCGGAGCAGAAGGATATGAAGTTGTTGCAATCAACGATTTAACAAAGCCTTCAATGCTTGCAGATCTTCTCAAGTACGATACAGCACAGGGTGGTTACTGTGGTAAGATTGGTGAGAACCTTCATACAGTTTCAGCTGATGATGAGGCTAACACAATCACAGTTGATGGTAAGACACTTACAATCTACAAGGAAGCAGATGCAAACAATCTTCCTTGGGGTAAGATTGGTGTTGACGTAGTTCTTGAGTGTACTGGTTTCTACTGCTCAAAGGAAAAGTCAATGGCTCATATCAATGCAGGTGCTAAGAAGGTTGTTATCTCAGCTCCAGCAGGAAATGATCTTAAGACTATCGTATTCTCAGTTAACCAGGATACATTAACAGCAGAGGATCAGATCATCTCAGCTGCTTCATGTACAACAAACTGTCTTGCACCAATGGCTAAAGCTCTTAATGATTATGCTCCAATCCAGTCAGGTATCATGTCAACAATCCACGCTTACACAGGCGATCAGATGATTCTTGATGGACCACACAGAAAGGGCGACTTAAGAAGAGCAAGAGCAGGTGCTGCTAATATCGTTCCTAACTCAACAGGTGCTGCTAAGGCTATCGGTCTTGTTATCCCAGAGTTAAATGGTAAGTTAATCGGATCAGCTCAGAGAGTTCCAGTTCCAACAGGTTCAACAACAATCCTTACAGCAGTTGTTAAGGGTGCTGACGTAACAGTTGATGGAATCAACGCTGCAATGAAGGCTGCTGCATCAGAGTCATTCGGTTACAACACAGATCCTATCGTTTCATCAGATGTAATCGGTATGAGATATGGTTCATTATTTGATTCAACTCAGACAATGGTATCAAAGATCGCTGATGACTTATATGAGGTTCAGGTTGTATCATGGTATGATAATGAGAACTCATACACAAGCCAGATGGTTAGAACAATTAAGTACTTCGCAGAGTTAGCATAATTGACTGACAAATTGTAGTAATTAATTTGACCTTACAAGGGGTCCGGTCTTCATGGACCGGGCCCTATATTTCTTTTACAGAGATGTATTTGCGTTCTGTAACAAATATGAAGATAAAAGTATAAAAATCAGGAGGTTTAATAGTAATGTCATTAAACAAAAAATCAGTAGATGATATTAATGTAAAGGGACAGCGTGTCCTTTGCAGATGTGACTTTAATGTACCATTAAAGGAAGGTAAGATTACAGACGAGAACCGTCTTGTAGCAGCACTTCCTACAATCAAGAAATTAATTGCTGATGGTGGAAAGGTTATTCTTTGCTCACACCTTGGCAAGGTTAAGACAGAAGAAGATAAGAAGACAAAGACTCTTGCACCGGTTGCGGTAAGACTTTCAGAGCTTCTTGGACAGGAAGTTAAGTTTGTTGCTGAGCCTGAAGTTGTTGGACCAAAGGTAAGAGAAGCTGTAGCAGCTATGAAAGATGGCGAAGTTATCTTACTTGAGAACACACGTTTCAGACCGGAAGAGACAAAGAACGGTGAAGCATTCTCTAAGGATCTTGCTTCTATCTGTGATGTATTTGTAAATGATGCATTTGGTACAGCTCACAGAGCTCACTGCTCAAATGTAGGTGTTGCAGGTCTTGTTGATACAGCGGTTGTTGGATACTTAATGCAGAAGGAAATCGACTTCCTTGGAAATGCAGTAGAGAATCCGGTAAGACCATTCGTAGCTATCCTTGGTGGAGCAAAAGTTGCAGACAAGTTAAATGTTATCTCTAACTTACTTGAGAAGTGCGATACACTGATCATCGGTGGTGGTATGGCGTATACATTCTTAAAGGCAAAGGGATATGAGATCGGTAAGTCATTAGTTGACGAATCTAAGATCGACTATTGTAAGGAAATGATGGAAAAAGCTGAGAAGCTTGGTAAGAAGTTATTACTTCCGGTTGATTCCGTTATGATCGACGATTTCCCTAATCCAATCGATGCTCCGGTTGAGACAGAGATCTTTGATGCAGACAAGATGTCAGCAGACAAAGAGGGCTGTGATATCGGACCTAAGACAATCAAATTATATGCAGATGCTGTTAAGACAGCTAAGACAGTTGTATGGAACGGACCTATGGGTGTATTCGAGAATCCTACACTTGCTGCTGGTACAAAGGCTGTAGCTGCTGCTCTTGCTGAGACAGATGCTACAACTATCATCGGTGGTGGTGATTCTGCTGCTGCTGTTAACCAGTTAGGATATGGTTCTAAGATGAGCCACATCTCAACAGGTGGTGGAGCTTCCCTTGAATTCTTAGAGGGTAAGGAACTTCCAGGTGTTGCTGCTGCAAACGACAAATAAATTATGTACATGCTCCATCTGACTCGGATGGAAGAATATACAGATAATGAAAATAATATTTTCAAGGAGATAAAAGACATGTCAAGAAAGAAAATCATCGCTGGTAACTGGAAGATGAACATGACTCCAAGCCAGGCTGTAAAATTATGTGAAGAGTTAAAGCCATTAGTTGCAAATGACGACGTAGATGTTGTATACTGCGTACCTGCAATTGATATTGTACCTGTAGTAGAGGCTGTTAAGGGCACAAATGTAGAAGTTGGTGCTGAGAACATGTACTTCGAAGAAAAGGGTGCATACACAGGTGAGATTTCAGCAGAAATGTTAGTTGATGCCGGTGTTAAGTATGTCATCATCGGACATTCAGAGCGTCGTGACTACTTCAAAGAGTGTGACTGTCTCTTAAATAAGAAAGTTAAGAAGGCATTTGAAGCAGGTCTTACACCTATCCTTTGCTGTGGTGAGTCATTAGAGCAGAGAGAAATGGGTATCACACTTGACTTCATCCGTCTTCAGATCAAGAGTGATCTGAAAGATATCACAGCAGATCAGGTTAAGAACATGGTAATCGCCTATGAGCCAATCTGGGCTATCGGAACAGGCAAGACTGCTACATCCGATCAGGCACAGGAAGTATGTAAGGCAATCCGTGACTGCATCGCTGAAGTATATGATACAGACACAGCAGAAGCTGTAAGAATCCAGTATGGTGGATCTATGAACGCTGGTAATGCAGCAGAGCTTCTTGCAAAGCCTGACATTGATGGTGGACTTGTGGGTGGTGCTTCACTTAAGGCTGACTTTGGAAAGATCGTAAACTACAATAAGTAATTTTAATACCAGATTTCATATAGAATCTGTAAAATCAGGAAAATGATCTGGTAAAAAAGATACCGTGAGGGATCGGGTGGCCAATAATATGACTGCCTGGTGTCCACGGTATTTTTTGTTATTCTATTATTCATACGAAATGAATAGATTTGTGGGATTTTTTTGTACATTTACGAAAAGTATACTTCGTTGACGATTATGTATAACTGTGATATAATTCAAACGATTTTTGAACAAATACGCAGAAAAGGAATTGACTATGGAATATTTAAAGACATTCTGGAGCAGAAGATATCTGCTTGCGGAACTGGTAAAAAAAGGTATTAAGTTAAAGTACAGGCGTTCATATCTTGGAATCTTATGGTCTTTGCTGGAGCCTATTTTGACAACGATCGTATTGACGATCGTATTTGGAACGTTATTTGATAACAGCAATAAAACTTTCCCAGTTTATATTTTGAGTGGTCGTCTGTTATATTCATTTTTCAGCAGCGGAACAAAAGCCTGTGCAAAATCGATACGGTCAAATGCAGGTATGATCAAGAAAGTATATGTTCCGAAGTATCTGTATCCGATGTCTTCCGTATTATTTAACTATATTATATTTTTGATTTCGTTGATTGTTATGATCCCATTGATGGTATTTTGTCATGTGAAGCCAACCTGGTCATTATTACTGGTTATCTTTCCGCTTATTCTGCTTCTGATGATCACATTTGGAGTAGGCATGGTACTTGCGACGGTTACGGTATTCTTCCGTGATATGGAATATTTGTGGGATGTTGTATTGATGATCATTATGTATACATGTGCGATTTTCTATTATCCACAGAGATTATTAAAGAGTGGATTTAGCTGGCTGTTAAAATATAATCCGTTATATTGCGTCATCCATAATTTTAGAGCATGTTTTCTGGGTGACCCGTTAAACTGGAATTATATGTTATATGCGTTCGTTTTCTCTGTTTTTGCAATCTTGATCGGAACGTATACATTCTATAAGAAACAGGACGAATTTATTCTTCATATTTAAGGAGACAGACATGGGCAAGGAAGCATTGATCGTTGATGATGTAAGCATGAAGTTCAACCTGAGCAGTGAAAAGGTTGACAATATTAAAGAGTATATAATTAAATCAATAAAACGACAGATCAGTTATGATGAATTCTGGTCATTAAAGCATGTCAGCTTTTCATTGGACAAGGGTGACAGGCTGGGAATCCTCGGCTTAAATGGTGCAGGAAAGAGCACCCTTTTAAAGGTTATTTCCGGTGTATATAAGCCAACAGAAGGACATGTGATCAAGCATGGAAAGGTTGTTCCGTTGCTGGAATTAGGAGCAGGCTTTGACGCACAGTATACTGGAAAGGAAAATATTTTTTTGTATGGTACAGTGCTCGGATATTCCAAGAGTTATCTGGAAGAAAAGTATGATGAGATCGTTGAGTTTTCGGAACTTGGACGTTTTATTGATGTCCCAATCAAGAATTATTCATCTGGTATGAAATCAAAATTGGGATTTTCAATTGCAACGATTGCAAATCCGGATATTCTGATTCTGGATGAAGTATTATCCGTGGGTGATGCCAGATTTAAGAAGAAGAGTGAAGCGAAGATCATGCAGCTTATGGAAGGCGGAACAACAGTATTATTTGTTTCGCATTCTCTGGAACAGGTACGACGGATCTGTAATAAAGCAATGATTCTGGATCATGGAACATTGAAATCCATTGGCGATATTGATACAATATCAGAGGAATATACGAAAATGATCGCGATTCCTGCTAAGCCAAAGAAGAAAAAAGCAGATGCTGGAAAAAAGGCTTCTGAAAAAAAGGCAGATGAGGAAAAGGCTGCTGATAAGAAAGAAAAATAATTAAAAGGAGAAAAATAATGAGTAAAAAACCTGTAGTTTTAATGGTACTTGATGGTTATGGAATTAGTGACAAGACAGAAGGCAATGCAATCGCACTGGCAAATACACCTGTTATGGATCAGATTAAGGCTGAATATCCTTATGTAAAGGGTGCTGCTTCCGGTCTTGCAGTTGGACTTCCGGATGGACAGATGGGTAACTCAGAAGTTGGTCATATGAATATCGGTGCAGGAAGAATTATATATCAGGAATTAACAAGAATTACAAAGTCCATTCAGGATGGCGATTTCTTTGAGAATGCAGAGATGTTAGAAGCAATCGAGAACTGTAAGAAGAACAATTCCGATCTTCATGTATGGGGACTATTATCCAGTGGTGGTGTACACAGCCATAATACACATCTGTATGCAATTCTTGAGTTATGTAAGAAACATAATTTTGAAAATGTATATGTTCATCCATTCTTCGATGGCAGAGATACAGCTCCAGCATCAGGAAAGGGCTTCTTAGAGGAACTGATCGCAGAGATGAAGAAGATTGGTGTAGGTAAGGTTGCATCCCTTTCCGGTCGTTATTATGCTATGGATCGTGATAACAGATGGGATCGAGTTGAGCTTGCATATAAGTCACTTGTAACAGGTGAGGGTGTACAAGCAGAAGATCCTGTTGCTGCAGTACAGGCATCTTATGACAAGGAAGTATATGATGAGTTTATCCTTCCTACCGTTATTACAGAGAATGGTAAGCCGGTATCACTTGTAAAGCCGAATGATTCCGTTATTTTCTTTAACTTCAGACCAGACAGAGCAAGAGAGATTACCAGAGCATTCTGCTGTGACGATTTTGACGGATTCAACAGACCAGACGGAAGATTTCCATTGGTATATGTATGCTTCAAAGATTATGATGAGTCTATACCAAACAAGATCGTTGCATTCAAGAAAGAAGAAATCGACAATACATTTGGTGAGTACCTTGCAGCGCATGGTAAGACACAGGTTCGTCTTGCAGAGACAGAGAAGTATGCACATGTTACGTTCTTCTTTAATGGAGGCGTAGAAGAACCAAATAAGAACGAAGACAGAATCCTTGTTAAGTCCCCTGCGGTTGCAACATATGATCTCCAGCCTGAAATGAGTGCTCCGGAAGTATGTGAGAAGCTGGTAGATGCTATCGGTTCTGATAAATACGATGTGATCATTATTAACTTTGCAAATCCTGATATGGTAGGTCATACAGGCGTGATCCCTGCAGCGATCAAGGCAGTTGAGACTGTTGATGCCTGCGTAGGAAAGGCAGTAGAGGCAGTTAAGAAGGCAGATGGTGTATTATTTATCTGTGCAGACCACGGTAATGCTGAGCAGATGATCAATTATGAAACTGGTGAACCACATACAGCCCACACAACAAATCCGGTACCATTCGTACTTGTAAATTATGATGAGGGCTATGGTTTAAGAGAAGGTGGATGTCTTGCAGATATCGCTCCAACACTTCTTGAGATCATGGAACTTCCACAGCCTAAGGAAATGACAGGTAAATCACTTCTTATCAAGAAATAATGAAAGAAGGACAGACAAATGAAGAAATTTTTTCAGGAGTTTAAAGAATTTGCATTAAAGGGAAATGTTCTGGATATGGCGATCGGTGTTATCATCGGTGGTGCTTTTTCAGGACTGGTAACTTCACTGACAGACTGTTTTATCAATCCACTCATTGGATGTATCGGTGGTGCCGAAGTACAGGGCAAGATTCATTTGCTGGGAGACCAGTATATTGATTATGGCTCGTTCATTACAGCAGTGATCAACTTCATCATCATGGCATTTATCATTTTCCTTCTGATGAAAGGGATTAAAAAGCTGTTATCTCTTGGAAAGAAAGAGGAAGTTGCGGCACCTTTAACAAGAAAATGTCCATATTGTTATGGTGACATTGATGTTAAGGCTACAAAATGTATGTATTGTACATCTGACGTAGAGCCAACTGTAAAAGCAGAAGAATAAAAAGAACGATGTTTTGTGTTATATGGACACAGAACGGAGTAACAATATAAAAACAAATAAAAAATACCTGCCGGAGAAGCATAGTTACAGATGCTTTATCCGGCAGGTATTTTTTATAAGATGAATACTTTGGAAAAAAGTGTGAATACTATAAAAGAATAAAAATTGCCAATAATTGTACGGATAGAAAGGCAGAATGGAGAATCACATGAACAGATTGGAAATTATTGAAATTAAAGCGAGAGAAATACTTGATTCCAGAGGAAATCCTACAGTTGAGACCGATGTTACGCTGGCATGTGGATGCAAGGGTAGGGCAATGGTTCCGTCCGGTGCATCCACCGGACAATACGAAGCGCATGAGCTTCGGGATGAAGAAAAACGTTACATGGGGCAGGGGGTTTACGGAGCCTGCAACAATGTAAATAACAGAATTGCAGATAAACTGATCGGAATGGATGTAACAAGACAGATTGATATTGACCGTATTATGATCGAGGCAGATGGAACTGAGAATAAGACACGATATGGTGCAAATGCCATGCTGAGTGTATCCCTTGCCTGTGCCAAGGCGGCTTCGCTGGCACTTGGAATGCCGCTTTACCGGTATCTTGGCGGAGTAAATGCAAAGCGTCTTCCGGTTCCGATGATGAATATATTAAATGGTGGAAAGCATGCGGATAATACTGTTGATTTTCAGGAGTTTATGATTGCTCCGGTAGGTGCAGAATCCTTTAAGGAGGCAATGGAGATCGCCTGTGAGATTTATCATACGCTGAAGATTGAATTGAATGTCAGAAATTTGAGCACAGGAGTTGGAGATGAAGGTGGATTTGCACCGAATCTTGCAACCACATATGAAGTACTGGATCTGTTAGTAGAGGCAATCGCAAAGGCCGGGTATAATCCGGGAGTCGATGTACAGATCGCAATGGATGCGGCAGCATCGGAATTATATGATGTAGCTTCTGACCGATATGTCTTTCCGGGAGAATCCCGGATGACCGGAAAGGAAATCCGAAGAAATTCAGAGGAGATGGTCCAGTTCTATGAGGATCTGGTGACAAGATATCCGATTTATTCAATCGAAGACGGACTGGATGAGAATGATATGAATGGCTGGAAGGTTTTGACCTACCGGCTTGGAAATCGTATCCAGTTAGTTGGAGATGATCTCTTTGTTACAAATAAAAAACGACTGAAAAACGGAATTGAAGATGGAATTGCAAATTCAATCCTGGTAAAGGTGAACCAGATCGGAACTCTGACAGAGGCAATGGATGCTGTGGAAACGGCTCATAAAGCCGGATATTCGTCGGTGATTTCCCATCGGTCCGGGGAAACAGAGGATACATTTATTGCGGATCTGGCTGTGGCTATGAATTGCGGACAGATCAAGACCGGAGCACCAGCCAGAAGCGAACGTACAGCGAAATACAACCAGCTTCTACGGATTGAAGAGGAGCTTGGCAAAAATTCCATATACGGAATGGAATGATCACCAATTAAGAACGAACAGGAAGCCGGGCGGTAAAATCGTCCGGTAATTCTGTTTTATAGGCGGCATAGACAGCAGTGTTATATAAGCGCGTTGCTTTGATATCCTGTTCAAATAGTAAACGGCCGGCATCGGAAAGGAAACGGATGCCATCTGCCGGCTTTGTAAAGACAGGAAGGTCACTGTTTCTCTTAATCTGACGAATCACATCGGATCCGGATCGGTTCAACGCAAGAATATGTCCATAGTGATTCCAACCGCTTTCTTTATACATGGACATAGTATTCTTCCGGATGTCCAGAATAAAATGCAGCAATGCACGGTTGATCCTTGTCTGGGTAAGATCTTTGGATTTTAAGGATTCAGCAATTGCAGCATATGACTGCAGAAGTTTTGTTTTCTTCAGTTTGTTATAGAGTCCCTCTGTCATATCGACGGTATCGGGAGCATCGTTCTGCATAATCAGACAGTACTGCAGAATAGATGTTAAGTGATCTTCAAAAATCGGATAGGTATGCAGATAGTCTGTCTTTAACAGGTCGGCAGAAGCGGTTGGAAGAACCTGGTAAAAGGTTTTAAATAATGCATCCGGTTCTGAGATATGGGCCAGACAGGTTTCCTGTAATAAATGGCGGATCGCGGAAGCTGAACAGATCGATCCCGTGATATCCTCACTGTTATATCCTGCGGAGGTTCTTTTTATGATATATGGTTTTATAGAGGAATGTGTTTTCTTCAGCGCTGAGAGATATTCGACTGCAAGGATGTTGTTTGGTTCCTTCAGAAGATCAGCACCGGCAGGGCAACAGCTCTTTATGGCATCTGCCCGTGCTGACGGATAGGACATTCCTTCTGCCAGATTTTTTTTCAGACATGCGGAAAATGAGGCTGGTTCATCGATCAGAATTTCAGCTACAGATTCCAGAAGAGACAGATCATCACATTCCGCACCAAAAACCAGATAATCTACAGTGTTCAGTTTGTTCAGAAGGTCGACACCCGCATAAGCAAAATCCCTTGCACTTGCTGTTGCATAGACAACCGGAAGCTCAAATACCGCATCGACTCCGGAGGCAACAGCCATTTCGGCACGCATAAATTTGTTGCAGACAGCAGGAAGTCCTCTTTGAAGAAAATTACCGCTCATAACAGAAATAATATGGGAACAGTCAAGTTCGGAACGGGTCTGTTCGATCTGGTAGCGATGTCCATTGTGAAATGGATTATATTCTGTAATGATACCTGCAGTCAGCATAAAAATTCCTCCTGAAATAAAATATATTTTCTAAATTATATTTTATATTTTTTCTTCTGTAAAGTATGATATAATTGGAATGTGCATGAAGGTAGGGCGTTGTCCCTGTGGTTTTGATGCACTTTTTTATTGCGTTTTTCAAAATGATGTACAATATTTTACACATAGCAGATAGTAAGATATAGAAAAAGGCTGTTAGAAATGAAAAATATCCGTAAGATCATAGATTAAGGATTGACATTTCGATAAAAGTTGAGTAGTATAATAACAGGAATCGAACATTTGTTTATGGAGGTAGTTTGAAAGATGATTAAAGATGATGATAAGAAGAAAGCGCTGGATGCAGCATTAGCACAGATTGAGAAGCAGTATGGTAAGGGATCCGTTATGAAGCTTGGTGATTCTTCTGCCAATATGAATATAGAAGTAATACCAACAGGATCATTAAGCCTTGATATTGCACTTGGACTTGGTGGAGTTCCGAGAGGAAGAATTATAGAAGTATTCGGACCTGAGTCCAGTGGTAAGACAACAGTTGCATTACATATTGTTGCAGAGATACAGAAACGTGGCGGTATTGCAGGCTTTATCGATGCAGAACATGCATTGGATCCTGTATATGCGAAGAATATCGGTGTCAATATTGATGACCTCTATATCTCGCAACCGGATTGCGGTGAACAGGCACTTGAGATCACAGAGACAATGGTGCGCTCCGGTGCAGTAGATGTGATCATTGTCGATTCGGTTGCAGCCCTTGTTCCAAAGGCAGAAATCGATGGTGAGATGGGAGATTCTCATATGGGGCTTCATGCAAGACTGATGTCACAGGCACTACGTAAGCTGACTGCAGTCGTAAGCAAAACAAATTGTGTTGTAATATTCATCAATCAGCTTCGTGAGAAAGTTGGTGTTGTATTTGGTAATCCGGAAGTAACAACCGGTGGACGTGCATTGAAGTTCTATGCATCTGTTCGTATGGATGTCAGAAGAATTGATACCCTGAAGATGGGTGGAGAGATCGTTGGTAACCGTACCAGAGTAAAGGTTGTGAAGAACAAGGTTGCACCTCCATTCAAAGAGGCTGAATTTGATATTATGTTTGGTAAAGGTATTTCCCGTGAAGGAGATATCCTGGATCTGGCAGTAGCAAATGATATTGTAGATAAATCCGGTGCATGGTATGCATATATGGGAGATAAGATTGGACAGGGACGTGAGAATGCAAAGGCATTTCTTGCAGAGAATCCGGCTATCTGTGCCGAGATCGATGAGAAGATCCGTGAGAAGCTTGGCTTAGTTGAAACTGAGGATGCAGAGGGAACAGAAACAGAATAAGTAGAAGGTGCCTGTATATATGCTTGTAACAGATATTAAGAAGATTGATGATAAGAGAAGCTGTCTGTATCTGGATTATGAGGCGTTTGGTCCGTTATATGCATCTGATATACGAAGATTGAAGTTGACGGTCGGATCAGAAACTGATGCAGAGAAAATGCAGCAGTTCCGGTCAGAGTATTTTTTTAAACGTGCGCTGAACAAGGCGGTCACAGCCATTAAGTATTCAGAAAAATGTGAATATGACATCCGGCAGAAGTTAAAGGAACTTTGCTATGATGAAGAAGTGATCGATACGACGCTTGATAAACTAAAAAAATATAAGTATATTGACGATGCCAGATATGCATCAGTTTATGTCCGGAGTCATATCCAAAGGAAAAGCAGACGAGAGATCACATATGCATTGTCATCCAAGAAAATTTTGAATGAATGGATCGAACAGGCATTCGAAGAAAACCAGCTTCCGGATGAAAGAGAGATCGTAGAGAAACTGATCCGGAAAAAATGTCCGGTTTCGGAACTTTCAGATAAAAGACAAAAAGTAACAGTATTTCTTGTCCGAAAGGGATATCCGTATCGTCTGGTTGCTTCCTGTATCTCGGAAATATTAGAAATGGGGTAGTCAGTAATATAAGAAAAGTTGCACAGAAAACAGGGCGAAAAATTGTTGTTTTTGTTTGTTTTCACTTGACATAATTAGTAAAAAATATTAAACTTAAATAGTTGTATAAGTGTACAATGAAAACTTAATAAGGAGGTGCTCCTGTGAGTGGTGATATTGCGTGGATAATCATTTATATTTGCATCCTTGTTGTATGTATCGTTGCCACATGGTTTATTGCTATTGCATATAGAAAAAATATTGCAGAAGCGAAGATTGGTAAGGCAGAAGTAGCAGCAAGGGAGATTATAGATGAAGCTCAGAAGGATGCTGAAGCGAAAAAGCGTGAGATTTTGCTTGAGGCAAAAGAAGATGCTTTGAAGACGCGGAATGACCTTGAAAAAGAAGTCAAGGACAGACGTGGAGAGATTTCACGAATGGAGAAACGAGTTCTCGCCCGTGAAGAAAGTATCGACCGTAAGACGGAAGCTATCGAGAAAAAAGAAGCAAGTCTTGCATCCAAGGAAGGTCAGCTTGAAAAGCAGAAGGCAAAAGTAGAAGAGCTTCAGGCAAGACGTTTACAGGAACTGGAAAGAATTTCAGGTTTAACCTCTGAACAAGCGAAGGAATACTTATTAAAAACTGTTGAAGATGAAGTAAAACATGAAACAGCAGTTATGGTCAAGGAATTAGAAACCAGAGCTAAAGAAGAAGCGAACAAGAAGGCAAAGGAATATGTTGTATCTGCAATCCAGAAATGTGCAGTGGATCATGTAGCAGAAACAACAATTTCACTGGTACAGTTACCTAACGATGAGATGAAGGGTAGAATAATTGGTCGAGAGGGTAGAAATATCCGTACTCTTGAAACCATGACAGGTGTAGATCTGATCATTGATGATACACCGGAAGCAGTTATTCTCTCAAGCTTTGATCCTGTTAGAAGGGAAGTTGCAAGAATTGCACTTGAGAAGCTGATTGTCGATGGAAGAATCCATCCGGCAAGAATCGAAGAGATGGTAGAAAAAGCGCAGAAGGAAGTAGAAACCATGATGCGTGAAGAAGGTGAAGCAGCAACCCTTGAGGTTGGCATTCACGGAATTCATCCTGAATTAGTGAGACTTCTTGGTAAGATGAAGTTTAGAACAAGCTATGGACAGAATGCATTAAAGCATTCTATCGAAGTAGCACATTTATGTGGTTTATTGGCCGGAGAAATAGGTGTCGATGTCAAAGTTGCGAAACGTGCCGGATTACTTCATGATATCGGTAAATCTGTAGATCATGATATGGAAGGCTCTCATGTACAGATTGGTGCTGACTTATGTAGAAAGTATAAGGAATCACCGATTATTGTAAATGCAGTAGAAGCTCACCATGGCGACGTTGAACCAGAATCCCTGATAGCATGTCTTGTACAGGCTGCAGATGCAATCTCAGCAGCAAGACCGGGTGCTAGAAGAGAGACTCTGGAGACTTATACTACACGTCTTAAGAAACTGGAGGATATTGCAAACTCCTATAAGGGTGTAGAGAAGACATATGCTATTCAGGCAGGTAGAGAGATTCGAGTAATAGTTGTTCCTGAACACGTTAATGATTCCGATATGGTATTACTTGCAAGGGATATTGCAAAGCAGATTGAAAATGAGCTGGAATATCCTGGACAGATCAAGGTTAATATCATAAGAGAGTCTCGCGTTGTAGATTATGCTAAGTAATTATTTTCAGCCTGTGGAATAAAATGTTCCACAGGCTTTTTTAGTGAATGAAAAATATGAAAAAATATGGATAGCTGGGAGGCAACAGATGGATCAGAAATTTATCAGAGAGAAAAAAGAACTGGCATATCATGCTCATATATTTGATGTATATAATGATTATTTGAGACTGCCGGATGGAAAACATGTAGTATATGATCTGGTCGATCATGTAGATGGCTGTTGTGTCTTGCCGGTGGATGAAGATGGAAACCTGATCCTGGTAAGTCAATATAGAAATGCGGTAGATGATATAACCTTAGAGGTTCCTGCCGGCTGTATGGATGAGGGAGAAGATCCGGGTCAGTGCGCAGTCAGGGAATTGGAAGAGGAAACCGGATATATTGCACAGGAACTTCAATTTGTAACAAAGACATATCTTGCGATTGGTACCAGTAATGAGCAGACCTATATTTATATTGCAACCGATCTGAAAAAGGGAATCAGACAACTGGATCCGGAAGAATTTATCCGAATCCGGCGGCTTTCATTGGCAGAAGCCATGACTATGATACAGACCGGAGAGATCGTTGATTCAAAAACTATTATTGCAATCCTGGCATATGCTGTAGAACAAATGAAGAAATAAATACCAGATGCAGTATAGCAAAAATAAATTACCATGAGTATATCCAGACGAATCATAGTAGATGAGAATGGTGGTTTTATTGTTTGATGCATATATTAGGACAGGGAAACATATGTATACGAGGGGGGATGATATGAAACGTAAATTTATATGGGCAATGTTCTGGATCGGCCTGATCCTTGGAACCTTGCTTGTAAACACACAATTAAATGTGCAGGAGATATTAGACCAGACAGGTATACAGACCGGAAAACAGGAACTGATCGCTTTGATCTGTAAAAGAATCGTGGAGCTGGTAGCGGTTGTAGCTCTTTTAAAGCTTGTTCCGGATAAAGCATCCGATGGTGCTCTTATGGGAATATCCGGACTGATCACCGGTATGATGGTTTCACTATATGCGATGAACGGAACTATGTTGTGTGCGTTTGCATTTTATATGATTGTTTTGATTATTGTGGGATTATATGCAATTGTTGTTAAAATTATATGTGGAACAACAGGAGAAGGGATGAGTCAGATTGCTGCTATGGTTGTCAGATTGCATAATTCTTTTTGGGGAACGGCAATTATTGTTACAATTTTATTACTGAATATTATTCTGGAAGTAAAAATTCTGAAATTTTTTTGAAAAAGTTTTACTACATGTGGTATACATAATTCTGTATAGACACATGATTTGGTAAAAACAAAGAAATTACGAAAAAACCTTGATTTTGCTTATAAAAATTATGTTTGATTTTATAGAAATTTGTATTTATAATGATATTTAGTCTACATAATAAGGGGAAAAATGCGTGGAAATTTACATAGAGAAATATGTTGATTATCTCAAAAATATTAAGAAATCAAGTGAAAATACAGTAGCTTCTTATCAGCGTGATCTGGTGAAGTTTTCTGATTTCTACCGGGAGAATGGAACAGAAGATATTCGTTCGATAAATGAGACAAATATCAACACTTATGTTCTGTATTTAGAAAAAAATGGAAAATCAATGGCAACTGTATCAAGAAGCATAGCTTCGATCAAGTCATTTTTTGGATTTCTTTTTCGGGAGAAAATACTGATGGATGACCCGTCAGTTAATATCAAGCCTCCAAAGATTGAAAAGAAAATGCCGGATATCTTAACGATAGAGGAAGTGAACCGGCTTCTTGACCAGCCGGGAGACCAGTCTCCGAAGGAGATTCGTGACCGGGCAATGTTAGAGCTATTATATGCGACAGGAATCCGTGTATCGGAGCTTGTTACATTGAAGATTACAGATGTGAATCTGAAGATGGGTTACATTGAATGCCATGACCTCAGAAAGTCGAGAATTATTCCAATCGAAGATTCAGCACAGCGCGCACTTGATAATTATATCTCGAATGTTCGAGTCGATATGTGTAAGGATTCAGAATATTTATTCTCAAACTGCAAGGGAACACCGATGACCAGACAAGGCTTCTGGAAGATTATCAAGGTATATGCCGATAAAGCAGGAATTGATAAGGATATTACACCGCATATGATCCGTCATTCGTTTGCGTCACATCTTGTAAATAATGGCGCAGACTTAAAGGCAGTACAGGAAATGCTGGGACATGCAGATATCTCAACGACACAGATCTATCTGAACAGCAAGCAGAGCCGCTTAAAAGAGGAATATCAGAAAGCGCATCCGCGGGCATAAGCGGAATGAACATAAAAGAAAACGATAAACGCCAGCCGACGGGCTATTGGCTGGGCAAAGCATAAGCTGCTGAATGTATATAGCAGAAAACATATTTGTGGATGATTATGCCGTATACAAGGTTAATACGCAGCAAAGTATGGATTGTACGAAAAAAAGTACATGGAAATAGTTGCATCTTGTCTGTAAAATAGAATATAATCCTTTCGGTTGATAAAAGTTTAAAAGTGAAGGACGACAGGAGAAAGAAAAATGGAGAACAATTATTATTCACCGGTACAGATTCTGGAAAATAATATAAAAGCAGGCATCAATAAAGCCAATATGGGTTTGCTTAAGATGATATTACTTGGTATGTTCGCAGGTATGTTTATTGCGATCGGAGCAGAGGGGTCAAACCTTGCAGCTCATAATCTGACAGGTGTAGGCGTTGCAAGAACATTAACAGGCGTGGTTTTCCCGATCGGTCTTATGATGTTAGTTGTAACCGGCGGTGAGTTATTTACAGGAAACTGTATGCTGACAATGGCACTTGCAGACCATAAGATCAAAGCATTACAGATGATAAAAAACTGGGTTGTTGTATATTTCAGCAATATGCTTGGATCTATACTGACAGCAGCTTGTGTATATGCTTCTGGTCAGTATGATTACTCAGATGGAGCACTTGGAGCATTCACGATCAAGGTTGCCATGGGTAAAGCAGATATTGATATCAGCAAAGCAATCTTTTCCGGTATCCTTTGTAATATTTTGGTATGTATCGCAGTATTGATGAGCAGTGCAGCGAAAGATCTGATCGGTAAGCTGTTTGGAGCATTTTTTCCAATTCTGATCTTCGTTATCTCAGGTTTCGAACACTGTGTTGCAAATATGTACTACATTCCGGCAGGAATCCTTGCATCCGGCAACAGCAAATATGTAGATAAGGCCTGTGAGCTTTATGGATATACATCCGCACAGATCTCAGATACACTTACAGTAGGTGGTTTTGTTCACAACCTGTTGCCGGTTACACTCGGTAATATTATAGGCGGCGGTATCGTTGTATCACTGGGACTGTATGCAGCGCATTTGGTGCTGGATAAGAAAGAGAAATAAAAAAAAGAGAATATTATTTTTGATATGTATGATAGAATAAAAGACCTTGTAGTTATGTACGACTACAAGGTCTTTTTTGTAATTTTAAAATACTATATGTCAACATATATTTAGAAAATATAAATATATGTTGACATATGTAATGCGTATATGCAATACTATAATTGCAACCATTATATTGCATAAAAGGGAGGAAAAATGAAGAAGATAAAAAGAAATATAATATTATTGGCATGTTGTATTACATTATTTAGCTCATT
Source organism: Coprococcus ammoniilyticus (assembly GCF_025567345.1). Taxonomy (NCBI): domain Bacteria; kingdom Bacillati; phylum Bacillota; class Clostridia; order Lachnospirales; family Lachnospiraceae; genus Coprococcus; species Coprococcus ammoniilyticus. Next base: position 194,362 of record NZ_JAOQJS010000002.1, read on the forward strand.
TGTTGTTTCGGCAACATCGGTGAGCAACTCTATAACTAATGGGGCTGCAACATTAACAGGATCGGCGCGTATGTATGATTATAGTAAGAAAAAAGATAAATGCATCATGACTGCAGCATTTGGGGGAGGAAAGGCAACTGAAGCTACATCAGGTTCGATATCTGGTAAAATACAGGGTATAGATGTAAAAGCGAAAAGAATGGATACGGGTAATTTAAATAAAAAAAATAAAACCTATAGTGATTCAAAAATTGTTAGTGATGCATATTGTGTATTTACTGTTACAATATCATTAAAAGGTGCAGATTCTAAAGAAATATATGCACACGATTAATATATAATACAAGAAGATGTACATATAATGGTTGTAGATTATCAAAGGAAGTTAAAATGAGGATAAGAGATAAAGAATTTTTTAGATTGTTTTTGATCGTATATACACTTATGTTTGTGATTATTTTTCAGTGCTTCGATATTATTAATAAAATGCAGGCTGAGTTAAAGGGAAGGTTATATAATGGTAATTATTCTAATTTGGCGGGAATTGAAACAAAGTGTGATGTATGTATGAATCATCTTAAGGCAGAATATAATCAGGCGGGTGAGCTTGAAGCTATGTCGATTGATGTTCCAGATAAGCATAGACAGAAGGAACATCTTGAAACTGCCAAAATGATCATAAAAGCAATGTATGGAAGAAATTTCACGGTGTATTCATATGCCAATGTTCGGGTTAGTGGAATGCTTCAGGAAAGGTCAGAAATGGCAGTTTTTTCATTGAAGGATGAATTGCCATTTAATATCACTAAAGGACGATCAATATGTTCGGACGATTTAGAGAAAAAAACTCGTGTTGCAATTGTATCTGAGGATATGATAAATACAATGGTGAAAAAAGAAGAATATTATTACATAAAAATTAATAATGAAGAGTATCGAGTTGTTGGAATTTATGAACCTGTTGCAGATAAGGCAGATGTGTGTTTTGCCTATTTTCCTCAAACAGAATATCAATTTGAGGAATTCTGCAGGAATTTTATAGATAATATTTTTTCAATTTCTAATATGAAGTGGGGAATATTTGGAGTTTATATTGGATCAGAAAATAGTTTTGATATAAATGAAATAGATGAATTTATTTCGGAACTTGAAAAAATATCCGATACAACATTTGATATAAAAGTAATAGATCGTTCGATTGCATCACCGAATGAAAAAATAAAAGTGTTAATTATAATATATGTATTATTGTTATTCTTTTGTATTGTTGTTTATATTCAGGTGATTGATATGTTTACAAAAAAAAGATATAAAGATTATGTAATATATCGTGCCTGTGGTTGCAACTGCAATATGATCGCAAGAAGATTATTTATGGAGATGCTGCCAATGTTTATCTGTTCATTTATTGCAGTTTTTATTGCAAATAGCGTATATAATGTCTGGCTGACAGATTCTGTATGGTATAGTATTTCATATGAAGGTGTTGCGTTTATGGCAGGAACATCTGTTGTTCTTGTTTATATGTCAATTTTCATCATAATTATGAAGTTGCGTCGGATTAATCTGGCAGAAGGGATTATGGATCTATAAATGAAACTTAGGTATTTATGGAAAATCACGTTGGATAATGAATGGAAACAAGGAATTCGAAGTTTTTTTAATGTTATTCTATATATTGTTGGAATTACAATAATTGGACTTCTGGTGTATTTTGTCAGTCTTGAAACAGATACGAAGAAGTCGGTAGAGCGTTCTATACGAAAAGAAATAAAAACATTAGGAAGCATAAGTGTTGAAGGGAATCCTTCAGATATTCAGTATAATTCAAATTTTAATCTTTTGAAAGTTGTTAAAAGTTTTAGTGGCATAGATGCATGTTCATCTGGATGGGGAAATGGTTCACTGGCAATATCCGGAGACTGGCGTATCGAATATGATGCATCGGAATACAGAGATGAAGACTTGAAATTACTGCAAGATATACAAAAAAAGAATGTTTATGATCCCGGATATGCAATACAGGGGAAAAGTTTGGAAACTACCTGGCTAGACGCTGGAGCGTGGGATATGATGAAAATTGATCTGCTGCAAGGCAGATGTCCTTCTGAGATTGATTATGCTTTATATGGTGACGCGATTCCAATCTATCTGGGGTATCGTTATAAAGATAAAGTGCAGCCGGGAACCCGCCTTATACATGGAGAAGAGGTTTATGTTGTAGAGGGGATTCTGAAGAAGAACAGTGTATTAGCTCCAAATAGTGATGATCTGATGAACATGTATCCGGAAGACCAGAATGCGATACCCTATCAAATACTTGATTATAGCATTTTGATAATTTTAAATTCAGAAATGGACAATACATATAATTGTTTTTTTACATTAAAAGATGGTTATTCATTTGATGATGTTCAAAGTTATCTGGATGCGTTAAATTTGAACCCGGATGTAGAATTTTACATCAATAGTGTAGAAAAATATCTGGATAATATGAGCAGGGAATCAGAAAGAAAAGAAATGACTGGGTTATTTGTGTATGTCACTGTGATTGTGTGTTTGATTCTGTCGTGCTTTGAAATTAACACGATATTGGCACAGAGAAGAGAGTTTGGGATACTTCTTGCTTATGGGTTATCGCATAGAGATATTATAAAGATGGTATTGATCGATAATATAAAAAAAATGATCATTGCAATTCTGATTATGACGTGCGTAATAGCCGGTAAACTGGCAGCGAACATTATGGTAGAGAATATGACATTTTATATGTTGAAGAATACGATTTACAGTCGGTTGGTCTTGACGATTGGAATGATAGGGATATTGCTTGTTCTTTTGGTCTGTATTGTACCGTCAATTCTGTTAAAGAAAATATCTCCGGCGGAATTACTTGGAGGAAAATAAATGATTCAATTAAAAGAAGCAAAAAAAATATACAAAAATGGCAGGACAGAATATCCTGCGTTGAATGGGATAGACCTGACTATAGAAAATGGAGAATATGTTGCAATTATTGGAACATCCGGATCGGGAAAAAGTACACTTTTAAATATCATAGGTGGGATGGATCAGACAACAGATGGTCAGTATCTGTATGATGAAAAGAATGTTAGCAAAATGAATTCTCATGCGCTTCATTTGTTTCGAAAGGAATATGTGAGCTTTGTATTCCAACGATTTGCACTATTGAATCAGTATAGTGTATATGAAAATGTCGAAGTACCGCTTTTGGCAAAGGGAATAGAGAAGAAAGAACGTAAGAAAAAAGTTCTTTCCGCATTGATGCAGGTTGGAATTCAGGATTTGTATAAGAAAAAGCCAAGTGAACTTTCGGGTGGGGAACAACAGCGGTGTGCAATTGCCAGAGCTTTGGTTATGGATACTCCTGTTGTACTTGCGGATGAACCGACAGGTTCTCTGGATAAAAACTCAGGCATTAAGGTTATGGAACTTTTAGAAGGACTGCATGAGCAGGGAAAGACCTTGATAATTGTAACACATGATATGGATATAGCAGAACATGCTGATCGTATAATACAGATTGAGGATGGAAAGATTGTTGCTGATACAAAAAAGAATTAAAAAATATTTATTATTGATAGGCGGAATTGTTATATTGCTTTCAGGTTGTGAAAAAAAAGAAAGTGATGATATGTTTGTGCTGGATCAGGAGGAAATGTCGATACAGGGAGAAGTTCAAAATAGTGAATTAGGGAAAAAAATGAAGGTACCGCAAAGCATCGATTGCAAGATGAAAACAGAAGATGCCGACTTACAAGCAATATTGATATCAGATAAGTCTGTCTGTATTCCAGATGTAGAACAACTTTATACAATGAAGTGCAGCAGAGAGAGACTGGATGCATCATACAAAAAGAAGATTTCAGAAGCAATATTTGGCGAAACAGTCCTGTATATATATGATGGCACCCCATTAATATCTGAATGTGATGAACAAATCCAATATTGCAAAAACAAGCAAAATATTTCGGATACCTTTTATAAACAATATTACCAGGCGAGTATTGAGGAGCTAGAGCAACAGAAAAAAACTGCACAGGAGATAAGAGAAAAGAATATTGATTTTTCGGCGGATCAGTACATTGGTATGATTAACGATCAAAAATATCTTCTTACATTTTATGGAAACGAAGACTATTGTGAATCCTTTGAACTAATGTTGTATCCGGAGAATTCAATGGAGAAATTTTTTGAGATTGATAACGGATATGGATTTGTTCAACCGACAGATATCTTGTCTGAAAATGAGTTGCTGTATTCGGATCTTTTGAATTATAGTGAAAATGAAGAAGATCTTTCAGTCGGGAATCGATGTAGTAAAACAATAGAGGAAGCGATAGATACCGCTTTGGGCTATGCTGGTGCATGTGTCTCATTGCCTGTTGATACGGGATGTGTAGAACCATTTTGTGTATCCTATATAAAGGGTGAAACAGAGGAAGAAGTACTTTTGTGTGATGGATATTCTATAACATTTCTTCCGAAAATTGAACAAGTTACTCCTTTTGTGTCAGATTTGTATTATGTAGAAAGTATAGCAGGTCAATATGACAACAGAAATGACAGCCAATCAAGCATTATGACAAATGGTTCAATATTACGCATTGTAATATCTTCGAAAGGTGTGGTTGGCATTGGTTGTGTAATGCCGGTGAAACAGGATGAAAAAGCGAAAAAAGTGGAACAGCTTTTAACGTGGGATGAGATTATGGAAGCCTTGAAAAATGGCTTGCCGGAATACATCAAAAAGCATGGTGCGTCATATTCGCAAATTGCATTTAATCATGTAGAACTAACATACTATTTAGAAGAAACAGAGGAGGGATATTGTTATATTCCTGTATGGCTTTTGGCAAATATTGATGCGCAGTTACAGGTTCCAGATCAGCTTATTCTACTGGATGCAAGAAATGGAAGATTTGTAGAAATAAAATAATATTCCAGATATACAAAATACAACTGCCCTATATAGAATAACATTGTGAAGATTTCGTTTTTCGATGTATATTGCCAGTAAATACAAATGCTTGTTTGATCCGTAGGTGAGTTAACACAGGAGTATTACGAATCAGGCATATGCATCGAATAGAAATCGCAACAAGTTATCTGTATAGGGCAGTTTGGTTGTATGTAGGGAATCCCATGCTGTAGAGGAAAGCCCTCCACTATTTATAAAACTCCACCAGCTTGTCCATTCTTGCGGACATATTATCAAACAGCGCATTCACGATCGTGATCGCAGCCATGGATTCTACAACGACTACAGCGCGGGGGCCGATGATCGGGTCATGTCTGCCGCGGATCGACACATCGATATTTTCACCGGATTTGTTAATTGTTTTCTGTGTGCTGGCAATCGATGGTGTAGCCTTGAAATGACAGGTGAGCAACAGATCAGAACCGTCGCTGATTCCACCCAGGATTCCACCGGCATGATTCGAGTTCTTGTTTACAACACCATCTTCGATATGGAAACCGTCATTATCATAAGAACCGGTATTTTCGGATACCATGACGCCATCCCCGATCTCAACTGCTTTCACAGCACCGATTGACATAAGGGCTTTGGCGAGATTTGCGTCTAATTTATCAAAGACCGGATCTCCCAGACCAGCCGGAACACCGGACACGATACACTTGACAGTAGAACCGATTGAATCATTTTGTGCTATGATATCAGAAAGATATGCAGATGCAGCTTCGCAGCTTTTTGCATCCGGCATGTTCAGTTCATTCTTTGAGATATAGTCTGCATCAAAGTCGGCAGGGTCGGATACGATATCGCCGATCGATGAAACATAGGTTGTAAATGAGATATTTAATGTCTTTAAGATCTTTGCGGCAATCGCACCGGCGGCAACTCTGCCGATCGTCTCTCTGCCGGAGGAACGGCCGCCACCACGGTAATCGCGAAAACCATATTTCTGGTCGAAGGTATAATCAGCATGTCCCGGACGATAGTAGGTAGCGATGTCACCGTAATCGCCGGAGCGCTGGGAGGTGTTCCGAACCATCAGTGAGATCGGAGTGCCGGTGGTCTTTCCCTCGAATACACCGGAAAGGATCTCTACCTGATCGGATTCCTTTCTTGGAGTTGAGAACTGGGAGAAGCCCGGACGTCTGCGGTTTAAGTATACCTGAATATCATCCTCGGTAAGTGGAAGACCGGCAGGACAGCCGTCAACGACAACACCGAGTGCTTTTCCATGGGATTCGCCCCATGTTGTGATCTTGAATTTATTTCCAAATGTTGAACCTGACATAATATGTAATCTCCTTCATATAGAATAAACACAGACAGCTTTTATATCTGGTGTATCTGTGTCAGATGGCTGAAAAACAGTATATTTATATTGCTCTCCATACCATCACGATGCTATTATATAGTAGTTGAAAAACAAAAAGCAACAGAAAATGCTTTTTATTATGGTAGTTGAAAAACAAAAAATACGTTTTGTGCAGTGAAAAGCACAGAAACCCCTGATTTTAAAGTTGACACACCGTTGAAAGTGTGGTAGTCTGACAAAGGTCAGCCTGTACTTAGTTTAAGGAGTCTCCGTCCTTTTACCCAGTTCAGGCCAAGTATAATATTATGGAGGATTGTTATCATGATAACAAAAGAGCAGAAACAGGAAATCGTTGCTAAGTATGGCAAGGATGCAAATGACACAGGTTCAGCAGAAGTACAGATCGCACTTCTTACAGCAAGAATCAATGACTTAAACCAGCATTTCAAGGCTAATCCTAAGGATCACCATTCAAACCGTGGTCTGTTAAAGATGGTTGGTCAGAGAAGAAACATGCTTGCTTACTTAAAGAGCAAAGACATTGAGCGTTACAGAAAGCTGATCGAGAGCCTTGGCTTAAGAAAATAATTTCTGCATCACAGATAAGAAAGACAGGTTGTTCCAATGTATGTTGGGATGACCTGTTTTTTTTGGATTCAATCTTGTATTTGACATATGAGTATGCTAAACTTTAAGAGATTGCGGCATGGCAATTCGAGACTTCTACAAGCTGTATCTATAAGGTGCGTCTTGTAGTTGTTTCGAGCCTGCTGCGGTTAATAATAGAAAAACAGGAGAAAAGAAAATGAGCAAAGAATTCAAGACTTATTCTATGGACATTGCCGGCAAGACACTTCGTGTTGATATCGGCAGAGTAGCAGCACAGGCAAATGGCGCTGCATTTATGCATTATGGTGATACAACTGTATTATCAACAATCACTGCATCTGAGAAGCCAAGAGACGGAATCGACTTCTTCCCATTAAGCGTTGAGTATGAAGAGAAGATGTATGCAGTAGGAAAGATCCCTGGCGGATTCAACAAGAGAGAGGGAAAAGCATCTGAGAACGCAGTACTTACATCCCGTGTTATCGACCGTCCGATGCGTCCGTTATTCCCTAAGGATTACAGAAATGATGTTACATTAAATAACCTTGTTACATCTGTTGATCCTGAGTGCAGACCAGAGTTGGTTGCCATGCTTGGTTCTGCTATCGCAACTGCAATTTCAGATGTTCCATTCTGCGGACCATGTGCAATGACACAGGTTGGTATGATCGATGGAGAATTCATCATTAACCCATCTCAGAAACAGTGGGATGAGGGTGATTTGAAGCTTACAGTTGCATCTACAAGCACAAAGGTTATCATGATCGAGGCTGGTGCAAATGAGATTCCTGAAGACAAGATGATCGAAGCAATCTATAAGGCACATGATGTAAACCTTTCTATCATTGAATTCATCAACAAGATGGTAGAAGAAGTTGGTAAGCCAAAGCATGATTATGTAAGCTGCGCAATTCCGGAAGAATTATTTGCAGCTATGAAAGAGATCGTAACTCCTGCTGAGATGGAAGTCGCTGTATTTACAGATGAGAAGCAGGTAAGAGAAGAAAATATCAGACAGATCAGAGAGAAATTCGAAGAAGCATTTGCTGACAATGAAGAATGGCTTGCTCTGATCCCTGAAGCATTATATCAGTATCAGAAGAAGACAGTAAGAAAGATGATCTTAAAAGATCGTAAGAGACCGGATGGACGTGCAATCAACCAGATCAGACCACTTGCTGCAGAGGTTGATATCATCCCTAGAGTACATGGTTCTGCAATGTTCACTCGTGGACAGACACAGATCTGCGATATCGTAACACTTGCTCCATTATCAGAGATCCAGAAGATCGATGGATTAGATGAGAATGTAGTATCCAAGAGATACATGCATCACTATAATTTCCCATCATATTCTGTAGGTGAGACAAAGGTATCCAGAGGACCGGGACGTCGTGAGATCGGACATGGTGCACTTGCTGAACGTGCATTACTTCCTGTATTACCATCTATAGAAGAGTTCCCATATGCGATCCGTGCCGTATCTGAGACATTTGAGTCAAATGGTTCTACTTCCATGGCATCTACCTGTGCATCCTGTATGTCACTGATGGCTGCCGGTGTACCATTAAAGTCAATGGTTGCAGGTATTTCCTGTGGTCTGGTTACAGGTGATACAGATGATGATTATGTAGTATTAACAGATATTCAGGGCCTGGAAGATTTCTTCGGAGATATGGACTTCAAGGTAACAGGTACTTATAAGGGTATCACAGCAATCCAGATGGATATCAAGATCCACGGACTGACAAGACCGATTGTAGAAGAAGCTATCGCAAGAACAAGAGAAGCAAGATTATTCATTATGGATGGCGTTATGAGCAGTGCAATTCCTGCACCAAGAACACATGTTAATGAATTTGCTCCAAAGATCGTTCAGATCAAGATCGATCCTGATAAGATCGGTGAGGTAATTGGTCAGAGAGGAAAGACGATCAATACGATCATCGAGGAGACAGGCGTTAAGATCGATATCGATGATGACGGAAACGTATCTGTATGTGGCGTTGAACAGGAGAGCATGGACAAGGCTATGAACATGATCAAAATGATCGTTGAGCCACTTGTTGTTGGTGATGACTACAAGGGTAAGGTTGTTAAGATCCTTGACTGTGGCGCAATCGTTTCACTTGCACCAAACAAAGATGGTCTGATCCACATTTCAAAGCTTTCTGACAAGAGAGTTGCAAAGGTAGAAGACGTTGTAAATGTAGGCGACGACGTTGTTGTTAAGGTTATCAAGATCGACGAAAGAGCTGGACGTATCAGCCTCAGCTTAAAGGACGTAGAGAATAAATAAAAAACAAAAAATATACAGGAGGGTATGTGTGTGAAATACGGACATTTTGATGAAGCCAAAAAAGAATATGTAATAGACAGACCGGATACTCCTGCACCTTGGGCGAACTACCTTGGTTCGCCTGCCTATGGTGCGATTATCTCCAATAATGCAGGTGGTTACAGCTTTGAAAAGAGTGGTGCGAACGGAAGAATTATCCGTTACATCTTCAACAGCTTTGACCAGCCGGGAAGATATGTATACTTAAGAGATGACGATACTTCAGATTTCTGGTCAGCATCCTGGCAGCCGGTAGGCAAGAGCCTGAATGAATACAAGAGCGAGTGTCATCACGGAACTGCTTATACCAATATCATGGCAGATTATTCCGGTATCCATTCTGAGGTACTTTATTATGTACCGCTGGATAAGACACATGAGGTATGGAATGTAACTCTTACAAATAAATCCAATAAGACCAGACATCTGTCTGCGATCGGTTTCTGTGAATTTACAAACGACTGCAACTATGAGCAGGATCAGGTAAACTTACAGTATACATTATTTATTTCAAGAACCTACTACAGAGATCAGAAAATCCTTCAGGTGATCAATGAGAATGTAGTGAATGATTCAGTGGATGGAAATGCTGTAAACAAGCGTTTCTTCGGACTTGCAGGCAGTGAAGTTGCTTCTTACTGTGGAGATAAAGAAGAATTCCTTGGTATGTATCACACATATGCTGATCCGGTTGCTGTTATCAATGGTGACTGTGGTAATAAATTAAATTATAACGAGAATTCTTGTGGTGCACTTCAGACAAAGATCACACTTGAGCCGGGCGAATCAAAGACATTTTCATTTATTCTTGGCATGAAGGATGAAGCTACAGCAAATGAGATCATGAAAGCCTATGAAGATGAGAAGACCTGTGCTGCAGAGCTTCAGGAGCTGATCGATTACTGGCATGGCAAGTTAGATAACTTCCAGGTTAAGACACCGAGCGAGTCATTTAACAACATGATCAATACATGGAATTCTTATCAGTGCTTTATGACCTTTATCTGGTCAAGAGCTGCATCCTTTACATACTGTGGCCTGAGAAACGGTTATGGCTACAGAGATACCGTACAGGATATTCAGGGTATCATCCATCTTGCACCGGAAATGGCGCTGGAAAAGATTCGTTTCATGTTATCCGCTCAGGTAGATAATGGTGGCGGACTTCCGCTGGTTAAGTACACACACAACCCTGGTCATGAGGATACACCGGATGATCCATCTTATGTAAAAGAGACCGGACATCCTGCATATCGTGCAGATGATGCATTATGGTTATTCCCGACCATTTACAAATATATCGCAGAGTCAGGTAATATCGGCTTTATAGATGAGATTATCCCATTTGCAAATAAGGATGAAGGAACTGTATACGAGCATTTGAAGAGAGCAATCGACTTCTCTATGAACCGTCTGGGTGATAATGGAATGCCTGCAGGACTTCATGCGGACTGGAACGACTGCTTAAGACTTGGCAAGCGTGGAGAATCTACATTTGTAGCAATGCAGCTTTATTATGCAATGACTGTAATTAAGTATTTTGCAGAGTTAAAAGACGATGCAGATTATATTGACTATATCAATGAGATCCAGTATAAGATGGGTAACACAATTCAGGAGAAATGCTGGGAAGATGACCGTTATATCCGTGGATATAAAGAGGGTGGTATGGTGATCGGTTCCAAGAATGATCCTGAAGCAAGTATGTGGCTGAACCCTCAGTCATGGGCAGTTATCAGCGGTCTTGCTACCAGAGAACAGAGCGAGCTTGCATTGGAATCTGTTCACAGAGAATTAAATACACCATATGGTGTCAGACTGATGTTCCCACCATATAAGAAACATGCGTTTGACGGAGCGTTAATGCTTCTGTTCAATGCAGGAACAAAGGAGAATGCAGGTATCTTCTCACAGCCACAGGGCTGGATCATCCTTGCTGAAGCATTGATGGGACATGGTAATCGTGCATTTGAATACTTTGACGAGAGTTCACCGGCATCTATGAATGATAAGGCCGAGGTTCGTAAGTTAGAGCCTTACTGCCATGGTCAGTTCACGGAGTCAGTTGGAAGTCCTTATGAAGGCCGTTCCCATGTTCACTGGCTGACAGGAACAGCATCTACCTGTATGGTTGGATGTGTTGAGGGTATCATGGGTATGCGTCCTGATTTCTACGGAATTAAGATCGCACCTGCAGTACCATCTGACTGGAAAGAGTTCAATATCACAAAGAACTATCGTGGCAAGAAGTTAAATATTCATGTTACAAATCCGGACGGACATGAAAGTGGCTGCCAGAGCATGACTGTAAATGGAAAGGTAATGGAAGATAACTACATTCGGTTTGATGAACTGGATGATGTAAATGAGATTACACTCGTTATGTAATTTATGAATAATTTCATATAAAGTATCAAACAATAGGCAGGAAGAAATGAAAAAATCTTCCTGCCTGTTATTTTTTTGCAAAAAAGTTATGGTTGAATGGAAAAGCAAAAATGATATTCGATTTATACAGGCGGAACATTTCTGACTATAAGAAAGGAAGTCGTTTACATGGATCAGGAATTAAAAAGACAGGACCTCATTGTAGAAAATGGTCAGATCATCATAAATGGAAACAAAGAAAAATATAATATATTGTTACTTGATATCATTGGGGAGATTGAGGGACATGTCAGTCTGCCGTCCGATACCAAGACTACAAAATATGAGCATATATTGCCGGAGCTTGCGGTTGTTCAGGATGACGAAAGCATCAAAGGTGTACTCGTATTATTAAATACAGTAGGCGGGGATGTAGAAGCAGGCCTTGCAATAGCAGAGATGCTGGCATCAATCAGCAAACCGGTTGTTACACTGGTGCTTGGAGGGAGTCATTCGATCGGTGTGCCGCTTGCGGTATCAGGTAATGTATCATTTATCGTACCGACAGCAACGATGGTTGTGCATCCTCTCAGAGTATCCGATACCGTGCTAGGTGTGAGACAAAATTACGAATATATCGAACGGATGCAGGACCGAATCATACAGTTTACGTCTTGTCATTCCAAGATCGGTGAAGATTCATTAAGATCGATCATGTTCAATACACAGGAATTATCCAAAGATATCGGTTCGGTTCTTGTTGGAAAAGAAGCGGTCGAATGCGGCATTATTGACAGGATCGGAGGAATATCGGCTGCATTAAACAAACTCTATGACTTGATAAATTGATGGAATGATAGTAAAATAGGCTGATGGTTCGTTTTTTTTACGGCTATTGGCCGGTACATAGAAAAACGGTATAGATAGAGAAAACAATAAAACAGTGCTGGTTATACAGCGGATTGGAGCAATTATGTCACTATTAGAATCAATCATTATGGGAATCATTCAGGGAGCAACCGAGTTCCTTCCCGTCAGCAGTTCAGGACATCTCGCAATCTTTAAGAACATGTTTCATGTAAATACAGATACAGGCATCATGTTTGATATCCTGCTTCATTTTGGCACACTGGTTGCCATCTTTATTGTGTATTGGAAGGATATTGTTGAACTGATCGTAGAAGGATTTACGATTATCGGTCTTGCCTGCTGCAATGTAGGGAGATTTTTTGCAAATCTGTTTTCCAAGGAGAAGAAACCATATCGTAAGATCATTGAAACGGAATACCGTAAATTCGTAATGCTTGTTATTTTATCAACACTTGTAACTATGGTGATCGCACTTCCGTTTGAGAGTAAGATTGAAAATGCCGGAAATACTTTATTAGTTCCGGGATTTTGTCTCTGTATCACATCTGTGATTTTATTTATTGCTGATCGTGTTCAGAAGGGCAATAAAGGACCGGCAGAGGCTACATATAAGAATTCGTTATTTATCGGTCTGGCTCAGGGTATTGCAACTCTTCCCGGTATTTCCAGATCGGGCTCTACGATCACAGCAGGTCTTGCATGTGGATTTAACAGAGAATTTGCAGTAAAATATTCATTCATCATGTCGATTCCGACAATTCTTGGAGCATGTATTCTTCAGATCCCGGATCTGGCAGGTGCAAGTCTTACCGGATCAGAGATCCTGAATTATGTGATCGGTATGATCGTTGCGGGCGTTGTAGGCTTTCTTTGTATCAAAGTGATGCTGAAATCAGTAAAGAACAATAAATTCAAGGGATATTCCATTTATTGTTTATGCGCAGGTGTGATATCTGTCATTTATTATTTTGTACGTTAATTTAAGTAAGTAAGTGGGAGAAGAAAATGGCTGAAACCAGAAAGAAAAACGGGACGGCAAAACAGAACGGAACGACCAGAGCCACCGGTGGAACCGGGAAAAATGGTACGGGGAAAAAAAATAGTACAGCTAAAAGGTCAAATACAGTATCGAACCCAAATACATCAAAAAAACAGATGGAACAACAGATAGAAGAAGATAACAGGGAAGTACGTCTGGAAGTAATCCTGTTAGTCATTCTTGCTTTTTCCATATTCTTGATGATCGCTAACTTTGGAAAATGTGGAAAGGTCGGCGATGCAATATCCGGTTTCCTGTTTGGTGTGATCGGATTTGCCGAATACATATTTCCGGTATATCTTTTTATATCATCGGCATTTATTATTTCTAATCTTGGTAATAAAAAGGTTAGAAATGAAGTAATCTATATCGGTGTGGTTCTGATGATCATATCGATGATCAGCCAGATGATCTTCACAACCGATTATTTATCTGTAAAACAGTTATATCTGGATGGATATAAGGAGCATATGGGCGGTGGAATTATCTGTGGCGGTTTGTTCTTTATTTTCAGAAATACGATCGGTATCGTGGGCGTAACACTGGTAATGATCCTTGGTGCGCTTGTTATGTTTGTCCTGATCACGGGAATCTCAGTGATCGATACATTTAAGAATCTGATCAACAGCTTTTACAGGGAAGAAGAATATGAAGAACCGGAGCAGGAGTGCAGACCGGTTAAAAAGAATAAGAAAAAGTCCGGAAAGTCCGGAAACAGCCAGGTAAGGCTTGAGAACCTGAAGGTCTATGAAAGCGGTGAAAAGCAAAAGGGCAAAGCGAAGGACTTCTTTGAGAATGAGGATGAGATTCATGAAATAAATGTACCGGATGACGATTTTCTTACATTTAATAATGATGTAGAGAAGATTGTACTTCATGATGAAAGAGAAGAACAGATACCGGTATCGTTTGCGAAGAAAACGTCGGTTACAAAGAGCAGGAGAAAATCAGAACCTGCTCCTGTAGAAACGGCAGCCGGTGTTTCGTCGGCAGTTCCTATGGGTGATACACAGGAGATTCCTGTTCAGCAGACAAAAGACATCTTTGATGCAGAATTTGAGGATGAAGAAGATGTTCTTTCCGGTGCGATCAATGGAAATGAGCATCCGGAGGTTGTCAGTGTGATACCGGATGATTATGATCCGGATATGGATTCTGCGTTTTCCAGTGTGACAGGAAAGACAGAGAACTCTCAGACGGTGAAGAAGCCTGCACCGGCGGCAGACAAGCCCGGACAGAAGAACTATAAAGAGGGAGCAAAGTATAAATTTCCGGGATCCAATCTTCTGGCACAGCCGCCGAAGAATCACAATGCGAACCGGGATGCACAGGTACGTTCTACAGCGATCAAGTTGAAGAATACATTGGAAAACTTTGGTGTTAATGTTACGATCACAAATTATAGCTGCGGACCGGCGGTTACCCGGTTTGAAATGCAACCGGAGCAGGGCGTTAAGGTCAGTAAGATCCTTGGTCTTGCCGATGATATCAAGTTAAATCTTGCAGCCGCAGATATTCGTATCGAAGCTCCGATCCCCGGCAAGGCAGCGATCGGAATCGAAGTACCAAACAAAGAAAATTCAATTGTTGCATTTCGCGAACTGGTGGAATCGGATAATTTCAAGAATTCCAAATCCAACATCGCATTTGCAGTCGGTAAAGATATCAGTGGACAGGTTATTGTTACGGATATAGCCAAGATGCCGCATCTGCTGATCGCCGGCGCCACAGGCTCCGGTAAATCGGTCTGTATCAATACGCTGATAATGAGTATCTTATATAAGGCAAAACCGGAAGAAGTAAAACTGATCATGATCGATCCGAAGATGGTAGAGCTTGCCTGTTATAATGGCATTCCACATCTGCTGATCCCGGTTGTAACCGATCCGAAGAAGGCATCCGGTGCACTGAACTGGGCGGTAGAGGAAATGACCAGAAGATATCAGATGTTTGCAGAATGTGGAGTCAGAAATATACAGGGATATAATGACAAAGTAGAACAGGCACTTGCTTCCGGATCAGTAGATGATGAGAAGCTAAAGAAAATGCCGACGATCGTTGTGATTGTGGACGAGCTTGCCGACCTGATGATGGTTGCTCACGGAGAAGTGGAAGACGCGATTGTCCGTTTGTCACAGCTTGCCAGAGCGGCAGGTATCCATCTGGTTATAGCAACTCAGCGTCCATCGGTAGATGTTATTACCGGTCTGATCAAGGCAAATGTTCCATCGAGAATTGCATTCGCTGTATCATCCGGTGTAGATTCCAGAACCATCTTAGATATGAATGGTGCAGAGAAGCTTCTCGGTAAGGGTGATATGTTATTTTATCCGACCGGTTATCCAAAACCGGTTCGTGTACAGGGAGCTTTTGTTTCTGATGAAGAAGTGTCAGCCGTTGTGGAGTATCTGAAGAAACAGAACGGTGTCGGAACGTATGATGATGATATATCTAAGTCTATTACACAGACCGGAGCGGCCGGTGCACCCGGTATGAGCGGTGGAAGTGATAAGGATGATTATTTTGTAGAAGCCGGACACTTTATCATTGATAAAGAAAAGGCCTCGATCGGAATGCTGCAGCGTGCGTTTAAGATCGGCTTTAACCGTGCGGCACGTATCATGGATCAGCTTGCAGGTGCCGGGGTTGTAGGTCCGGAGGAGGGCACAAAGGCAAGAAAGATACTTATGACGCAGGAAGAATTTGACGAATATATAGATAATAATTTATAATACAAATTCAAATGATATTTATACAGGGAAAATGCCGGTGAAGGGATATAGCGTGCATAGGCAGATTTTACCTGCTATAGGATAAAATTACACTCAGGGAGGACATATTAAATGTTAAACGACATCGAAATTGCACAGCAGGCAGAGATGAAGAATATAAAGGAGGTTGCAGCAAAGCTTGACATCAAAGAAGATGATATCGAGATGTATGGCAAATATAAAGCAAAGTTGTCAGATGAGCTGATCGCTTCCGTACAGAAAAATGAGAATGGTAAGCTGATCTTAGTTACAGCGATCAATCCGACTCCTGCAGGAGAGGGCAAGACAACGATTACAGTCGGACTTGGTGAAGCTATGGGCAGACTGAACAAGAAAGCGGTTATCGCACTTCGTGAACCATCACTTGGCCCGTGCTTTGGTATCAAGGGCGGTGCTGCCGGCGGCGGATATGCACAGGTAGTACCGATGGAGGATCTGAATCTTCATTTTACTGGTGATTTCCATGCGATCACATCTGCAAACAATCTGCTTGCAGCAATGATGGATAACCATATTCATCAGGGAAATGCACTCGGCATTGATGTGAACCGTATCGTATTTAAAAGATGTATGGATATGAATGACCGTGCGCTGCGTCATACCGTGATCGGACTTGGAAAGCGTGTAGATGGTGTGCCAAGAGAAGATGGCTTCGTGATCACGGTTGCATCAGAGATCATGGCGATCCTTTGTCTGGCAGCGGATTTCAATGACCTGAAGGAAAGACTTGGCAGGATCATTGTTGCTTATAATTACCAGAACGAGCCTGTAACAGCAAAGGATCTGAAAGCGGTTGGTGCTATGGCTGCACTCTTAAAGGATGCGATCAAGCCGAATATGATCCAGACGTTGGAGCATACACCTGCACTTGTGCATGGCGGACCATTTGCAAATATCGCACATGGCTGTAACAGTGTAATCGCAACAAAAACAGCATTAAAGCTGGCAGACTATGTAATTACAGAGGCTGGATTCGGAGCAGATCTTGGTGCAGAGAAGTTCTTTGATATCAAGTGCCGTATGAACGGACTGAAGCCGGATGCAGTTGTTCTTGTTGCAACCGTAAAGGCATTGAAGTACAACGGCGGCGTACCGAAGACAGAGCTTGGTCAGGAGAATCTGGAGGCATTAAAGAAAGGTATCGTAAACCTTGAAAAGCACATCGAGAATCTTCAGAAGTATCAGGTTCCTGTTGTCGTTACTTTAAACCGTTTCATCACAGACACAGATGCGGAACTTGCGTTTGTAGAGAAATTCTGTAAGGACAGAAACTGTGATTTCGCTCTTGCAAATGTATGGGAAAAAGGCGGCGAAGGCGGTATCGAGCTTGCAAATGCAGTATTAAATACACTTGAGAACAAAAAGAGTGATTTTAAAGTATTATATAAAGATGAGCTGTCAATTAAAGAAAAGATCTCATGCATTGCAACAGAGATCTATGGTGCAGCAAATGTAACATACAGTCCGGAAGCAGATCGTGCGATCGCTAAGATTGAAGAGATGGGATTTGGAAACTTCCCTGTATGTATGGCAAAGAATCAGTATTCACTTTCGGATGATCCAAAGAAGCTTGGAAGACCGGAAGGATTTGATATTAATATCCGTGAAGTATATGTCAGTGCAGGTGCCGGCTTTGTGGTCGCAATCACAGGTACGATTATGACAATGCCTGGTCTGCCTAAGGTGCCGGCTGCTGAAAATATCAGTGTAAATGATGATGGTGTAATTTGCGGATTATTCTAAGGAGGAATAAATCAAATATGGCTCAACTGATTGATGGAAAAGCAATATCAAAACAGATAAAAGATGAATTAAAGGAACAGGTTGCAGAGCTTTCAGCAAAAGGTGTAAAGATCTGTCTGGCAGTTATCCAGGTAGGAAATGATCCGGCATCTTCCGTATACGTCGGCAATAAGAAAAAGGCATGTGCCTATATCGGCATTGATTCTTTGTCTTATGAGCTTCCGGAAGAGACAACGGAGGAAGAACTGTTAGAACTGATCGATAAATTGAATAAGGACGATGCTGTAAATGGAATTCTGGTACAGCTTCCGGTTCCAAAACATATCGATGAGGACAAGATCATTAAAGCAATCTCACCATTAAAGGATGTTGATGGCTTCCATCCGATGAGCGTTGGAGCATTAAGTATCGGTCAGCCTGGATTTGTATCCTGTACACCGGCTGGTGTGATCCAGCTCTTAAAGCGTTCCGGAATCGAGATCGCAGGAAAAGAATGTGTCGTGATCGGCAGAAGCAATATCGTAGGCAAACCGATGGCTATGCTGTTATTACGCGAGAATGGAACGGTTACGATCTGTCATTCAAAGACAAAGGATCTGAAAGAGGTATGTAAGCGTGCAGATATTCTTGTAGTTGCGATCGGCAGACCGAAGATGATCGATGCATCCTATATCAAAGAGGGCGCAACCGTGATCGATGTCGGAATACACAGAGATGAGAATAACAAATTATGCGGCGACGTTGATTTTGAATCAGCAAGCAAGGTTGCAGGAGCAATTACTCCTGTACCGGGTGGAGTTGGTCCTATGACGATCGCAATGCTTATGCATAACTGTGTAGATTCGATCAATATAAAATAACCTGAGGAAAGAACATATATGAAAGTATTGATGGTATCATTGGGCTGCGATAAGAACCTTGTGGACAGTGAGGTAATGCTCGGACTTCTGCATAAGGCAGGACATGAGATCACAAATGATGAACATGAGGCAGAGGCAGTTGTTATCAATACCTGTGCATTTATCAAAGATGCGCAGGAAGAAAGTATTAATACGATAATAGAATACGGAGAGCTGAAGAAGACAGGATCATTAAAGAAGCTGATCGTTACCGGCTGCCTGTCACAGCGGTATAAGGACGATATTCTTGCAGAACTGCCGGAGATTGATACAATTGTCGGAGCTGCAAATTATGATGCGATCGTGGATGCAATCGGATCTGAAGAAGAACATTCCTTTGTTACAGATATCAATTATATGCCGGAGGCAGTTGGCGGACGTATCGTTACAACCGGAGCTTCAATGGCATATTTAAAGATCGCAGAAGGCTGTGGCAAGATGTGTACTTATTGTGCGATTCCATATATCAGAGGAAAGTACAGAAGTATTCCGATGGAACAGCTTCTGGCATCTGCAAAAGAGCTTGCTGCACAGGGAGTAAAAGAACTAATCCTTGTTGCACAGGAAACAACACTCTATGGAGTGGATCTGTATGGTGAAAAGACACTTCCGAAATTATTACATGAACTCTGCAAGATCGAGGAAATCCAGTGGATACGTTTGATGTACTGCTATCCGGAGGAGATCACAGACGAGCTGATCGATACGATCGCGGAGGAAGAAAAAGTCTGTCATTATCTCGATATACCGATTCAGCATTCAGAAGATCCTGTATTGCGACGCATGGGAAGACGTACCTGTAAAAAGGATATTGTAGAATTGATCGCAAAGCTTCGGATCCGGATTCCTGATATTGCGATCCGTACAACGCTGATCGCAGGATTTCCCGGTGAAACAGAAGCGGATCATGAAGCGCTTATGGAGTTTGTGAATGAGTCGGAATTTGACCGCCTGGGTGTGTTTACATATTCACCGGAGGAAGGGACTCCGGCAGCATCATTTCCTGATCAGATTGAAAATGAGGTTGCAGAAAAATGGCGGGATGATATAATGGCATTGCAGCAGGAAGTATCATACGACAAGAATCAGGAGCTGCTTGGCAAGAGTCTTACAGTACTGATCGAAGGCTATGTTGCAGAAGACGATGTATATGTCGGAAGAACTTATCGGGATGCGCCCGATGTAGATGGTATGGTATTTGTTGATGCACCGTATGAGCTGATGTCCGGCACCTTTGTACAGGTTCGGATCACAGATGCAAATGAATATGATCTGACAGGGGAGATGATAGAATGAATTTACCAAACAAATTAACAATATTGAGAGTTATAATGATTCCATTTTTTGTTGTGTTTATGTATCTTGATTTTGCAGCAGCCAAATGGATTGCGCTTGGTATCTTTATCGCTGCAGCGATCACGGATACATTAGATGGACAGATCGCAAGAAGATGTAATCTGGTCACAACATTTGGAAAATTCATGGATCCGTTAGCAGACAAGCTTCTGGTATGTTCTGCAATGATCGCACTGGTCGATCAGGGACGGATTCCTGCATGGATCGTTATTATCATCATTGCGAGAGAATTTATCATTAGCGGATTCCGGCTGATTGCAGCAGAAAAGGGTGTTGTTATTGCGGCTGGTATCTGGGGCAAATTAAAGACTGTTGTCCAGATGGTCATGGTTTGTTTCCTGATCGGTAATCTTGGTGGAAAAGTGATATTTGTAATCGAACAGGTGCTGATCTACGCTGCACTTGTATTAACGATCATTTCACTGATCGATTATCTGGTATCAAACAAAAATGTCCTGAAGGATTAATATAAAGTTAAAAGCTGTATAGTTATGAACAACTAACTACAAAACAGACAATTATGGGGAAAATGGGGTATTTTCTGACAATTACTTCCACTTTCCCCTTTTGTTTTTTAAGTAAAAATAGCAGGGATGCCCGATTGTTAAAAAGTGCTGAAAAAACTGTGTCGTAATGATAATTTTACTTGAAATAAATTCGTAAAGGCTTTACAATAAAATCGGCATAAATTTGGAATTACTTTTATGTAACTCCTAAAAATAAATTTAATGGAGGACTAGAAATGAGCAACAAACTCACCCTGTCAGCAAGCGATAGAATTAATGCATTGCTTGATGACGCAAGCTTTGTTGAAATCGGTGCTTATGTGAAAGCAAGAAATACTGATTTTAACATTCAGGATAAGGATACTCCAAAAGATGGTGTTATCACCGGATATGGTGTTATCAATGGCAATTTAGTGTATGTATACAGTCAGGACGCTAAAGTTTTAGGCGGTTCTGTTGGTGAGATGCATGCTAAGAAGATTGCAAAAATTTATGATATGGCTATGAAGATGGGTGCACCTGTCATCGGTATGATCGACTGTGCAGGACTCAGACTTCAGGAAGCTACAGATGCACTGAATGCATTTGGTGAAGTATATGGCAAGCAGGTTATGGCTTCAGGTGTTATTCCTCAGATCACAGCTGTTTTTGGTGCATGTGGCGGCGGTGCTTCCCTTGTTCCATCATTATCAGACTTCACTTTCATGACAAAGGAAGGTGCAAAGTTATTTGTAAATTCTCCAAACGCTTTAGCAGAGAACAATATTACAAAGTTAGATACTTCCGCAGCTGATTATGTAAGTGAGAATACAGCAAATGTAGATGGTGTATTTGAGACAGAAGAAGAATTACTTGGTATGATCCGTGCATTGGTTGAGGTTCTTCCAAGCTGTAATCTGGACGACAAGGAAGCTTCTGCAAATGACAATCCAAACAGAATTATCCCAAATCTTGATTCTTACAAGAACGATCCAAGAGCAGTGATCCAGAATATTGCCGATGATTCTCTTGTGCTTGAGATGAAGAAGGAATATGCAGGAGATGTTGTTACAGCTCTGATCCGTATGGATGGTATCACAGTTGGATGTGTTGGTAATCAGGAAGATACGATCACAACAGCGGGTGCATATAAAGCAGAAGAATTTGTAGATTTCTGTGATGCATTTAACATTCCTGTTCTTACACTTGTAAATGTAACAGGTTTTGCTGCAACAGTTGAAGAAGAGAAGACCATCTCAAAGGCTCTTGCAAAACTTACAAATGCATATGCAGATGCAACAGTTCCAAAGGTTACGGTTGTTATGGACAAGGCCTATGGAACAGCATATACGGTTATGAACTCCAAGGCAATCGGAGCTGATATGGTATATGCATGGCCGGATGCAGTGATCGGTACTATGGATCCTGAGATGGCAGTTAAGATCATGTATGAAGATGAACTTGCAGCAGCAGACGACAAGCTTGCCTTCATCAAGGAGAAGAAAGCAGAATATGTTGCAGCTCTTTCAGGAGCAGCTTCGGCAGCATCCAGAGGATATATCGATGATATCATCGAGCCTGATGCTACAAGAAAGAGAGTGATCGCAGCGATCCAGATGCTCCTTTCAAAGGAAGAGATGAGACCTTATAAGAAACACGGTACTATATAAAAGGAGTGACAACTAAATGAAGAAAAAATTATTATTAATAGTTTCTATGTTAGCTGTTACTTTTATGTTTGCCGGATGTAGTGCTTCTGATGATAACGGAGTAAAATTTGCTTATAACGATCAGGAGATCGCTCAGGTAGCAAAAGATGCCTGTGAGACATATCAGAAATATGCAAGCGCAGATGAGACCTATAACTATGTTATAGAAGCAGGCGAGGATGCAGGGGTTTCTGAAAATGAGATAGAAGCAGTCAAGTCATTCCGTAATATCGGTGATGAGTGCGGTGAGTTTAAAGATTTTACAGGTGAATACAAGATTACAGAGACAGAAGGAAATGTAATCGTTACTCTTTATGCTGACTGTACAGAAAAAGAAGCGTTGATCAAGGTAACATTTGTAGACAACAGTGCAACATATAACTTACAGAGATATCAGTTAATGAATCAGTATGGTTACAGTGAAGAGCAGGCTGATGAAGCCCTTTCTTCACAGGGTATGTACCCATATAAGTCAACTGATGTTGAGATTGCAGCAAACATGACATTTGAAGATAAGATGAAGGCAGCCGGAACCAACACCCTGATCGGTATGGCAACTGTATTCGTTGTTCTTATCTTTATATCATTTATCATCTATCTGTTAAAATTTGTTCCCGGCTTCTTTGATAAAGAAGCAAAAGCAGCCAAGAAGGCAGCTAAAAAAGCAGAAGAAGCAGCTAAGGCAGAGCCTGTTGCTGAGACAAAGGAAGAAGATGCAGGATCTGCACCGGCAGGACAGATTGTTGACATCGTTAAAACAGAAACAGGTGAAAGCGTAATGAATGATTCTGAACTGGTTGCAGTTATCACAGCCGCAGTTGCTGCTGCATCAGCAGGACAGAATGCATATACAACGTATCCAAGCAAAGATAAGCTTGTGACACGTCCGATCAGACGTATTAAGAGATAATAATAGGAGGATATATCGATGAAGAATTATAGAATTACAGTAAATGGTACATCATATGATGTTTCAGTTGAAGAATTAGCAGGTGGCGTTGCCCCTGTAGCAGCACCAGTTGCAGCAGCTCCTGTAGCAGCACCGGCACCAGCGGCAGCACCGGCACCAGCACCGGCAGCTAAGTCAGCGGGCGCAGGTTCCATTAAGGTTGCTTCTCCGATGCCTGGCAAAATCCTTGATGTTAAGGCAAATGTTGGTGATGCAGTTAAGAAGGGACAGGTTATTCTGATCCTTGAAGCTATGAAGATGGAAAACGAAGTTGTTGCTCCGGAAGATGGTACAGTAGCAAGCATCGACGTTGCATCAGGTGCAACTGTTGAAGCAGGAGATACATTAGCAACTCTGAACTAATGCTGTACTTGTATAAATCTGATAGGAGGAACGACTAAATGAGTAGTATAGTTGACGTATTGTCAAATTTAGCAAATCAGACAGGTTTTGCAAGTCTTGACTGGAAAAATTACGTTATGATCCTTGTAGCGTTCGTTTTCATGTTCCTTGCAATTAAGTTTGGTTTTGAGCCACTTCTTCTGGTACCAATCTCATTTGGTATGTTACTTGTTAACATGTTTCCAGATATAATGGCAGAAGGCGGATTATTACATTACTTCTACATGTTGGATGAATGGAGTATTCTTCCTTCACTGATCTTCATGGGTGTAGGTGCCATGACAGATTTTGGCCCGTTGATCGCAAACCCTGCAAGCTTTCTTCTTGGAGCTGCAGCACAGTTCGGTATCTACGGCGCATATTTCCTTGCTTTCCTGATGGGATTCAATGGTAAGGAAGCAGCAGCTATTTCTATTATCGGTGGTGCAGATGGTCCTACATCTATCTTCCTTGCCGGTAAACTCGGAATGGGTGGTACATTACTTGGACCAATCGCAGTAGCAGCATATTCTTATATGTCACTGGTTCCGATCATCCAGCCACCTATTATGAAAGCACTTACAACAAAGAAAGAGCGCCTGGTCAGAATGCCACAGCTTCGTCCTGTAACCAAGCTGGAAAAGATTCTTTTCCCGATTATCGTTACAGTCGTAGTTGTTCTGATCCTTCCTACAACAGCACCACTGGTTGGTATGCTGATGTTAGGTAACCTGTTCCGTGAGTGTGGT
Source organism: Coprococcus ammoniilyticus (assembly GCF_025567345.1). Taxonomy (NCBI): domain Bacteria; kingdom Bacillati; phylum Bacillota; class Clostridia; order Lachnospirales; family Lachnospiraceae; genus Coprococcus; species Coprococcus ammoniilyticus. Next base: position 218,938 of record NZ_JAOQJS010000002.1, read on the forward strand.
GTTGTAAAACAGCTTACAGAGACAGCATCCAATGCTATGATGTATATCGTAGTTATCTTACTTGGTACATCTGTTGGTGCAAGTACAAGTGCAGAAGCTTTCTTAAAGATCAGTACTTTAAAGATCGTATTACTTGGTCTGATCGCATTTGCATTCGGTACAGCAGCCGGTGTATTATTTGGTAAGTTAATGTGTCTGGTAACAAAGGGTAAGGTTAATCCGCTGATTGGTTCAGCCGGTGTATCTGCCGTACCTATGGCAGCCAGAGTTTCTCAGAAGGTAGGTTCCCAGTATGATCCTACGAACTTCCTTCTGATGAATGCAATGGGACCAAATGTTGCAGGTGTTATCGGTACAGCAGTTGCAGCAGGAACATTCCTTGCAATCTTTAATGTACAGTAATGATCATAATCATATGAGAATATATTCAGGAGGTTCGAAATGGCAGAAAAGAAACCGGTTAAGATTACCGAAACTGTATTACGTGATGCGCATCAGTCACTGATCGCTACCCGTATGACAACAGAACAGATGCTTCCAATCATCGATAAGATGGATAAGGTTGGATATCATTCTGTTGAGTGCTGGGGTGGTGCTACATTCGATGCATGTCTCAGATTCCTTAAGGAAGATCCATGGGAGAGACTTAGAAAATTAAGAGATGGTTTTAAGAATACAAAGCTTCAGATGTTATTCAGAGGTCAGAACATTCTTGGTTACCGTCATTATGCAGATGATGTAGTTGAATATTTTGTTCAGAAGTCAATCGCAAACGGTATTGACATTATCAGAATTTTCGACTGCTTAAATGATATCAGAAACCTTGAAACTGCTGTTAAAGCATGTAACAAGGAAAAAGGTCATGCACAGGTTGCACTTTCCTATACATTAGGTGATGCTTATACACTTGATTACTGGAAAGATATGGCTAAGAGAATTGAGGATATGGGTGCAGATTCTATCTGTATCAAGGATATGGCAGGTCTTCTTGTTCCATATAAGGCAACAGAACTTGTTCAGGCATTAAAGGAAGGTTCTTCCCTTCCAATCCAGCTTCACACACACTATACATCAGGTGTAGCTTCCATGACATACATGAAGGCTGTTGAAGCAGGATGTGATATCATTGATACAGCAATTTCACCATTAGCACTTGGTACAAGCCAGCCTGCAACAGAAGTTATGGCTAAGACATTTGAAGGCACACCATATGATCCTGGATTTGATCAGAACCTTCTCGCTGAGATCGCTGATTACTTCAGACCATTAAGAGAAGAGTGGATTAAGTCCGGTCTTCTGAATCCAAAGGTTCTTGGTGTTAATGTTAAGACATTATTATATCAGGTACCAGGTGGTATGTTATCAAACCTTGTATCACAGTTAAAGGAAATGAACGCAGAAGACAAGTTTGAACAGGTTCTGGAAGAAGTTCCTAGAGTTCGTAAAGACTTCGGTGAACCACCTCTTGTTACACCATCCAGTCAGATCGTTGGTACTCAGGCTGTATTAAATGTTGTTACAGGCGAGAGATACAAGATGTGTACAAAGGAAGCAAAGGCACTTGTTGCTGGTGAGTATGGTCAGTCTGTAAAGCCGGTTGATCCAGAAGTTAGAAAGAAAGTAATCGGTGATCAGGAGCCTATCACATGTCGTCCTGCTGATCTTCTTGAAAATGAGCTTGGTAAGATCGAGAAAGAAATGATCCAGTATAAGGAACAGGATGAAGATGTATTAACATATGCATTGTTCCCACAGGTTGCTGTTGATTTCTTCAAGTTAAGAGAAGCAAAGAAGACAAAGGTTGATGCAACACTTGTAAACAAAGAGGATAAGGCATATCCGGTATAAGATTATAAAGTGTTATGTCGTTTGAAAAATGACATATGCAGGTATACTATGGGAAGAGCAGACTGGTGGTATCCGGTCTGTATCTTCCCATGTTTATATCATGAATTTTGTTATCTGTCAGATATAGCAGAGGCAGGGGATTGTTTTGAGTAGAGGTCTAGAGAAATATCATGAATAAGAAGAAATATGTGAACCGGAATTATCTTACAACAACGAGAATTATAGCACTGGGCTTTCTGATTACAGTTATTGTAGGAACAATATTATTATCATTGCCGATTGCATCTGCAAACGGAACATGGACAGATCTTCTGACGGCTGCGTTTACATCGACGACATCCGTATGTGTGACAGGTCTGGTAGTCGTTGATACATTTTCCTATTGGAGTTTGTTTGGTAAAGGTGTGATATTAATTTTGATCCAGATCGGCGGACTTGGAATCGTTTCGATCATCACACTGTTTATGTTGTTATTAAGAATGAAGATAACCTTGAAAAGTACAATGCTGTTGCAGGATGCATTTAACCTGAACAGCAAGCAGGGACTTTTGAAGTTTACGATAAAAGTAATAAAAGGAACATTTCTGATCGAAGGGATCGGAGCACTTATTTACAGTTTTTATTATTGCAGAGAATACGGATTTTTAAAGGGAATCTGGTTTTCGGTATTTCATGCTGTTTCAGCATTTTGTAATGCCGGTATCGACATTATGGGTGCGGACAGTCTGATTTCATACCATTCCAATCTTTTGATGATGCTGAATACGTCGTTTCTGATCATTATGGGCGGAATCGGATTTATTGTATGGTGGGATACGGTTGAAGCGTTTCGAAGAATCCGTACAAAGAGATGCAGTATCCGGTCGGCATGGAATGGCGTTCATTTGCAGACGAAGATCGCGATTTTTATGACATTGCTGTTATTGATCGGCGGTACAATTGTTATCTATTTCCTTGAACGTTCCAATCCGGACACTCTTGGTAATTTATCCGAAAAAGACCGGATATTAAATGCTTTTTTTCAGTCGGTAACATTTCGTACGGCGGGATTTGCTGCAGTATCTCAGGTGGCACTTCGACCGGTGACAGCTTTCTTTGGAGTGCTTCTTATGATGATTGGCGGTTCTCCGGTTGGAACGGCAGGAGGAATGAAGACCGTAACCATCGCAGTTATTTTCTATACCTTTGCTGCCATGATCAGAAACCATGAGGATACAGAGGTTTTCAAGAGAAGCATTCCGGTATCCGTTGTAAAAAAAGCAGTTGCAATTGTATTCTTAAGTATGAGTACAATATTTATTATGACGATATTATTGCTGGCTACAAATGATGTGAATCTGCTGGATGCTCTGTATGAAGTGGCAAGTGCCGTCTGCACAGTTGGCTTATCCAGAAATCTGACTCCTGTTTTGAACACGGCAGGAAAGATCATTATTATAATCTGTATGTATATTGGACGAGTTGGACCGATATCTATGGTGGTAGCATTTAATACACAAAACGGAAAACATCGGCTTCTTCATTATCCGGAAGAAGATGTGATCGTTGGATAAGGAGGAAAGTATGAAAAAATCATTTGCGGTAGTAGGGCTTGGACGATTTGGAATGAATGTTGCCCTTACTTTGATGGAGTCCGGTGCGCAGGTTCTGGCAATCGACAGTGATCCTGAATGTGTGAAGCGGATCTCATCACGGGTTACATGTGCAGTGACGGTTAATGTATGTGAGACAGAGAGCCTGAAAGAAGCAGGACTTGAGAATATGGATGGTGTTGTAGTTGCAATGGGTGATAATCTGGAAGCCAGTGCAATGACGATTATAACAGCAAAAGAACTGGGCGTTCCATATATTCTTGCTAAATCGAATAACGATGAAGCAGCAAAGATCCTGTCCAAGATCGGAGCGGATAAAGTTATCTATCCGGAAAAGGATGCCGGAATCAATGTTGCAAGAAAGCTCTTATGCAGCAATTTTCTGGAATTCTTTGAGATTTCGGATAACGTCAATGTAGCAGAGATTTCGGTTCGACCGGAATGGGTCGGCAAGACATTAAAAGAACTTGATTTCAGAAGAAGTTATAATATGAATATCATTCTGGTAAAGGAAGACGGACGTTCGATTGAACATATCACCCCGGAGCTACAGTTAAAAGAAAGCTACAGACTGTTAGTGACTATATCGAATGAAGGTTTAAAGAGGATGATGCAATGAAAAAAATAATAGTAGTCGGTGGTGGTGCGGCCGGCATGATGGCTGCGATCACAGCTGCGGAAAATGGCTGCGAGGTTGTATTATTTGAAAAGAATGATCGCCTTGGAAAGAAGTTATTCATTACAGGTAAGGGGAGATGCAACCTGACAAATGCAGGGGATGCAGACCGCTTTTTTCAGTCGGTGACAACAAACAGTAAATTCATGTACAGTCCGTTTTATACCTTTGATAATCAGATGACGATTGATTTCTTTGAGAAACTTGGACTAAAGACAAAGGTAGAACGCGGAGATCGTGTATTTCCGGTCAGCGATCATTCATCTGACGTGATCGGAGTATTAAAAACGAAATTAAACCGAAATCAGGAGATTACAGTAGAACTACAGACGGAAGTTCAGAAGCTTATTATAGAAGATCAGGTAGTAAAAGGCGTACAGATCAAGACGGTACATGGAAAGAAAGATGTGTATGGAGATGCAGTCGTCATAACAACCGGCGGGATATCGTATCCGCTTACCGGATCAACCGGAGATGGTTACCGGTTTGCAGAGAGCGCCGGTCATGCGATCAAAGTGCCTTTACCATCACTTGTTCCATTTGAATTAAAGAATGAATTTTGCAAAGAACTTATGGGACTATCATTAAAAAATGTAGAGCTTGTGATAAAATGTGGTAAGAAGTGTCTGTTTGAAGAACAGGGAGAACTTTTGTTTACACATTTTGGCATCAGCGGCCCTCTGGTAATAAAGGCATCTGCATATCTTCATAAATATCTGGATAAAGATTTAAGTATGTATATCGATCTGAAGCCTGCAATGACGGAAGAAATGCTGGATGATCGTATCCTTCGGGATTTTAGTAAATATACAAATAAAGATTTTCATAATTCGCTTGGTGATCTGCTTCCTGTCAAACTGATCGATGTAGTTATAAAACGTTCAGAAATCGATCCATATAAGAAGGTGAATTCGATCACAAAGGAAGAACGGAAGAATTTAGTAACCGTACTCAAACATTTTACACTTTCGTTTCAGGGGCTTCGCGGCTTTGATGAGGCAATCATTACAAAAGGCGGTGTCAATGTAAAAGAGGTTGATCCTTCAACGATGCAATCGAAGCTTGCAGATCACCTGTATTTTGCAGGGGAGGTTCTGGATGTAGATGCACTGACGGGCGGATTTAATCTGCAGATCGCATGGTCGACCGGATATCTGGCAGGACTTGCATGCTCAGAAGAAAGTTAATAAAGTAAATAGATAAAAGGAGAGAAAAAATGAATATAGCAATTGATGGACCTGCAGGAGCAGGAAAAAGTACAATAGCAAAATTGGTAGCAGGAAAACTCGGATATATTTATGTAGATACCGGAGCAATGTATCGTGCAGTTGCACTTGCATTATTGAATGCAAAGATCGATGTAACGGATGTAGATGCAGTTGCTAATGAGATAACAGGGATTGAGATCACAATCTGTTATGAAGATCATGCACAGCAGGTATATCTGAATGGAGAGAATGTAACCGGAAGCCTCAGAAAAGAAGAAGTGGGTAACATGGCATCCAAATCATCTGCTATCCCATGTGTAAGAGAAAAACTGTTAGATCTTCAGAGAAAGCTTGCAAGAGAAAATGATGTTGTTATGGATGGTAGAGATATCGGTACAAACATTCTTCCAAATGCAGAAGTAAAGATCTATCTGACCGCTTCTTCTGCAGTTCGTGCAAAGAGAAGATACGATGAACTGATAGCAAAGGGGGAAACACCGGATATTGATAAGATCGAAGCTGATATTATTACAAGGGACAAACAGGATATGGAACGTCCAATCGCACCGTTAAAGCAGGCAGATGATGCTGTATATCTTGACAGCTCAGATCTTGGTATCGATGAGGTTGTGGCTAAGATCATCAGCATCGCAGAAAAATAAAACCGGAGTATGGACAAAATATGGAAATTATATTAGCAAAGTCGGCCGGATTCTGTTTTGGGGTACAACGTGCCGTTGATACAGCGTATAAAGAAGCCGGGAAACAGCATGTATATACCTATGGCCCGATCATTCATAATGAAGAAGTAATCGAGGATCTGAGAAAAAAGGGAGTATTGGTGATCGAAGATCTTGCAGAGCTTGATCAGCAGGAAGATGAAACGGTTATTATCCGGTCGCATGGAGTATCAAAAGATGTCATGGAACAGTTAGAAGCCAGACATGTCAATGTGGTAGATGCAACCTGTCCGTTTGTGAAAAAAATCCATACGATCGTACAGGATGAGAGCCAAAAAGGGAACCGCATAATCATTGTTGGGAATAAAGATCATCCGGAAGTTGAGGGTATAATTGGCTGGTGTGAGACGAAATCATATACAGTACAAAGCGTTTCAGAAGCGGAAAATTTGGTGAAAAATATAGAAAATGAGCCGGATTTTGAGCATATTAACTTCAGTTTAGTATCACAAACCACCTTTAATAAGAATAAATTTAAAGATATTGTTGATATTATTCGAAAAAAATTGTATAATGTGGTTGTTCATGAGACAATCTGTAATGCAACGGCAGTTCGACAGACGGAAGCAAGAGATATTGCAAAGACTGTAGATGCTATGATCATTATAGGTGGTCGAAACAGTTCTAATACTCAGAAGCTATATGATATTAGTAAACAAGAATGTGAGAATACTTACTATATACAGACACTCGTTGATTTGGATTTGACTACTTTTGAATCCGTTAGTAGGGTAGGTATTACTGCGGGGGCATCTACCCCAAATTATATTATTAAGGAGGTTCATAGTAGCATGGCAGAGTTAAGTTTTGAACAGATGTTAGAAAATGATGAAAGCAAGGCGTCAATCAGACAGGGAGAGATTATCGACGGTACAATTATCGGTGTTAAGCCGGATGAGATTGTAGTTGATATTAAGTATAAGTCAGACGGTATCATTACCAGAAATGAATATACAAACACTCCAAACGTCGATTTAACAGAGTTGGTAAAAGTTGGGGATCCAATCACTGTTAAGGTTATCAAGACAAATGATGGTGAAGGACAGGTAGCTCTTTCATACAAGAGAGTTGCAGCAGAGAAAGTAAACGAGAAGTTAGAAGAAGCATTTAACAATGGTGACATTCTTACAGGTAAGGTTGTTCAGGTTGTAAATGGTGGCTTAAATGTTCTTTACGAAGAGACAAGAATCTTCATTCCAGCAAGTCTTGTATCTGACTTATATGAAAAGAACCTTGATAAGTACTTAGACCAGGATATTGAATTCCAGCTTACAGAGTTCAATCCTAAGAAGAGAAGAATCATTGGTAACAGAAAGAAACTGATTGTTGAGAGAAAAGCTGCAGCTGCAAAAGAATTATTCGAAAAGATTGAAGTTGGCATGACAGTAGAAGGTACAGTAAAGAATGTAACAGATTTCGGTGCATTCATTGACCTCGGTGGTGCTGATGGACTTCTTCATATTTCAGAGATGTCATGGGGCAGAGTAGAAAGCCCTAAGAAGATGTTCAAGGTTGGTGATACTGTTAAGGCATTCATCAAGGACATCAATGGTGACAAGATCGCATTAAGCTTAAAGTTTGATGAGACAAACCCATGGTTAAATGCAGAAGAGAAATATGCTGTTGGAACAGTTGTAACAGGTAAAGTTGCACGTATGACTGACTTTGGTGCATTCGTTGAATTAGAGCCAGGCGTTGATGCATTACTGCATGTTTCACAGATTTCATACGATCACGTTGCAAAGCCAGAAGATGTATATAAGATTGGTGATGAGATTGAAGCTAAGGTTGTTGACTTCAAGCCGGAAGAGAAGAAGATCAGCCTGAGCGTAAAGGCATTACTTCCAGTTCCGGAAGAGACAGAAGAAGTTGTTGAAGCTCCAGTAGAAGAATAATCAAAGATTGTTTTTTATAAAATGTAAAATACCCACTGATGAATATTCATCAGTGGGTATTTATTGTTTTATGTATGTTCCAGTTTGATCTGTACCCCTGCTCTTATTCCGCAATCTTGAAACTTTCGCTTTTGCAATATGTTCCAGAACTATTTGATCTGCTTTAAGATATTGAGAAGATATTCTTTTAACTGTATCCTGTCATTGATGAAAGTATCGTTCAGTTCAATATATCCATCTTTGTCAGTATGTTCATATTTGAATATGTGTGACTGCTTGAACTTGTTCTGGCGGATAAACGAACTTGTTTTTGTAGTGTATGCCGTTTCTGGGCGGGCTTTTTCTTTATAAGCACTTTCGACATAACAGGCAACATCCTTGTGGATAGCAGTCTGTTCTAATGGCAGATAGAAATAATTTTTATAGTCCTTATAAAAATATTTCAGTGTATCATGGATAACTGGAATATCGATCGTCACGACTTCATCTATGCCTGATATATGTATATCATTACAGTTGGTATCAAATGGAATCGCAAGCCTTCCTGTCTGTATACAGATCGTAAACTGTGTATCGGTACAGGTAGTTTTCGATATAGAAAAATTGCCTTCAAAGAAGGAAGTAAGTGTAAGGGAACCGGACACATAGAAAAGTCCATAGATGTCATCCTTATTATGAGATAAAAGCATATCCTGTAATTGTGTATCTTTTGTACCTAAATAGTCCTGGTAGGTATCGATCAGAAGACCGCCGGAGTGAAATTCATCCCGTTCCATTCCCATAACAGATTCCAGAGCAGACTGTTTCATTGAATCCATCTGAAGCAGCTTTTTATATTTCCTTATTTTCCGATAGACATCGATACTGGTAATTGAATCGAAGGATATCTCCTGACGGAACTGTCGGTATTTTTCCTTTATATATGGCAGATCGAAGGTGTCGCCATTGTATGTAACGAGATATTTGTAATCAGCCAATATATCCTTAAATGCAGCGAGCATCTTTGGCTCGGAACAACCGTCATCATTGAATAATAAGGTAATACGAAACTGTTCGTCGTTTAGAATCGTTCCATATCCGATCAGATAAAGATCTGACCGGGCAGCGCTTAATCCGGTTGTTTCAATATCAAAGAAGAGATATTGATCCGGCGTTTCTTTCATCCAGTTCAGATTAACTGAAGAAAGTGGCATCGTATAGTCGTATTGAATCATAGTATGTAACCTCAAATGTAAAAAAATCGAATAATCTCATGATATGCCCCTGCGATCAAAAAATCAATCAGATATTTCCATAATGAGAAAACTGTGTTATACTTGGCATAGTAAAATTTGGAGACATATTATTATGATAGCATACATTTCAGGAGCACTTGTCAGTGCAGGAGAGAATTATATAGTGATCGATAACCACGGTATGGGATATCGGATCTTCGTATCTGGTAAGTTTCTTGAGCATATTCCAGCATATGGAACGCAGATCAAAATATACACACACATGTATATAAGAGAAGATGAATTGACATTGTATGGGTTTCATTCAGAAGAGGAATTATCTGTATTCCGTATCTTGATCGGAATCAGCGGGGTAGGTCCGAAAGTCGCTATGGCAATCCTTACAGCTCTTACGATCCAGGAGCTTCAGCTCGCGGTGATCTCAGAGGATGCGAAGACGATATCAAAAGCAAATGGTGTCGGCGCCAAGGGCGCATTAAGGATCATATTGGAATTAAAAGATAAGTTAAAGATGGAAGATATGATGGATGCAGCCTATGAGCAGTCGATCGTACAGGATACACAAGATTTAAATGCAGCAAGAGATGCGATTCTTGCACTCGTAAATCTGGGCTATTCGAATTCCGAAGCAGCACTTGCCGTAAAAAAGATTGGGGATACCAGTCAGATGGATATAGAATCGATATTAAAGGCAGCATTGAAGAAATTAATATAAAAACAGATACAGGTGGACACAGTGGGTAGAATTATTTCAACAGAAGCAGATATAGAAGAATTAAATAGTGAATATAGTTTGAGACCAAAGTATCTGGATGAATATATTGGACAGAATAAAGTAAAAGAGAATCTGAAGATTTTTATTGAGGCGGCAAAGAGGAGAAATGAACCGTTAGATCATTTACTCTTATATGGTCCGCCGGGCCTTGGTAAAACGACATTAGCATCCATAGTTGCAAATGAGATGGGTGTTAATATCAAGATCACATCAGGACCGGCAATCGAGAAGCCGGGCGAACTGGCAGCTATTTTAAATAATCTGTCAGAGAATGATATATTATTTATTGATGAGATTCACAGATTAAACAGTCAGGTAGAGGAAGTCTTATATCCTGCAATGGAAGATTTTGCGATTGATGTCGTGATCGGAAAAGGAGCAGGAGCAAGGTCAATCCGTCTGGATCTTCCGAAATTCACATTGATCGGAGCAACGACAAGAGCCGGTATGCTGACAGCACCGCTTCGTGACCGATTTGGCATGGTTGATCGGCTGGAATTCTATTCACCGGAGGAATTGAAGCAGATCGTAATACGGTCCGGGGATGTATTGGGTGTAGAGACCGATGATGCGGGCGCACTTGAAATTGCAAAACGATCCAGAGGAACACCAAGACTTGCCAATCGTCTGTTAAAGAGATGCCGGGATTTTGCACAGGTATGCCACAATGGCTGTATCGATTATGAGGTTGCAAAGACAGCACTGGATAAGCTTGAGGTTGACTCCATGGGACTTGATAATACAGACCGGAACATATTAATGACAATGATAGAGAAGTTTGGTGGAGGTCCGGTGGGACTGGATACTCTGGCTGCTGCCATTGGGGAAGATTCCGGCACGATTGAAGATGTATATGAGCCATATCTGATCAAAAATGGTTTTATCAACCGGACACCGAGAGGACGGGTTGTAACAGAACGGTGTTATAAGCATTTCGGACTGGATGCATTTATCGAATAGGTTATTTTGGCCCATACAATAAATGAATTACGGGAAAATAATACCTGTATGGTACAGGTAAAAAATATATATGAAAGAAATAAAATGAAATATAAAGGAGGAGAGTCATGTCACAAAAAAATGATATCCCGGTGGTTATTAACAATAAAGTGTATACATTGAGCGGATTTGAAAGTGAAGAATATCTCCAGAATGTAGCTTCTTATATCAATGGTAAGATCCAGGAATGTCAGTCTTCCGAAAGTTACCGCCGTTTTAATGCAGAATATCAGAGTGTATTACTTGCACTTAATATCGCAGATGATTACTTCAAAGCGAAGCTTCAGGTAAATCAGATGCTGACGGAGGATGACGATAAGGACAAACAGATTTATGACCTCAGACATGAAGTGATCGAGACACAGATCAAATATGAATCTGCACAGAAAATGATTGATGAATATAAAGAAAAAGTCAATGCTCTGCAGAGAGAAATAATAAAGTTGGAAGCAGAAAATAATGTTAAATAGACCTGAGATTTTAGCTCCGGCAGGCTCTATGGATGCGCTGAAAGCTGCGGTAAGTGCAGGCGCTGATGCATGCTATGCCGGAGGCGATATGTTCAGCGCCCGTGCATTTGCCGGAAACTTTGATACAACAGAATTACTGGAAGCAATTGATTACTGCCATATTCATAATGTGAAGTTATATATGGCAGTTAATACTTTGCTCAAAAATAGTGAAATGAAGAAACTGATTCCTTACCTTGAGCCTTTTTACAGGGAAGGTGTAGATGGGATTATTGTACAGGATGTCGGTGTTATAAGAAGTCTTTCACAGGCATATCCGGATCTGCCATTACATGGAAGTACACAGATGAGTGTATGCAGTACCTATGGGGCAGAATTTCTTAAAAATCTTGGGTTGACAAGATTTGTTCCTGCCAGGGAATTATCCTTAAAAGAAATAAAATCAATTAAAGAAGCAGTTGATATTGAGATTGAAACATTTGTGCATGGTGCGATGTGCTTCTGCTATTCAGGAAAATGTCTGATGAGCAGCTTTGCAGGCGGAAGAAGCGGCAATCGTGGACGCTGTGCGCAACCATGCAGAAAGGCATATAACAGCAGAAAGTTTAATCATGAATATGCCCTCAGCATGAAGGATATGTGTACACTTGCGGATTTACCACAGTTAATCGAGGCTGGGATTGATTCCTTTAAGATCGAAGGAAGAATGAAGAAGCCGGAGTATGTAGCTGCGGCAGTTCATGCATATTCTGAGATTACAGATGAATACATAAACGGTCATGTGAATGAGAAACGGATCAAATATCATACAGACCGGCTGATGGATATCTATAACCGCGGTGGTTTTTCTTCCGGCTATTATTATATGAAGAACGGTAAGGAAATGCTTGCAAACAAGCGTCCGAATCATACCGGTACATTGATTGGTAAAGTGGAAGCTGTGGAAGCACCCCATGTATACATCCGTCTGGAACGTGGAATTCAGGCAAAGGATGTTCTGGAGATCCGTACCGGAACAGAACAGAATATTGAACTGACTTCGAATATAACCGCACAGGCCGGACAGAAGATCCGACTGAATGCGAATAATCTTCGGCAGATCCGAAAAGATATGCAGGTCTATCGGACAAGAAATAATGCGCTTATTGATGATATTAACGTAAGGTTTATACAGAAGGAAAAACAGACGGATATCTATGGAAAGGTGACTGCAAAGATTGGAAAGCCGATCATGCTGGAGTTGTTTTCAGATGTGGATGATATCTCGGTAAAGGTAAGCGGAGAATGCGTGTCACAGGCTGCAAAACGTCCGGTTGAGGTGACGCAGATCATAGATAAGCTGTCAAAGACCGGTGGAACAGGATTTAACTTCTATCTGGAAGCGGAGTGCGATGAGAATATATTTATTTCTCTTGGAAGTCTGAATGTATTAAGACGGGAAGCCGTCTGCCAGTTGGAACAGGCATTGATCGGACGATATAAACGGACGATACCGGATGATAAGAAGTTGCTGGCGGAGGAAACTATTTATGATCAGAAACAGACAGATACCAGAGATGCTATGGAATGCGGTTGCTATGTATCTGTAAAAACAATAGAACAATTTCGAATTGTTAATAATTATAAATTGGTACAACATGTTATAATTGATCATAATATCGTGCATGAAGCAGAAATCGGAAAAATGAGAGAAGATAAAAAGATCTATGTTTCCTTTCCGGATATCCTGCGTGAGAATAAGAAACAAGGAATAAAAGATCTGTATTTTCTGTCTGGAATGTTTGAGGGTATCTATATTAAGAATATAGATGAGATTGGTTTTCTGAAGAAGCAGGGATATAAGGGAATGGTATTGCTTGATCCATTCTTATATGCATATAATGATGAAGCTGTTTTATTCTATAAGGAGCTGTTTCCACAGGTAATGCTGATCGGTTCTGTGGAACTGACACATCAGGAATGGAGCGGTCTCTGTGAAACAGATATTGAAAGATTATATGGATATCAGCCGGTTATGATCACAGCCCAGTGCTTTGTCAATAACTATCTGGACGGATGTGGTTATAATAAACGAGAACGTTTCTCGTTCCGGGATGAAAAGGGCAATCGCTTTTATAGTGTGAATAACTGCCGGGATTGTTATTCTGTTATATATAATGGGGTTCCGACAAACAATATCAAACAGTTGACAAATAACAGAAATACTGATATAACCAATGAATATTTGATTGATTTTACCATCGAAAACGAAGATCAGACGAAGAATGTGATGGAGCTTCTCATGAAGTTCCATGCCGGAGATATGGATGAAGAATTCGATGAGATGGATTATACAAGAGGACATTATATAAAGGGTATTGAATAATGGCAACTATTATTACAGAGATATCAAAATACTTAATCATATTTTTTATGGTTCTGTATACAATTAAATGTTTTACGGTGCTGAAACCGGTGCGGGAAGATAAAAAGAATCATGCATTAAATGTGCAGATCGTCTATGTGTTTATTATACATTTTTTATGTTATCTGACACTTTTTTTAAAATATAAAACGATCAGTATCGTGATCTTTTATCTGCTGCAGATGATCGTTTCTATTGTATATATGGTATCGTATCATGGAATATACAAGAAATCTTCCAGATTGATCACAAATAATATGTCATTTTTGCTGTTGATCGGATATGTCATGCTGACCAGACTGGATTTTGATCTGGCAAAAAAACAGTTTGCATTTGCAACGATCACACTGGTGATCACGGCATTTATTCCGCTTGTGATCATGAAATGCAAAAATCTGAAAAACTGGGATATTTTCTATGCAATCCTTGGAATCGGTTTTCTAATTACAGTCTTTGTTCCATTTCTTGGAGTATCCAAATACGGCTCTACAAACTGGATCCAGATTGGATCGATTTCCCTGCAGCCGATGGAATTTGTAAAGATTATATTTGTATTCTTTCTAGCAAGCGCTTTAAACAAAGCAAAGGGATTTAAAGATTACATTAAAGTTACACTTGTTTCCGGTATCTTTATGCTGATCCTGGTAGCAGAAAAGGATCTGGGTGGTGCAACAATCTTTATGATGATCTTTATCATGATGATCTATCTGGCAACACAGAAGACAATGATCCTGATCGGTGGTCTGGGTGGTGCAGCAGTCATTGCAACGGTTGGATATTCGCTGTTAAAAGACAAATTCAGTCATGTAACAACCCGAATCAACGCGTGGTTAGATCCATTTTCCTATATTAATGACGCCGGATATCAGATTTGCCAGTCACTATTTGCGATCGGATCGGGCGGGATGGAAGGAAGAGGTCTGGGTAAAGGGCTTCCAACAGCAGTTCCGGTAGCGTCCAGTGATTTTATCTTTTCTGCGATCTGTGAGGAACTGGGTGTTGTGTTTGCGCTGTGTCTGATCCTGATGTATATCAGTTGTTTTATATATTTTATAAATATATCCATGAAGATTCGTAACTCATTTTATAAGAATGTTGCATTTGGATTCACGATCTGTTTTATATTCCAGACATTTTTGAATATTGGCGGTGTAACAAAGTTTATCCCGTCTACCGGTGTGACACTTCCGCTTGTCAGTTATGGTGTAAGTTCAGTTGTGAGCACATTATTCCTGTTTGGAATCATTCAGGGAATCTGTGTACTTGAAAATAATGGAGTTGGTGGTAATGAAGAGCAAACGGTCTACAAACAAAGCAATCATGAAGAAGTATTCTCAGGGGAGTAGAGAAGCACAGGAAAAACAGAAAAATGACAAAAAGAATGTTCCTGTTCTTGTGATCACATATTTTGTTATATTTATTTTTATCGGCATGATGGTGCATCTTGTTAAATATGTTGTTGTCGATGCAGATTCAGATATTGCAAATTCATACAACAAAAGACAGAATCTGTATGCAGAAACAGTAATAAAAGGTCAGATCATTTCAGATGACGGAGTTGTTCTGGCGGAGACAAAAACGGATGATGATGGAAACGAAACCAGAGTTTACCCATACAGCAATATGTTTGCACATGCAGTTGGTTATGATAGCAATGGACAGGCAGGTCTGGAAATGGTTTCCAATTATTATCTGCTGACATCTAACCAGAATATTTTATATCGTATTTATCATGCATTATCTGATAAGAAGGATATGGGAAATAATGTTATAACAACACTGGATTATGATCTGCAGAGTACAGCATATAATGCACTTGGTGATAATGATGGTGCGGTCGTAGCGATCGAGCCATCAACTGGAAAGATCAAAGCAATGGTTTCAAAGCCGGATTTTGATCCGAACCAGATCTCCTCTGTTATAGAAGAAACAGCAAATTCGGACAGCTCCTGTCTACTAAACCGTGCAACCCAGGGAATGTATCCGCCGGGATCGACATTTAAGATCCTTACAACACTGGAATATATAAGAGAAAATCCCAACTATAAGTCATATTCCTATGAATGTGAGGGGGATGGCATATTTAACAGTGTATCCATTCACTGCTATAATCATAAGGTGCACGGAACCGTTAGCCTGGAGGATTCTCTGGCGTATTCCTGTAATACATCCTTTTCCAATATCGGAACGAAACTTGATATGGATGCATTAAATAAATTGTGCGGAGACTTTCTGTATAATAAAGAATTGCCGTATGATGGCTACTATAAGAAATCCAGTTATACCATGACATCAAAAACAGATAAGTCCCTGATTCCACAGACAGTAATCGGACAGGGAGAGACACTGATCACGCCGCTTCATAATGCGATGGTCATGTGTGCAATCGCAAATGGTGGGGTTCTTATGAAGCCATATATGATGGATCGTATTGAGAACTGTGACGGAAGCGTTGTAAAAAAATTCTCCAAGGATTCTTATGGCAGGATTATATCCTCAGCAGAAGCACAGACATTGACAGAGCTTATGATGTCGGTAACGGAATATGGTACAGCGTCCGATTATTTTTCAGGAGCTGAGTATACAGTAGCAGGTAAGACGGGAACTGCAGAGTTTAATGAGAACAAGGATTCCCACTCCTGGTTTATAGGTTTCTCCAATGTCAATAATCCGGATCTGGTGGTCTGCGTTCTGATAGAAAATGCAAGCAATACCGGAGCATCTGCAACATCAATCGCCAGAAAGATATTTGATGCATATTATAATTAATCAGCTTGAAATAATGCAGTAATACTGATATACTTATAACCAATTAAGGACTGGCAGGGTAAGCCGGTTCAGAGTTTTATTCGTAGTCGAATGTGAGTAGAACTTGAAGCATTTACAACACCGAAAAGACAGGAGGAACTGCTGTGATCGAAGCAACAAGCTGTGGAGGTGTGGTAATCTTCAGAGGAAAAGTATTATTACTGTACAAAAACTACAAAAACAAATATGAAGGATGGGTTCTCCCGAAGGGTACAGTTGAGAAAGGTGAAGAGCATAATCAGACTGCACTTAGAGAAGTAAAAGAGGAGACAGGTGTTAGCGCATCTATTATTAAGTATGTAGGAAAAAGCAATTATACATTTAATACTGCTTTTGATGTGGTAAACAAGGATGTACACTGGTATTTGATGATGGCGGACAGCTATTACAGCAAACCGCAGCGTGAAGAATATTTTGTGGATTCCGGTTACTACAAGTATCATGAAGCCTACCACCTTCTGAAGTTTCCGAACGAAAAGGATATTCTGGAACAGGCATATGCAGAGTATGTAGAATTGAAACGGAATAATCTTTGGGGAAGCAGAAAGTATTTTTAAGGTTCAAAATCTGACTGTTTATTATGAATGGTCAGATTTTTTGCTTTCAGGATAATGAATGACAAGCGTACGGAAATAACACAAAAATGAAAAAGTGATCAAGAAAGGATGCTGGTTCGGATGAACGGATTAACAGACAGGAAAGAAACAGATAACAGAGAAATGGCAACGCAAAACAATGACCATGAGAATTCATCACAGAGTGGAAGAAAAAAGAATGGAATATTGTTAAATCTTATACTTGCAGTATGTGTACTTGTTTTTCTTGGCTGTGGCTGCTATCTGGGTGTTTATTTTTTTACCAGCAGACAGGCAGAGTCAGCGTTTGCAGAGATCAAACTGGAAGTGGAGCAGGACAATTGTACGGAAGAAACCGGAAAACCGGTTTATACAACAGTACAGGAAAAAAAGGTTTATAAAAAGTACGCATCTGTATATGAGGAGAATACAGACTTTGTTGGATGGCTGTATATATATGGAACAAGAATCGATTATCCGGTCATGTATACGCCAGAGAATGAAGAATATTATATCCATCGGAATTTTCAGGGGGGTTACAGTGCTGCTGGTACGTTATTTGCAGCAGCAAACTGTTCTCCGACAGGGAAGGTATCTGACAATGTCATTATATACGGACATAATATGAAAGCAGGGACGATGTTTCATGATCTGTTAAAATATGAAGATGAAGATTTCTATAAAGAACATCAGACGATCATATTTGATACTTTAGATGGACCGGGTACATATATAGTGATCGCAGCCTTTTATACAAAAGCCTATCCGGAAGGGGATACAGAGCATTATAATATATATGACTTTGCAGATGCGGGATCAAAAGAGAAATTTGATGATTATGTCAGCCGGGTAAAAGCAAATACACCATATACGATCGAAGAAACGGCATCCTATGGGGACAAGCTGCTGACCTTATCCACCTGTGCGTATCATACAGAAGATGGACGGTTTGTTGTGGTTGCAAAGAAGATCGGCAACAACAGCCGGCTGCAGTAAAAGAGTCTGTATTTGGGTGTGCATCTAGCGGGCAAATATTGGGCAAAATAGTTGAAATGCCTGCATTTTGAGTAATAAAAAAAGCCACAAAATGGCTTAAAACTTAGATTTTTTATTAAGCAAAATACAAAGAGTGCCGGCAGCGGGACTTGAACCCGCACGATGTTGCCACCAACAGATTTTGAGTCTGCCTCGTCTGCCAATTCCGACATGCCGGCGTCTGTGAACCTTTGTAATAGTAACACATGGCTACAACAGTGTCAATGATTATTTCCTGAAATGAGGTGCGAAACAATGATGAAACGTAGTGTAAAACAACAACTGAATGCAAAGCTGAATGAGATGAATATGAATCTTGCAAACAATTATAAGGATCTGGCACATGATGCCTTAAAGGAGCTGGATCAGATGGTGGAAGATCTGAAACAATCCGGAGATTTAAAGGAAAAGGATTACCAGAAAATGCGCCAGATGGTTGACGGATATAAGGTAAAGCTTTCCGATTATCATCATTAAAGGCTGATCAGCTCATTTTAATTATTTCTTTTTTTAGTTTCTTTATGATCTTTTTTTCAAGACGAGAGATATAAGACTGGCTGATTCCTAACAGGTCAGCCACTTCTTTCTGGGTGCGTTCTACACCGTTAATCGTGTTGATCCCGTACCGCAATTCAATAATGGTACGTTCCCGTTCTGTCAGGTGAGAGACTGCTGCCGTTAACAGGGAATGATCCATTTCTGTTTCCATATTCTTGTAAACCGTATCTTCCTCGGTTCCAAGAATGTCAGATAATAATAATTCATTTCCATCCCAGTCAACATTCAATGGTTCATCAATCGAAATCTCCATGCGGAGTTTGCTGTTCCTGCGGAGATACATAAGGATTTCATTTTCGATGCATCTAGATGCATAGGTTGCCAGCTTGATGTTTTTGTCGCATTTAAAGGTATTGATTGCTTTGATCAGTCCAATCGTACCGATTGAGATCAAATCTTCTACGCCAATTCCGGTGTTGTCAAATTTCTTTGCAATATAAACAACCAGACGAAGATTCCGTTCAATCAGTATTTTTTTAATCTCCTGATCGTCGCCGTTCCCAAGTCCGGCTACCATGGCACTTTCTTCATATGGTTCTAATGGGGCAGGAAGAATATCACACCCGCCTATGTAATGGACATCTTTGGAGGATGAAGGAAATAAGGTCATAATATTGGATACCATTGAAAATTTAAAATCTCGATTTGCGAATGTGTTTATCATAGTTTCTTACCTTTCTCATATATACTGAATTTAATAAAATACATTTCTTCATATGACTGATCTGTAACGTATGTCTGCTGATCCCGATCAGTGGCCGGTTGCAGATTATATGATTATTAATAAAGAAAAAGTCACAGTCAAATGCCAGCATCAGATCCGATTCCGAACTGATCGTTCGGTAGGGGATCAGGTGGATGCCCTCCGGCATATAGATGGAGGACTTTCGATCAAATGGTTGGATCCCATTTGTATAATCGTATACAAGCGCATGAAGCTGCAGGGGCAACAGGTCATACATGATTTCCGGTGAGGCGATGACCACATGTTTGCCGGTTGAAATATCTTTTAGCGTATTGCCGGTATCCAGATAGCCGGTTGCCTGTACAACATTCTGTTTTCTGCCAATAAACAAATTGGAAAAATAATTCATATGTTTTTCTTTCAATTGATTTGCAAATGCAATTATATATAGATGCGGTGAAATAATACGTCGGATTAAGGAATTTGAAACCAAGGAATACCGACGTAATATGACAAATGTGGATAAACAGGGGATAAAATCCCTGTTTTTTAGACTGAAAATCCTATTTTTGTGTATAAATCTGTTGATAATGTGGAAAAGTTCCAACTTTACTTACATTTTTCGATATTTTCAAACAATTAACAACATTTGATGAAATCATAAGAATATTCTAAATATCAATAAAAAATCATATGATTAAGAGATAAAAATAATACATAAAAAGCGGGATAGTAAGGGAAAATGGAAAATAATATTGATACGCAATTGGAACTTGCACTGGAGACCATGCAGTCATATGAGGACAGCGAATCGGAGCTGTATGTTGGATACAATGCAAAAGATCGGAGCTGGCAGCTTCTGATCCGTTATAATGATGATATTACAGATTTGGTGGATCGATATCTGACACGGATCTATTATCTGCTGGCTGGATATGCAATTATAGAAATAAAGGAAGTGTATATCAATGCATTTGCAGCAGATCCCAGAATCCTGTATGTGGATAAATCAAAGAGTGTAGATCAGCAGGTATCCTATGCGCAGTATGCCTCCTGCCTGTCCGGAACCTTCATTAATAACTACGGACTGGATGGAAGCGGAACCCTTCTTGCAGTTATAGATTCTGGTATTGATTACCGGCATAATGAATTTATCCGTGACGGAAAAAGCAGGATTCTGGAATTATGGGATCAGCAGGCAGAATATCAGAAGAAATATGTGAATCCATACGAACTTGGACGCATTTATACAAATGAAGAACTGAATGCAATACTAGATGGAAACTACACAGAAAGTCTTCCGTCAGAGGATCGCTCCGGTCATGGTACGCAGGTGACTGCCATAGCAGCAGGAACCAATATCGGTGTAGCTCCACAGACGGAGCTTCTGATCATTAAAGTAGGAAGTGATACGGCATCCAGACTTCCGACTACACTGGGAATGATCCTTGGAATTGATTATGCACTGCGAAAGGGAATAGAACGTAATCAACCGATATCTGTAAATCTTAGTTATGGTAATAATTATGGTTCTCATAAGGGTGATTCGTTGATGGAAAATTATATCAATGACGTTTCAAGGCTTGCGGTGTGTTCCATATCCACCGGAACCGGAAATGATGCGATTAACCGGAGACATCAGCGGGTAATCCTTGGAAATACTTCCTACCGTATGATCGATCTGTTGGTCAGTGATTATGTGACATCCTTTAATCTGCAATTATGGAAAAATTATAACGACCGGTTTGATGTTATGATCATTACACCAAATGGTGATATCGTTCTGACTTTGAGTGAATCGCAGAATATTGGAACCGGAACTTATCGGAATACATTTGTCAAAGGAATCTATGGAACGCCGAATCCATATAACCGGAATCAGGAGATATTTATCTCATTTCAGGGGCGGGATAATTATATTGATAAAGGACAATGGAAGGTTTTGATCCATCCGAAGCAGATCGTCAGTGGGGTAGTGGATGCTTATCTGCCAATCCGTGCAAGTTTGACTGGAAATGTTGAGTTCTTAAATCCAACAGAATTTGGAACATTAACGATTCCTTCTACGGCGGAAGGACTGATCACAGTAGCGGCCTATGATCAGAATGTCGATGATTTTGCATATTTTTCCGGACGGGGTTATACAGCAAATGATCAGATTAAACCGGATCTTGCTGCACCCGGTGTGGATATTTATACTGCATATCCGGGAAATGATTATTCCTTTGCGTCGGGAACATCTATGGCGGTACCATTTGTATCCGGTTCTGCATGTCTGCTGATGCAATGGGGAATTGTGAATGAAAATGACCCATTTCTATATGGAGAAAAACTGAAAGCTTCGTTGATCCGGGGAGCGAAAAGGATAAAATCAGCGAGAACGTATCCAAATATCTATGTCGGTTGGGGAACTTTATGTGTAGAAAATTCTATCCGATAGAAAAAAGAGCCAGTCACTAGAAGATCTAGTGATTGGCTCCACTTAATACATGATCTTTAATTGCTTTAAAACTTTCTTTACTGATTACATGCTCGATCTTGCAAGCATCGGCAGATGCGATATCGGGATCAACACCAAGCTGTATAAGCCAGGCGGAGAGAAACTCATGTCGTTCATATATCATTTCAGCAATTTCTTTTCCTGAATCGGTGAGTGAAATAAACCCTGCATCATTCATTGTTATGTAGTTATTCTCACGAAGATTCTTCATAGCAACACTGATGCTTGATTTCTTATAACCAAGTTCGTTTGAGATATCAACTGAACGGACAACAGGAAGCTTCTTGCTTAATACCAATATCGTTTCCAGATAGTTTTCAACTGATTCATTCGTTGTTAACATAGCTTTACCCCATTAAAAAATTATTTACAGAAAATTATATCACAAACCGGAATAAGGTTCAAATGAAAGAAGGATAAAACTAATGACATCCGTGACAATTGTTACAGTTTCCTCCGCACTGAACAGATTTTCCGGACTTTTTATCTTTTATCATTGAACGGATCGCAAGTACGCACACAATTATAATAATGGCAGCAACAATAATAGTACCAATATATTTTTCCATAATAATCCAACCTTTCATTTTATAATCGTAATTAGTTTAAACTAACTGTTTAAAAATGTCAAGTATAATAAATAAATTTGCATTTTAAGAATATAGCTTTGTTATATACGACTAAGATACGTTACAAGCTTCTAAATGATGTTATATTTTTCTAAAAAATGTTATTGACTTCTAATGATGGTTAGTATATACTAACGATGAAATTTGAAACAGCATATTGCTTAATGATAAATTTATACGATTATGAAAGAAGATGGAATATGATGCCTTTAACTTTTATGAATATTGGAGAAACAAAGACCATTACCAAAGTTGGTGGAAAAAATGAAACAAGACAGTTTCTTGAGAAGCTTGGTTTTGTCGTGGGTGGAGAAGTAACAGTTGTTTCAGAGATAAACGGTAACATGATCGTAAATGTAAAAGAATCCAGAGTTGCCATCGGAAAAGATATGGCAGCCAAAATTATGGTATAAGGATACCGAAAAAACAGAAATATAAGTATTTGCACATTGGTAGCTGCCGGTGCAATTGTTTATATATACAAATGTATAAGAAGAAAAGCTATCACAGAATCCGGTCTGAATATGTGGAGACGTTCTTATATGTATAAAGAAAAAGAAGGAGCAAAATGGTATGAAGACATTAAGAGAGGTTGCCGTCGGACAGACAGTTAAGGTAACAAAACTTGTTGGCGAAGGACCTGTAAAGAGACGTATCATGGATATGGGAATCACGAAAGGTGTAGAAATCTATGTCAGAAAAGTTGCACCGCTTGGTGATCCGGTTGAAGTAACAGTACGCGGTTATGAGCTTTCTTTAAGAAAAGCAGATGCCGAAATGATCGTTGTTGAATAAATGTGTGGATCGTACCGATCCTACATACAACGAAGCAGATGATTTACTTATTTGATGAATCATAGAAAATGACAGACAAAAAGGAAGGAGCATAAAAATGTCAGTTAAAATAGCGTTGGCAGGTAATCCAAACAGTGGAAAGACAACATTATTTAACGCACTTACAGGTTCAAACCAGTATGTAGGTAACTGGCCTGGTGTAACAGTAGAGAAAAAAGAAGGAAAATTAAAGGGTCACAAAGATATTATCATCACTGACCTTCCCGGTATTTATTCACTTTCTCCATATACATTAGAGGAAGTTGTTGCCAGAAATTATCTGATCAAGGAATATCCGGATGCGATCATCAATATTATTGATGGTACGAACATCGAAAGAAATCTGTACTTATCAACACAGTTGATCGAGTTGGGAATCCCGGTTATCATGGCAGTTAACATGATGGATCTTGTAAAGAAGAATGGTGACAAGATCGATATCAAGAACCTGAGCAATGCACTTGGATGCGAGGTTGTAGAGATCTCGGCATTAAAGGGTACTGGAATTGATGAAGTAAAAGAAAAAGCAGTTGCGGCAGCACAGAAGAAAGTACAGAATAAGCGTGTACATAGCTTCGATCAGGCTGTTGAAGATGCAATCGACAGCGTAAGTGCAAAGCTTACAGTTGAAGAAAGAAAAAAGAGATTCTTTGCGATCAAGCTTCTTGAAAAAGACACAAAGATTGCAGAGCAGATGGACAGTGTTCCGGATTGTAAAGATGAGATCAAAGCACTGGAAGACAAATTTGATGATGATACAGAGAGTATTATCACCAGTGAGAGATATGCATATATCTCATCTATCATCGGAAAATGTGTGAAGAAGAATACAAAGGGTGAAAAGCTTACAACCTCAGATAAGATTGATAAGATCGTTACAAACCGTATCCTTGCACTTCCGATTTTCATCATTGTAATGTGGCTGGTTTATTACATTGCGATGTCAACAGTCGGTGCATGGTGCACAGACTGGACAAATGATAATCTGTTTGGTGACGGTTTCCATTTATTCGGTATCGGAAGCAAAGATTATGAAGAAGCATCCGGTGATTACGATGCAGCTACAAATGCACTTGACGCATATGGTGTACTTGTAACAGATGATGAAGATGCTATAGATGTTGATGCAACAAAGGCAGCTATCGAAGCAAATACAAATACAGAAGCAAGTGTTAAGTATCAGATGGAAGATGAAGAAACTCTTGATACTTACGATATCGATGTATATTATTCAGAAGTACCTGCCGGTGCAAAAAAAGATAAGACAAATGCTATGTCTTATTTAGATGCAGTAGAATACTTCAACAAGACAGAGATGGCAGAGATCGATCCTGCTGATTATGGTGTATTCGTTCCATCTATTCCTGATCTTGCAGAAAGAGGTCTTGATAAGATCGGATGTGCTGACTGGTTAAAGGGACTGATCCTTGACGGTATTATCGCCGGTGTTGGTGCTGTACTTGGTTTCGTACCTCAGATGCTCGTATTGTTCATCTTACTTGCAATCCTTGAGTACTGTGGCTATATGGCACGTATCGCATTCATCATGGACCGTATCTTTAGAAAATTCGGTCTTTCGGGAAAGTCATTCATTCCTATTCTTGTAGGTGTAGGTTGTGGTGTTCCTGGTATCATGGCATCTCGTACAATTGAAAATGAAAAAGACCGCCGTATGACAGTTATGACAACAACATTTATTCCTTGTGGTGCTAAGGTTCCGTTTATTGCAATGATCGCAGGTGCGATCTTCGGTGGATCTTCACTGGTTGCTACAAGTGCTTACTTTATCGGTATTGCAGCAATTATCTGCTCCGGTATTATCTTAAAGAAGACAAAGATGTTCGCAGGAGATCCTGCTCCATTCGTTATGGAGTTACCTCCTTACCATATCCCGACAATCGGTTCTGTATTAAGAAGTATGTGGGAGCGTGGCTGGTCATTCATTAAGAAGGCCGGTACCATCATCCTCCTCTCAACAATCTTTGTATGGTTCACAACATACTTCGGTATTCTGGATGGTAAATTCCAGATGCTTTCAGAAGATCAGATCGACCACAGTATCTTAGCTAAGATCGGTGGAGCAATCTGCTGGATCTTCAAGCCACAGGGATGGGGCGACTGGCAGGCAACTGTTGCATCTATTACAGGCCTTGTTGCTAAGGAAAACATCGTTGGTACTATGGGTATCCTTTATGGTGGTGGGGAAGGCACTGTATACAGCGAGCTTGCAAAAGCATTCACAACAGCAAGTGGTTTCTCATTCCTCGTATTCAACTTACTCTGTGCTCCATGTTTCGCAGCAATGGGTGCTATTAAGAGAGAGATGAACAGTGCAAAATGGTTCTGGTTTGCAATCGGATATCAGTGTGGTTTCGCATACCTTGTATCCCTTGTTATTTACAGAATTGCAGGACTCTTCACAGGTGCATGCTCATTCGGTATCGGCACTGTTGTAGCAATCCTGATCATCGTTGCTTTCTTCTTCCTGTTATTCCGTCCGGATCCAAACAAGAAGGTCAAGACAAGCAAAGAATTCTTAAATGCATAATTATAAAGGCTAACATATAATACACATACAATACGATGCGCGCTTCCCTTTGTGGCAGCGCGCATTTTGTGTATCGGTTATTATACAGAAATCAGATTTATATAAATTCCTGTCTGCCGGCTGGCGTTCATAGAATTGACAGACAAGATGACAAATGTAGATATTTATTAAAACTCCGTGAAATGAGTTGACAAATAAATGTATGATAGAGGAAAATGAATGTATACTATAATACAAGAACACTTACTTGTCAGAAATGTTTTTTGAAAGTACAGATGTAAGATGATTGAGATGTCTGTATAATTAACGAATGACGAATTGGAGGTTTTTACTATGGCAGTTATACATTTAAATGAAAAAGAATATGAAGATCAGGTTTTAAAGGCAAAGGGACTTACGCTGGTTGATTTCTGGGCCACCTGGTGCGGACCATGCAGAATGGTTGCACCGATCGTTGAAGAATTGGCTGACGAATTTCCAGAGGTAAAGGTATGCAAGGTAGATGTAGATGAGAATCAGGAACTTGCACTTGCAAACAAGGTTGTATCAATTCCGACATTTTTATTATATAAAGATGGAGAAGTTATAAAGAAAATCGTGGGAGCAGTTCCAAAATCCGAACTGATCCAGGCAATGCGCCAGTTTCAGTAGATAAGAATGCAGTCCAAAACGCTTGCAAAAGAAAGCATATTATTATAAGATGAAAGACAGCGACCAGATAAATGGGTACATGAATTGACTAATTTACTAAACGGAGGTTTACAAATGAAAATGTTATCATTATCAGAGGAACTTAAGGGTAATTCTTATCCCGGCAGAGGAATCGTGATCGGACGTTCGGAAGACGGAACAAAGGCAGTTACTGCATACTTTATCATGGGTAGAAGTGTGAATTCCCGAAATCGTGTATTTGTTACAGAGGGCGAAGGAATCCGTACAGAAGCATTTGATCCATCCAAGCTTGAGGATCCAAGCCTTATCATTTACGCACCGGTTCGGGTTCTTGGCAATCGGACGATCGTAACAAATGGTGATCAGACCGATACGATCTATGATGGAATGGATAAAGAGCTTACATTTGAACAGTCACTGAGATGCCGCGAGTTTGAACCGGACGGTCCAAACTATACACCGAGAATTTCCGGAGTTATGCATATCGAAGGCGGACAGTATGACTATGCAATGTCTATCTTAAAGAGCAATAACGGAGATCCATCGGCATGCAACCGATATACATTTTCATATGAGAATCCCGCAAACGGAGAAGGACATTTTATTCATACATATATGCATGATGACAATCCACTTCCAAGCTTTGAGGGAGAACCGAAGTTAGTTGGTATATCAGGTGATATCGATACATTTGCAAATATGGTATGGGAAAGCCTGAATGAAGATAATAAGGTATCTCTGTTTGTCAGATATATTGATATCGCAACAGGAAAGTATGAGACAAGAATCATTAACAAGAATAAATAATCATCATGAATCGGGAGGAAATACAGAATGAACGAAATTCAATTAAAATACGGATGCAATCCAAATCAGAAGCCATCAAGAATCTATATGGAGGATGGAAGTGATCTTCCGGTTACCGTATTAAATGGTAAGCCGGGCTACATAAATTTTCTGGATGCATTTAATGGCTGGCAGCTTGTTAAAGAATTAAAGGCAGCAACCGGACTTCCAGCAGCTACATCTTTTAAGCATGTGTCACCGGCAGGTGCAGCAGTAGGACTTCCTCTTACAGATACACTTGCAAAGATCTACTGGGTAGATGATCTGGGCGAACTGTCACCACTTGCATGCGCATATGCAAGAGCCAGAGGTGCAGACCGTATGTCATCCTTTGGTGATTTCATTGCATTGTCAGATGTCTGCGATGCAGATACAGCCCGTCTCATTAAGCGTGAAGTATCAGATGGTGTAATTGCTCCCGGGTATACAGACGAAGCTATGGAGCTTCTGATGCAGAAGAAGAAAGGTAATTATAATATTATCCAGATCGATGAGAATTATGTTCCTGCTGAGATTGAACGTAAGCAGGTATTTGGAATTACATTTGAGCAGGGAAGAAATGAACTGAATATTGATAAGGATCTTTTATCCAATATTGTAACAGAGAATAAAAATATACCGGAAGAAGCTCTTATCGATATGAAAATTGCACTGATCACATTAAAATACACACAGTCTAATTCTGTATGCTATGTAAAAGGTGGACAGGCAATCGGTATCGGGGCCGGTCAGCAGTCCAGAATCCATTGTACAAGACTTGCCGGTCAGAAGGCAGATAACTGGTGGCTTCGTCAGTCTCCACAGGTTATGGGACTTCAGTTTGTTGATGGACTTGGACGTGCAGACAGAGATAATGCGATCGATGTATATATGGGTGATGAATATGAGGATGTTCTCCGTGATGGCGAATGGCAGAAGCGTTTCAAGGTAAAGCCGGAAGTATTCACAGCAGAAGAAAAGAAAGCATGGCTTGCCGGAAATCAGAATGTTACACTTGGTTCTGATGCATTTTTCCCATTCTCAGATAACATTGAACGTGCGAAGAAGAGTGGTGTTGCATACATTGCTCAGCCGGGTGGATCTGTCAGAGATGATCTTGTAATCGAAGCATGTGATAAATATGGAATGGTAATGGTATTTACAGGAATCCGTTTATTCCATCACTAATCAGGAGTTTATTGCTATGACAGGAAGAAATCGTAGAAGACGCAGAAAAAGAAAATCCAATATAGATTTTGTCAAAGTGTTTTTCTTTTTAGTCACTTGTCTGGTCATTGTTTTTGCGGCTGTTGTAATATTATCAAAGATCATATCGCATAAGGACCGCTATTTTGATGAAGGACTGGCGTTTTATCAGAATGCAGAATACGATAAGGCACTTGACCGGTTTGCCGATGCACTTTCTGAAAAACAGATATTTTCTCGGAATAAAGACAAGAATACCAGACTGTATATGGCAGATATTTATATGAAGACCGCTGATTATGATAAAGCGGTAGAAGAATATGATACTATTTTACAACAGACATCTGCGGACAAAAAGAATGTCGGTAAAATGAAGGAGATCGCCCAGGCATTGGCTGACTTTTCGGACAGCAATTATGCCGGGGCACTCCCGGTTCTGGAGCAGTATGTAAAGGATTATCCGGAATTATATCTGTATATAGGAACCTGTTATGCATCTATGAATGATGCAGAGCATATGTTTGAGAATTATGAAAAATACATAGATAAATATGGATATAATTCATATCTGTATGCCCAGTATGCCGCTTATTATATCAGTATTGGTGAGATGGACAATGCATATGGGTATATTAATAATGGACTTGCAAGCGATAATACCTTCCAGAAAGAGTTGCGTTTGCAGGAGATCAGTTATTATGAAAAGATCCAGAACTATGATAAGGCTTATGAACTTGCGAAAGAATTATATGAGCTTTATCCGGAGTATCAGGATGGTGTAGATGAATATAATTTCCTTTATACCAGAGTATCCCATGATGATGAATAGTTAGAATTGGCAGGAGGCATTTTATTCGTGGAAATACAATTATGGAAAGAGATCTTATCTCCGTATGAGCAGGCTGTAGATGAACTGCTCTTGAAATTTAAGCATATTATAAAAGATTATCGAAGTCAGGGACTGTATTCTCCAATTGAGAATGTAACCGGACGTGTAAAAAGAATTTCAAGTATTTTGGATAAGATGCAAAAGAAACATATTCCGATGGATCATATCGTGGAAGAGATGGATGATATCGCCGGAATCCGTATCATGTGCCAGTTCGAAGAAGATATTTACAAGGTTGTAGAGATCATAAGGAATCGCAGGGATATGTCGATCCGAGAAGAAAAAGACTATATTACGAATGCAAAAACAAGTGGGTACAGAAGTTTTCATATTATATTAAATTATGATGTATATACGATTAAAGGGCTTCAAACGATTCAGGCAGAGATTCAGATCCGTACAATGGCGATGGATTTCTGGGCAACGATTGAGCATTCCCTTCAGTATAAGTATCGTCATAATATGCCGGAACATATCCGGGAAAAACTGTTAAATGCAGCAAATGCAACTGTGGCGCTGGATCAGGAAATGTCATCTGTCCGGGGTGAGATTATGGATGCACAGAATTCGTTCAATTATAAGGCATCTATCGTTGCAGACATTTTAACAAATATTCAGAATTTATATTATGTAGGCAACCAGCGTGAGGTTGTGAAGATACAGAATGAATTTTATGATATTTACCAGAAGGATGATCTGGAAAAGCTGGAGGATTTTTCCAAACAGCTTGATATTATCGCAGAAGGATACAAAGCACAGGGGTTATAGATTATGAACTTACCGGAGTCATTTACAAACAGGATAAAGACACAGTTAGGAGACGACTATGATGCATATATGAATTGTCTGGATCAGGGCATGCATCATGGACTTCGCGTGAATACAAATAAAATCAGTGTGGAAGATTTCTTAAAGATCTCTCCATTTGAATTAAAGCCTGTACCATGGACAACAAATGGTTTTTATTATGATGACAAAGCATGTACACCATCCAAACATCCATATTATTATGCAGGGCTTTATTATATTCAGGAACCGAGTGCGATGGCACCGGCGAGTATTCTTCCTGTTGAAGATGGGGATGTTGTTCTAGATATCTGTGCAGCACCGGGAGGTAAATCAACCGAGCTTGCAGCAAAACTTCATGGCACCGGGTTTCTGATCTCAAATGATATCAGTAATTCCAGAGCTAAGGCATTATTAAAAAATCTGGAATTATTCGGGATCGGTAATATGTGTGTGGTAAGTGAAGCTCCGAATAAGCTGAGCACAAAATTCTATCAGACCTTTGATAAAATTTTGATTGATGCGCCTTGCTCCGGTGAAGGAATGTTCCGTAAATCCCAGTCAATGGTAACAGCGTGGGAAAACAATGGTGTTGAGTTATTTGCCGGTTTACAGCGTGGAATCTTAAATGAAGTTGTAAAAATGTTAAAACCGGGTGGAACCATGCTGTATTCGACCTGTACGTTTTCTCCGGAAGAAAATGAACAGTCAATCGAATATCTTTTATCACTGGATGATACATTAGAATTAGTCGAAGTTCCGAAGTATCCGGGCTTTTGTAATGGAAATCCTGCGTGGGGAAAGACCGAAAATGCAGAACTTGAAAAATGTGCAAGATTATGGCCGCATCATATCGAAGGGGAAGGGCATTTTGTTGCACTTATTCATAAAAAAGAGGCAGAACAGACACAGGTATTTCAGTCATGGATACACAGAGGCTGTAAGCCGGATAAAAATGCAGAAGAATTCCTTGCGCACATTTCATCGGATGCCGGGATCCGGTCTGCATATATTGAGGAAAATAAAGGAAGACTGTATTATATGGCAGAACATATGCCGGATGTATCCGGGCTTCGGATGTTAAGACAGGGATTGTTCCTTGGCGAGATCAAGAAGAACCGGTTTGAACCGAGCCAGTCACTTGCTATGTATCTGAAACAAGGACAGTTTGATAATGAAGTAAATCTGACATCTTCAGATGACCGTGTTTTAAGATATCTGAAAGGCGAGACGATCGAAGCATCGGATCAGAAAATTAAAAATGGATATGTGCTTGTTCTGGTGGACGGATATCCGCTTGGATGGGCAAAAAATACAAACGGAACGTTAAAGAATAAGTATTTATCTGGATGGAGGATGATGTCATGAGTAAAATAGCAGTCGTTACCGGAGCTTCTTCCGGACTGGGCAGAGAGTTTGTTGTTCAGATCAGTGAAAAATATAAGACAATCGACGAGATATGGGTGATCGCCAGGCGTGCAGAACGATTGTATGCCTTAGAAAGAGAGATTGAAGGCAAGAAGATTATTGTTCTCCCGCTGGATATCACAAAGCAGGAAGATCTTGAAGCCTATAAAAAGATGCTTGCAAAGGAACATCCATGGGTACGTGTTCTGGTGAATGCAGCAGGATATGGCATTATGGGACATGTAGAAGATGTTGTATGCGAAGAACTTACCGGAATGATCGATGTTAACTGTAAGGCTTTAGTTGCCATGACGAAGATCACTCTGCCATATATGAAAGAACAGAGCAATATCATTAATATTGCATCATCAGCGGCATATCTGCCACAGCCATCCTTTGCTGTATATGCAGCAACAAAATCCATGGTTAGAAGCTTTTCAAAAGCATTAAATAAAGAATTGGAGGACAGAGATATTACAGTGACAGCAGTATGTCCGGGACCGGTCAATACAGAGTTCTTTGATGTTGCCGAGAAATATTCCCATACAAAGGCATTTAAAAGATTGTTCCGTGTAGAAGCAAAGAATGTGGTAAAACGGGCGTTATTTGATGCGTATTACCTGAAGACAGAATCTACCTACAGCATAACGATGAAAGCGTTTAAGATCGTAACAAAGCTGCTGCCGAATGACTGGATCGTTTCCATGATCAAATAGAGACAGATATCCGGTAAATACAGAGATTTGCCGGGGTATGAGGAACATTATAATAAAAACAGAACAGGACAAAAACAATGGAAAAAGGACAGTATGGATATATAAAAAAACATAAGAAAAAGATCATAACCAGTATTATTATACTTGGTGTTATGATCCTGACAGGAGTAATTCTTTCGCTTGCCATGTTTAAAACAACAAAAACCTTGATCATCATACTTCCGATATTGATCAGCCTGCCATTTGCCAAACAGATCGTAGCACTTATCATGTGTTCCAAATTCAAGCCTTTAACAGAGGAAGAACACAAGAAGATAGAAAAAGGGATCCATTATGAGAACCGGGACGGCATCCTGTATGATATCTCGCTCAGTCGATATGAAGGAATGTTGTTTTTCCCTGCCGTGATCGTGCGGGATGGCAGAATGTTATTCTTATATCAGAAAGCATTTGACAAGAAGATTCCGGATGTGGAATTCCTGAAAAAAGAAATTACACGTTCCTTTGAAATGATAAAGAAACCATATGTTATCGTTACAGCGTTAACCGTGGATGAATTTATAAAGAAAGCGGAAACGATCAAAGAACCGGATGAAGATTATCTGGTAAAGGATCAGTCTATGCGTGAAAAATTATTTGAACTTGGTGTATAGGAGTCGGGCATGAAAGAGATCATTATATCGCAGAACGAAGCGGGACAGCGTGTGAACAAATTTCTTTTGAAATATCTGAATAAGGCACCGTCAAGCTTTGTTTATAAGATGATACGAAAGAAAAACATCAAATTGAACAATAAGAAAATTGAAGGAAACGAATACGTCTATATCGGAGATACGATCCAGATCTATATGTCTGATGAAACGATCGCCAATTTCAGGGAAGATGTCAGTGGAACACACAGCACTTCCTCTAAAAAGAAGATTCCGGTTGAGATCATCTATTTGGATGAAAATATTCTGATCGCAGACAAACCGACTGGCGTCCTGTCACAGAAGGCATCAAAAGATGATTACTCTTTTAATGAAGCATTGATCGACTATCTGCTTGATAGTGGGCATATCACAACTGAAGAACTGAGAACTTATCGTCCGTCTGTATGCAATCGTTTAGACCGCAATACATCCGGACTCATTCTTTGTGGGGTGAGTCTTACCGGAAGTCAGGAATTATCCAGAATTATAAGAGAACATCTATTACATAAATATTATTATACACTTGTACGGGGACGCCTGACGCAGAAGCTTGACAGTACCTGTTATCTACAGAAGGATAATGCAAAAAACAAAGTCCGGATATCGGATCACCCATGGGAACAGGGCAAGAGTGAAGAAATCCATTCAATCTTTTATCCGGTAAAAAAAAATGATGATTATACGTTGGTAAAGGTTGAGCTTATCACAGGTAAGTCTCATCAGATCCGTGCACAGTTAAAGCATCTGGGATACCCGGTAGTCGGTGATACAAAGTATGGCATACCTGAAGTGAACCGGTATTTTTCAGATTCTTATCATGTAAAGCATCAGCTTCTTCATTGCGGAAACATTATATTTAAAGAAACAGACGGTCCGCTTTCTTATCTGAGCGGGAAAGAGTATTCGGCATTTCTTCCGGAACCGTTTCGGACGATCGAAAAAGATTTATTTGGGTAATTTGGATAATAACTTTAGTAAGATCAGAATCAGATAAAAGATAAAGAGGCAGAATCGGATGGCAACTTGGAATTCCAGAGGACTTCGTGGTTCCTCACTTGAGGAACTGATCAATTATACAAATGAATATTATCGGGAAAAGAAGCTGGCAGTTGTCCAGAAGATCCCGACTCCGATCAAACCGATCCGTATGGATAAAGACAGCAGCCAGATCACGCTGGCGTATTTTGAAAAAGATTCTACGGTCGATTACATCGGTGTCGTACAGGGCATTCCGATATGCTTCGATGCGAAGGAATGTGCGGTTGATACGTTTTCTTTACAGAATATACATGAGCATCAGTATCATTTTATGAAAGAGTATGAGGAACAGCAGGGAGTCAGCTTCCTGATCATATTTTTTACGCATAGAAACAAATATTACTATTTACGTTTTTCGGAATTAAAGACTTATATGGATCGCGTGAACGAGGGACATGCAAAGAATTTCAAATATGAAGAACTGAATCCGGATTTCTTTATTCATGCAAAAAATGGAGCACTGGTTCATTATCTGGAGCTTCTCGATAAAGATTTGCAGTTAAGAGCATAAAGGATCAGGAAAAATCTTGACAAATGCCAACGTCTCACCTATAATGAGCACATTGTTGAAATAACTAATTATCGTGTTATCACTTTAATACGGTAAAGCAAAAAGGCATGGATAAAAGGAGGAAAAGAGATGCAGGATAAACTGTTACAGACTCCGGACGGAGTAAGAGACACCTATGATGTAGAATGTAAAAAGAAAAGAAAGATTATTGAGAAGCTGCATCATACTCTGGAGTTATACAGCTATCATGATATAGAGACACCTACATTTGAGTATTTTGATATATTTAACCGTGATAAGGGATCTGCACCGTCAAATGAAATGTACAAGTTCTTTGACCGTGATAATAATACGCTGGTATTACGCCCGGATATCACACCTAGTATTGCAAGATGTGTAGCAAAATATTACAAGGATGAACAGCTTCCGATCCGTCTGTGCTATACAGGAAATACATATTCAAACCCAAGAAAATTGCAGGGAAAATTAAAGGAAGTTACACAGATCGGTGCTGAGCTTATAAATGATGATTCTTCTGCAGCAGATGCAGAGATCATTGCAACTGTTGTTGATTCTTTTAAGGCACTTGGAATCGACGAGTTCCAGATCGAGATCGGACAGATCGATTACTTTAAGGGCATCGTTTCAGAAGCCGGAATTACAGAAGCCGAAGAACTTCAGATCAAGGAATACATCAATATTAAGAACTTCTTTGGTTTGGAGGAATATCTGAAGAAACTGGATCTGAGTCCTGTTTTAAAGAAAGCCTTTCTTGCATTTGACTCTTTATTCGGTGGAGAATCCATGTTAGAGCAAGCAGAAAAGCTGGTTACGAATCCGGTATCACTTGCAGCTGTTCACAGATTACAGAGAATCTATAAGGCATTATGCTGTTATGGATATGACAAATATATCGGCTTTGATCTCAGTATGTTAAATGGTTATAACTATTATACCGGCGTGATCTTCCGCGGATATACCTACGGAACCGGAGATGCAGTTGTAAAGGGTGGCCGATATAATAACCTGTTAAAGCAGTTTGGCAAAGATGCACCGTCTATTGGTTTTGCATTTACCGTAGAAGAACTGATCATGGCACTGTCCAGACAGAATATCGAGGTTTCGGTTGAATATTCGAATACGATCATTCTCTATGATATTGAGAATCAGGAGTCCGCGATCAGTCTTGGTAAGAGTCTGCGCCAGAATGATAAGAAGATTGAATTGATACGCAAATCTGTCAGAAAGTCAGTGGAAGATTATCTGGAATATGCAAAAAGAGAGCATTTTTCCGGACTGTTTTATTTTGAAAACAGTGATACGGTCAAGGTATTTGATCTTGTGTCCGGTGATGAGAACGAGGTGGCTATCGCATCCTTGAAATAAGCGGACAAAAACAGAAAGAAATCCAAAATTAGAATTTGATCGATGGATAGATTGGAGAGGTAAATCAATGAGATATTTAACATTTGCACTTGCAAAAGGCAGACTTGCAAAGAAAACCCTTGCATTGCTTGAACAGATAGGAATTACCTGCGATGAAATGAAAGACCCGGATACCAGAAAGCTGATCTTTGTGAATGAAGAAATGAAGCTGAAGTTCTTCCTTTCAAAGGCAACAGATGTACCAACCTATGTAGAATACGGTGCAGCAGATATCGGTGTAGTTGGTAAGGATACGATATTAGAAGAAGGCAGAAACCTGTACGAGGTAATGGATCTCGGATTCGGTAAATGCCGGATGTGTGTCTGTGGTCCTCATAAAGCAAAAGAATTATTGAAGAAAAATGAGATCATCCGTGTTGCCAGCAAATATCCGAATATTGCAAAAGATTATTTTAATAATCAGAAGAACCAGACGGTTGAGATCATCAAATTAAACGGTTCGGTCGAGCTTGCGCCGATCGTTGGCTTATCAGAGGTGATCGTTGATATCGTTGAGACCGGAAGTACTCTTCGTGAAAACGGACTGGAAGTTTTAGAAGAAGTTTGTCCGTTATCTGCAAGAATGGTTGTAAATCAGGTAAGCTTAAAGATGGAAAATGAGAGAATCAGAAAGCTGCTTGCTGATCTGAATTCGTTGATTAATAAGGAGGCATAAAAATGAGAATTGTAAATCTGACGGAAGAAACCAGAAAGAACATTTTAAAGGATCTGTTAAAAAGAAGCCCAAGCAATTTCGGATCTTATGCAGATACAGTAGAGAAGATCGTAAATGATGTCAGAGATCGTGGAGACGAGGCATTATTTGGATATACCAAGCAGTTTGATAAAGCAGATATCAACGCCGGAAATGTTCTGGTTACAAAAGAAGAGATTGAATATGCTTATACACAGGTAGATGAGAAACTGATCGAGGTTATCAGAAAAGCAAAAGAAAACATTCGCACCTATCACGAAAAACAGCGTCAGTACAGTTGGTTTGATTCTGATCCGAAGGGTATCATGCTTGGACAGAAGGTAACAGCATTGGAATCTGTCGGAGTATATGTACCGGGTGGAAAAGCTGTGTATCCATCTTCCGTATTGATGAACATTATGCCTGCAAAGGTAGCAGGTGTTAAAAATATTATAATGACCACTCCTTGTAACAGCGAGGGTGAAGTATATGCGACTACACTGGTTGCAGCAAATGAAGCCGGTGCGACTGCTATCTACAAGGCAGGCGGCGCACAGGCAATCGCGGCTCTTGCATATGGAACGGAATCCATTCCAAAGGTTGATAAGATCGTAGGACCCGGAAATATCTTCGTTGCACTTGCAAAACGTGCGGTATACGGACATGTCAGCATCGATTCGATTGCAGGTCCATCCGAAATCCTTGTAATTGCAGATGAGACAGCAAATCCAAGATATGTTGCAGCCGATCTGTTATCACAGGCAGAGCATGATGAGATGGCATCCGCCATTCTGATCACAACTTCAAAAGAACTTGCCGAAAAGGTATCAGCTCAGGTCGATGAATTTATAAAGGTATTATCCAGAAAAGAGATCATTCGGAAATCCATTGATACATACGGCTATATCTTATTAGCTGATAATATGGCAGATGCGGTTGAAGCAGCAAATGCAATTGCTTCCGAACATCTGGAGATTGTAACTGCAAATCCATTTGATGTTATGACAAGGATCAAGAATGCCGGTGCGATCTTCATCGGTGAATATTCATCCGAACCACTGGGTGATTATTTTGCCGGACCGAACCATGTACTTCCAACAAACGGAACAGCGAAGTTCTTCTCCCCGTTAAGTGTGGATGACTTCATTAAGAAATCAAGCATCATCTATTATTCCAGAGAAGCTCTTGAAGAAGTACATGAAGACATTGAAAGCTTTGCAAAATCAGAGCAACTTACAGCACATGCTAATTCTATTGCAGTAAGATTTGAATAGTGGTATAATATGAAACCAAGATTGCACAGGCGTCTGTATTATCAGTCCGCCTGTGCTTGTAGTTGCCAAAGTATCGGAAGAAAAATGTATAAAAACAAGGGAGAAAAGATATGGCGGATAGAGCAGTAAAATGCACAAGAAAAACCAGCGAGACAGATATTGTTCTGGAATTAAATCTGGATGGAAAGGGAGATGCAAAGATCGATACCGGTATCGGATTTTTCGATCATATGCTGACAAGCTTTGCCAAGCACGGATTTTTTGATCTGAATCTGACCGTAAAGGGTGATCTGTATGTGGATTGTCATCATACGATAGAAGATACGGGAATTGTTCTTGGAAAAGCGATCAAAGGTGCGCTTGGAGATAAAAAATCCATTAAGCGTTTCGGTAATTTCTTTCTTCCTATGGATGAAACGCTTGTTATGTGTGCGATCGACCTTTCCGGAAGACCATATCTTGTTTATGATCTGAACCTTACAACAGAGCGGGTTGGATATTTTGATACACAGATGGTAAAGGAATTCTTCTATGCAGTATCCTATGGTGCGGAGATGAATCTGAACCTGAAACAGTTCTCTGGTTCCAATGACCATCATATCATCGAAGCAGCTTTTAAGGCATTTGCAAAAGCTTTAGATGAAGCAACTTCTATAGACGACAGATTAAATGGTAAAGTGTTATCTACCAAAGGTTCACTTTAAGGAGGTACTATGAGTTATAAGAAAATTATTCCATGTCTGGATCTTGAGAATGCACTTGAAATGGCAAAGTTCTATAATGATGCCGGTGCAGATGAGATTGCATATTTTGACAGTAAAGCAACAAAGGAAGGCAGAGAAGCGAATATTGCAGTTATCAAAGAGATCTGCAAGAATGTCGATATTCCATTGATCGCATGTGGTGGAGTAAGAAGACTGGAAGATATCAAGAAGATGTTATATGCAGGTGCTTCCAAGGTTTGTATGAAATCAGCAGCATTAAATACACCGGAGCTTGTAACGGAAGCCGCTGACCGTTTTGGTTCAGAACGTATCATCGTAACGATTGACCTGAGCGAATGTAAAGAGCCTGTAGCCTATGCAGAGCAGCTTAAGGAACTCGGAGCAGGTGAGCTCCTGTTATTACATAATAATATGGTTCCTGAATATATGGATATCGTAAATGAGATCAAAAACCGTGTAGCACTTCCTGTTATTGTTTCCACCTATTCAACAAATGGGGAAGCAATCTGTGAGATGCTTGAAAAGACAAATGCTGAATCCATTTCTTTATATAATCTGAAACAAATGGATATAATGGAGATAAAGCAGGAATGCAGAAAAGAAGGCATTCCGGTTAATACATTTGAAAGTGCAGTATCCTTTGATGAATTCAAGCTGAATTCTGACGGGCTGATTCCATGTATCACACAGCATTATAAGACCGGGGAAGTTCTTATGATGGCATACATGAATAAGGAATCCTTTGAAAAGACGATCGCAACCGGCAGAATGACATATTACAGCAGAAGCAGACAGGAGCTTTGGACAAAGGGGGAGACATCCGGTCATTTCCAGTTCTTAAAATCATTAAAATTAGACTGTGATAAAGATACCCTGCTTGCAGAGGTTTCCCAGATCGGTGCAGCCTGTCATACCGGCAGCCCGACCTGTTTCTTTACGGATCTGGTTAAGAAGGAATACGATAATACCAATCCGTTAAAGGTATTTGAAGAAGAATACGATATTATCGTTGACAGAAGAAATCATCCAAAGGAAGGTTCCTATACAAATTATCTGTTTGACAAAGGAATTGACAAAATACTGAAAAAGGTTGGCGAAGAGGCAACAGAGATTGTAATTGCTGCCAAGAATCCTGATTCAGATGAAATAAAATATGAGATATCAGATTTCCTGTATCACCTTATGGTTCTTATGGTTGAAAGAGGTGTCAGTTGGACTGATATTACCAAAGAACTGGCTGATAGAAGGTAGGAGGAGAAAACAGTGGAAAAATATGGCGTAAATCAGTTAAGAAAAATGTTTCTGGAATTTTTTGAGAGCAAGGGACATCTGAAGATGAACAGCTTCTCACTGATTCCACATAATGATAATAGTTTGTTATTGATCAACTCAGGTATGGCACCATTAAAGCCTTACTTTACAGGACAGGAGATCCCTCCAAGAAGACGTGTGACCACCTGCCAGAAGTGTATCCGTACCGGTGATATCGAAAATGTAGGTAAGACTGCAAGACATGGTACATTCTTTGAAATGTTAGGTAACTTCTCATTCGGCGATTACTTCAAGCATGAAGCAATTTCATGGTCATGGGAGTTCCTGACCAAGGTTGTAGGCTTAGATGAGAACCGTTTATATCCATCTATCTACGAGGATGATGACGAAGCATTTGATATCTGGAATAAAGAGATCGGAATTGCATCGGAGAGAATTTTCCGTTTTGGGAAAGAAGATAACTTCTGGGAGCATGGCGCAGGTCCTTGTGGTCCATGTTCCGAAATCTATTATGACAGAGGCGAAAAGTACGGATGCGGTAAGCCCGGCTGTACAGTAGGTTGTGACTGTGACCGTTACATGGAAGTATGGAACAACGTATTTACCCAGTTTGAAAATGACGGCCATAACAACTATACAGAACTGGTTCAGAAGAATATCGATACCGGTATGGGACTGGAGCGTCTGGCTGTTGTTGTTCAGGATGTAGATTCCATCTTTGACGTTGATACGATCAAAGCGTTGCGTGATAAAGTATGTGAGATGGCTGGCGTGAAATACATGGAAGACGAGAAGACAGATGTCTCGATCCGTGTTATTACTGATCATATCCGTTCTGTTACCTTTATGGCATCTGACGGTATCCTTCCATCAA
Organism: Coprococcus ammoniilyticus; assembly: GCF_025567345.1. NCBI lineage: Bacteria > Bacillati > Bacillota > Clostridia > Lachnospirales > Lachnospiraceae > Coprococcus > Coprococcus ammoniilyticus. The sequence goes on from NZ_JAOQJS010000002.1 coordinate 259,958, forward strand.
ATGAAGGACGAGGTTATGTATTAAGACGTCTTCTCCGTCGTGCAGCAAGACATGGCAGATTACTTGGTATCGAAGGCAGATTCCTTGCAGAACTTTCAAAGACAGTAATCGAGGTTTCTAAGGATGCATATCCGGAGCTGGAAGAAAAGAAAGCACATATCTTTACCTGTATCAATACAGAAGAAGAAAACTTCAATAAGACGATCGATCAGGGCTTATCAATTCTGAACGGCTTCGTTGAGGAGTTAAATAACAGCGGCAAAAAAGTATTAAATGGCGAAAATGCATTTAAGTTATATGATACCTATGGTTTCCCTCTTGATCTGACAAAAGAGATTCTGGAAGAAAAGGGAATCGAGGTTGATACGGAAGGCTTTAATAAGGCTATGGACAAGCAGAGAGAGACTGCTCGTAAATCAAGAAAAGTATCAAACTACATGGGCGCAGATTCAACTATTTATGAAGATATCGATACAGCTCTTACAAGTAGGTTCATCGGTTATGACAAGGTAGAAGCATCTTCCGATATCATTGCCATAACAGCAGAATATAAAGAGGGCGATCAGGTAACATCCGAACTGGTTGATGTTATTTCCGAAGGCACAAACGGTTCGATCATCACAGCAGAGACACCATTTTATGCTACTATGGGTGGTCAGATCGGTGATACTGGTGTGATCGAGACAGAGAGCGGACGTTTCATTGTTAAAGATACGATCAAGGTTGCCGGTGATAAGATCGCACATCTTGGCTATGTTGAATCCGGTGAATTAAAGAATGGAAGCACAGCGAAGCTTTCTGTAACAGCAGACAGACGTGCACTGATCTGTAAGAACCACTCCGCAACACATCTGCTCCAGAAAGCCTTAAAGATGGTTCTTGGTGATCATGTAGAACAGGCTGGTTCATATGTATCAGAAGACCGTTTAAGATTCGACTTTACACATTTCCAGGCTATGACTCCTGAAGAGATCGCCAAGGTGGAAGCAATCGTAAATGAACAGATCGATAAAGATCTTAAGGTTAAGACAGAGGTTATGAGTATTGAAGATGCCAAGAAGACAGGTGCTATGGCATTGTTTGGCGACAAGTACGGCGAGAAGGTTCGAGTTGTATCTATGGATGACTTCTCTGTTGAGTTCTGTGGTGGTACTCATGTCCCAAATACCGGTGTGATCGGTACATTTAAGATCATCTCTGAAATGGGTGTTGCTGCCGGAGTAAGAAGAATCGAAGCACTGACTTCTGTTGGCGCATTTAATTATTATAAAGAGATGGAAGATGAATTAAAAGCAGCGGCAAAGGCAGCAAAAGCTGAACCTGCAAAGCTGGCTGAAAAGATCGAGACAATGCTCGCTGAGATCAAAGCTCTTACATCTGAAAACTCCAAGTTAAAGGATAAGCTGGCAAAGAATTCTGCCGGAGATGCACTTGCTGATGCAGTAGATGTAAATGGCGTAAAGGTTCTTGCTACCAGCGTAGAAGATACAGATATGAATGCACTTCGTAATCTGGGAGATGATTTCAAGAACAAGCTTGGAACATCGGTTGTCGTTCTTGCTTCCGCCAAGGATGGTAAGGTAAATCTGATCGCTATGGCAACAGACGATGCTGTAAAGAAGGGAGCACATGCAGGAAATATTATCAAAGCGTCTGCAGCACTTGTAGGCGGTGGCGGCGGTGGTCGTCCAAACATGGCTCAGGCCGGGGGAAAGAATCCTGCCGGTATTGCAGATGCACTTGCAAAAGCAGTAGAAATAGCCAAAGAACAGTTAAATGCCTAAAAATAGAAAATAATAAAATTTTTTGTTGACGTTTCAATAATATATGTTATAATTGACTTCGTGCTTAAATAATACCCAAACAGTTGTTATTTTATTAGCATAGTACACAACTGGAGGGAGGTCAGGTGAGAGAATGTCAAATGTAATAGTTAAAGAAAACGAAACATTAGATAGCGCTCTTCGCAGATTCAAGAGAAATTGTGCGAAGGCTGGTATCCAGCAGGAGATTCGTAAGAGAGAACATTACGAAAAGCCAAGCGTTAGACGTAAAAAGAAATCAGAGGCAGCTAGAAAGCGCAAATATAAATAATCTATAGTTTGGATTAGTAAATATGATTTTTTTGAGTACCGAGCAATCGGTACTCTTTTTTTGCGTAAGTGAGCCAAGCACAGATTTCGTGTTTACACGAAAATCTGTATTTGGCGAACGAGCGGCATCGAGCCGACAGGCGAGATGGTGCGGTGTAAGAACATGAAATGTTCTTACAGACGCAAAAAAGAGAAAATTACAAAGTAATTTTCTTGTGGTTGCGGAAGTATCTATCTGTGCTTGGCTCACTTACGCAAAAAAGTTGACGCTAACATCACTATAATATATGATAAAATTAATATACGAAAACGAAAGGGGACAAACAAATATGAAAAATGCAATTAACATTCTCGCAATGATCTTTTCATGGGGAGCATTGATCTTCAGTATTTTTGCATTTGGAGATATGACCGGAAATATATTAAAGGCAGTCACCTATGGATTGATTGTAGGAAATGCAGTCCTGGTAAACTTTATCTGTGTCCATAATCTTAAAGAGAATAAAGAGTAAGTCATAATCCGATACCCAACCAACATAATATAGATATAAAGCTAGTTGGGTATCATATCATGCAGCTTCCATTTAATCATAACAGTCTATATGATGTGCCGGATGTCACACCGGACATAAAAAAAAGTTCATCCAAAATCACAATTCATGATAATCACATTATCTATATTGAAAACTATAAATGTATTATATCCTGTTCGGATACCCAGATCCTTGTAAAAACAAAAAAGAATACCATATCGATAAATGGAATTTGCCTGAAAATTGAATATTATTGTCCGGAAGAACTGAAGATATCAGGCAACATTCTATATATCAATTATGAATAATATTGTGTACATAGAAGGGGGAAACCGGATGTTTGATATTATATTAAGGTATCTGTATGGATTTGCAAAAATTCATCTTCGCGGCATTCATATCAACCGTTTTGTAAATCTGTGCAAAGCCAGAGATATTAAACTTTGGAATCTGGAGCAGAAAGAAGATGAAATATTCTTTTTTACTGCTTCAAAGGATATAGCACGATTGGAAGAACCTGCACGGAAAACAGGAAGTGATGTAGAGGTTCTAAGAGTATATGGTATTCGCGAGTTTATTCGAAAAAATAAAAAAAGAATTCCGTTTGTGGCTGGGTTTATCTTGTTTGCTGTTCTGATCTATATTCAATCGTTATTTATATGGGAAATTTCCGTTTCCGGTGAATCAGATTATACATCGGATGAGATACTACAACATATCAATGAATATTATGTGCAGACCGGAACTCCAAAGTCAAAAGTAGACTGCGCAGAGCTGGAGAAAAATCTCCGGAAAGACTTTGAAGATATCGCCTGGATATCATGTGCGCTTACGGGAACAAAGCTGTCGGTGGAGATCACGGAAACATTGAATGTATTTACGGATACCTCCATGAAAGAACCATGCAACATCATTGCTTCACAGGACTGTACGATCACGGAGATCGTAACAGCATCCGGAACACCGGTAGTAAAGGCTGGAGATGATGTGAAGAAAGGCGATATCCTGATCTCTGGTGCAGTTTATCTGTATGATGATAATAATGAAGTTCTGGATACAAATTATGTATCTGCAGAAGGAACTGTATATGGAATCTGTGTATATCATTACAAAGATACAGTTCCGTTATCCTGCTATTCCAAAGAATATACAGGAAATGAAAAGAGCTATTATTCCTTTGGTGCATTTCAGTACAGCCTTACCCCTTATGTACCAAAATGCTCTTTCGAAGAATATGATTTGTTCAGTGATACGAGCCGGCTTCATATAGGTAAGAATTTTTACCTGCCATTTCAGATAGAAGCATACACAATAAAGGAGTACCGGTTAAAAAAAGAAACAGTATCCATGGAAGCGGCGGCTGCGTCAGTAAAAGAAAAATTAAGTCGTTATATTGGCAATTTGCAAGAAAAAGGGGTGCAAATAATAGAAAATAATGTTAAAATAACGAATAGCGGAGATGAATGTCTTGCGGAAGGAGATATAACCGTAAGACAGTTGATCGGGATTCCGCATGAATTACAGATTATAAGTGAGGAACAGACGCTTGAGTGAATTCAGCAAATCAATTACAGTTATGTCCGAATACGTTCAGAATGTATTTGGACAATTTGATGTACATGCAAAAAAAATAGAAAAAGCATTTCATGTTTCTATGATCCTGCGCGATGATAAGCTGAAGGTTTCAGGAGAAGAAAAAGACGTGGAGCAGGCGGTTCATGTACTGATCCAGTTATTTGCAGTTGCAGCCAGAGGTACTGCGATCGATGAACAGAAGGTTGATTATACGATCGCCATGTCTAAGGATCACCCTCAGGAAACACAGGAAAATATTGCTGATCTGGATCGGGATATCATATGTCACACGATCAATGGCAAACCGATCAAACCAAAAACACATGGACAGAAGGCATATGTAAATGCAATCGATAAATCCATGATCGTATTCGGTGTAGGTCCTGCTGGAACCGGTAAAACATATCTCGCAATGGCAAAAGCGATCACTGCTTTTAAGAATGGTGAAGTAAACCGGATCATTTTGACACGTCCGGCAATTGAAGCTGGCGAAAAGCTTGGATTTCTTCCGGGAGATTTGCAGAGCAAGGTCGATCCTTATTTAAGACCGCTTTATGATGCATTATATGAGATCATGGGACCGGAGTCCTTTGCCAAGAATATGGAAAAAGGTCTGATTGAAGTAGCACCACTTGCATATATGCGGGGACGTACACTGGACAATGCTTATATTGTACTGGACGAGGCACAGAATACAACACCGGCACAGATGAAGATGTTCTTAACCCGTATTGGTTTTGGATCGAAAGCAATCATTACCGGTGACCTTTCCCAGAAGGACCTTCCGTTTGAGACAAGATCGGGACTGGAAGTAGCTTTGACCGTTATCAAAAATATCGAAGAAATCAGTGTCTGCCATCTGACAAGTCTTGATGTTGTAAGACATCCGCTGGTACAGAAGATCGTAAATGCATATGAGGTTTACGAGGAGAAGCAGAACAGGCAGAAAAAACAGCGTTCGGAGCAGGAAAATCGTAACCAAAACGATGGCAGACGATACGGAGAGAACCGAAATAATAAAAGAAAAAGGTAAGAAATACAATGTCATTAAATGTAGAAAATGAATATGGAGAAATCCAGATCCCTGATTATGAACATGTGATCGAAACAGTGATCGGACAGGCTCTGGATTTTATAAAGTGTCCTTATGAATGTGAGATTTATGTATTGCTCACAGATAATTCGGGCATACAGACTATCAATAATTGTCAGAGAAATATCGATGCACCGACAGATGTATTGTCATTTCCTCTGATTGATTATAAAGAACCGGGAGATTTTAGTGTTGTAGACGGGGATACCTGTGATTATTTCAATCCGGAAAGCGGAGAACTGATGCTTGGAGATATCATTATTTCCATGGATCGCGTATATGAACAGGCAGAAAGCTACAATCACTCGAACACCAGAGAACTGGCATTTCTGGTAGCGCACAGTATGCTTCATTTGTTTGGTTATGATCATATAGATGAAGAAGAGCGCAAACAGATGGAAGATCTTCAGGAACAAATACTTAATGAGAAAGGATACACAAGGGATTATGAAGAAAACTAAATATGCAATTGCTTTAGCAGCATTAGGAGTTTTATCACTTGGTGTTATGGGATGTGGTAAGAAAGAGACATCAACAGAAGCAACCACAGAAACCACAACGACAGAAGCAACAACAGAAGCTACCACAGAGGCAGCAACAGAAGTACAGCATGAGGGCGTATATAACGACCTGACTGGCGAATGGGTTACAGACCGGACGGAAGAGTACGGTCGTCCGATCGCAGTTATGTTAAATAATATTTCTGACGCTATGCCACAGTGCGATATAGGTAAAGCAGATATCGTTTATGAGATGAAGGTAGAAGGTGGAATCACCAGACTGCTTGGTATTTTTAACGATTATTCCAATCTTGAAAAACTTGGATCAATCAGAAGCTGCCGTCCATATTATGTAACCGTTGCTATGGAATATGATGCAATCTATATGCATTACGGTCAGTCCCCACAGGGTGAGGAAAAACTTTCAAGCTCAGGAATCAATAATCTGAGTGGTTTAAGTTCAGAAGGTGGAGTAACATACTACAGAGCATCTGACAGGGTATCACCACATAATGTATTTACAGATACAGAAAAGATCAAAGCCGGCATCGAACAAAAAGGATATGAAACAAAGCATAGCGATAGTTTCAAGAGTGTGTTCTCATTTAATGAAGAGATCACAGCTCCTGCTGGCGGCGAAAAGGCAGAAAAGATTACAACTCCGATCAGCAATTACACAACACCTTGGTTTGAATATCATGCAGATGATGGCCTCTACTACAGATTCCAGTATGGCGGAGAACAGACAGATGGAAATACAGGTGATCAGCTTAAGTATGAAAATGTCCTGATCCAGTTTGCTCATTATACAAGCATTGATGATCATGACAGACAGCAGCTTGATCTGGTTGGTGAAGGAACCGGACTTTATGCTTCCAATGGAGTGATCGTTCCTGTAACATGGAAAAAATCATCTGAAAATGCGATCACAAAGTATTATACAGAGGACGGCAATGAATTAAAGCTGAATCCTGGAAAAACATGGGTGACAGTATTTGAAAAAGACAAAGCTGACAGCGTAACATGGGAATAAACAAATAAATATATAAGAAAAAAGGAAAACAGGCAGGTAAAAGCTAATAATTACCAGCCTGTTTTTTGCATAGATCTGATGGATGTGCAGATAATCATGATAAGAGGTGATTATCTGTGAAAAAAATTTTATTGATTCTTGGTGGGATGCTCATTCTGTTTTTGCTTGCTTTTTGCTGTTCCTATACGATATACCAGAAAACTGACAGCTTTTCGGATGATTCATATGCCGTAGAAACAATAACAGGCAAAGGACGATCCGGCAAACGACAAGAGATTCAATACAATCCAATTTCAGAAGAAAAAACATCAGAAGAAAAAACACCAACATATGGAACGACAACCGGAGAACGATCGTTGTCCGAAGATGCTTCCACACAGGTGGCGGCGGAGTCGTATCGTTTTCTGGTAAATGAATTAAATGGATATGTAGCGGTCTTTACAGCAAATGGCAGTTTGTATGAATTTACCGATATCCGGATCAAGGATCTGGACAACATTCTAAAAAACAGGATCATAAATGGTATTAAATTTCAAAAAGAGAAAGAATTGTTTACTTTTCTTGAATCATGTTCCAGTTAATGCTAGAATATGGATGGTTTAAAAGGAGTAAATAAAAATGATATATGACTTGATCGTAGCAGGTGCAGGTGCTTCTGGTATGACTGCAGCTATCTGCGCAACGGATGCAGATATTTACAAACAGTTTCAGCATAAAGCAGATCAGACCCGGAAGCGTTCTGTACTGATCATTGAGAAAAATAAAAAGATCGGAAAAAAACTATATGCAACCGGAAATGGCAGATGTAATCTGTCAAACAGCAGTTTTCGTCTGGAATGTTATAACAGTAAAAATGAATTTTTCCCATATAAGGTGATCGGAGCAAAGGATTATCAGATTGTAAATCAATTTGCGGAACAGCTTGGTGTAGCTGTCAACGATGAACACGGATATTATTATCCAATGTCCAGACAGGCATCTACGATCGTCTGGGCGTTCAACGACCGTCTGAAGAAAAATCAGATCCAGGTTCATACCGGAGAAACCGTTATAGGTCTGGAAGAACAATCCGATCATACATATTGTATTCAGACGGATCAGGGACAATATTATGCAAGAAATATAGTTCTTGCATGTGGTGGAGCTGCAGCACCTGCCCTTGGTGGTACAGATGCAGGCTGTAGTCTGTTAGATCAACTGGGTATTCCGTATTATCCATTTCAACCAGCACTCTGTAAGCTTCAGGTAAAAGAAAAGATGTCTGGGTTGGCAGGTGTTCGTTCAAAGGCACTGGTAACAGTAATGGATGCATCTTCCGAAATCCACGCACAGGAATTTGGCGAGGTCCAGTTTACCGGTCAATCATTATCAGGAATTGTTATATTTAATCTCAGCCATACAGCTGGGGAGATGCTGCAGGATGGTGAGAGCGTTAGCCTTTGTCTGGATCTTGTACCAGATATAAATGAAGCTGATCTGTATATGCATTTCAGGAAATTCCGGACAAATAATCCGGAAAGGTCGCTTCAGGCGTGCCTGAATGGCTTTGTACATGAAAAACTTGCGACTTATATACTAGAACAATGCAGATGGAAACAGGAAAGAATATCGGAACTAAATGATGTTGAACTGCAGAAGCTGGCAGATCAAATAAAGAAACTGACCTTTCATGTCACAGCAACAGCCGGAGCAGAAGATGCACAGGTATCAAGAGGCGGCGCAGACACTCGTTTTATAGATCCGGAAACTATGAAGCTTACTGTACAGGAGCATGTATATGTGATAGGGGAGCTTTTGGATACCGACGGAATCTGCGGCGGCTATAATCTGATGTGGGCGGTCATAACTGGGATGAAAGCGGGATTTAGTATTTATGATTCGAATTAATAATATTAAGTTAAAAATTGGATACAAAAACGAAGATATTGAACAGGCAATCCGGAAAAGTTTAAGGATAAATAGCTTTCTATCCTATAAAATGGCTAAATTATCGATTGACAGCCGGAAGAAGGATCAAATCCATTATGTTGCCTCTGTAGATGTGTCCTGTGATCAGGAAGAGAAAATCCTAAAAAAAGTTCACAATAACAATATTATGTTAATTAAAGGGACGGATTTTAAAATCCCGGAGCATGGATCGATGCCGATGCAGTATCGACCGGTTATTATCGGAAGCGGTCCGGCAGGTTTGTTTGCAGGTCTTTTTCTTGCAAGAGAGGGCTATCGACCGATCATTCTGGAACGTGGTATGGCAGTTGATGAACGAACAGCCTGTGTAAATGGATACTGGAAAAAGGAACATCCGTTAAATCCAAACTGTAATGTTCAGTTTGGTGAAGGAGGGGCCGGAACATTTTCTGACGGTAAATTGAATACCGCAATTAAGGATAAATCAGGAAGAAGGACTGCGGTTCTTAAGACATTTGTCGAATTTGGTGCAGATCCGTCAATCCTATATGTGAATAAGCCTCATATTGGTACAGATGTGTTATTGACTGTAGTCAAGAATATTAGAAATGAGATTATAAGGCTGGGTGGAGAGGTGCGATTTGAGCAGCTTGTAACAGATATAGAAGTGATAAATCCTGAGACAACGCTCTTACATATAAAGAAGCTTTTGAAACCGGAAGAAACATATGAATTAAAAAGCAATGCGGTGATACTTGCGATTGGTCACAGTGCAAGAGATACCTTTGAAATGCTCTATAAGCGTGGAATTCCGATGGAACAGAAGCCGTTTGCAATGGGACTCCGAATCGAACATCCAAGAACCTTTATCAATGAAGCACAATATGGATATCATCCCGATTATGAAGATTTACTGCCGACAGCAGATTATAAGCTGGTGCATCAGGCAGCAAACGGACGGGCGGTCTACTCCTTCTGTATGTGCCCCGGTGGTTACGTTGTAAATGCATCCTCAGAATCCGGAAGGATATGTGTCAATGGTATGAGCTACAGTGACCGGAAAGCGGATAATTCAAACAGTGCGATCGTTGTGAATGTTACGCCGGAAGATTATCCGGGAGATCATCCGCTTGCCGGTATGTATTTTCAGAGAGAGCTTGAAGAAAAGGCGTATCAGGCAGGAAAAGGAGCAGTTCCGGTACAACGTTTCGGTGATTTTAGAATGAACAGAATGTCTGAAATAGCCGGCAAGATCAAGCCTTGCATAAAGGGGGCTTATACGTTTTCCAACCTGAATTGTTGTTTGCCAGAGTATATCAGAGATGCTATAATAGATGGTGTTTTGTCATTTGACCGGGTGATATCTGGTTTTGCAGATGATGATGCAATATTAAGCGGCGTGGAAGCAAGAACATCTTCGCCGATAAAGATACTACGCGATGCAGATCTGACATCTGCACATACTTGTATTTATCCATGTGGAGAAGGTGCAGGTTACGCGGGAGGTATAACATCCGCAGCCGTTGACGGAATAAAAGTTTTTGAGGCAGTTATGTCGAAATTTATGATACCGGACGCATCAACCGGAAATCAGAGAATGTGAGGTTTCAGATTTAAAATGGAAGATCGTTTATACTTAAAAAATAAAAAAAGAATCGTGATCAAGATCGGTTCATCTTCATTGATCCATGAGGAGACGGGTGGGCTTGATTACATAAAACTTGAAAAACTGGTACGGATCATCAGCGATCTGAAAAATCAGGATAAGGATGTTGTATTGGTATCCTCCGGTGCAATCGGTGTTGGTTCGAAGTCGTTAGGGCTTCAGAAAAAGCCAAAGACAACATCACTCAGACAGGCATGTGCAGCAGTTGGACAGGGACAGCTCATGATGGTATACCAGCGTCTGTTCTATGAATATCACCAGATCGCAGCTCAGGTTCTTCTGACGTTTGATGTAATCACATCTCAGGAAAGAAGACATAACGCTGTAAATACTTTTAATGAATTATTACAAATGGATGTTATTCCTGTAGTTAATGAGAATGATACAGTTGCAATTGAAGAAGTGGATATAAACTTTGGAGATAATGATACCCTTTCCGCTATCGTAGCCAACATGATCAATGCTGATCTTTTATTATTATTAACAGATATTGATGGCTTGTACACGGACGATCCAAGAAATAATCCGGATGCAACATTGATCCCTGTCGTAGAACGCATCGACGATAAGATCAAAGCAATGGCAAAGGGCGCCGGCTCCGGATATGGAACCGGTGGTATGACGACAAAGATTTCTGCGGCGAAGATTGCTGCAAATTCAGGAGCAGATATGCTTATTTTATCAGGAGATGATATAGGAAATCTCGGTCGGGCATTAAATGGTGAATCTGTCGGAACCTTATTTAAAGCATATAAAGAGCCGAATTTTGATGTCGTAAGATACATTACACATAAGGAATATCTACAGTAGCAATGGATATAGTATGTACCATCGTATCATATACATATATAAGATGGGTCTGATCAAACAGAAGCAGTATCCGATTCCGAAATAACAGAAATGAACAGGTGAATAAGAATGGACGAAAAAAAGATTGCAAGAATCAATGAATTATATAAGAAATCCAAGACTCCGGCAGGACTTACGTCGGCTGAAAAGGAAGAACAGAAAAATCTCAGACAGGAATACATTTTTGCCATGAAACAGAATCTGAGAAGTGTATTAAATAACATTGATATCAAAGAACCGGATGGTAGTATTACCAGGCTGGAAGATATCGATCCAACAAAAAAAGTATGATGGAACAGACAAAAGCAGAACTAAGAAAACAATATAAACAAAAGCGACGTGCCTTAACACCGGAGCAGGTGACCGTTGCTTCAGCGCAGATCAGGAAGCAATTTCTGAATTCAGATGAATATAAAGATTGCAATCATCTGCTGATCTATGTCAGTCAGGATAATGAAGTGGATACGGTCGAGATTATAAAGCAGGCACTTACAGATGACAAAGTCGTTGCTGTGCCAAAGGTATACGGAGATCATATGCATTTTCATCGGATCCATGAAATGAGCGATCTAAAGGTAGGTGCGTATGGCATCTTAGAGCCTGCCGGCTGTGAGATGCTTCATCCGACGGAAGGAATTCTGATCGTCCCGGGAATTGTATTTGATATAAACGGACATCGGATCGGATATGGCGGTGGATATTATGACCGTTATATGAAGCTTCATCCGGAACTTACTGCGGTTGCATTTGCCTATGATTATCAGGTGTTGCCGGAGATTTCATGCGAATCATTTGACGAAAGACCGGATCAGCTTCTGACTCCGTCAGAGATATACAGCTTTATGGAGAACAATAAATATGATTAATGAAATAGATAAAAAAATAGATAAAATCGATATAACAGAACCTTGTCCTGCCGAAGAACCATTTCGGCAATATTATTTTATAAAAAAAGCAAGGGGGTATTACCGGGAGCTTGCGAAAAAAGCAGGAAGAAACCTGACCTGTTCGATCCAGACCTATGGATGTCAGATGAATGTAAGAGACTCCGAGAAGCTGACCGGTATTCTGGAAGAAATCGGATATACAAGCAGTGATTCTGAGGATGCAGACCTTGTTATATATAATACCTGCACAGTCCGTGAGAATGCGAATCGAAAAGTCTACGGACATCTTGGAATCATGAAACATGACAAAGAGACACATCCAGATAAGATGATCGGGCTTTGCGGATGTATGATGCAGGAACCGGATGTTGTAGCTACAATTCAAAAGAAATATCGATTTGTAGATATGGTATTTGGCACGCATAATGTATTTAAACTGGCTGAAATCTACTGCAACCGTATCGAAGCCGGCGGACAGGTAGTGGATATCTGGAAGGATACCAATCTTGTTGTGGAAGATCTTCCGGTTAAGAAAGAATTCCCATTTAAGTCCGGTGTCAATATTATGTTCGGATGTAATAATTTCTGTACATATTGTATCGTGCCATATGTTAGAGGCAGAGAACGCAGCAGACAACCGGAGGACATCATAAGAGAGGTTAAGCGGCTTTCAGAGGAGGGTGTAAAAGAGATCATGCTCCTTGGTCAGAATGTGAATTCTTATGGAAAGACGTTAGAAGAACCGATGACATTTGCCGAATTATTGCAGAAGGTGACAGAAGTTGATGGAATCGAACGTGTTCGTTTTATGACCTCCCATCCAAAGGATCTGTCCGATGAATTGATCGATGTGATCGCGGCAAATGAAAAGATCTGCCGTCACATCCATCTTCCGATGCAATCCGGCTCATCCAGGATATTAAATCAGATGAATCGTCGCTATACAAAGGAATCCTATCTGGAATTAGTAGACAAGATCCGCAGACAGATTCCTGAAATATCACTTACAACCGATATTATTGTCGGTTTTCCCGGAGAAACAGAAGAAGATTTCTTAGAGACAATGGATGTAGTGAATCGGGTAAGGTTTGATACAGCATTTACATTTATATACTCCAAGCGTACCGGAACACCGGCAGCAACATTTGAGGATCATGCAACAAAGGAAGAGATCCAGAACCGGTTTGATCGCCTGATCAAGCGAGTATCAGAGATCAGCGGTGAGGAGATCTGCCGTTATAAAGGGCAGGTCATGCCTGTACTGATTGAAAGCGTCAGCGAACAGAATCAGGAACTCTTAACCGGTCGTCTGTCAAATAATATTCTGGTACATTTTAAAGGTGATCCGTCTATGATCGGCGAGATCCGGGATGTTTCGCTGGATGAATGTAAAGGCTTTTATTATATGGGAAATCTTGTATAAACCGAATTTATAGAATAGGGGTAAAAAACAGTGGCAGCTTTAACACCAATGATGCAGCAGTATATGGAAGTGAAGAATCAGTACAAGGACTGTATATTATTTTACAGACTTGGTGATTTCTATGAAATGTTTTTTGATGATGCCCTGACCGCATCCAAGGTTCTTGAGATCACTTTGACCGGAAGGGACTGCGGACAGCCGGAACGTGCACCGATGTGCGGCGTTCCATATCATGCCTGTGATGTCTACCTGAATAAGCTGATCGAGAATGGTTTTAAGGTAGCGATCTGTGAACAGGTTGAAGATCCAAAGCTTGCAAAAGGCATAGTTAAACGTGAGGTTATCCGGGTGGTAACACCGGGTACCAATATGTCAAATGCAATTCTTGATGAAACAAGAAATAATTATCTGATGAGTATTTTTGAAAACAATGGTGCATTCGGAATTTCACTGGTAGATATCACGACCGGTGAGTTTAAGACAGCGAGAGTTCCATCCTTATCAAAGCTTACGGATGAGATCAACAAATATTCTCCTGCCGAGATCATCGGCAATCATTCTTTCATGAATTGTGATCTGGATTTCATTTATCTGAGGGAGAAAATGAAAATTTCCATTTCTGAAGCGCCGGAGCATTATTTCAATCAAATGCTCTGTGAAGATGCAATTATGAGGCAGTTCGGAGTTAATAATATGGACGGACTTGGACTGAAGGATTTCCCTGACTGTATTTTATCCTCCGGAGTTCTGCTTCAGTATCTGCATGAGACACAGAAGAATTTCCTTGCACATATCAATCATATCGTGCTGTATTCCATCGACGATTTCATGATTCTTGATTCCGCAACCAGAAGAAATCTGGAGCTTTGTGAGACACTTCGTGACAAACAGAAACGAGGTTCTTTGTTATGGGTATTGGATAAAACCAAGACAGCAATGGGTGCGAGAATGCTTCGAAGCATGATCGAGCAGCCTTTAATATATAAAAAGGATATCGAAGCAAGACTTGATGCAGTAGATCAGTTAAATAATGATATGATCAATCGTGATGAGATGCGGGAATATCTGAACCCGATCTATGATCTGGAACGACTGATGACAAGGATTTCCCTACGATCCGCAAATCCACGCGATATGATCGCATTTAAGACATCCCTTTCATATCTGCCGTATATCAGACAGCTTTTACAGATCTATCCGGATGGGCTTCTTGCAGATATTTATGAGAAAATGGATGAATTACAGGATATTTATGACCTGTTAGAGCGTTCAATCAACGACGATCCTCCGATACTGATTCGAGAAGGCGGTATTTTCAAGGATGGTTATCTGGAAGAAATCGATACTTTAAAATCAGCAAAGACAGATGGCAAGACATGGCTTGCAGAATTGGAGGAACGGGAAAAGCAGAAGACAGGAATAAAGAATCTTCGCATCAAGTTCAATAAAGTATTTGGCTATTATTTTGAGGTGACTAATTCCTATAAGGATCTGGTACCTGAATATTTTATAAGAAAACAGACACTTGCAAATTCAGAACGATATACAACAGAAGAATTGGACAATCTTGCAAGTTCGATTCTTGGTTCTGAAGATAAATTATATGCACTGGAATATGAAACCTATGTTGCGCTCAGAGATAAGATTGCGGGTGAGATCCTGCGTGTGCAGAATACAGCAAGACAGATTGCTTTATTAGACTGTCTCTGTTCGCTGTCATATGTGGCATCTGCCAATCAGTTTGTTCGTCCAGAGATTAACGAAGATGGTGTAATTGATATCAAAGAAGGTCGCCATCCTGTCGTTGAGAAGATGATGAACAACGGTATGTTCATATCAAATGACACCTATCTGAATAATTTTGAGAGCCGGATATCGATCATAACCGGACCGAATATGGCTGGTAAATCCACCTATATGCGTCAGACGGCACTGATCGTTTTAATGGCGCAGATCGGAAGCTTTGTTCCTGCTGCTTCAGCAAATATCGGTATCTGTGACCGTATCTTCACCAGAGTAGGGGCATCCGATGATCTTGCAAGCGGTCAAAGCACTTTCATGGTAGAGATGAGTGAGGTCGCAAATATTCTTCGAAATGCCACGAAGAACAGTCTGCTGATCTTAGATGAGATCGGACGAGGAACCAGTACATATGACGGACTTAGTATTGCATGGGCAGTTGTGGAATATATTAGTAACAGTGAACTGCTTGGAGCAAAAACGTTATTTGCCACCCACTATCATGAACTGACAGAATTAGAGGGTAAGTTATCCTCTGTAAACAACTACTGTATAGCAGTAAAAGAAGACGGTGATGATATCGTATTCTTACGAAAGATCGTAAAAGGCGGAGCGGATCGAAGCTATGGTATTCAGGTAGCCAAGCTTGCCGGAGTACCGGATATCGTGATCAATCGTGCAAATGAGATCTGCAACCAGCTTATCGATACGGATATAACGACGAAATTAAAAGATATCAAGATAACAAATGATTTTCATAAAAGTGCTTCCGATACCCAGATGTCATTTCTGGCAAATCCGGAAGAGAGTGCCATTCTGGAGGAGATCAAGAATGCAGATCTGTCCAACATGACACCGATGAAAGCATTGTTATATCTGAATGAATTACAGGAGCGAATCCGTTAAGGAGAACCTATGATAAAATTACTGGATCAATATACAATTGATAAGATCGCAGCCGGTGAAGTGATCGAACGTCCCGGCTCGGTTATAAAAGAATTAGTGGAGAATTCCATCGATGCGGGTGCAACTGCGATCACCATCGAGATCAAAGAAGGCGGTATGAGTTTTATCCGTATCACAGACAATGGATGTGGTATCTCAAAGGAGGAAGTTCCGGTTGCCTTCCTTCGTCATGCAACCAGTAAGCTTCAGACGGCGGATGATCTGTTAAAGATCGCATCCTTAGGCTTCCGTGGCGAGGCGTTATCTAGTATAGCCGCAGTTGCCCAGGTAGAGCTGATCACCAAGCAGGAAGATGCGCTTACCGGAACCAGATACCAGATCCACGGCGGAAAAGAGATCTCAAATGAGGAAATCGGCGCACCGCTTGGTACAACGATTGTTGTAAGAAATCTGTTTTATAATACACCTGCCAGAAAGAAATTCATGAAGGCGCCTGCAACAGAGGGCTCGTATATCTACGATCTTGTCTGTCGTATGGCAATGTCACATCCGGATGTTTCATTTAAGTTTATTATGAATGGAACAGATAAGCTATTTACATCCGGCAACGGCAGACTAAAAGAGATCATCTATCATATATATGGTAGAGATATTACGAATAACCTTCTGGAAATCCATGCAGCAAATGATCAGGTAAAGATCACAGGATATCTTGCAAAACCGAGTATATCCAGAGGTAACCGTTCATTTGAAGATTATTATGTAAACCAAAGGTATATAAAGAGCAATATATTAACAAAGGCAATCGAAGATGCATATCGTACCTTTGTTATGGTTCATAAATTTCCATTTACAGTTATCAATTTTGAGATTGATCCATCTCTGATCGATGTAAATATCCATCCTGCAAAACGGGAATTGAAGTTCATAAATGAACCGGATATGTATGATTTTACTTATATCAGTGTCAGAAAGGCGCTGTTATTTAAAGAACTTATCCCGACTGTTACACCGGGAAAGGATAAGCGGCCGGAGACACTGGCAGAACGAAAGGTGGAGAAGCGTCCGGAGCCATTCGAAACAAACCGGAGGGCCACAGAGCTTCCTCCGCAGCCGACAAGGCCAGCGCAGCAGAAAAAGCCAAGCATGCCAATGCAACCGGCAAATTCAGGAATATCTGCTCAACCAACGTCGACACCATCTGTTACGATGGAAAACAGAAGCAACTCGCCGGTTGAAATCCAATATTTGAAAGAAGATAATCAGTCTGGTAAAAATATCACAAATAATATGGTTGCTGAAAATATTGTTCCGTATTTGACACAACCGGCAAAGACAGCATTAAATTCTGCTGAAACGAGTGTACAGACTAACGAAACATCAGAACAGAAGAAACAGGAACCGATCATATCGGAAGCTAAGATTAAATACGAGCAGATGGATATGTTTGAAGATAAATTCCTGACACCGGAAGCTAAGAAAAAGCACCGGATCATCGGGCAGTTATTTAAGACATACTGGCTGATCGAGTACGAAGATAAGTTCTTTATCATGGATCAGCATGCCGCACATGAAAAGGTAAAATTTGAGGAATTAATGGCAAACTATAAGAATAAGACTGCCATTCCTCAGTATCTGATGCCACCTGCGATTGTATCCTTGAGCGGAACAGAATCAGAGTTCTTACGGGAAAATCTGGAATTTTTCCAGAATCTGGGATTTCAGATCGAAGGTTTCGGTGGAAAAGAATACAAGCTGTCAGCCGTTCCGGCAAATCTGTTCGGATTAGACGGCAGAGAATTATTTCTGGAATTTATCGGAGAGTTATCCGAAAACGGACAGAAGCAGACGATTGATACATTTATCAGTAAACTTTCCACAATGGCGTGTAAAGCTGCGATAAAGGGGAATACTTCCATTAGCTTTAAGGAAGCAGACATCCTGATCGATCAGTTGATGAAGCTTGAAAATCCATATACCTGTCCGCATGGCAGACCAACCCTGATCTCCATGACAGAGACAGAACTGGAAAAGAAATTCAAACGAATTGTTTAGTAATTAAACTTATATAGAAACGGAGCAGCAAATGAAGCCTCTTGTTATATTAACCGGACCGACAGCCGTAGGTAAAACAAATCTGTCGATCGGTCTTGCAAAAAGAATAAATGGTGAGATCATTTCTGCAGATTCCATGCAGGTCTATCGAAAGATGGATATCGGAACTGCCAAGATCATGCCGGAGGAAATGGATGGCATTCCCCATCATCTGATCGATGTATTAGATCCGAAGGAGCCGTTTAATGTTGTATTATTTAAAGAACTTGCAACAAAGGCGATGGATGATATCTATGCCAGAGGACGGATACCTGTCATTGTCGGCGGAACCGGCTTTTATATTCAGGCAGTTTTATACGATATTCATTTCGATGAAAATGACGATGATAAAAGCTACCGTACTTATCTGGAACAGCTTGCCGAAAAACATGGAAATCTCTACCTTCATCAGATGCTTGAAAAAGTGGATCCGGCGTCAGCCGCAGCCATTCATTATAACAACCGCAAACGTGTGATCCGGGCATTGGAATTCTATAAAGAGACAGGAAGCCCGATCTCCGAACATAACGAGAAAGAATCCAAACGGATTTCTCCATATAATTTTGAATATTTTGTGTTAAATGATGCAAGATCAAAATTATATGATAGAATAGACAGGCGAATTGACATCATGGTAAAACAGGGATTGATCGAAGAGGTAAAGGCATTAAAGGATCAGGGATATACAAAAGATCTGATATCCATGCAGGGGCTTGGATATAAAGAGATCCTCGATTATCTGGATGGTGTAACATCTCTGGATGAAGCCCTATATATCTTAAAACGTGATACCAGACATTTCGCCAAGCGTCAGATCACATGGTTTAAGAGGGAAAAAGAAGTCACCTGGGTGGATAAGAGTGAATTCACATCAGAAGATACCATTATGGATTTCATGCTTGAACAGTTGCGGTCAAAGGGAATTATTTCATAAAATAAAATGGAGCAGATAAAATGAACACATTATTAAAAGATTATTATACATCCTTACACATTGATGAACGGGTATTTGATTACTGTCAGAAGATTGAAGACAGCTTAAAGGACCGTTTTGCAGCGATCGATGCCATCTGTGAGATCAACCAGATGAAGGTCATCAAAGCCATGCAGGATAATCGCCTGGCGGAAGCGCATTTTGCAGGTTCCTCCGGATATGGTTATACCGATGACGGACGAGATGCACTCGAACGGATCTATGCAGATGTATTCCATACGGAAGATGCGCTGGTCCGTTCTCAGATCACCTGTGGAACACATGCGATCTGTACGGCGTTATTTGGTAACTTAAGACCGGGAGATGAACTGCTTGCAATCTCAGGAAAACCATATGATACGATGGATGAGATCATCGGACTTCGCCCTTCACCGGGTTCTTTGGCAGAATATGGTGTTACATACGCCCAGGTAGATCTAACACCGGAAGGAGAGTTTGATTTTGAAGGAATCCGAAATGCGATCAATGAACACACAAAGCTTGTGGAGATCCAGCGTTCCAAGGGTTATGCCGTACGTCCGACTTTATCCTGTGAGAAGATTGGAGAAGTGATCACATTTGTAAAGAGTATCCGTCCAGACATCATCTGTATGGTAGATAACTGTTATGGTGAATTTGTTCAGGATAAAGAACCAACAGACTATGGCGCAGATCTGATCGCAGGTTCCCTGATCAAGAATCCGGGTGGCGGACTGGCTCCGATCGGTGGTTATATCTGTGGTAAGAAGGAATATGTGGAAAATGCCGCATACCGTCTTACAACTCCGGGACTTGGCAAAGAGGTTGGTGCATCTTTAAATAATACAAAGGCTTTTGCACAGGGCTTATTCATGGCTCCATCGGTTACGGCAAGTGCTTTAAAGGGCGCGATCTTTGCTGCAAATGTATATGAAAATCTTGGTTTTAAGACAGTCCCGAATAAGACAGAGGATCGTTTTGATATCATACAGGCAGTTGAACTTCAGACACCGGAACGTGTGGTTGCTTTCTGTGAAGGGATTCAGGCGGCTGCACCTGTTGACAGTTATGTAAAGCCTGTACCATGGGATATGCCGGGATATGATTCTCCTGTTATCATGGCGGCCGGTGCATTTGTATCCGGTTCTTCAATTGAACTTAGTGCGGATGCCCCTATGAGAGAACCGTATGCTGTATATTTTCAGGGAGGACTTACCTATCAGCATGCAAAATTTGGAATTGTAATGACATTGCAAAAAATGGTAGAAAATAACCTTATAGTGTGGTAGATTTAGTTCGAATGTCCCTTTCTTTCAGGCATTGGAGAGGCGGAGAGAAAAGGAGGACATATGAATTCTAATTTTACAATGCGGGATATGGCTGTTACAGAGCGGCCATATGAAAAATGTCAGCAAAGTGGTCCATCCGCTTTGAATGATGCTGAACTGCTTGCAGTTATACTTCGAAGCGGAAGCCGAAAAGAAAATGCACTGGTTACAGCCCAGCGTATTCTGAACCGTCATTCGGTTCATAAAGGCTTAGTCGGACTGAAGCATCTGACATTGGAAGAACTGATGTCGATTGATGGGATTGGATATGTAAAAGCGATCCAGATGCAGTGTATCGGTGAATTATCAAGACGGATAGCGGAAGCGGAATATAAGCCATTTCTGACATTTGGGAATCCGCAGAGTATAGCAGATTATTTTATGGAACGTACCAAATATCTGGATAAAGAGCGGGTTTACAGCCTGCTGTTTGATTCCAGACATTGTTTGTTGGGAGAAAACTGTATATCAGAGGGAACAATCGATCATGCAGTTATATCTCCAAGGGATATCTTTATAGATGCCTTAAGCTATCACGCAGCATATGTTGTTTTGCTGCATAATCATCCATCCGGGAATCCGGAACCAAGCAGACAGGATATCTGCTTGACAAAGAGAGTAGCAGAAGCAGGCAGAATGCTTGGAATCCTGTTATCTGATCATATTATTATAGGGAATAATTGTTTTGTCAGTCTGGCAGAAAGAGGAATGTTGAATGAGACGTCGTAATAGAAAAAGAATAGAAATAACTCCAAAATATTTTTTGCTTGCATTAACGATAGTATGTGTAGTTTTAATGATCGCATCACTGTTTTTTGACAGTATAATGCCGTCAGTCCGTAAAGCAACAAACACGTTTATTCTTCCAATGCAAAAAGGAGTAAATACAGTAGGAAGCTGGGTAGAATCCAAGGTAGAAGCACTGAAAAATTACGAAGATATTGTGGCGGAAAACGATCAGTTAAAGGAACAACTGGATACCTATAGATCCACACTTGCCCAATATGAACAGAACTCTTATGAGCTGGACCGGCTGCAGAAACTGTATGAGTTGGATGCACAGTATACTGATTACGATAAAACAGGAGCAAGAGTGATATCTAAGGATACCGGAAACTGGTTTGATGTCTTTTATATTGACAAAGGAACCGATGATGGACTGTCTATTGGTTGTAATGTATTATATGGAAATGGTCTGTGCGGAATTATCACAGAGATTGGAGCGGATTATGCAAAGGTCCGTTCGATCATCGATGATACAACAAATGTAAATGCAACAATCCTGCCGGCTCAGGCAATCTGTAATGTATCCGGAAGCCTGACAAATTATGCAGACGGCTACCTGCTTGCGGAAAATATAGATAAAGATGCAGATATATCAGAAGGAGATCAGGTTGTGACCTCACATGTTTCGAGCAAATATCTTTCTGGAATCAATATAGGCTATATTGCAAAGATAGAAAATGATTCCAACAATCTGACCAAGACAGCGTATATTACGCCGGCTGCTGATTTTTCTAATATTGAAGAGGTTCTGGTGATCCGCCAGACAAAGAAAAATGTTACAGATTAAAAACAATTGATAGAACTAAATGGTAGAAGAAGGTTGAAACAGA
Organism: Coprococcus ammoniilyticus; assembly: GCF_025567345.1. Classification (NCBI taxonomy): domain Bacteria; kingdom Bacillati; phylum Bacillota; class Clostridia; order Lachnospirales; family Lachnospiraceae; genus Coprococcus; species Coprococcus ammoniilyticus. The sequence continues at coordinate 282,154 of NZ_JAOQJS010000002.1, forward strand.
ATTGAAACGAGTATTTACATTAGGAATTTTGATCATTATATGTTTTGTATTACAGACGGCATTATTTCCCTATATAGAAATTGCCGGAACAGCACCGGATCTGATGCTGATACTGACAGTTTCTTTTGGTCTTATGCGCGGTAGAAAAGAAGGAATGCTGGTTGGTTTTTTCTGCGGTTTTCTGTATGATCTGTATTTTGGATATGCGATCGGACCGTTTATGATTCTTTATATGATTCTTGGATATTGCAATGGATTTTTCCACCGTTTATATCTGGTGGAAGATGTTCTTTTACCAATGCTGATCATTCTGATCGACGATCTGTTTTTTAATTTTGCAACATATATTATCTTTTTCCTGTTGCGGAACAGGCTGGAATTTTCAATCTATCTGAAGAATATCATTCTTCCAGAAATGATCTATACAGCATTGATCACACTCTTTACATTCAAATTTTTTGTATTTGTGAACAAGACACTAAAGCGTCTGGAAAAAGCAAACGAATAAGAACTGGAAGGAAAATACAATGATAAAAGAATTTTTGAATCTGATAAAAGAAAATATTGTAGAACATGTAAAACACCGGTTGTTTGTTGTGACATTGATCGTTCTGGTTCTCTTTGGTGTACTGGTTTACCGTCTGTTTGATCTACAGATCGTAAACGGAAAAAAGTATCAGGAAAGCTTTACCTATAAATCAGTGAAAACAGTCTCGGTGAAAGCAACCCGTGGAAATATATACGATTGTAACGGAAAACTGATTGCTTATAATGAAGCTTCCTATACATTGTCATATAACAGTGCTACCGATCTGTCAGAGATTGCTGCTGCACAGGGAACAACATCCAACGAACTGCGAAATGATATAGTATATAAAACGATCCTGATTCTGGAGCAGAATGGAGATAAAATATCAGTCAGTCTGCCAATCAAGCTGACAGGAAAAGGATTTGAGTTTACAGTATCAGGAACATCATTGAATACTTTTCTTATGAATGTATACAGTGCCAGCTCTGTCGATAAACTGACAGATCAGCAGGCATCCTCAACAGCAGAAGATGTATTCCGTTATATGAGAGGAAAGGATCTTTTCAATATTTCAGATACTTATTCGGATGAAGCAGCATTAAAGATTCTTGCCGTCCGGTATGAGATCTGGCTGAACCGTTACCAGCAATACATGTCTGTCCAGCTTGCGGATGGTATCAGCGAGGAAAGCTATGCAACGATCAAAGAAAATTCAAATGAACTGCCAGGCATGGAAGTAAACGTAGAATCCCACCGTGTCTATAATGATGCTATTTATTACGCACATATTATCGGATATATCGGAAATATCTCAAATGAAGAGATGGACAAATATAACGAGAATCTGGATGATTCCGAAAAATATACGGCTGATGACATGATCGGAAAAGCCGGGTTGGAAAGTGAATTTGAATCTTATCTGCGTGGTAAAGACGGATATCAGAAAATGTATGTAGATAATCTGGGGAAGGTGATCGAGATTATTGATTCGCAGGATTCTGTAGCAGGAAATGACATTTATCTGACGATTGACTCGGATCTTCAAAAATACTGTTATAATGCTCTGGAAAAGGAAATTACTTCCATCCTGCTTGCACATATTAAAAATGTAACAACATCAAATGACAAAGATGATATCCCGATCACTGACGTTTATTTTGCATTATTTGATAATAACATTATCAGCATTGACGATCTGGCAGCAAAGAATGCCACAGATCTTGAGCGTTCAGTAAATGATATATTTCAGAGTTCCAAAAGCTATACACTTGGAAGACTGGATGATATCCTGAATTCAAGTCATATACCATTATATAATCTGACAGACCAGTATCAGGATTATATGGAATTTATCTGCGAACAATTAAGTGATGCAGGCATTTACAGTCCAAGCAAGATATCAAAAACAGATGATACCTATGTATCTTATATCAATAATAATATTTCGCTGTGTGAGTATCTGAAATATGCGATCAGCCAGGGCGCAATCGACATTTCCTGTATTTCAACGAAAAGTGACTATTATGATACAGATGAAATCTACAATGTGCTGACGGAATATATTTTAAAAGAATTTGAAAATAATACCAGTTTCGACAAACTTGTTTTCAAATATATGATAATATCAGGAGAACTTACAGGAAGTCAGGTTATTAATCTGTTATATGACCAGGGTATCTTAAATATGGCAACAGATGAGGACTATTCCGATTATAAGGCAGGATCCATCAACAGCTTTGACTTTATGTGTAAAAAAATAGAACAATATGAGATAACTCCTGCCATGCTGGCACTGGATCCATGTTCCGGTTCGATCGTTGTGACTGATCCAAATTCCGGAGCTGTAAAAGCAATGACAAGTTATCCAAGTTATGATAATAATCAGCTCACAAATTCCATTGATGCAGATTATTATGCAAAGATTACGTCGGACAAGACAACACCAATGTACAGCAGAGCAACGATGCAGCAGACAGCTCCCGGATCCACCTTCAAGATGATAACTGCATTTGCAGCAATGAATGAAGGCGCAATCGGTATCAATGACGTGATCCAGACCAAAGGATATTTTGATAAAACAGAAACACCTGCGAAATGCTGGATTTATCCATCAGCACATGGAACGATCGGTATATCCAAGGCAATCGAAGAATCCTGTAACTATTTCTTCTATGAACTGGGTTACCGTATGGCAACACAAAATACCGGAACCTATAGCGATATCACTGGTGTAGAACGGCTTCAGAAATATGCAGGTATGTTTGGATTTGACAGCACCTCCGGCATTGAACTGCCGGAAAGTAAACCGCAGATATCAGATGCAGATGCAATCCGTACTGCGATTGGACAAGGTACAAATAACTTTACAGCAACACAGCTTGCCCGATATGTTACAACACTAGCAAACAGTGGTACATGCTATGACCTGAGTCTTGTTTCAGAGATCAAGGATATTAACGGTAATGTTGTATATAAAAATGAGCACAAGGTTCACAACCAGCTCGATTTTCCTGCCGAGCAATGGAATGTTGTCAGACAGGGCATGCGTCAGGTTGTTTCCGTCCATACGAGCAGCAGTGCTTTGATTAATCAGATCAATGTTGCAGTAGCCGGCAAAACAGGTACGGCCCAGCAGAGTGATGCCAGACCGAACCATGCGTTATTTGTATCATTTGCACCATATGAAAATCCTGAAGTTACGGTTACAAGTGTAATCCCGTTCGGATATTCTTCTGGTAATGCAGTCGAATTGACCGGACTTGTATATGCCTATTTATACGATCCGGATGTACTTGAAAATACAACGATCACCGGTAACAACGCACTTTCAGATTAAAAGATAAGACACGTCGGATAAATTCATTTTTGAACAGTTATATTTATGAAAACGAGGTAAGAAACATGGATACCGACGTTATTATTAAGGCGAACAGCCACGGGATCAGGATTATATTTCATAATGATGATCCATTGGAGCAGCTCCTGGTGGATATAAAAGAAAAATTACAGCATCAAAATGCATTTTTAAAAAAAGAAGGAAAAATTTCTGTTTCTTTTGAAGGACGGGAGTTGAGCCGAGAGGAGATTGCGCAGATTCTGTTTGCATTAAATCATCTGCCGGAGACTGAGGTGGAATTTATTTGCGATATTCCTGATAAAGGGAGAACAGAGGATCTCTGCAATCAGATTGATATTCCTCCGCACAGGTCAAAACACCGGCAGCCCGCCGCTGTCGGACATACAGCACATGTGGATCATGTTATTAGGCATGAAGCTCCTGCTACAGATACGGCCGCTTCAAATAAAAAAGTATCATCAGATGATACCGCAGGTCAGAATGTTTCATCTTCAGAAGATAACAACCTGTTTTTTTACGGAAACATTCGGAGTGGTCAAACACTTGAAGTAAAAAAAAGTATTATAATAATTGGTAATGTTGAAAAAAGAGCAAAGGTTATTTCCGGTGGAAATATCATTATCCTCGGCAGCTTGCAGGGAAGTGCAGTCGCCGGAAAAGATTTGCAGAAAAAACGCTTTGTACTGGCTCTTACCATGGAACCGGTTCATATAAAGATCGGAACTGTCAGCTATGCAGCAAAACGACAGTTCCATGATAAATTAAATACAAAGGATGCAGTGATAGCATACTGTGAAAATGACCAACTGATCTTTCAGCCGCTGTCGCAAGCTTCACTATAAGATAAAAATTCTAAAAATCAGTATGAAAAGATAATTTACGGAGGTGTTTTATGAGTGAAGTAATTGTTGTTACATCAGGAAAGGGAGGCGTTGGTAAAACCACAACTTCAGCCAATATCGGCACAGGTCTTGCAGGTCTGAAAAAAAGAGTGGTCATGATCGATACGGATATCGGACTGCGAAATCTGGATATCGTCCTCGGACTGGAAAACCGTATTGTTTATAATCTGGTTGATGTAGTAGAAGGAAACTGCCGCTATAAGCAGGCATTGATAAAAGACAGGAACAATCCGGAGCTTTTTCTAATGCCATGTGCACAGACCAAGGACAAAACCGCTGTTTCTCCGGAACAGATCATAAAATTGATCGATGAAATGCGTTCGGATTTTGATTATATAATCATTGATTGTCCTGCCGGAATCGAACAGGGATTTAAAAATGCTATTGCAGCCGCAGACAGGGCAATTGTTGTTACAACACCAGAGGTATCTGCGATCCGGGATGCAGACCGTGTTATCGGGCTGTTAGAAGCAAATGAGATTACGTCGATTGACCTTATCATCAACCGGGTACGATATGATATGGTAAAAAAAGGTGACATGATGTCTGTCGATGATGTTGTTGATATTCTAGCCGTCAACCTTCTGGGTGTAATACCGGATGATGAACAGATCGTTATATCAACAAATAAAGGAGAACCACTTGCTGGAAGCAATACAACATCCGGCAATGCCTATATCGATATCTGTAAACGGATTCTTGGTGACAGTATTCCCTTGACTGATTACAATACATCGATCCGGCGAAACCCTTTCAAACGGTTATTTCGAAAAAAACATGCATAAAAGGGGTGAGTGGTAGGAATGAAAGATATCAAGGTAATCAACAATGTTGTAAGTTATAATTCTGGTCATTATGCCAGAGAACGTTTAAAATATATCCTGATGGCCGACCGGATTGGATGTACGCCAGATGTCATCACAAGGATCCGGGATGATCTGTGTAAATGCGTTTCTAATTATGTTAATATTGATTCGCCAAATACAACCGTACAGCTTTCAGAATCCTTCCTGATCGCCAAGATCCCGGTTAAAGGAATACATATGAAAAAGGAAAAAGAAAAAGATGAAACACTTCAAACAGATGGACATATCAACGGAGAAAAAGTACAGACTGATCAATTATAATTTTAAGCTGATCCTGTTCGTGATCGCAGCCATGATCATGGGAAGCATTACGATCTGCAGCGTTCGTCCGGACTTCCTGACGAAACAATTGATCGGTGTCAGTGCATGTATCATCGGTATGATCGTTGTATCACTGATCGATTATGATTTTATTTGCAAATATTATATGGTACTCTATGTCATCAATATCGGCCTGTTGTTGCTGGTTCTTGTCGCAGGTTCCGGTGGCGGAGATACAGGAGTTCATCGATGGTTTTATATATCAGATTCGTTCACCATTCAGCCATCAGAATTTGCAAAAATCATTCTGATCCTGTGTACGGCTGTATTTCTGGAAAAAAATTATGAAAATCTTAACACGCCAAAAGTACTTGCAAAGCTTGCAGTATTTTTGGCTGTTCCTGTTGGACTGATTGTGGCCGAACCAGACCTTTCAACCTCAATCTGTGTTATGGCAACGCTTTTTATCATCATATTTGTCGGAGGGCTGAGTCTGAAGCTGATCGGTATCATGATTCTGGTCCTGGTTCCCGCATTTGGAGGATTTATCTGGTATATTCAGCAGGATAATCTGCCTCAGTTTTTGAAAACTTATCAGATTAATCGTATTCTGGGACATATATACGGAAGTGAATATGGTGCTTCGTCTGACCAGCAGGATAATTCAGTTATGGCAATCGGTTCCGGTCAGCTATCCGGAAAAGGAATCAACAATTCAACGGTAGCTACCGTAAAAGATACCAATCTGATTTCTGAGCAGCAGACAGATTTCATTTTTTCGGCGGTCGGAGAAGAATTAGGATTCATTGGAAGTGTTATTATTATTGCAATTTTATGCCTGATAGTGTTACAATGTATTCGGGTTGCCAGGCATGCAAAAGATAAAAAAGGAATGTATATTGCGACAGGTATTGGGGCGCTTGTTGCATTCCAGACATTTATCAACATTGGAGTTGCAACAGCACTTTTGCCGAATACAGGACTGCCGCTCCCGTTCATCAGTTACGGACTAAGTTCGCTTGTCAGTATGAGTGCCGGAATCGGACTCGTTTTGAACATAAACCTGCAAAAGAAAAAGTATTAGGAGGAGAGCTATGAATATAGGGTTAATAGCACATGACGCAAAGAAAAAACTGATGCAGAATTTTTGCATTGCATACAGAGGAATCTTAAGCAAAAATGAATTATATGCAACAGGAACGACAGGACGTTTGATCGAAGAGGTCACAAACCTTAATGTTCATAAATATATCGCTGGACATCTCGGAGGGGAACAGCAGTTAGGTTCCCAGATTGAAAATAATGATATTGATATGGTTATTTTCCTGAGAGATCCATTACATCCAAAGGCTCATGAGCCGGATATCAATAATATATTTTTACTTTGTGATATGCACAATATTCCATTAGCAACCAATCTTGCGACTGCAGAGCTTCTGATCAAGGCGCTTGATCGGGGCGATTTGGACTGGAGAGAATTTTACAAATAAACAATGGAGAGTTTGATATGAAATATCAGATAAAACTGCTGATTTCCATCCTGACAATCGGCATCCTGTTTACCGGATGTGCCAGACGAAGCTATGATACCAGTGATCAGCTTGTGCTTGGAATATCAGAAAATCTGCCGCTGTACAGTACAGACAGTTTCGGAGAAAACCATACGGTCATTCCGGATGGTGAAAGCCTGGCGGATGATAATTATAAAGATACAAAAGCTGCGGTACTGTTGAACGATACAACACAGGAAGCGTTGGTCGTCCATAATGCACATGATAAAATATATCCTGCCAGTATGACAAAATTAATGACAGGACTTCTTGTGATCGAAGCGATTGAAGATGGTTCCTTATCGCTTGATGAAACCATTACTTTAAGTCATACCGTTACCTTTCAGGAAAATAACGTCGGAGCTAGTGACCTGACAAAAGGATGTAAAGTTACAGTTAAGAACCTGTTATACGGATTGCTGATCCGTTCCTATAATGATTGTGGTGTTCTTTTAGCAGAACGGATTGCCGGCAGCGAAGATGCCTTTGTTGAAAAAATGAATGAACGGGCATATGAGCTTGGAGCTACGAATACGCATTTTGTGAACTGCCACGGTCTGCATTCGGATGACCATTATACAACTGCATATGATCTTTATCTGATCTTTTCAGAATTTATCAAACATGATCTGGCATATCTGATTGATTCCCTGACATCTTATGATTTTACATATACAGATGCAAATGGTGAAACAAGAAGCGTTACATTAGAAGCAACGAATGGATATATTTCAGGTGAATTTCAGTTCCCGGAAGGATATTCTTTGGGATCCTGGAAATCGGGAACGACGACGGCTGCGGGTAATTGTCTGATCCTTGAATTTGTAAAGGATGATACCGGCGACAAATATATCGCTGTTATCGCAGGTGCAGAAGACCGTAGTACGTTATATAATGATATGACAATGTTGATCAATACTGCAAAATAAACAGTTAATCAAATAACTGTTTTAATATATTTTAAATCATTCAGGAGGTTTATTATGATTCAGATTATTACAGGTGATAAAGGAAAAGGAAAGACAAAGGTTTTAATTGACAAGGTCAATAATGAAGTAAAGGTTGTAGCAGGTTCTGTTGTATTTATCGACAATAATAACAAGCACTTATATGAGCTGAGTAATCGTGTCCATATGATCAACTGCACTAATTATGAAGTTAATAATCTGGAGATGTTTGCAGGGTTTGTTCTCGGAATAATTTCCCAGACAAAAGATATAGAGAAGATTTACATTGATAATTTTACATCTGTTGCTTATGTCAATAAAGAGCAGGTAAAAGTAGCACTGGATATCATTAATAATATCAGTGAGAAATTTAATATCAGTATTATAATATGTTTTGCAACAGACAGTTCCGATGTTCCGGACGAATATAAAGATAATATCATTGCTGCTTTATAGTTCCATATCAACTGTCTTATACGCATATATTATATGGAGTAAAAGGAGATATATATGGCTTCCATAAGAAGAAAGAAGAGAAAATGGCAGCCGGTGAAGATCAGTTTTGGATTTGTCATATTTGCAATTATGTTTGTATACATGTTGATTCGTATCATTATGTCGCTTGGTGACCATGATCTGAGTGTATTTCAGGTGGAAGAGAGCAATTATGATACGAATTTTACTGCCACCGGACTTGCTGTGAGAAAAGAAACTTTGAATTACAGCTCTACCTCCGGATATGTCTGCTATTATATCCGGGATGGCGAAAAAGTTGCAAAGGGTGCCAGTGTATATTCTGTTGATGAAACCGGTTCCATGCAGGATGCATTGTTTGATGTTCAAAATAGCGGAAGCAGTGTGTTATCCGATAATGATTATAAAGATCTGAGCAAACAGATTCAGATTTTTAAAGCAGGATTTTCACCGTCAGATTTTTCAGAAGTATATGAATTTAAAAATTCCATGGACAATAAGGTTCTGGAAATGTATGAAGATATGGCGCTTGAGCAGTTATCTTCAAACCAGTCATTTGATTCAACTTTTTCAGCTTCGAAATCAAATGTCAGCGGTATTGTAACCTATTACATGGATGGCTTTGAAGGTTATGATATCAACAATCTTTCAGCAGATGATTTTGATAAAACAAAATATACCAAAGAAATGTTGAAAAAAAGCGATGTGGTTGAGTCCGGGAAACCTATATATAAGATCATAGATGATGAAAACTGGAAGATTGCAGTCATGCTTACGAAAGAAGAATATGCAAAAATCAAAAAGAACGAAACAATCCGGTTTACAATCAATGATTCATCCAGACGGTTATCTGCAAAGTATGAAACAGTTGAACAGGATGGAAATTATTTCATTATTATAAATATGCACCGTTATCTGGCAGAATATGTCGCTGATCGTTATCTGAATATCACATTTGTATTCTCAGAAACAAAAGGACTAAAGATTCCGAATTCAGCGATTACCGAAAAGGATGTTCTGATGATCCCAGTCAGCTATCTGACTGGAGGAAGCGGAACAACCGAGAAAAAATATTTTAATAAGATCGTATTAACAGCGGATGGGACAACTTCGGTTGAACAGATATCCCCTACTATATATTTTACAGATGATCATTTCTGTTATGTGGACCCGGCAGATATAGATGATAATACCGTTCTTGCAGCAAACGAATCAGATATTACATTTAACACATCTACCGCCGGCACATACAAATTAAAAGGTGTTTTCTGCGTTACACAAGGTTCTGCAGTATTTAAGCAGATCGATGTTATTGTAGATGGTGATGATTATTCGATCATTGATCCAAATACCGCATATGGTATCTCCGCTTACGACAGGATCGCATTGGATGCCACCTCCGTAAAGGAAAAACAGATCATATATTAGGAGTGATGAATGATGTTACAGGAAAATTATGAAAGCGTAGATAAAAAGATCACAGAAGCATGCAGACGGGCTGGTCGGAACAGGGATGCGGTTACTCTGATCGCTGTCAGCAAGACCAAACCGTTAAGTGATATTGAAGAATTATTACAGAATACAGATGCTGAAAATTTTGGAGAGAACAAGGTTCAGGAACTGGTCGATAAATATGAACATATATCCAGACCGGTCAAATGGCATATGATCGGGCATCTGCAGACGAACAAAGTCAAATATATCGTTGATAAGGTCTGCCTGATACATTCTGTTGATTCCGTGAATCTTGCAAAAACGATTGAAAAAGAAGCAGCAAAGCATAATGTTGTTGTTCCTGTTTTAATAGAAGTAAATGTTGCAGGGGAAGAAAGCAAGTTTGGTGTATCCGTTGAGGAAACGGAAGACTTGATCCGGCAGATCAAAGACTTTCCTCATATACATATTGATGGACTGATGACGATTGCACCATTTGTAGCCAATCCGGAAGAGAATCGCGTGCACTTCCGTCGCCTTAAGGAATTATTACTTGACATCAATTCTAAAAACATTGATAATGTTCATATGAATGTCTTATCAATGGGTATGACAAACGACTATGAAGTAGCTGTCGAGGAGGGTGCTACCATGGTCCGAGTTGGAACCGGTATCTTCGGTGAAAGAAATTATAATATTTAAAGGAGAACCATTATGGCAAAGAATGGAAAAAAAAGCTTTCTGGATTTTTTCAAAGTAGATGAGTCCAGTGATGAATATGAAGATGATTTATTTGAAGATGATGAATATGATGACGATGACGAAGAGGATTTCGAAGAGGATTATGTTCCAAAGACCAAAGCTGTAAACGGACGTGCATCTTCCTTTACCGCTGCATCACAGACAGCAGCCCAGCCTGCAAAAAAACAGAAATTTACAAAAGCTGCCAGAACATCAGCTCCAGCATCATCAGGCAATTCAAAACTTGTATCTTTTAACAACAGAAGCCAGGGAGGTTCCCAGCAGGTATTTGTTATTAAACCAGATGAATTTGATGATGCCCAGATGATCATTGACCATTTAAAGGGTGGTCAGGCGATTGTGATCAATATGGAAGGTATGGAGTTATCAACAGCCCAGCGTATCATTGATTTCATTGCCGGCGCATGTTATTCCTTAGATGGTTCATTACAGGCGATATCCGGTAATATATTTATTGCAGCACCTGCTGACATCTATGTATCAGGCGATCTCAGAGAAGAGTTATTAAATGATGCTTTTCTTTCTCCTGAATTAGGAAAATATTAAGTCAATTTTGATATCAGTCTGTATCAACATATTCTGAAGGTATGATAGGGAGGATTACAAATGCTTACACCTGTTGATTTACAACAAAAGAAATTTCAGCATGGCATGGGGTATACAAAAAAAGATGTTGACTCATTTTTTGACATTGTTGTCATGAGTTATACGGAATTATATAAGTCTAATGCTGAATTAACAAATCAGGTAAAAACACTTACCGATAGTCTGGTTCATTACAGAACAACAGAATCGAAGCTTCAGAAATCACTTATGCTTGCAGAGAAGAATGCAGAAGAAGCTACGAAGAATGCAAATGACAAGGCTAAAATCATTGAAAATGATGCCAAAATCAAGGCAAATAACATAGTTCATCAGGCACGGGAAGAGCTGGATCGGATTGAAGACAGCATTGAAGGAATCAAACAGCAGTATCGTGATTATACAATGGCATTTAAAAATCTGATGGATTCTCATCTTCAGTTTCTTGCTACCAATCCAATTAATGAAGAATTGGGAGTAGACTTTGATGAGATCATGAAGGATGCCAAGTATTTCAACGGAAATGCTGCCGTCTATACACCAGGTTCATCTGGCAGTGAAAACGCTGGATCAGGTTCCTTTGCATCCTTTGGAGGAGATCCTCAGGGCAGAGAAGAATCTACACTCGGCGGTGGCGGAGGCTCAGGAATGGGCGATTCCACACTTGGTGGAAGTGCAGGCAGCGGCAATGTTGCCAGTGATTCTTCTGTTTACACAAAAAATTTAGGTGGTGGATCATTTGTTGATCCATTCAAATTCAGAAACGAATAATATAATAGAATTTTTCTTTAATTCCCTGTCTGAATGAATGTCGGACAGGGAATTGCTAATAAAAGATATACTCCAGAAAGGTAACGATAATGAAAAAAAACAGTATTCTTGCATGTATAAGTATACTTCTTTTGATCGGACTGGATCAGTTTGTGAAATTTCTGATCACAAGTCATATGGCTTTATATGACACAAAACCTGTTATCAAACAGGTTTTTCATATTACATATATTCAAAATAAAGGAGCTGCATGGGGCAGCTTGCAGGGAAAGCGTTATTTTCTGCTGGCAATAACCATTCTTGTTCTGGCATTTCTTGTATATTTTTATGTTCGGATGTTAAAGCTGAATAAGTACAAAGATCTTCGGATTTTATTTATTTTTGTTTTTTCCGGAGCTGCCGGAAATATGATCGATCGTATCCGTCTTGGTTATGTAATAGATATGTTTGATTTCCGTCTGATCAATTTTCCGGTCTTTAATGTTGCAGATATCTATGTAACCTGTAGTATGATCATCCTGTTGGTTTTTATCCTGTTCAAATACAAGGATAATGAACTGGACGATCTATTTGGAAAGTCAAAGAAAGATTCAAAGCAGGAATAATATATGGAAACTTATAATATTGAAGCAGATGAAAACTGGAAAGGCAAACGGGTTGATAAAAGTTTAGCCGATTACTTTGACGATTATTCGCGCTCATTTCTGAAAAAACTGTTAGATGATGGAAATGTACTGGTGAATGATAAAAAGGCAAAACCAAGCTTGAAAATCGCGTCTGGTGACAAAATAGATATTACGATTCCGGATATTTCACCTGTAGAAATTGAACCGGAAGATATTCCGCTTGATATCGTATATGAAGATGATGATATCATCATTGTAAACAAACCAAAGGGCATGGTCGTTCACCCGGCTCCCGGACATTATTCCGGAACACTGGTAAATGGTCTGATGTATCATTTCAAGGATTCTTTATCTGGCATTAACGGAGAACTTCGTCCCGGTATCGTGCATCGAATTGATATGGACACAACCGGGCTTCTTGTTGTCTGCAAAAATGATGCTGCACATAATTTTCTGTCGGAGCAGCTTGCCGTTCATTCGATTACAAGAAAATACTATGCGATCTGCTATAATTATTTTACAGAAGATGAAGGTATGGTAGATTTTCCGATTGGAAGACATCCAACCGAACGTAAAAAAATGGCGGTTAATTATAAGAATGGCAGACATGCAGTCACCCGTTATAAAGTTCTGAAAAAACTGAAAAACAATTTCTGTCTGATCGAATGTCAGTTGGAAACCGGACGGACACATCAGATCCGTGTCCATATGGCATATATCAAGCATCCGCTTTTAGGAGATGCCGTATATGGACCTAAAAATCAGCCATATCACCTGCAGGGGCAGACACTTCATGCCGGTGTACTTGGTTTTATTCATCCGTCTACAAAAGAATATGTGGAATTTTCAAGTGAACTCCCTGAGTATTTCCAGAAACTGTTAAAACAACTGGAGCTTTAAAATTCGTTTTATATTAATTTTAATATAAAACGAATTTTTTGATTTACATTTTTTTGTGGAAATGTTATAATTTTTATTATAAAAAGTAAACAAATTTATAGTTTTTATACAGAAAACAGTTGTTTATTATTTATAGCAAATTAAAATCATACTTGCAAAGGGGGCTTTTATTATGGCTTGCAATAAAATCATTACAATAGGACGACAGTTCGGAAGTGGCGGAAGAGAAGTCGGACAGAAACTTGCTGAAAAGCTTGGTATTCCATTTTATGATAAGGAACTTTTAAAGATAGCGGCAAGAGATAGTGGCATCTGCGAAGAATTATTTGAGAATTTTGACGAGAAACCAACAAACAGTTTTCTCTATACATTGGTAATGGATCCGTATTCATTGGGATTCGGAACATCCGGCGAGTTACCACTGAATCATAAGGTATTCCTGGCTGCATTTGACACGATCAAATCTATTGCGGAAAAAGATGGTTCCTGCGTATTTGTAGGTCGTTGTGCCGATTATGCTTTAAGAGATTATTCCAATATTGTAAATGCATTTATATATGCTGATATCGATGATCGTATAAAACGTATTGCGCAGAAATATGAACTGACTGATGCGAAAGCTAAGGATCTGATCCGTAAAGAAGATAAGTCACGTGCATCTTACTACAACTATTACACATCCAAGCGTTGGGGCGAGATGAAAGGCTACGATATCTGCCTGAATTCCAGCCAGTTTGGAATTGATAATTGTGTAGATATGTTATACGATGCCGTTACCAAATATTAATGCAATATATAATACATATAATTAATAACCATTCATACAGGTATTCTTGATAATACTTTATGGCTCGGATAAATGACAAATGATATTACATAATGAAAAATGTGCTGAGAAAAACTCAGCGCATTTTTTAATTGTCGCGTTTTTCCCGCAACTGAACACGATTTCTTGCACTTCGTCGTCTGTCCTCATCCATATCTGCATAATGTTTTCTTGTCGTATTTACATCACTGTGTCCAAGGACATCAGCAACCAGATAGATATCACCGGTTTCCCTGTATAATTCTGTACCATAGGTACTTCTTAATTTATGTGGAGTGATATGCTTCATAGGGATAACACCTTCAGAATATTTCTTCACCAACATTTCAACAGAACGAACAGACATTCGTTTTCTCTGACTGGATAAGAAGAGAGCATTTTCATGTCCGGACACCGGCTCTATATGTTTGCGTTCCTCAAAATAATCCGTTAAAGCATCTGTAACTTCATCACCGAAGTAGACATAAGATTCATAACCGCCTTTTCTGGTCACCTTCACTCGACCATTATTAAAATCCACATCATTCAGATCGATGCCGACACATTCCGATACCCTTATGCCGGTTCCCAGCATAAGGGTTAGAATTGCAAGATCACGAACCTTTGTTTTTGCATGATATGCCTGTTGGTGCTCGGTTAAATGATCACCATATTCAACAGCATCTAAAAAATCCGCAATCTCATTTATGTCTAATCTGGTTATTGTTTTTCCATGAATCTTTGGCATATCTACTTTTTCAGCCGGATTTGAACTTATACGGTTATTTTTATAGAGATATGCATAGAATACACGTAAAGCCGATAATTTACGTTTAATTGCCTGTTCACCGTTCGTATAGATCTTTCCGTTTTTTTCATAATATTTCAAATATTCCAGATATTCCTCGATGTCTTCAGCCTCAAGCCTTGAAATATCATCCAAGGTGATATCGATCGGCTTACGTCCACGAAACTGTGGACATTCGCTGCATAAAAAGTTATAAAATGTCTTTATGTCGATGGCATAACCAAGTCGCGTTCTGGATGAAGCCTTATTTTCAATTCCTCGAAAGACAACCTTGACATATGAAGGAAGCTCTGCAAGAATATCTCTTAGTGAAATTGTATTTTTTATATTGATGTCATTTGTATATTCATTTGCCATAATAGATTTACCTTCCTATTATTCCGATGCAACTTTTCGTAAAACCTGAGTTTAGCGAATAGTTGTATCTGTTAAATTAGTTATATCACACTCTGACTCCAAATGCAATTCTTTATTTCATATCAAATAAAAATCCGTTTTATTCTTGTAGAATTTCCTTCATATGTTGTTAAGATTGTCTTTCGAAGAATTGTATAGATATCTCCTTGAAACAAATTTCATTTATAAGTATAATATACACGGTTATGAAACAAATCTTATCATTTTGAGGTAATTATATGAAATTACAAAAGTTATTAAGTTATACTAGACGTGCCATCGATTCATATGAAATGATCGATAATGGTGATAAAATTGCAGTTGGAATTTCTGGTGGTAAGGACAGCCTGACTTTACTCTATGCTCTGGCTGAATTACGACGATTCTATCCAAAAAAATTTGATCTGATCGCTATTACAGTTAATCTCGGTTTTGATAATTTTGATACTACAAAGATCGAACAATTATGCAAAGAACTTTATGTTCCTTATTATATTGTAGATACAGAAATATATGATATTGTATTTAATATCCGTAAAGAGAAAAATCCATGTTCTCTATGCGCGAAAATGCGAAAAGGTGCATTAAATCAGAAACTAAATGATCTCAGATGTAATAAGATCGCTTATGCGCATCATAAGGATGATTTTATTGAAACCTTTTTAATGTCCTTATTATTCGAAGGCAGAATCCATACTTTCTCACCAAAAACATATCTGGATAAAAGCAAATTGATGGTTATTCGCCCTCTTATGTATATAAACGAAGGTGAAATTATCTCTTTTAAAAATGATATGCAGCTTCCTGTGATTAAAAGTCCATGTCCTGCCGATGGATATACGAAACGTGAATATGCAAAACAGGCACTGGCGGAGCTGGAAAAGGAAACTCCCGGTTGCAAACAACGGATTTTTTCCGCTATTGAACGAGGAACTCTGGATGGCTGGCCTGTAAAGATTGACAATCCAAGACTTTACAATAAAGATGCCAGATAATCGCATTTAAGTATAGAATTTATTCTGTATTCTATACTTGTTTTATGATTATATATATACTCCTGTTTTTAAAAATAAAAAGTATCTGTTTTTATGTTATATGGTAAATCTTGATTCAAACAGACAGTCAATATAACATTACATAACAGATACTTTTTATTATTTATTCGTAATCATTTACTTTATAATATGGAATCAGTAAATTAGTTCCATCTACGATGACATCTGTATTCAGATTATTCATCACAAGCACTTCATCGATATAATCCTGTGTAGAAGCATACTCTTCCGTCTTGTATTCATTTGCGATGTCCCAAAGGGTATCTCCTTCTTCTATGGTGATACATTTATAATATTTCTTACTTGCGTTCGATGCGCTGGTTGCTGGTGAATCCTTATGTGATATAAGGATATACAATACTGTAACCAGAATAATACCTGCTATAATGAAAATCTTCTTTGTACTGATAAATCTTACTACGTTCTTCATGTTCTCTTCCTCCTTAAAACTTAATTCTATATATAATATAATTCTCTGAACAAATGTTTGAATAAATTATATCGAACAGTTGTTCATTTGTCAATATATTTTCGAACATTTGTATGGATTATTCGAAAATATATTCGTCATATCCCAATGACTCCTTTATAATACCAATATGGATGGGGAAAAAAAAGTACGCAAGAAGAAGAACATTTGTTTGCAAAACAAACAATTGTGTGCTACTATTATTTATATAACTTTTTAAATACATTTAGGAGGATTTACATATGGGTAAAGAAAAGCTCACGGATAAGCAGACGCAGATCCTTGAATATATACGTCATGAGATTCTTGCAAAGGGGTATCCGCCATCAATCAGAGAAATCTGTCAGGCTGTTGATCTGAAGTCTACTTCTTCTGTACATGCTCAGTTATCATCATTAGAGGCAAAGGGCTATATCAGAAGGGATCTGACAAAGTCCCGCTCAATTGAGATCATAGACGATGATTTTTCACTTACCAAACGGGAACTGGTAAACATCCCTATCGTTGGAACGGTTTCTTGTGGTCAGCCTATCCTTGCTGAACAGAACATCGAAGACTATTTCCCTGTTCCACCGGAATATATTCATAATACGAATAACCAGACCTTTATGCTTCGTGTAAAAGGTGACAGTATGATCAATGTAGGTATTTATGAAAAGGATCTTGTAATTGTTGAGCAGTGCTCTTCTGCCAGAAATGGCGAAATCGTCGTTGCATTGATCGAGGATTCTGCAACAGTTAAGACATTTTATAAAGAAAATGGTTATGTCCGGTTACAGCCGGAAAATGATTATATGGATCCGATCCTTGTCGAACATTGCGAGATCCTAGGCCGTGTGATCGGTCTGTTCCGCAATTTTATCTAATCATACTTAATTTGTTCAAATTTTTTATAAAAATGCACCTCAAACGATATCAGGCATAACAAATACCTGACAAACTGATATTCCACCTGTCTACTCGACAAGGGGAATATCAATTAAGAGGTGCATTTTATTATATCATCTTTAATTAATATACCTGTTTATCCGGCTGTCTCTCTGCGATCTCCTTGAATGCATCAAAGTTCTGCTTGAACAGCTCTACAACCTGTGGATCAAAATGCTTTCCGGACAGGCTTACGATCTCATTATACGTCTCTTCTACGGACCATCCGCGCTTGTAGTACCGTTCAGAGGTAAGTGCATCGAAAACGTCACATACCGCCATTAAACGGCTGATATAGGCAATCTCCTCACCTTTCATACCTAGATATCCTGTTCCGTCCCAGCGTTCATGATGCTCCTTTGCAATCGTTCTTGCAATCTGCATGATCTCACCCGGACAATGCTCCAGAAGTGCATCACCATAGAGAACATGACTTTTCATAATCGCAAATTCTTCATCTGTCAGTTTACCGGGCTTATCCAGGATCTCCTCACTGATCATAAGCTTTCCGATGTCATGCATCATGGCAGCCGTTGACAGCTTATCAACGTAATCATCATCAAAACCGGATGCCTTTCCGAGCACCCGCATGTAATCTGCTACACGTTTGATGTGTTCTCCTGTATATTTGGATTTACTCTCGGATAATTCAGCAAATGCAAATATCAGCTCTTTCTGATTGCTCTTTACTTCTTCTGCGTTATCAATTACGGAATTCAGCATCGTAGAGTTTCTGGATACAATGAAATATGCAACGAGTGACAGGATCAGAATCGTGATCACACATGGAAATACCGATAAGACCATGCTGTCTGTATAGTCCAGATAAATCGGCGCAACCATGAAATCACAGTATGTAAGATTGATAAAATCTGCAAGGATAACACCGACAGTAGACATCAGCGCAGTAAATACGACCAGCGTCTTATTATAATATAACGATGTCAGCAGGATCGGAAAGATCCAGACAACCAGTGCCATATGGGAAAATACAGAGCTCAATATCATACAGTTAAAAACTGCGATACATATGACTACATATTTGATTGCCTCATTCCTGTCATGCTTGAAAAAGTCAATAACAAGTGTCGGAATAAGCGAAAAAATACAGCAGAGAACCATACATATCGTAACCACTACAAGGTTACATTCTCTGCTGAAAAATGCAAATGCCCATAACGCAACTATCAGTGCAACAAAAAAACGCATACACTTCGCTGCTATATGATTGATCTTTATATAATTGTCTTTTAATAATCTGTTATCGTTCATACCTACCCCAAAAACATATCTATGAAAGTAAATCCTTTGTTACATCGGCTGCATCATTCCAGATGCGTTCGATATCATAGAATCTGCGTGCCTCATCCGAAAAGATATGAACAATTATATCATAATAATCTAACAAAATCCATCCTCCCTGTGAATATCCTTCCACACTTTTTAAAGAATATCCGGCTTTGTGCATTTCTTCTTCCACACTGTCACACATCGCCTGTACCTGATTCTTGTTTGTTCCGTCTGCAATAACAAAATAATCAGCTACAGCAGAGATCTTTTTAATATCAAGTATCTTAATATCAAAGGCTTTTTTATCATCCAGGGCTTTATAAACAATTGCTGCCATTTCCTGTGCTGTATTCATATATGACGCTCCTCCTGCTCTGTATATTGATTTTAATATTGTACCCCATCCGTTTATTTATTGTTGCCTGTTTAAATATCGTCTTCTTTCAGCTTATCCGCTACCGATTGATGAGCAACATAATAATTATAGGTATCGATTGACATCGGATCAGTATCATCCGTTGTGGTCTCAAGATACGATAAAGTATTTTTCAGTATATGAACGATGCATTTGTCAATATCGGTAAATGCTTCCTTCCGGATCTCCTCGATCTCCTTTAATGGTTTCCGGTTCGGCTCGATATAGTCTGCAACAAACAGGATCTTCTCAAGCATATTCATTGCCGGTTTTCCGGTGGTATGACATGCGATCGCAGACAGGATATCCGGATCCTTTACATCGTACTTTTCTCTTGCGTAGAATGCCCCAAGCTTGGCATGTAAGAGTTCCGGATTATTATATTCACATTCGCTGATCGGAAGATTATTCTTCGTACAACGCTCGATCTTTTCTTCCGGTGAAAGGCACTTTGCACAATCATGTAACAGTCCTGCAGTCAGTGCTTTTTCTACATTTACACCATGTACCATAGCCAGACAGCCTGATACATATTCTACCCCTAACGAATGCTCAAATCTTCGATCTGTCAGTTTCTTCTGAAGTTTCTCTCTCATTTCCTGTCTGTTCATTGTTCTGCCCCTTCTCCTGTAAATTGTTCCTGAACTATATTATACTGTTTTACCAATCTGCGTCAATTATTTGTCTATTGATCAAGGTTTTCATCCGTCTGATATAGCCCATATTCCTTAATATAGCGGTATACTGCCATTGGTACGGCTCCTGATATATCCTGTCCATTTTTAATGGCTTCCCGGATGCTGGACGATGACACATCAACCGGATGGATCTGCATCTGTCTGATATCCGCATCTGCATATAGTTTCTTTAAATGCCGGATCTTAGCATCGACATCTTCTGCCTGGATCTGATCTCTCGTTGTAACGATCAGTTTGGAAAGAGAAAGAATCCTGTCCGGCTCTCTCCAGGTGTCAAATGCAAGGATCGAATCCCCACCCATAATGAAATACCATTCCGTATCCGGATACTGTTCATGCAGCTGTACCAGTGTATCAATGGTATAGGTAACTCCGCCACGCTGTAATTCCAGATCCGAACAACAAAGTCCGTCATGATCCTTTACTGCAAGCTCTACCATATGGAGTCTGTCTTCATTTGTAACCGATCTGTCCCACTTCTTGTATGCCGGGATATGATTCGGCATCAGCCAGATTTGATCCAGTGCAAACTGCTCCAGAGCCTGTTTTGCAAGCTCCAGATGGCCGTTATGAACCGGATTAAAGCTGCCGCCTAAAATACCAATCTTCATATTCTGATCTTTCATATTATTTTGGGAGCTCGATCTTCTTATGCTCTTTGGATGGACGATAGAATACGATCTTACGGCCAATGACCTGAACGACTTCTGATTTGGTACGTTCTGCGATCATGGAAGCCATTTCTCTCGGATCATCCAGACAATTCTTTAATACTGAGATCTTAACCAGCTCTCTTGCCTCTAACGCTTCATTTACAGATTGTGTAAATTCCGGTGTCAGGGAACTCTTACCGATGTTTAAGATCGGATCGATATTCATTGCCAGTCCTTTTAAATATGCTCTCTGCTTACTTGTCATAGTATACTCCTAACTTATATCCTGTAACCGGCAGAATCACCTGCCGGTTTGTTATCACATTTATCTTTATTTATAATAGTCAAATTCCAGTCCATACATACGAACGGTATCGCCTTCGCCGATTCCAAGCGCTTCCAGCTGGTCTAAGATACCGTTTGTCTTTAAGAATTTCTGGAAGAACTCAAATCCTTTTTCTGATTCCAGATTCGTATATCCAAGCATACGTTCAATACGAGGTCCCTCGATCACATATACGTCATCTTCTTCATTGTAGCTGACCTCAAAAGGAAGATCCGGATTATCATGGAAATCGAGATCAACCTCCGGTTCGAATTCGACTACATCATCCGGTGCATTCTTTACAAGGTCGTTGACATACCATAAAAGCTCGGAAATACCCTTACCGGATACTGCTGAGATCGGGAATATCTTCACACCGTCTTTTTCGAATTCTTCCTTTAACATCTCGATCACAGTCTCGTAACCGATCTCATCTAAGGCATCGATCTTATTTGCCGCTATAACCGTTGGACGGCTTTCGATATCCTTGTTGTATTTTTTCAATTCTTCATTAATGATCTTTACATCATTGACCGGATCTCTGCCATCGATCGAAGCTGCGTCAACAATGTGGATGATCACCTTTGTACGTTCGATATGACGCAGGAATTCCAGACCAAGTCCGACCCCCTCTGCTGCGCCTTCGATGATTCCCGGGATATCCGCGATAACAAATCCATTATGCTCTCCGAGATCTACAACACCAAGATTTGGTGTCAGTGTCGTAAAATGATATTCTGCAATCTTTGGTCTTGCATTTGTAACTCTTGCAAGGAAGGTTGATTTACCTACGCTTGGGAAACCAACAAGACCGACATCTGCGATACACTTAAGTTCCAGATCGACGATCAATTCTTTTGCCGGCTGTCCCGGCTGTGCGTACTTTGGAGCCTGCATGGTTGACGTAACATAATTACGGTTACCTCGTCCACCTCGTCCACCCTTTAACAGTACGACCGGTTCTTTCTTATCTGCCATATCAAGGATCACTTTTCCTGTCTCAGAATCCTTAATGACAGTTCCTGGCGGAACTTTTAATACAACATCTGCACCATTTGCGCCATGACAGTTTCTCTTACCGCCCGGTTCGCCATCCTGTGCTCTGTACTTTGTTATATGTCTGAAATCAGTCAGGGTGTTCAAACCTTCATCTACTACAAAGATCACGTCTCCACCTTTGCCGCCATCTCCGCCATCCGGACCTCCGTCCGGCACGTATTTCTCACGACGGAAGGATACATGTCCGTCTCCGCCTTTTCCTGCTCTGATAAATATTCTGGCTCTGTCTGCAAACATTGCTTTCCTCCTTTATACATACATCCGTATGTAAAGAAAAAGCCGGAATAAACTATATTTACTCCGGCTAATAACATGCATAAACTAAGTAATATTACTCATTTACTACAGGGTAAATAGAAACCTGCTTCTTATCTCTACCCTTTCTCTCAAATCTAACGATACCATCAGCAGTAGCGAATAATGTATCATCTCCGCCGATACCAACGTTAAGACCTGGATGAATCTTTGTTCCACGCTGTCTGTAAAGGATGTTTCCAGCCTTAACGAACTGACCGTCAGCGCGCTTAGCTCCTAATCTCTTAGACTCGGAATCTCTGCCGTTCTTAGTAGAACCCACACCTTTTTTATGAGCAAAAAACTGAAGTTCCATCTTCATCATTTCAATTACACCTCCTTAAAGGTTATACAAACAAAATCACTATAGGATTCACTGATATCCGTAATACCTGTCTCAAACACTCCCATGATCAGTAAGGCATCATGTCCCGGCTGTTCATCAAACAGAAACTTCATATCTCCGTTTTTCTGATTGCTGTCTACATGAAATGCTTCCTCACAAAAGCGTTCAACAGAATTCACAACCGTGATCGCAAGTGCCGATACAGCACTACATACGATATCAGATCCTGAATCTGCATATCCTGCATGACCGGATACATAAAATCCCATTGTATCTGAATTAGCTTTTTTATAAATGGTTACCTTTATCATAACAGATTATGCGTTGATTGACTTGATCTCAACCTGTGTATAAGCCTGTCTGTGACCATTCTTCTTATGATAGCCAGTCTTTCTCTTGTACTTGTAAACAACTACCTTCTTAGCCTTGCCATCACCAATTACAGATGCTGTAACGGTTGCGTTTGCAACTGCATCACCACATTTAACGTCTGAATCAGTACTTACTAAAATAACGTCGTCAAATGTTACTTCGCTGCCAGCTTCTGCTCCAAGCTTCTCAACTCTGATTACGTCTCCTTCAGCTACCTTGTACTGCTTACCGCCTGTTGCTATAATTGCGTACATAGGGTTTACCTCCTTAATCAAACTCGCCAGTTGTGGTGTCGCATAAAATATGCGAACTTATACCTCACTGTGCGGCACACTAGTATACTCTACCATTTTGGTTTTATTTTGTCAACTGTTCTTTCAGCGATTTGCGAATTTTTTTTCGGGTTAGTTCCACCAGAGAAAGCTTAGTAACATCCACAAATGCTGCAGGAACAGAATCCTTTGCAAGCTCCTGTTCGAGGATATCTTTTATAACATCCATCGAGTCCGGCTGTTTCATATTTATAAAATCAACTACGATGATCCCTGACAGATTCCGCAGTCTCAACTGTCTGCATACCTCGACTGCCGCTTCAGAATTGATACGGAGCAGATGTTCCTCAAAGGAATGTTTATCGACCGATTTACCGGTATTTACATCGATCACGACCATTGCCTCCGTCTGTTCGATCACCAGGTAGGCACCCGACTTCATCCAGACCCGTTCTTTTTTCAGGTTTTCCAGATTTTTTGGCAGATTATATAAAGTCATCAGATTACAGTTTTTATCATTATACATGGTAAGCTTCACATCCGTGATCTGTTTCTCTGACAGATAGGTCTCGAATTCATCAAATACCGCCTTCTGATCCGTTACGATCTCTTGAAGCCCTGCATTATGCTTTAATATAAAATAATCGAGATATTCCGCATCATTCTTATACAGACAGGAATAACAGGTTCTGGTCTTTGCTGTCTGTATGATTTGTTCTAATTTTTCAGATAGTTCGTTTAAATCCGACAATACAACTTCATCCGGCAGCTCCTGACAGACAGTTCGTAAGATACAGCCAAATCCATCCGGCAATACTCTCTTCGCCAGTTGGTGCAGATGATCTCTTGTCTCTTTCTTTCGGATCTTCCCGGATATACCAATCCTGCCTGATGTATTCACAAGCAGATTTTCTGTCTTCAATTCAATTTCCGACGTAGCGACCGGATTCTTTGTCTTGATCGCATCCTTGCTTACCTGTACGAGAATCTCGTCTCCGGCTTTTAACACAGAATCTTTTTTTGCATTTAAAAATATATGTTTATTATCAGTGATACTGTAATAGCACGGAAGCCCTGTACCGATATCGACAAAGGCTGCGTCTATATTGGACACGATATTTTCCACCTTGCCGACATAGATATTTGATAAGATGGACTGTCGATCAAATAACATCAGATCTGACAGCTTTCCATCCGAATAAAGAGCTTCCAGTATATGATCTTCATAATTTGTTATTACAAGCTTATTCATCAGAATTCTTCACCTGCCATATAAAGCGGCTGTAACGAGCCGTCTTTGTCATAATACGTTTCCAGTCGGTGAATATAGATTCGGAAGAAATCATAGGTCTCACCGCAAAGGTCATATAATGCCTTTACCACTAATTCCGGTTTCAGATTATAGACACTTCCGGTCTGTAACAGCATGTAGATACTGTCACCTCTCCGTTCCAGCTTTAAAATACCTGGACGGATATTTTCTTCTTTTTCACTCTTTTTTGTTTTCTTTAATACAATGATCTCGTCCTGTTTATTCAACTCTTCAACGGAAGCAAGCAGTTTTTCACTGAGATCATTCTGCTCCCGGAATGTGATCTCATAATCCGATGCAGCAACGATCGACATAGCATTCTTTGCATTCTCCGGGATCTGCACACATTTCGTAACATGTATCTCATCAACGGATACCGCATTTAAAGCTTCGATCATCTCAGCCGAAGTTGTCACAGAATTAAATTCTGCATCAAAATATTCACCATCCGATGTAATCCCAAGTGCAAGCGGTGCTGCAAATGAAATGATCTGGTGTGGGGAATAACCTTTGGAATAACTGATATCCAGCTTTGCCCGGCGGATCTCCTTCTGGAAATAACGCATGACATCCAGATGACCGATAAATTTCAGATTTCCAAGCTTGGAGTATTTAATTCTTATTTTCAAAACAAACACCTCCTCCAAACTTCGCTGCGCCGCAGCCGGAACACTTCATCCGGCAGTTTGGTGTAACGACCTCTGCCTGTGCGCGCTCCCATTCCTTTTCCATAAACTTTCTTGTCACTCCGATATCTATGAAATCCCACGGAAGGATCTCATCCACACTTCTGTCACGATAGGTGTAGAAACCGATATCAATATGATTCTTTTCAAGCGCATTATCCCAGTTTGATTTGTCAAAATATTCCGTCCATGCATCAAAGATCTGTCCGGACTGATAGACATCATAGATTACCTGACAGAGTTTACGGTCACCTCTGGCAAGCAAACCTTCTAAGATCGTAATATCCGCTTCGTGGTATGCGAATTTCAGGCTCTTGTGGTTCTTTGCTTCACGGAATTTATCTTTAACAAAATACGCACGCTTCTGGAATTCCTCCGGTGTTATCATCGGCGCCCACTGGAATGGTGTAAATGGTTTTGGTACGAAATAAGAGGCGGAAGCCGATACCATGACACGGCCATCCCGCTTCTCCTTTGGTATATTTGCAAAATACAGCTCACTGATCTCCTCTGATAGATCAGCAATACCTGTAATATCGTCATAAGTCTCTGTCGGAAGTCCCATCATAAAATACAGCTTGACCTTATTCCAGCCGCCAAGGAACGCCTGTAACGAACCATTTAATATATTCTCTTTTGTCAGACCTTTATTTATAACATTTCTTAATCGTTGTGTTCCGGCTTCCGGTGCAAATGTCAGGGAATTCTTCTTGATATCCTGAATCTTCTGCATAACATCAAGGGAAAATGCATCGATTCTGAGGGATGGCAGAGAGATATTGACATGGTTGTTGTCCATCTTCTCAATCAGACAGTCCGTAAGCTCAGGAAGCGACTGATAATCACTGGAACTTAACGAACTGAAGGTAATCTCCTCCTGACCGGTATTATCTAACATAGCCTCTGCATAATGTTTCAGTACGTTTACATCCTTTGGTCTGGTCGGACGATAGATCATCCCTGCCTGACAGAAACGGCATCCACGGATACATCCCCGCATGATCTCTAATACAACACGGTCCTGTGTGACCTTCATATAAGAGACAACCGGCTTCTCAGGATAGACAGCGGATGACATATCCGTAACTACCTGCTTAAGGATCGTCTTTGGGACCTCTTCGTATTTTGGTCCAAATGATGCGATCGTTCCATCCTCATGATAAGTGACATCATAAAGAGCCGGCACATAAAGCCCCGGAATCTGCGACACCTTGATCAGAAATTCTTCTCTTGTCATATCGGAATGTTTATAGATTTTATATAATTCGATCAGATCTCCGTATACCGTCTCGCCCTCTCCGATATAGAAAATATCAAAGAAATCAGCGATCGGTTCCGGATTATAAGAACAGGGACCTCCTCCGATCACGATCGGATCACCCTTTTCCCGATCCTTCGACCAGATCGGAATCTCTGCCAGATCAAGCACCTGTAAGATATTCGTATAACACATCTCATACTGAAGAGTGATTCCAAGAAAATCAAACTCTTTTAAAGGATCCTGAGACTCCAGTGCAAATAACGGAATGTGCTGTTCTTTCATAACTTTATGCAGATCCGGCCACGGAGAATAGACACGTTCACACCAGGTATCTTCTCTCCGGTTGAACATGTCATATAAAATCTGGATGCCGAGATGGGACATTCCGATCTCATACACATCCGGGAAACACATGCAAAATCTGACATCGACCTGCTCCTTGTCCTTCATGACACTGTTATATTCCCCTCCGATATATCTGGCAGGTTTTTCGATACTCATTAAAATCTCATCTGATAATGCAAGCTTTCTCATTTTGTTCTCCGTTATATATAATTAGTTCTTGAAACTGTGGATAGGTGCAGGGATTCTGCCTCCACGGTTAATAAATTTTTCACATGAAAACTGGTTGACAGGCATAATTGGCGCATAGCCAAGCAGTCCGCCAAATTCAGCCTGATCGCCAACGCCCTTGCCGATAACAGGGATCAGACGTACAGCCGTTGTCTTCTGGTTGATCATACCGAGTGCCATCTCATCTGCAATGATACCGGAAATGGTAGCTGCTGATGTATCACCGGGGATTGCGATCATATCAAGTCCAACTGAACATACGCAGGTCATTGCCTCTAATTTCTCAAGGGAAAGTGCACCTGCTGATACAGCATCGATCATACGCTGATCTTCACTGACAGGGATAAATGCACCACTTAAACCACCAACATAAGAAGAAGCCATAACGCCGCCCTTCTTTACCTGATCATTTAATAAGGCAAGTGCTGCCGTAGTTCCCGGAGCACCGGCATATTCCAGACCGATCTCCTCAAGGATCTCACCGACACTGTCTCCGATTGCAGGTGTAGGTGCAAGTGACAGATCCACGATACCAAACGGAACACCGAG
The DNA here is from genome assembly GCF_025567345.1 of Coprococcus ammoniilyticus. Lineage (NCBI taxonomy): Bacteria > Bacillati > Bacillota > Clostridia > Lachnospirales > Lachnospiraceae > Coprococcus > Coprococcus ammoniilyticus. Next base: position 310,180 of record NZ_JAOQJS010000002.1, read on the forward strand.
ACGTTCGGATGCTTCCTTTGCAACAAGCTGTCCAACTCTTGTAACCTTAAATGCTGTTTTCTTGATCGTCTCACACAGTACTTCAAAGTTCTCACCACGAACTTCCTCTAACGCACTCTTAACAACACCCGGGCCGCTGACACCGACATTGATAACACAATCGCCCTCAGTAACGCCGTGAAATGCACCAGCCATAAACGGATTATCATCCGGTGCATTACAGAATACTACGAACTTGCAGCATCCAAGGGAATCTTCCTCTTTTGTAAGCTCTGCTGTCTCTTTTACCATTTCACCGATCAGTTTTACAGCATCCATATCGATACCGGTCTTTGTAGAACCGACGTTTACAGAACTGCATACCTTACCGGTACATGCAAGTGCTTCCGGAATGGAACGGATCAGAAGTTCATCGGATGGAGTCATGCCCTTACATACAAGAGCGGAATAACCACCGATAAAGTTTACGCCTACGGCATCTGCAGCCTTATCCAATGTCTTTGCGATCGTTACATAATCATCTGTTGACTTACAAACAGAGCTTCCGATCAATGCGATCGGTGTGATCGAGATTCTTTTATTTACGATCGGAATACCATATTTTCTTCCGATATCATTTCCGATAAATACAAGATCCTTTGCCTTGGTTGTGATCTTGGTGTAGATCTTCTCACAGGTTTCTCCTACATCCGCACCAACGCAGTCTAACAGGCTGATACCCATTGTGATCGTTCTGACATCCAGATTCATCTTGCTGATCATGGCATTGGTTTCAATTACTTCATTTATACTAATCATAGTGTGACCTCTTTTCGCCTATTTCTATTCTAAATCTTAGATTCTATGCATGGTTTCAAAGATTTTCTCATGCTGTACCTTAATCTGTACACCAATCTCATCGCCGATCTCTTTCAGTTCATTTGCGATAATTTCTGTTGACTTTGAAGATTCCTGTATATCAACGACCATCATCATATTGAAGTACCCGCCTACAATTGTCTGTGCAATATCAAGGATATTGACACTGTTCTCTGCAAGGTATACACAGACCTTTGCTGTGATTCCGATGCTGTCTTTACCAACTACTGTAATAATTCTTTTTTTCATGATGTATGTATCCTCCTATATATCACCATTTATTTGGTTTTATAATAAATTCTTTTGATATGCAAAAGAATCTTCTTCAAATAGTATTTTTATAACTGATGAACGGTTCATCATCATTAATTCCCGACTGTGAGCAAAGCACCGGGCCGGTCGCGTCTCGCTACCTCAAGACCGAATTCCCTGACATCCGATGCATATTCATTATCTGAAAGCTCAAGCTTTACCGTTTCATATGCAAGCTCTTCAAAATTATTTTCCTTACTCAGGTGTCCAAGCAGGATTGCTTTGATATGGCTGTTTAACAATGCTTTTATTAACTGCCCGGAACGCTCGTTGGACAAATGTCCACGGTTTCCCAGAATACGTTGCTTCAGATAATATGGATATGGTCCCGCCTGAAGCATCCGTATATCATGATTTGCTTCGATCACCATAATATCGGAATTCTTTAATTTATTTACAACATAGTCATCAAAATTCCCCATATCCGTTGCAATGGAAAACTTACTTTTTCCGTCACTGATACTGTAACATACCGGATCAGCGGCATCGTGCCAAATCGCTGATGCATCGATCGACAGATCGTTGATAAAGAATGGTTCATCCGGTTCGATCTCATGGAACAAGCTGTCATCAATCGTTCCAACGGATGACATTTTCTTAATCTCAGAGATTGTTCCCCCTGTTGTATAGATCGGTATGCCATGCTTTCTCGCCATAACACCAAGCCCTTTCACATGATCAATATGCTCATGTGTTACAAGAATTCCATTCAAATCAGAAGGTTTTCGGTCGATCTCATTTAACGCTGTTTCAATTTTCTTACCACTTACGCCTGCATCTACAAGCAGATGTGTCTCTTCATTGCCTACATAATAGCAATTTCCACTGCTACCACTGGCAATACTCAGTAATTCCATATTCTACGCCTCAACTCTGCATCTCCAAAATGTATGAAAAAGCTTCCTGAATATCAGCTTACTCTATCTTTCATACTTATTCCGGTCTAATATGTCCGAAACGGCAGATGCTCGATATATATTGTATTAAAATCCGAACGATTACTCAGATCCACATACCGGATCTTCTCTTTAAACCTGTTTATTGTATCAATAAAACCCGGTTCAATCAAGGACAAATATGCGCCCTCAAGTGAAGTATTGCCAAGAACCTTCATTTTCCCCTGAAAGCTCTGCGGGAATAGTCCCAGTGTTACTGCATTTGTCAGATTTAGATGGAATCCAAAGCCTCCTGCAATACAGACTTCAGCAATATCGGAAAGCTCAATACCGATCTCTCTTACAAGCATCATGATTCCTGAAAGGATTGCTGATTTTCCAAGCTGAAATGCCCGAATCGTCTCCATATCAATCTTCATGTTGCTTCCCATCGAGATACCGGATTCAAAATACGGTTCCGCAAGCACTCCTTCCGCATCCATCTGTCCCCGTTTTAACAATAATGCCAGCATGTCAAATATATTCGAACCGAATACATTTGCTGTACGAAAACATCCTTCAAACGCTGAACCACAGGCAGCAGAGGTCGCCACTCCGTATTCCTTATTACAGAGAATGATCTCCCCGTTTGTTCCAAGATCGATCAGCATACGATATGAGAAATCTCGATCAATCTCTGCGGCAACTGCGCCTGCTGCAATATCTGCGCCGGAAAATGCCGCAATATTCGGCAGACAGATAACATCCGAAGCCGCATTCTCAAAAGATGGAGAAGCGATAAAGTCATTCTGTTCTATCACCCGGATATCCGAATTCTTAAGTGTAAACGGATATCCAAACAGATTCTCTGTCGTAAGCCCTTCTGCGATCGAAAGCATCGTTGCATTTCCTGCCAGAACATATCTGCGGATATGATCTACAGCTTCCGGCGTATTTATAAGCATATGGTCAACACCCTTTTGAATATCCGAAAACAAAAGTGACCTCAGATGCTCCAGACCTTCCTTTGTATCTGCCGCTTGAATCCTCGCTACGACATCAGCACCTGTCGCGATCTGTGAGTTAAGCGTACTGAATGAGCATTTAACCGCTTTCTCGTTCAGATCCACAAGCTCCATACCGATCGTAGTCGTACCGATGTCAATGGCAATGCCATATGCGGAAGTAACAGGCTTCTTTCTCTGTTCGGTTGGCAGATTCATCTTATGCCCTGTAATACCGGTAAGCTGTTCTTCCTCCAGCCGTATCGAGATATCCCTATCTACAATGTACTGGCAGCTTTTTACAAAACTGCCAGTATCCTGATTCCATACCAGACACCGGTTACAGCGTCCTTTCATGCCGCAGTTTCCTGCAAAGACATATCCTGCCGCAGTCAGTACCTGATACAGATTATCTCCTTTATTACATTTGATCTGTTCTGTTCCGTTTACAGTTACATTTATCATTAATTATAAATTCCTGTTGTCATTTTTTCCTTTGGTCTGTAACCATGTTCTGCGAGCGTATTAATGATCAGCTGCTTATGTTCCGGACCAAATGCTTCCAGTGTGATCACAAGTTCAACTGCCGAATTACGGTTGATCGATACAAACTGGTTATGCTCCAGTTTGATGATATTTCCCTGTAAATCTGCAATAATCTTGGAAATATTCATCAATGCGCCCGGCTTATCCGGAAGCAAGGTTGAAACTGTGAAGATACGGCTTCTGGCAATCAGTCCGTGCTGTACTAAGGATGCAAATGTGATCATATCCATATTACCGCCACTTAAGATGCTGACAACCTTCTGTCCCTTCACATTCAGATGCTTTAAGGCTGCAACAGTAAGCAGACCGGAATTTTCAACCAGCATCTTATGATTTTCCAGCATATCAAGGAAGCAGACGATCAGTTCATTGTCTTCTACTGTGATGATACCGTCCAGATTCTTCTGAATGTATGGGAAGATCTTTGATCCCGGAGTCTTAACTGCTGTACCATCTGCGATCGTGTCTACCATTGGAAGTGTCGTTACTTTCTTATTCTTCAAAGAAACCTGCATACAATTTGCGCCTGCGGGTTCTACACCGATCACTTTGATATTCGGATTCATCATCTTGGCCAGTGTAGATACACCGGTAGCCAGTCCGCCACCACCGATCGGAACAAGAATATAATCTACAAACGGAAGCTCCTTAATGATTTCCATTGCGACAGAGCCCTGTCCGGTTGCAACATCCAGATCATCGAATGGATGAATAAAGGTATAACCCTTATCTTCTGCAAGCTCTAATGCATATGCGCAGGATTCGTCGTATACATCTCCATATAAGATAACCTCTGCACCATATGATTTGGTGCGGTTTACTTTGATCAGAGGAGTTGACGATGGCATAACGATCGTTGCTTTTACCCCATATGCTTTTGCTGCATATGCAACACCCTGTGCATGATTTCCGGCTGATGCAGTGATCAGACCTTTCTGTCTTTCTTCGTCTGTCAATGTACTGATCTTATAATATGCTCCACGGATCTTATACGCTCCGGTAAGCTGCATATTTTCCGGTTTAAAAAATACTTTATTCCCTGTCAGGTTGCTGTAATATTCGCTCTCTACCAGCTTTGTTGGTAAAACAACTTTTTTAATTATATTATATGCCTCTTCAAATTTTTCTAATGTAAGTTCTTCTGCCATTGTCAGTCTCCTTTTTCTGTATTTCATATTCAGACAGTTATTATCCACCATTGTCATTACTTTTTTATTTTCAAACAGTTACTAGAATAAACTGCACGATTTTCATAATTATAGATCAGCTTCATCCATAAGAATGTCAATCTCGCTTCGGTCTTCGTCAAAGCCTGAGAACAGTGCTTCCACATATGCGGACGGATCAAAACGCTGTAAGTCGTCAATCTTCTCACCGATTCCGATAAATTTAACCGGAACATTCAATTCTGCCTGAATTGCAATCGCGATACCACCCTTGGCTGTACCGTCTAACTTTGTGATCACGATACCATCAATCTCCGTTACATTGCTGAACTGTCTTGCCTGCTCTAATGCATTCTGTCCGGTCGTTCCATCTAACACGATCAGGGATTCTACATTTGCATCCGGATAATCTCTGGAAATGATGCGGCGCATCTTAGCCAGCTCATCCATCAGGTTCTTTTTATTATGAAGTCTTCCGGCTGTATCGATCAATAAAATATCGGTATTTCTTGCCTTTGCAGCAGATACCGCATCGTATACAACTGCCGCAGGATCTGCGCCCTCATTATGAGAGATCATCTCTACACCTGCACGATCCGCCCAGGTCTTTAACTGATCGATCGCGGCTGCACGGAATGTATCAGCGGCTGCGATCAGAACCTTTTTACCGCTCTTCTTATACTGGGCTGCCAGCTTACCGATCGTAGTTGTCTTACCGACACCATTTACACCGATCACAAGTATAACTGATTTTTTCTTTTCAAAATCATATGCACTTTCATCCACCATCATCTGATCTCTTATGATATTGATGATCAGTTCCTTGCATGCCGCAGGTTCTTTGATCCTGGCCTCCTTGACACGTTCTTTCAGGTTCTCGATCACCTTTTCCGTTGTCTCATATCCCATATCAGCCATGATGAATGTCTCTTCCAGTTCTTCATAAAAATCATCATCAATATGGGATGCTCCAAACACGGAAGAAAAACTGTCTACGATACTATTTCTTGTCTTACTGAGTCCTTCTTTTAATCGTTTGAAAAATCCCTTCTTTTCCTCAGCCATAGCTTATACCTCCTTATTTGTCCAGATCGTTCTCGATCAGATTTACGGATACCAGAGTGGATACCCCCTTTTCCTGCATCGTAATACCATACAGGATATCGGCTGCTTCCATGGTTCCCTTTCTATGTGAAATGACAATAAACTGTGTGTCCTTTGTCAATCGGTTCAGATACTGTGCAAATCGTCTTACATTTGAATCATCCAATGCTGCTTCGATCTCGTCCAGCAAACAGAATGGTGATGGTTTCAGACTCTGGATCGCAAATAACAGTGCAATCGCAGTCAATGACTTTTCACCACCGGAAAGCTGCATCATGTTCTGTAATTTCTTTCCCGGCGGCTGTGCAATGATACGGATACCGGTCTCTAACAGATTGGTATCATCGACCAGTTCCAGTGCACCTCGTCCACCACCGAACAGCTCTTTAAAGACCTTGTCGAACATAACCTGGATCTCTTTGAACTTCGTATTGAACTGTTCCTGCATGGATACATTCAATTTCTCGATCACATCTAACAGATTCTTCTCTGCAAGAACGATATCATCATGCTGTCCCTTTAAAAACTCATATCGTTCTGATACTTCTTTATAGTCCTCGATCGCATTGACATTGACATCACCAAGTGATTTGATCTTTGCTTTTACTGCGGTGATCTCTTTCTTTAAGGATGAAAGATCGTTTAATTCCTCATCCCGGAACTCTACCGCCATATTTAATGTCAATTCATATTCTGCCCACATATAATTTGACAGCTCATCCGACTTCTCCGTATTCTTCTCAATCGCTGAATCAAGCTTGAATACTGCCTTTTCCAAACCTGCGATCTTCTCGGATAATTCTTCCCGGATCGCAAAGAATTCTTTATGACTGGCTGTCATATCATCCCGTTCTTTATGATATGCTGCAAGCTGTTCTTCCTGATCAGATACTTCATCGGAATCTTTCTCGATCGTCTTACGGATCGCCTCTGCCTGTTCTTCTAACTTCGTGATATCTGTGCCTGTCGCCTGTACCTGTGTTATATAGGATGCCAGTTCTTCCTGTAATTTCTCATCATCCAGACGGATACGTCTTATATTCTCCTGAATAAAGTCATCCTTCTGTTTGACTGAGTTATATTCGATCAGTAATTCAGATACCTTCGTATTTGCCGCTGCAAGCTTGCTCTGTGCTTCGATAGCCTTGGCTTCCAGTTCCTTGATCATTTCTTCACACTGAACCTTGGCAGCTTCATGCTTCTTATTATTATCAGCAAGCTGATCTTTATTTGTATTGATCTCCGCTATCTGACTGTTCAACTCATTGATCTCTTTCTGGATCGATGCAAATGCTTTCTCAGACTCTGCAAGCTTGGATGCTACCTGCTCCATATTTAAAGACAACGTATTCTTCTCAAGATATGCCTGCTGAAGTCTTGTGTTTAAGCTCTCAATCTGCGCGCGGAGTGCATCTCTTGACGTTTTTAATTCTTCATCCAGTCCGGCTGCATCCTTTGCGATCAGATTTAACTCATCGATCTTTTCCCTGATCTCATCCAATTCTCTCTTTCGTCCAAGAAGATTACTGGAATTACGGAAAGCACCACCTGTCATTGATCCGCCCGGATTGATCAGTTCACCTTCGATCGTAACCAGTCTCATAGACTGATTGTATTTTCTCGCAACTGCAAGTGCATGGTCGATGTTATCTACAACCACAATCCTGCCAAGCAGATTCTTAACGAGTCGATCAAATTTTGCATCTGCCTTTACCAGAGAAGAAGCGATACCGATCACGCCCTGTTCTGACAGAACTTCATTTCGAACCTGTCCACGGTCTGTGATCGTATTTAACGGAAGAAAAGTTGCACGACCATATTTGTTTTGTTTTAAGAACTGAATGATCTTCTTTGCCGTGCTGTCATCCTCCGTAACAATATTCTGAATGCTTCCGCCGAGTGCAGTCTCGACAGCAACCTCATACTTCTTATCTACATCGATTATATCAGCAACAACTCCAATAATGCCCGGATTGTTCTTTTTCTGCTCCATAACACGACGGATGCTGTTGCCATAGCCATCATAGCGTTCTGTAATATTCCGGAGTGCTTCCATCTTGGATCTGGTCGCTGATAATTCTTCGTTTGTATTATGTATCCGCTCACGATTGACTTTATTTCTGTTCTGATTTTCTTCCAGATCCTTTTCTGCAGTTTCGAGTTCCTTGATAATGCCGGATACATTCTGATCCAATACAGATAGCTTTGCCTGTAACTCATCATGTTCCTTCCGGTCGTTATTATCATCACTTTTAAATTGCAGATATCTCTGGTTTAACTGGGTCTTACGGAAGTTGATGTTCTCAAGCATCGCATCATATCTTCCGACCTTCGCCTGAAGATTTCCACTCTCATGGATATATTCGATGATGTCGGATTTACATTCTTCGATCTTATCCTGACATTCATGGATATAGGCATCCAAGCGGCTGCTTTCTCCTTTTGCAGTATCCAGAGAACCGGAAATGGTTGAAACCTGATCTCCAAGGGCATCCTTTTGTCCTTGATAATTCTCCATCTCTTTCCGATCAGTTTCCCGCTGACGGTTGATCCTGTCGATCTGTTCCTGTATATTCTTATCATTCTGTCGGGAGTTCAAGATCTGCTGGTTGATAACGTTGATCTCACCTTCCAAACGTTCATTTTTTAACCGGAGCTCATGCACCTGATTCTTGGATGCATCGATTGCCTGATTGATCTCCTCTAACGCCTGCTCGATACGCTCATATTCTTCCTTTGTATGCTCCAGTTCTTCTTTATTCTGCGTGAGATCATTATTTAAGATTTCCCGATTCTCTGTATCTTTATCAAGAATCTCTTTTAAATGCTCCATTTCAAGGAAAAAAGCATTGATATCCAGTTTCTTCAGTTCGTCCTTAAACAACAGATATTTTCTCGCTGTTTCTGACTGCTTCTGTAATGGACCGACCTGCTTTTCCAACTCATATAAAATATCATTGACACGACTTAGATTGTCACGCTCTGCTTCTAATGATTTCTCGGCTGCCGCTTTGTTCTTTTTAAATTTTACGATTCCTGCCGCTTCATCGAACAGTTCCCGTCGTTCCTCCGGTTTACCATTTAAGATCTTCTCAATCTGACCCTGTCCGATAATGGAATATCCCTCTTTACCGATACCGGTATCAAAGAACAGCGAATTTACATCCTTTAAACGACTGACTGTACCATTAATAAGATATTCACTTTCTCCCGAACGATACACACGTCTGGCAACCGTTACTTCATTATAATCAATCGGCAGATGATGATCACTGTTATCTAACGTGATCGCTACATAAGCAGAACCCTGTGGCTTACGAAGCTGTGTACCGGAGAAGATTACATCCTCCATCTTAGAGCCTCGGAGACTCTTTGCACTCTGTTCACCAAGCACCCAGCGGACAGCATCCGCTACGTTACTCTTTCCCGAACCATTCGGTCCAACGATACAGGTTATTCCATGATTGAATTTAAATACGATTTTATTTGCAAATGATTTGAAGCCGTTTACTTCAATACTTTTTAAATACATATATTAACCCTGCTTTTTCTTTATTTGTAACAGTGCATTATATGCTGCCGTCTGTTCCGAAGCCTTTCTGGATGCTCCTTCACCTGTTGCAACATGCTCCCCATTAATGCACACCTCGGATACATAAGATTTATTATGATCCGGCCCCTTCTCCTCTAACAAGGCATAAGTAAGGGTTTTTTCTTCTTTCTGCGCAAGCTCCTGCAAGGTTGACTTGGCATCATAAAACAGTGAATGTGTCTCAACATCATCAAGTAAAAACCGGTGGACAAATTTCTTTGCCTCATCTAAGCCGCCATCCAGATAGATCGCACCGAGAACTGCCTCAAACAGATCACACATGATCGAGTTCCGATTTCTCCCTCCGGTCAGATCTTCTCCCCTGCTTAACAGAACATAATGTCCAAACTTTAGTTCCTTGGATATCTGAGACAAGGTAAATTCACATACCAGACTTGCTCGGAGCTTTGTTAATTTTCCTTCCGGGTAATCCGGATAATTTTTATAAAGATATTCACTTACAACGAATTCCAGGATTGCATCCCCAAGGAATTCCGATCGTTCATAGGATTCTACTTTATTGATCTTCCGCTCATTTGCATAGGACTTATGTGTTAACGCTGTTACAAGCAGTTCCAGATCATGAAAGGTATACCCAATGATATCTTCTATATTATGAAATCGTTCTGTGTTCATAATTACTTCGCCACTTCTTTTCCAATATTCTCGGCAATTTTTTCATTTACACCATTTTCCTTGAAATTAATACACTGGAAAATAGCGCTCTTAACCTCTTCGTTATGAGAATTACCGTGGATCTTTACAACAAGGCCCTTTAAGCCAAGCAACGGTGCACCACCTTTGTTCTTCGCATTAAAACGTTCCTTCAAGCCATTCAATGAACTCTTGATCAGAAGTCCTCCGATCTTGGTTTTAAATGAAGACATGATCGTATTCTTGATCTCACCTAAAAGCATCTTTGCAAGACCTTCATACAACTTTAAGATAACATTTCCGACAAATGCTTCACAGACAATGACATCTGCTGCACCATTTGGAATCTCTCTTGCCTCGATACTTCCAACAAAATTAATGTCCTTACATTCTTTTAATAATGGATATGTCTCTTTTACAAGAGCATTTCCCTTTTCTTCTTCATCGCCGATATTTACGATTGCAACTCTTGGATTCTTTACATGCTCGATATTCTCCATATAGATAGAACCCATCTTGGCAAACTGTAGCAGATGCTCCGGTCTCGCATCGACATTCGCTCCACAGTCGATCAGAAGGGAATAACCCTTTGATGTAGGAAGTAATGGAGCAAGTGGTGAACGCTTTACACCTTTGGAACGTCCGACTACCAACTGTCCACCTGCAAGGATCGCACCTGAGCTTCCGGCTGAAATAATCGCATCAGCTTCTCCGTTCTTTACCATATTCAGACCAACCACCAGTGAAGAATCCTTCTTGCTTCTGACAGCCTGTACCGGGGCTTCATGACAGGTGATCTCCTCTGTTGCATTTACAACCTCGATCTTTGACTGATCGTAAGTATATTTTGCAAGTTCCTTCTTTATTACATCTTCTTTACCGGCCAGTATTATCTGTGCCTTTGCGCCTTCATTGATTGCTTCTACTGCACCTCTTATGATCCACTCCGGTGCATAATCTCCACCCATGGCATCTACGACTACTCTTGTTACTTCGCTCATCTTATTCCTGTTTCCTTTCTATACCGGAACTATTCCGGCATTTCCATATTTCTTATTATACGAATCGGAGTCCAGACTCCTACGCAGACCAACCCCAGGGTTTGTCAGAATAGGACTCTGCTCTGACCGTATAAATGCACAAAGCTATTATATATTTTGCCTTTCTTAAAGTCAACAGGGGATATCGGTGCAAAAAAATAAAGCCTTCCGATCGCTCGGAAAGCTCTATTTATAATTACTCACCTACTGAGATAATCTCTTTCTTGTTGTATGAACCACAATTCTTACATACTCTATGTGGAACCATTAATTCGCCACACTTGCTGCACTTTACTAATGCAGGAGCAGTCATCTTCCAGTTAGCTCTACGCTTATCTCTTCTGGCCTTTGAACTCTTATTCTTTGGACAAATTGACATTAATCACACCTCCTCAACCTTTCAAGATGTTTGCAAAAACTGATAATCTTGGATCCGGAACAAAATCATCACAATCACATGTTTCATGATTCAGATTTGCTCCACACACTTTGCACAGACCTTTGCAATCATCTTTGCATAATATCTGCATCGGGACTAAAGTCATTAGTTCCTTCTGTAAAAGCATGTCCATATTAATAATGTGATCTTCCAGATAATCTAATTCCTCGATCTCATCAACTTTATCTGTTTCAAAGATAGCCATATCGATCATCTCGTCTATGTCCACTTCAAAATCCTCTGTAATTTCATCCAGACAACGGTCACATAGCATCTTAAGTGTGACAACACAGCCGCCCTTAAGACTTGCTTTTCTCTTACCTTCATTTCTGGCGGTAAGATGAAAATCCTTTACATTATCGACTACATATACATTTCCGTTGAAAGAAAATTCCTTCAATTCAGATATAACATCGTAGTCTTTTACCTGTCCTTCTGTCGATAAAATCTCTGATAAATCAATTAACATAATATCTCCTAAAAATCGCACATTGGTTATTATACATATTTGAATACTCTTTGTCAACGATAAAATCACATATTTTTTGCCATATTTTCTTTTTCGTTACACTAAAGCAACAGTCTCTCTGGCAATCGCAAGCTCCTCATTTGTAGGAACTACAAATACCTTTACCTTGGAATCCGGTGTGGAGATCAGCTTTTCATCTCCCATAACCTTGTTTGCTTCCTGATCGATCGTGATACCCATGTATTCCATATCTGACATTGCAAGGTTTCTGACATATGGATTATTCTCACCGATACCGGCTGTAAATGCAATCGCATCTACTCCACCCATTGCTGCGGCATATGCACCGATATACTTCTTGACACCATATGCAAATACATCAAGTGCAAGACGACATCTGTCATTTCCTTCTTCCATACCCTTGCCGAGATCTCTGAAATCACTGAATCCACCGGAGAGACCATAAACACCGGACTTTTTATTTAAGATCGTATTGATCTCTTCGATATTCTTTCCTGTCTTGTTTGCAAGGAATTCGATAATGGCAGGATCGATATCACCGGATCTTGTTCCCATGATCACACCTGCAAGCGGTGTCAGACCCATGGTTGTATCTACTGATTTTCCACCCTTAACCGCTGTAATACTGGAACCATTGCCAAGATGACATACGATGATCTTTGTATCTTCGATATTTTTTCCAAGAAGCTCTGCTGTTCTCTTTGATACAAAGCTGTGGCTTGTGCCGTGGAAACCATATCTTCTAATCTTATAGTCTGTATAATATTCATAAGGAATACCATAGATATATGCTTTATCCGGCATTGTCTGATGAAACGCTGTATCAAATACACCGACATTCGGAACACCCGGCATCAGCTTCTGGCATGCACGAATCCCGATCAGGTTTGCCGGATTATGTAATGGCGCAAGATCGTTACATTCTTCAATCGCAGCAATTACTTCATCTGTAATCACAACAGACTTGGCAAATTTCTCACCACCATGTACGATTCTGTGACCTACCGCATCGATCTCGGACAGATCAGTGATCGCACCTGTCTCTTTATCTGTTAATGCTTCTAATACATAACTGACTGCTGCATTATGATCCGGCATAGGAAGATCCTTTGTATATTTCTCTTTTCCTGTCGTTGTATGGGTAAGTCTTCCATCTACAGCGATACGTTCACATAAGCCCTTTGCAAGAAGTTCTTCTGTATCAGAATCGATCAACTGATACTTCAATGATGAACTGCCACAGTTAATAACTAAAACCTTCATATTAAATATCCTCACTTTATATATTTTGTTCTGACCGGCACAGCGCCTGTCGTATATAACATAATTTATTTATACAGTTATCTGCTTGAATCTTTATGTGTCAGACAACACATTATATTCTACATTCATCTAATATGTGCTTCAAGTCTTTTTTCGTATTTTCAAGCGACCCGGAATTATCAATCTTATAGTCGCAGGCTTCCAGATAAAAAGCTTCCGACTCCTGTGAATCGATAACCGCCTGCGCTCGTTCTTTGGTAAAGCCACGATATTCGCAGAGTCTGGATATCCGGACATCCAAGTCTGCATAGACATAGCACATCTTATCACAGATACTCTTATATCCATCCTGAATCAGCAAAGCAGCTTCAATCACGAACAGCTTTTTTCCGGCATCCTTCTGTTCCTCAATCCGGCGCAGGATTTCTTCTTTCACTAACGGATGTGAGATACTGTTCAGCAAAGCCAGCTTATCTTTATCGTGGAATACGATATCTCCAAGCTTCTTTCTGTCAATCGAGCGGTTAACCGTTGATTGACCGTTGTCTGTCACTGCATTTCCTTCAGCAGGTGCAGATATATCTATATCAGTATCCATCAAAACCTCCATACCAAATGCATCCACAATTCCCTGATAAACCGTTTTCCCGGGTTCCATCAACTCATGTGCCAGACGGTCTGCTTCTATTATATATGCATCATATTCTTCCTTTAATATCGTAAGAACTGCTGTCTTTCCGCAACCAATGCCTCCTGTTAGTCCAAGGATCAGCATCTCATCTTTATTTCGCATCATACCAGTTATCTCCTTCACTGATACCGATCTCAAGCGGTACTGCCATGTCGGCTGCACCCATCATTTCCTTTTCCATGATCTCTTTTACAATGTCAATCTCATCCTTTGCAGTCTCTACCAGAAGTTCATCATGGATCTGTAAGATCAGGCGGGATTTCAGTCCTCGTTTTTTCAGTTCCATATTCACACGGAACATAGCAATCTTAATAATATCTGCCGCTGTTCCCTGAATCGGCGAATTCATTGCAACACGTTCACCAAAGCTTCTGGTCATGAAGTTTGAAGACCGAAGCTCCGGTACAGGACGGATACGACCGAACATCGTCCGCACAACACCATCTGCTTTTGCTTCTTCCACCTGACGGTCAAGGAATGACTTTATATTCTTATAGGTTGCAAAATATTTCTCAATATAATCAGCCGCTTCTTTTCTGGATATTCCAAGATCCTCCGACAAACCAAATGCACTGATCCCATAAACAATACCGAAGTTAACTGCCTTTGCATTTCTTCTCTGCAAGGATGTTACCTGATCGATCGGAACATCGAACACCTCAGAAGCTGTCGTTGCATGGATATCTACATGATTCAGAAAGGCATTCTGCATAACCTGATCTCCGGACAAATGAGCAAGTACACGAAGTTCAATCTGAGAATAATCAGCATCTACAAATACATATCCATCCTCCGGAATAAATGCCTTTCGAATCAGTCTGCCAAGTTCCAGTTTCATAGGAATATTCTGGAGGTTCGGATCAGTCGAACTGATACGGCCGGTCGCTGTGATCGTCTGGTTAAAGGTTCCGTGAATCCTGCCATCTTCTGATATATATGCCGTCAATCCCTGCGCATAAGTGGAATTCAGCTTTGTAAGCTGACGATATTCCAGTATCGCAGGTATGATTGGATGGTCATTCTTTATCTTTTCCAGCACATCAACGCTGGTGCTGTATCCGGTCTTGGTCTTCTTACCACCGGAAAGTCCCATATCTTCAAATAAAATAACACCTAACTGTTTTGGCGAATTAATATTAAACTCTTTTCCTGCATAACCGATGATATCAGTATGCAGTTCGTCGATCCTGCTCTGCAGCTTTACGCTGTAATCATCCAAAGCTTTTCGGTCAACCCTGATTCCCCGGTGCTCCATATCATAAAGTGTATATACCGTTGGCATCTCGATCTCATTATAGAGGGTAAACATCTCCTGTTTTTCCAGATGTTCCATCAGAATATCACCTACAAGATATGGGATCAACGCCTTATATGCAAATAATTTCTGAAAAGTTTCATTTGCAAAAGAAAACAGATTCAGTTCATCTTTTCCAACCAGTTCTTTTTCAGACGGCAGTGTTGCACCAAGATAATTCCTTGCGACCGCATCATAGGAATATACATCCTCCATCGGATTTAAGAGATATGCCGCTACACCGATATCATGCACCTTTGTATCACTCTCATCAAACGGAAAGACTGACAATGCTTCCTTTAAATCCAGAATATCGATCTGCATACCGTTCCTGGTGGCTGATACTATATTCTCTGTCAGTCTGTCATGCTCCATTCCATTCAGATTCGACAAAATATAGACCTCTTTATCAGATGTGGCAGCAGACAGCCCGAATAAGGTTCCATCCTTCCAGATTGGATATAAACCGATCTTATCTATATTTTTCATCTTATCGGCAAGAAAACCATCTATCTGCTCCGTTGTTTCAAGCAAGGTGATAACCGGATTGATCTCCGTCGTCTCTGTCACTGTGCCAAACTTTTTTAACAGAC
Organism: Coprococcus ammoniilyticus; assembly: GCF_025567345.1. Classification (NCBI taxonomy): domain Bacteria; kingdom Bacillati; phylum Bacillota; class Clostridia; order Lachnospirales; family Lachnospiraceae; genus Coprococcus; species Coprococcus ammoniilyticus. Next base: position 326,101 of record NZ_JAOQJS010000002.1, read on the forward strand.
TGTTAAAGCCTAATCTTTTAAAAATCTTATATGAATCATCATTGAATAATGATTCGATCGTCATTTCATCCAGAGAAACATCCAGCTCGCAGTCCAGTTTGATCGTTGCAAGATCCTTTGACATAACTGCAAGATCCATGTTCTCGGTCAGATTCTTCTGAACACGCGGAGGCTTTACCGTATCCAGATGATCCAGAATATTCTCCATGCTTCCGTATTCAATCATCAGCTTTGCCGCTGTCTTTTCTCCGATTCCCGGAACTCCGGGAATATTATCAGAGGTATCGCCCATAAGCCCCTTCATATCTATAAACTGAACCGGTGTAACACCATATGCCTCAACAACATCCTTTGCATAATAATTTTCTATCGTTGTGCCGCTTGCTTTTGTTTTTGGGATCCGCACAAGGATCGTATCTGTTGCAAGCTGCAGAAGATCTCTGTCACCCGATACAATCACAGTTGCATAGCCATTTCGTTCTGCCATCCTTGATATCGTACCAATGATATCATCTGCCTCATAACCGCCTTTTTCCACAATCGTGACATGCATAGCTGTAAGCACTTCTTTCATAAGCGGAACTTGTTCACGAAGTTCCTCCGGCATCGGCTTTCTGGTTCCTTTATATGCGCTGTATTTCAGATGACGGAATGTCGGTTCATGCACATCAAATGCTACACACATATGATCCGGCTTTTCCTCATCCATGATCTTAAATATAATATTAAGAAAACCAAGAACTGCATTTGTATGCAATCCTTCATAGTTTGTGAGATCCGGCAGACCATAGAATGCACGGTTTAATATACTGTGTCCATCAATTAATAATATTTTCTTCATTTTCCAAATCGTCCTTCTCTGCCGTTTCTTCGGCGACTTCCAGATAGTTTTTGTGTGTCTGGTTATATCTCTTTATTTTATCCATAAACTGTACATTTTTATCACTGGTTCCGGGAAGATCATCCTTTTTATATAAAATTTTCTCCAGATATTCAATCATATATTTATTGTCAAAAAACAGCTTTTCTCCAAAAGTATCACTATAATAATATTCTGTCTGCGATTTCTGTTTGGCATTCTGCTCATAATGATATACTTTTTCCAGAACTCCACTATATACCCATACAAGTCCGATCACAATTGCAGCCAGAACCAGAACGATTGTAGAGGTTGCGATTCGTTTAACGGCTGTCATACGTGTCATTTCTTCATCCAGCTTATCATCCAGTTCCTTTTTGAAGTTCGTGGAAAGATTTTCTTCATTGTCCAATTCTTTCATACCAACGATCAAGGTATAGTAGATTTCCAATTCTTCCGAACAGTTTTCACAATTTTTGACATGCTTAATAAACTCCTTCAATTCATCGTCCGGGAGTTTGTTCTCTATGAATGCCATGATCTTTGATTGTGCTTCCAAACATGTCATCTGACTGTCACCTTCTTCATCCTGTCCGTATATTTTTATCTTCTATCGAATATGATCCTGAGATTCATCGGTTGTCTTAACAATCTCCCGTATCACAATATGGAAAGGGTCGCCCTTTCCCGGAACAACCTCTACACGGTCACCGACTTTATGACCAAGCAATGCTTTCCCCATCGGAGATATATTGCTGATAATACCATTTAATACATCTTCGCGGACTGTCGTTACGATACGATAAGTATCTTCTTCATCATCTTCTTCAAAATAAACACGAACAGTATTATTCAAACCTACTTCATCATCCGCTGACTCATCTTTTATGATCTCAGCAGTTCTTACCATACGATCCAGATAACGGATTCTTTTTTCATTCGCATTCTTATCCTTCTTCGCTGCATAATACTCGAAATTCTCACTCAGGTCGCCCTGTGCTCTTGCTTCCTTTACAGCTTCCAGCTTTTCTTTTCGAACTACTACTTTTCTATATTCGATTTCTTCTTCCATCTTCTTGATGTCAGATTCTGTTAACTGATTAAACATAAAACCAACCACCCTGTTCACATTTTTGCTAACAGTATAGCACAAAACATTTTTGGATACAACAAAAGCAGATTTTACGTCCGAAAACATAAAATCTGCTCCTGTTATTATATAAAATAAAATATATTTACTTCAGATTAGTTGTTGATGAGCTTGTCTTCACCATTCCAGCTGTACAGCTTTCTGATGCTCTCGCCAACGATCTCTGATGGATGCTCAGCAGCTTTCTTTCTCATAGCCTTGAAGTGAACCTGACGTCCTGCAGGTGACATATCAAGTAAGAATTCCTTAGCAAATGTACCATCCTGAATATCAGAAAGAACTTTCTTCATAGCCTTCTTTGTATCTTCTGTAATGATCTTAGGACCTGTTACATAATCACCATACTCAGCAGTATTTGAGATAGAATATCTCATTCCCTTGAAGCCTGACTGGTAGATCAGATCTACGATCAGCTTCATCTCATGAATACACTCAAAGTATGCATTTCTTGGATCGTAACCGGCTTCGCAAAGTGTCTCGAAACCAGCCTGCATAAGTGCACATACACCACCGCAAAGAACTGCCTGCTCACCAAAGAGGTCTGTCTCTGTCTCTGTTCTGAATGTTGTCTCAAGAACGCCAGCACGAGCTCCGCCGATACCAAGTGCATAAGCTAATGCTCTGTCAAGAGCCTTTCCTGTGTAATCCTGCTCTACAGCTACAAGACAAGGTGTACCCTTTCCTGCCTGATACTCAGAACGTACTGTGTGACCAGGTGCCTTAGGAGCGATCATGGTTACATCAACATTCTTAGGTGGAACAATTGTTCCGAAGTGGATATTGAAACCATGAGCAAACATTAACATATTGCCTTCTTCAAGGTTTGGCTCGATATCGTTCTTGTACATATCAGCCTGTAACTCATCATTAATAAGAATCATGATAATGTCTGCTTTCTTAGCAGCTTCTGCAGCTGTATATACTTCAAATCCCTGTGCTTCAGCCTTTGCCCAAGACTTGCTTCCTTCATAAAGACCGATAATTACGTTACAGCCTGATTCCTTTAAGTTAAGGGCATGTGCATGTCCCTGTGAACCATAACCGATAATAGCGATTGTCTGTCCGTCCAGTAATGATAAATTACAGTCTTCCTGATAATAAATTTTTGCTTCTGCCATTATTTTGTCCTCCTGATATAAATGACTTCTTTATAATAATTAACTGCATAATTGCAATCAATCTATCAATAGTTAAATAAGATGCACATGATTAATCCTGACGCTGACCTCTCACCAGTCCTGTCAGACCGGTACGAACCAGTTCAATGATCTCAAATCCATCTAACAGTCCGAGAAATGCTTCACACTTCGAGGTTGCACCTGTTAGCTCAATGATCATGGAACCTTTTGAAACATCAACGATGTTTGCTCGGAATATATTTGCAATGGACATGATATCCTGACGGGTATCCTTATCACTTCTTACCTTTACGAGTACAAGCTCTCTGCATACTGATTTGCCCGGCTCCAGTTCAACGATCTCTACGACATCCTCGAGCTTATTCAACTGTTTCTTAATCTGGCTCAGACTTGCATTATCTCCGCTTACTGCTACAGTCATTCTGGAATATGCAGGATTCTCCGTAACACCTACCGTAACGCTGTCGATATTATAACCTCTACGGCTGAATAAACCTGAAACTCTGCTCAGTACACCTGATGTATTATCTACAAGAAGTGACAAAACTATATTATCCATCAATAAGTACCACCTTTCAAACCTATGAAACGGCTGTATAATCAATACAGCACAAATCCTTGTTTTATTATAGTTATCTTGTCAATTATTGTCAACGAAGAATTACTCAATATCAAGCAATCTTTTTACAACCTGAACACATTCTGCCGCATCCTCTGAATAACCATCTGCATGAATCTCCTCAGCAAAGCTCTCTGTGATAACAGCACCGCCGATAACGACCTTAATATCCAGATTTTTTGCTTTTACCAGTTCCACGACATCCACCATTTTCATCATAGTTGTTGTCATCAGTGCCGAAAGTCCGATGACCTTGGCATCATTTTCTATGGCTGCATCAACGATCACATCCGCAGGTACATCTTTTCCAAGATCGATAACCGGGAATCCGTAGTTTCGAAGCATCAAGACAACCAGATTCTTTCCGATATCATGGATATCTCCCTCTACGGTAGCAACCACGATCGCAGGCATTGACTTTCCATCATCCTCCCGTACGATAAGTGGTGTGATATGATTGATCGCAAGCTCCATCGTCTCTGCGCTGGCGATTAACTGTGGCAGAAAGTATTTTTTCTGTTCAAATAATTTTCCAACACGGTTAATTGCCGGAATCAGCTCATCATCAATAATCTTCTGCGGATCTATCCCCTGTTCTAGTTCTTTTTTGACATCTTCTGTAATATTTCTTTTATTTCCTTTTACAACATCTGTGTAGATAACACTTTTTTCTTTTTCATCCTCCTGACTGCCTCCATTCTGTACAGGTGCAGCCGTTGTGATCCCGAGAGGTTTTACATTCTGGATATACCGGATATCTCCTTGGTCTTTGTTAAGAAGCATATCCGATGCATATGCCATATTCATAAGCATGGTCTGTGACGGATTTGCAATTGCCATCGTAAGACCATTCTGGATCGCCATCGTAAGAAAAGCTGCATTTACAAACATACGCTCCGGCAATCCAAATGAGATATTCGAAAGTCCGCATATCGTAGCAAGCCCCATATCATGACAATAACGGATTGTTTTCAGGCAGTTGACAGCAGCAGCTTTCTCTGCTCCGACTGTTGCAACCAGACCATCGACCACAACATCCTCTTTCTGAAAGCCCATCTTATAAGCAGCATCCAGAACTGTATGTATAATGCTTTCTTTTTCATCACTGTCCTTTGGAAGTCCCTCATCAGAAAGCGGAAGCAGAATGAACATCGCACCATATTTTCTGACCAACGGAAGGATCTCCTGCATTTTTACCTTTTCCAGAGATACAGAATTCACAAGTGCACGTCCCGGATAGATACGAAGTGCCGCTTCGATAACAGCAGGGTTACTGGAATCAATACATAACGGAAGATTCACTGCCTGTGACACCTCATATACAACCCTTACCATCATTTCTTTCTCATCAATACCATTCATGCCGACATTGATATCAAGGATTGATGCACCCTTTTCCATCTGTTCTTCTGCCATCGTCATAACAGTATCGAGAACTCCTTCCCGAAGCTCCGCCTGCAGTTTCTTCTTACCGGTTGGATTGATTCGTTCTCCAACTACCATAAAAGAACCATCTAAGTTGATCTGTCTTGTCATGCGTTCTGATGATAGCAAACGTTCTTTCTTGTCTAATATCTCAGGAATATCCATTGTCTTTGCCATATCGGAAAGTGCTTTGATATGGGCAGGAGTTGTTCCGCAGCAGCCGCCGACCATACCGGCTCCTGCTTCTATGATCATCTTCATATCTTCTGCAAAGGTTTCCGGTGTCATGGCATATACACTTTTACCATCCACAAGTTCAGGCATACCGGCATTCGGCTTCGCAAATACAGGGACAAATGCTACCTCTTTCATGGCAGCCACAAGCTCTGTCATCTTGTCCGGTCCTGTGGAACAGTTTACACCTATTGCATCCACGCCAAGATTCTGTAATACATTGACCGCGGTTACCGGATCCGTTCCATACAAGGTTCTTCCGTCCTCGTTAAATGTAAGGCTCGCCATGATAGGGAGATCACAGATCTCATTTGCAGCGATCACAGCAGCTCTGGTTTCGGCAAGGCTCATCATTGTTTCTACAACAAGAAGATCACAGCCCGCCTCAACAAGAACTTCGATCTGTTCTTTATAGATATCAACCAGCTCTTCAAACTGAAGTTTTCCCATCGGATACAGCATCTCACCTGTCATGGTAAGATCACCTGCGACATAACCATGCCCGCACCCGGCAACGGCCTGCTTTGACAGAGCTACCAGATCCATATTCATCTGATAGAGATCAGTTTCCAATCCATATTCACGAAGTTTTAAACGATTACAGGTAAATGTCGGAGCATATAAGATATCTGTGCCTGCATTCAGATACGACGTCTGAAGTTCCAGCATAACTTCTTTGTGCTCCAGTATGTATTTTTCCGGACATACACCAAGTGGCATGCCTGCATTCATCAGATTTGTTCCGGTTGCTCCATCTAAGATCAGTATTTTCTCATTGAACAGTTGTCTAAATTCGTGTTTATTCATTCGTTATCACACCTTCGTCGTCTATTTTGTTATCTCCGTCTGCCGCTGTCGTTGCAAGCATATCACATCGTTCATTCATCGGATGTCCTGCATGTCCCTTTACCCAGTGAAAGGTTACTGTATGCGGCTCTTTTGCTTTTAACAGTCGTTCCCACAGATCCCGGTTCTTTACCGGTTCATTCTTGCCACGTTTCCAGCCCTTCTTGATCCAGCCCCATATCCAGCCTTCATTAAATGCCTTTACAAGATACTGGGAATCTGAATATAATTCCACATTACAGGGTTTTATCAATGCTTCTAAACCAACAATAGCTGCCATAAGCTCCATGCGGTTATTGGTCGTCTTATTATAGCCCTGTGAAAATTCCCGTTCATGGAGCGTTCCTTTTCCATCTATAAACTGGATAACCGTACCATATCCGCCCGGTCCGTCCGGATTTCCTCTCGCTGCACCATCTGTATATATCTTTACATCCATTCTTTTCGCACCTCATATCTATTCTAATTAATCCATATCCGCTTATAAATGACTGATTATCACTTTTCATCAAATGATCGAAATATTTTATTCTGTGCCATCACTATAACTTTCGATCAATTCTGTAAGAAGTCTGCTCATTTTATCAGACATCTCCTTACTGCGATCCAGAATATCCTCATGCTTTAATTCAGCACCAAGTCCTGCCGCTTTATTTGAAATTGCCGAAAAACCGGATACCCGGATTCCCATATGGCAGGCCGCGATTGCCTCACATGCTGTACTCATACCAACCGCATCTGCGCCAAGCATATGAAACATCCGTATCTCGGCCGGCGTCTCATATTGAGGTCCTGATGTCTGAAGATAAGTACCTTCCACAGTATGAAGTCCCATTCTCTCAAATATTTTCCTGCTTATCTGTATTTTTTCTTCGTCATATATATGGCTCATATCCGGAAATCTGACACCAAACTTGTCTATATTCCTTCCAATCAAGGGAGATGGAACAAAGCTTGATATCTGATCCGAAATGATCATGATATCTCCCGGTACCAACTCTTCACTGATTCCTCCTGCCGCATTGGTAAGAATCAGCCACCGTATTCCAAGAAGCCCCATCAGCCGGATCGGTTTCACGACATCCTGCATGGAATATCCCTCATAGTAATGAACTCTGCCCTGCATGACAACAATCGGTTTTCCACAGGAATAACCAAATATAAATCGTCCCTTATGGCCGGCAACTGTCGAAACAGGGAAGCCCGGAACCTCTTTATAATTAATATACACCGGATCATCCATGGTAAATGCATCACCCAGTCCGCTTCCAAGTACGATCCCTATCTCCGGCTTCATCTTTATTTTACCAGTGATATAACGAACAGCCTCATCATACATAAATAACATCTCCTTATCCCAGTGCCGCAGCTCACCTGTACCCAGTCTCTGAAATACATAATTCTGATTTTCCACATATATCCATATGGTAAAAAAGCTGACACCCATCTGAATGTCAGCTTATTTTCATAAAACGGAGATAGAGAGATTTGAACTCTCGCGCCGGTTGCCCGACCTACCGCTTTTCGAGAGCGGACCCTTCAGCCACTTGGGTATATCTCCTTTTCCTATGACTTTGCTATAATACCATTAATACACAAAATATACAACTATTTTTTATTTGTAAAATACGATTTCGCCTGTATTAAATGAGTTGTGCTCACAATATCAACCTGCTTTTTTCTGATAAAATAAACATCTTAATAATAACAGATCACAGGCATACCTGCGTATATATTTTCATAAATAACCGCTGCTTTCTGATATGGCAGATTAACGCAGCCATGCGAACCGCCGGAATAATAAATGTCTCCGCCGAACTCATCACGCCATGTCGCATCATGAAGCCCGATTCCACGATTAAAAGGCATCCAGAAATTCACCTTTGTCTCGTAATCTTCACCTCTGAGAACCGATGGTGATTCCTTATATGTAACCGAATATAATCCATCCGGTGTACCATGACCGTTCTTCACGCATCCGGTAACACAAGGGGAATCTGTGACCAGTTTTCCACTTACAATCAGATAAACATGCTGATTCGTCAGATCTACTTCTACATAAGAATATCCAATGTCATCCGATTTTGTATATGCTGCTCCTGTCTGAGAAAATTCAGGGATTCGTTCCTGCGATCTGCCACTTGCAAGAGTTTCCCGAAGTCCTTTTGTCTCAGCTTCTACATCGATCTTCCAGCCATATCGGTTTCCGGTTTCTTCTACATATCTTCCGGTATAGGTCTGAAAGGTTCTCGTTGTTCCGACAGTATTATATGTCTCTGCAAGTTGTCTCACATATGCCTGAACCGATTTCTTTTTGAACTTCCATTTTCCGTTATCATAATAGAGCCAGCTGCCAAATGTTGATGCATCAAGCGTCCATGTTACACGATCAATGCTGTAGTTGATCTGAACCGCAAGATATGTTTCCAGTGCTTTTTTCCGGTCTGCGATCTCCTTACTGTCTGCCGTGATCTCTGCATTCTCATAACACGCTTCTTTATCAAGGTCTGTAGTAGCTTTCACCTGTTCAAGTGCCGTTTCTATCACTTCCTGCACCTTATCTGTATCCAGATAACTACCTTCTGTCTCTGGTATGATAACCGCCTCGCTCTTTTCAACTACTACATAGGCATTCTTTGGCTTTTCCATATTCTTTTCCTGCATACAGTCCTGATTTTTTAAGAACTGATACAACTTTTCTTTATCATATGTTACTTCATAACTGGTTTTATAATCTTTCCGATTATCATTCAGATACAAAAACCACAGAAAGCCATTTTGTTTCTTCTTGATGCTTTTCTCATTGGAAACTGCCTGTATCGTCATATCGATATCTTCCGGACGGATCACAAATGATGCATGTTCTCTGCCGTTTACGCTTAAAGAATATTCACTCATATATGTATCGATCGTGTTTTTTACGGATTTTACTGTATGATAGGATACATTCTGTCCGTCAATATATGTATTCTTATTAAAATGAAAGCTGAACCAGATCGCCAATGTAAGATAACAAAGAAAAATAACTCCGCCCACAAAAATTGATATAATAGCAACGATCTTTTTTCCTTTTTTCCGTTTATTGATCTGTTCATAGACACTTTTATCGATATAGACATCTGCCGGCATGGCAGCAGCCGTTGCCGTGGCAGCAACCTCTGTCTGCTCTACTTCTTTGTTTTCCTCACTCATAATCTTCCCCTGTTATTCTCCTTCCAGATGGATCACGCATATCTCGGGTTTATTATTGACCCGAAACTTTAAAGTATGACCACCAAGTCCACCTGTTAAGATCATTTTTTTATTACGACATTCATACATACCCCGATAATATTTTGGAAACAGCCGTACCATCGGTGATACCACACCTCCAAGAACAGGAAGTATGACCATGCCCCCGTGTACATGACCGGATAACACCAAATCAGCTCCCCATTCCGCATAAACCGAAAAATAATCCGGGTTATGCGCCAGTAGAATCGTATATGCATCCTGATGCCTTGTTGGAAGAAGCTTCACCAGATAGTCCGTCTCCATCTTCTGAAGCCGGAATCTTCTGTAATAAGCTGCATCTATGTCAAGCCCCACGATCTGAATGTTGTCAGATGCCAGAGTAGCTTCCTCATTTATGAGCCAATGAGCGTAATCCTTTGTCTGTTCATACAGGCATTCCCAGATATCTCCATACTGCTCTGTATATAAACCGGTTCGCATCTCATGATTTCCCTTTGAAATATAAACAGGGAATTCGCTTCCAAGCTTTTGCAGAAGGTCTATCGCAACACCTGGACTGACATCTTTCTTTCCGACTATAACATCTCCTGCGATCAAAACTGCATCAGGAGCAATCTTTTTTATCTCTTTTATGAGATCCTCATTTTTATCTCCGAATTCTGCATTATGAAGATCTGCGATCATCGCAAATGTAGCAGACTTTTTTATCCTTTTATCCGTGATTGTATAATGAGATACCGAAAGCATATGATTCTCCCGTCTGCTTTCGATCAAAACTGCGCACAGACAGATAATCGCAAATATACAGATGATACTGATAATATCGAATAACATTTTCTCTTCCTCTAGGAACGAAAGGCAAGATATAATACTTTTTTAAAGCTGTAGCCAAACGTCATTTTCTTTATATTTTCTGCTGCAACGACCTCGACTGAACCAAGGATACGACCATTGATTGAATATTCTATATGACCGACAACATATCCTTTTTTTATCGGTGCTGTAAGCGGTTCATCCTGAACCAGTATCTTCTTTACATCATCTGCCTTTTCCCCGCGAAGCAGAACGGATGAGAAGTCCGATGCACTGTCAATCGTCAGCTCGTCACTGATACCATTTTCTATAGAAACGCTGCGGGTGTCAAGTACATTTTCATCTTTATACAGATTGCAATTTGCATATCCATAATCTAATAGCTTGCAGGCCTCTTTATTTCTGATATCCTTTGTTTCAGCTCCCATGATGACTGCGATCAATGTAATGCCGTTTCTGTTCGCCGTCGCCGACATACAGTATTTAGCTGTCGCCGTATATCCGGTTTTAAGCCCGGTTGCCCCGGTATACATATTTAGGAATTTATTTGTATTAGCAAGGTCAAATCTTGACTCTCCCCTTGCGGTTTTATGTACGATTGAATCCATCCAGATACCGGAATAATTCAGGATCTCAGGATGTTCGTCAATCAACTGTCTGGACATGATCGCAATGTCTTTTGCCGATGTCTCATGTCCATCTGCATCCAGTCCACATGCATTGACGAAATGTGTATGCTCCATTCCAAGTTCCTTTGCCCGGTCATTCATTCTCTGAACAAAGGCTTCCTCGCTTCCTGCCGTGAATTCTGCCATAGCAACTGCCGCATCGTTTCCTGATGCAATAATGATACATTTTATCATATCTTCAACCGTCTGCTGTTCCCCGGTCTCAAAGAAGCATTGTGAACCACCCATAGAAGCTGCATGTTCACTCACAGTTACAATATCAGACATCTGATAATCACCTGCCTTCATTGCCTCAAAAATCAGAAGCAGCGTCATTACCTTTGTGACGGATGCAGGTTTCCTTGCTTCGTCTGCATTTTTCTCATATAATACCGTTCCTGTCGTTGCTTCCATAAGGATACATGATTGTGATTCCAATTGAAGTCCGGACTGATCTGTCGCTATTTCATCTGTTGCTGTTCCATCTGTTACAGCAACACTATATATTACCGATTGGCCGATATGTCCGACTACAAGTGCTATTCCAAGAACCGTACCTGCAAATGCTCTGCCTATCCTCTTTCCCATTTTTACCCGTTTCAATAACATCCCTCTAATCTGTTCATTTATACAATTTATGCTTAAAAAAATGAATAAAGAATGTTTGTGTTGATATTTTTCTTTCATAATTAATTATATTCTGCTATAATACTACAGAATTATGCGCAATATGCGGTAATTTAAGAAAGAATGACACTTTCGTCATTTATTAACTGGACAAATTATAACAGGAGGAAAAATCAATGAGTATGAAATTGGTCAAACGAGTACCAACCGGTGAAGAGATCAAAGAGTTATATCCTCTCTCACAGGAACTCAAAGACATTAAAGCAAAACGAGATGAAGAGATCAGAAAAATTTTTACCGGAGAAGACAAGCGATTTATATTTATAATTGGTCCATGTTCCGCTGATAACGAAGATGCTGTATGCGACTATCAGAACAGACTGGCAAAGGTTGCAGAACAGGTCAAAGATAAAATTCTTGTAATTCCACGTATATATACGAACAAACCAAGAACAACGGGTGATGGATACAAAGGGATGTTGCATCAGCCGGATCCGAATAAGGCTTCTGATATGTTAGAAGGTTTATATGCAATCCGTAAAATGCATATCCGCGCGATCAAAGAAACCGGACTCACAGCAGCAGACGAAATGCTCTATTCCGAGAACTGGCAATATGTTGACGACATCTTATCCTATGTAGCGATCGGTGCACGTTCCGTTGAGGATCAGCAGCACAGATTAACGGCAAGTGGAATGGACATTCCGGTTGGCATGAAGAACCCAACCAGTGGGGATTATACTGTTATGATGAATTCTTGTCTTGCTGGACAGCATCCGCATACTTTCTTATATTCCGGATGGGAAGCCCACACAGACGGAAACCCACTGACTCATTGTATATTAAGAGGTGCATTAAACAAACATGGTCGTTCCATCTCAAACTACCACTACGAAGATCTTCGTCTTTTATATGAATCATACCAGAAGTTCAATCTGGTAAATCATTCATGTATCGTTGATGCAAATCATAACAATTCAGGCAAAAAATTTGATGAACAGCCACGAATCGTAAAAGAGGTTATCCACAGCCGCAATTACGATCCTGATATCAAAGAACTTGTAAAAGGTGTTATGGTTGAAAGTTATATCGAAGATGGTAATCAGCCGGTTGGTGGAGGATGCTATGGCAAATCCATCACAGACCCTTGTCTCGGATGGGATAAGACAGAACGTCTCTTAAAGGAAGTTGCTGATCTGTTATAAAAATCCGATACCGTGTAATGCAATGATATCAAACATCTTTTAAGTTGAGATGTAATGCAACGATATCCAAGCTTCTTTTATAAATAAAGATGTAACACATCGTTTATAGCTATAAAGGCAAAAAGAAACCTGCCAGTTAATATCTGACAGGTTTCTTCTTTTTTACTCTTTGATGATGCGTGACAGGAAATTTCTTCCCAATGACACATCACCAGCAATATTTAATTTTCCTGTAGCATATGCATAAATCGGATCCATTACTCCATTTATCACCCGTTCCAGACTGGATATTGTAACGATAAACTGAACATTTCGTTGTTTATATTCCCCCGAAATGACCTCAAGTGTACCATCTTTCAAATGAATATAAAAATGTCCACTGTCACGTCCAATAACATCAAACTGGAAATAAGTATCATCCTGTAATCCATCTATGTTCCTATGTACTGATAATTCATGAAAATAATCGAGACATTCCCTATATGTCATACAAATCAGCCTGCTTTATAAGAATTCGAAATCGTCATCCTCATCGCCATCACCGATCAGAACCTGATTGCGTTTAACGCCTTCTTCGATTTCTCCTACGATTACTTCGTCTTCTTCATCCTCTGTTACAGCACTCTTCCCTGCAAATGCCTGTGGCTTGCTTTCCTCTTTTGGCTCTTCCTTTGGCTTCATCTTCAGCTTCTGAGGTTCTGCTGTTGTCTGAGACTTCATCTTCAGCTTTGTAATCGGATCAGCTTCTAACGCATCTTCATTGATTGATGAAGCTGTCGTGCTGGCTGTTGCTGTTACAGTACCGCCATTTGCCTTAAGCTCTTCCATCTCCGCTTTTAACTTTGCAAGTTCTGCCTTTGCATTGGAAAGAACTTCATTTGCACGTTTCTTTGCATCGTTAATGATTTTGTTTGCTTCACTGTTTGCCGCATTCTGTTCCTTTTTGGAACCCGGAGCAGCCTGCTCTAACTGTTTCTCTAATTCATAGATCTTTACACTATTATCTCTGAGAGAATTCTGAGCCAGTTCATTTTCTGCTACAGCGGCATCATATTTTGCCTGTAATGAAGCAAACTCATCCGATACTTCTCTCATAAATGAATTTACTTCATCTTTATTATAACCAAAAAGTCCCTTTTTAAAGGTCTTTTCTTCAATGCTTTCCTTTGTTAACATTATAGCGCTTCTCCTTTACGTGTTTATTTAACATAACCTAAACTCAATTATATTAATTCTTTGTATGTTTTTCAAGAAATAATCGTATGTTTTTGAAAAAATTTACAATTTTTCATGCAAGATATTCAATTTGGATCCATTCCCATGTATTTTTTACATTTCACGGCTATCAAACAGGATCGTAAACGGTCCATCATTGGACAGATCCACTCTCATATCCGCACCAAAAATACCGCTTTCTGTAACTGCGATTTTTTCCCTGCAAGCAGACAGGACATATTCATATAACGCATTTGCTTTTTCAGGGTTGCCTGCCTTTGTAAAAGATGGGCGGTTTCCTTTCTTACAGTCTGCACATAAGGTAAACTGTGATACGATCAGAAGCTCACCGTTTACATCTGTAAGAGAAAGATTTGTCTTGCCATTTTCATCCGCAAATATACGAAGTCCCAGCAGTTTACGGATTAATTTGTCTGCAACTTCTTCTGTATCTTCTTCGAATACACCTACAAATACCAACAGACCTTTTCCGATCTTTCCTACCTCTTTATCATCTACTGTTACACTTGCATGATTCACTCTCTGAATCAGAAATCTCATAATTTTTATCCCCTTTAGCGCTCCGACATGCTGATTGCTTCTACTGCAACGCTTCCTCCACGGACAACCTCGATCCGATTTGGAAAACTCTGCTTGAATAACTTGATCGCATCATTGTTCTGATTTTCTGTCTGTAAACATTCCACCAGAATATTCTTTCTGTCATAGTCCGTGATCTTGAAGTTAAATGCATTTGCAATACGGAATACTTCATCCTTATCATCGGTATTACATTCTTTTACCTTGATGAATAAGATCTCTTTATTATGAATCGGAATATCCGTATAATCAACCACCTTGATTACTTCCACGCTGCGGTTCAACTGCTTCTTTACCTGTTCAAAAGTACGGTCATCACTGGTAAAACTGATCGTCATTCTGGATACCGTCGTATCCTCTGTTTCTCCTACAGTCAGACTGTTCAGGTTATAGGATTTACCGGAAAACAGACCGGAGATTCTTGCAAGTACACCTATTTCATTTTCAACATATAAACATATCCATCTTTTCTTTTCACTCATCTGTCTATCCTCCTTAACAATCCATGATCATATCATTTAATGACTTGCCACCCGGAACCATAGGGAATACATTTGCAGTCGGATCAATATAGAACTCTATAACTGTAGGTCCCTTTGTATTTGCCTTTGCCTGCTCAAATGCTGCTTTGATCTCTTCTTCCTTTGTAACACGGATTCCAAGCGCCTCATAGCTTTCCGCCAGTTTTACAAAATCCGGTGTATATTTCGGACAGCATTTGTCAGGATTCTGGCAGTCATGATTACAGCTCTTTCTGTATCTCAGACAGGTACTGCTGTAACGCTTGTTGAAGAACAGCTCCTGCCACTGACGTACATTTCCAAGATAACCATTGTTTAAGATACAGATCGTGATCGGAAGCTCCTGTGCAACCGCAGTCGCCATCTCCTGAATATTCATCTGTACACCACCATCACCGGAAATGCAGATAACATTCTTATCCGGGTTACCGATCTTTGCCCCGATGGCAGCAGGAAGTCCATATCCCATCGTACCAAGACCGCCGGAGGTTAAGAGCTGGTTCTCACCGCCAAGTGCAATATACTGTGTTGTCCATAACTGGTTCTGTCCTACATCTGTAGTAATAATGAGATCGTCATACATCTCATTGATCGTCTTAATGATCTTCTCAGGTGTAACACCTTTATAAGAATTCATGTTGATAGGATACTGTTTCTTCACTTCCATGATCTCAGCAACCCAATCGGATATATCTAATTTCTTTGCATATTTTAACATCTTCGTGATCGCAAGCTTTGCATCTGCTACGATTGGGATGTCTACCTCGATATTTCTGGAGATTGATGCTGCATCGATATCGATATGTATGATCTTTGCATTCTTTGCAAATGTGTCAATCGTACCGGTGATACGGTCGTTAAATCTGGTTCCGATCGAGAATAAGACATCACATTCCATGATTGCTTTATTGGATGCGAGATTTCCATGCATTCCGATATTACCAACATATAAAGGATGGTCCGTCGGAATTGCTCCCTTACCCATGATCGTAGTAACAACAGGGATTCCTGTTAATTCACATAATTCCTGCATTTCTTTTCTTGCATGTGCGATATTCACACCGCCACCGATCAGAAATACCGGTTTCTTTGCATGGTTTAATTCTGCCAGAGCCTTCTTAAGCTGACCAGAATGTACACCCTCTGATGGCTTATATCCTCTGATATTTACTTCATCCGGATATTCATCCGAACCCATTGCAAGCTGGATATCTTTTGGTATATCAACCAGTACAGGACCCGGCTTACCGGTTCTTGCGATATAGAATGCATTCTTGATAATTCTTGCCAGATCTTCTCTCTTTCTGACTGTTACTGCATATTTGCAGATGTTTCTGGTGATACCTACGATATCGACCTCTTGAAAGGCGTCGTTACCGATCAGATTCATCGGTACCTGTCCGGTAAAACATACCAGAGGAACACTGTCATAATTTGCTGTTGCAATTCCTGTAACCAGATTCGTTGCACCAGGCCCGCTTGTAACCAGACATACACCAACCTTTCCGGTTGATCTTGCATATCCATCTGCTGCATGAACAAGTGCCTGCTCATGTCTTGGAAGGATCATATCGATTCCCTCTGCATCGTATAATGCGTCAAATAAGTCGATCGCTGTTCCACCCGGATAGGCAAACAGTGTATCAACATGTTCTTCCTGTAATGCCTTTACAAACATCTGTGCTCCATTAATCTCCATAACCTATATCCTCCTTTAATTGTCATCCATATAAATTTCCAAAAAGAGCGTTTCCCATCCACTAAAAAAGCCCTAAGCCGTATATCAGCTTAGGGCGAATAATCATATCCGTGGTACCACCTAAATTCAGGTTCTTCCTGCTCTCATCCAATACTTACAAATCTTATCTGCGTTATATTGTATTCCTGTAACGGGGAAATCCGTTGAATCCTACTCAGCACTTCTTACGAAGTCATGCTTTTCAGTCCACTGCTCGAAGGCTACTTCCATACATCCTAGCTGAAGATTCTCACCACCATCTTCTCTCTGGGAGCCGGTCCTGTATGTACTCCTCCTTGTCATTGCATTTGACATATAAACTGTTGTTACTTTAGCATAAATGAGAAAAAAAGTCAATGCGTTTTCTGGGAAAAATCACCAAAATACCTGCATCAAACATACAGGACAATCCCCTTTTCTAAACGTTCGATTTCAAAGGCTGCATCCCGGTTGGCATCATATGTAATAAAGATCACCTTTGCAAACCGATGAATAATTCCACGCTCCAAAATATAATCCAGAACACGGTACTCACTCTTATCCGCTACCGTTTCCAGAACCTCCTGAAGCATAACATCATATTCCGTAAGTTCAAATACCCCACGGTGAACAACACGATTTTCTTTTGTATCCATATGATAGATCGTATGACCTGTTGACAGACGGATCAGCTCATGACTGACAGATGCAAGTGCTTCGATCAGCTTCTGATTCGTCTTCCTGTCTTCCTTAGGAGCATAATCAAAAAATATCATGACGGAATTATCATTTGGTGTATCCAGTTCTTTTACCATGGTTTTTCCCATCTTAGCTGACATTTTCCAATGAATATTTTTGATACTGTCACCTTTCATATATTCCTTGATCTGAAGGATCTCTGAAATATCATTTCCTTTTACATGCTTGTAATTCACATCATTCTCGCTCACAAGACTGCCTTCTACATCATACAGATCCATGGAACGCTCTTTCGGATATTGATAAAACATACAATCCTTATGCGAACGGATCTCCGCTTTCGTCAAACCGAAATAGTCATATATATAGATTTTATATATTTCAACATTAATCTGTCCGCAGTACTTACTCTCTATCGGAAACTGGTATTTCTCTCTGCTTTTTCTTGCCGCCGAACATTCGATATAAGTAGGGAATTCTGTTCCAAATACAACATTTTCACAGTTAAACTCTATCCTGATCTTTGGAACCGGAAAAAAAGATGAATTCTCTATTTCAAGAAGTAAGGCAGGATTTTCCTTTAACTCATTGATAATATCAAACTTCACTGCAATCTTCCCCGCATTATACCGATTGATAAAAAACATCGGAAGCCAGATAATCCCAAACATTCCAAACAGCCATAAGGTCTGCAGTTTGTTTGTCCAGATAAATAAAAGCAACAAGATAACGATAAAAATAATATATGCAATTTTTTTCTTCATATCGTTTTCTCTCCTCCTATATCAGACATTTGACAAACCGCATCCTGCATCTGCCCCAGAGATTACTGGAATGATAAACCTCTTGTTTTACCGTTTGTGCATAGTCTCTTACAACCGCAACATCCGTATAGTCAAGTTCTTCTCTACTGAATCTGTTTTTCTGTAAAACCGTAATAACTTCTGACGGAAGGGATTCTTCCATCTTCTTACCGGCATATTTGTACAAGGCTTCTATATACAGACTGGCTGCTGCAACTGCTTTTTCCCGGTTTTCACTCTTCATTGCTTTTTTTCGTTTGCTGCAGACCACTGCACGTCTGACAATAACAACGATCAGGAATAATACGAGCAGTGAAACAATTGCGATCAGAATATATAACAGATTGATCTCCGTTGAATCATCATTATCATTATTGTCCTGATCACTGCTGGAATCTTCTGATTCCGAATCCTGATTATCGGAACCACTGACCGCACCGTTACCAATGGTACTGTTATCATCCTCAGAATAGAAGCCCGGTGTAACTTCAACCGGAATAAATCCAAGCCCATTTACATAAATCTCTACCCATGCATGTGCATCCTGATCCAGAACATCAATCGATGTCTCTCCCTCTTCCGGAGCAACCAGATATCCTTCTACATATCTTGCCGGAATATTATAATATCGGAACATCATAGCAGCGGCTGTTGCAAAATGAACGGAATATCCTTCTTTTTTATTCTCGATCAGATTCTTTACAAAATCTGTTCCGGGATCATTAGCTGTTACATCTTCACTGTAAGTTATAGTGTCCCGCAGATAATGTCTGACTACATCAATCGCATCAAACGGATTTAGTTTTTTTCCGGCTTCCGGCAGAGTCCGGTCAAAATACTGCTTCATTTCATCCGAAACCTCTGTATAATTCTGGCTTGCAAAATAAGCATATGTCTGTTCACAGTCAATAAAATCCGTATCACCGGTGCCTTCCGTATACCAGCTTTCATTATAGATACTCTCATAGTCATTCTTCGAAAGTGTATCCATATAAAATCTGTACGGTTTTCTGTTTCCAAATCCCTGTGCTACAAAATTTACATCCTTCTTTGGTGCATAAAGATCCGGAAGAGAATCGTAGGTCATATTTTCAGGCAGATATTGATATTTACTGCTTGCAGCCAGGTTTTCAACCTCAACCGATATAATATCTGACAACGGCATATCTGCATCATTGATCTTTGTAATATCCATATAACTTGCAAGTGTTGCTAAAGGATAATAATTAAATTTTGCAAAGTATTCAAATACACCTTCATAATCTCCGCCGTAAATATCCTTATCGTTTTCTGTCCAGCCGTCTTCCGTGTATTTGGAACCGACATAGCCTCGAAGATACATCACAGCAGGCTCTGACATCTCGATATGGAGTTTTTTGCTTCCATTTGTTTCAACTGTATGAAACCGTTTGAACGATCCCTCCGGATAATCATTTTTGCCATAGATCAGATTGCCGCCGTTATATACAATTGAATCTTTTATATCATCAACCACCGGGATCGGTATGTATGTGAGCAGTATAAAGATCAGACATGCAGCTCCTGCCAGAACTCCTGCAAATACAAGCATTCCTGCATACATGTCCTTCGTGATCCGTCCTTTGATATTGCCAGCAAGCAAAATTCCCACCATCGTAACTCCGGCAAGTACGAGCGTCCATACTGACGGAATACATTTATACATGAATCCGGATGCACAAAGCAGGAATTGGAGCAGCACTACCCAGACATTCAGATGAAACCGAATGAAAATTGCAAATACAAATGTTACGAGCAGAGAAAGAATTATGGATGCAATATATTCATCTGCAACCAGACTGTCCTCATTCACAACAAACATCAGATTTGCCATCGCCATATTCTTATTGACCGATCTGAGTACATCATTTGCGATTGCTGAAAAACCATTTGAAACACTGTTCAACAGGATCACAGACAGGACAGCGATCACAATAGCCATCCCTGTACCGCCGATCCAGCCTGACTTTTTCCTGAGAAAAAGGATCTGGGAAATAACTGCCATAACAAGTGCCGGAACCGCTGTCACAATCAGTGAAACTTTAACCTGAAATGCACTGAAGCAGCAAAATAATACACTCACCGATGCCAAAAAGGTAAGCACTATACGAATTGCAAGATAATTGGATTCTTTTACGGAAAGTGCCTGCAGATCGAGCCGGATCTCCTGTCTGTTATTTTGCAGCTTTAATCCATTTTGCAGCTTACGTTTTGGAATCATTCGTTTTTTTCTGTCTTTTTTATGTTCTTTCTCTATCTGTGTCTTTTTGTTTTTCATAATTATTCAACCAAATCTACATCTATATCCGGAGCATCCAGATCTTCATCATCGTCGTCTGATCCCTTTTTATTGCCGGATCCACTTCCGTCGCCATCGCCGTTACCGTCACCGTCGCCAAAATCATCTCCGTCACCAAAATCATCTCCACCATCACCGCCATTGCCATCATTATTATGTTTATTACCGTCTTTTTTTGATGAATCACCGTCGTCTGATGTTTTTTTACTATCCTTTTTCGGGTCATCCTTTGGCTTTTCAGTATTAGCTTCCGTATTCTGTGCCGGTGCATCGGTTTTAGGCTCAGATGTCTTTTCTTCTGTTGTCTGTTCCTGCTCTGTAGATTCTGTCGTCATTTCAGTCGTCGTTTCTGTACTTGATTCCGTTGTAGACTCTGTTGTGATCTCGATCATAGCATTGCCACCCTGCATTTCCGTCGTTGCATCACTCTCTGTCGTAGTATCTTCCGTATTCTCTGTATCGTCTTCTGAACGGTCCTGTCCGGATAACTTAGCCGCCTGCTCCTTATCTGCCTCCTGATTTTTCATATAATCCTCACGTTCGAATTCCGAACGGTCACGCTTACATGCAGTCATGGAACATCCAAGAGTCAGACACAATGCAAATAACAAGATTTTTCTTTTTTTCATTTCATCAGGTCCTTTCTCGCATCTTCTTACCTTAATTCAGCTTCTGTTTTAATTGGATCTTTCTCCCGCCATAGAAGGAGCTTCTGTCGTCTGACAGATATCGTAAATAATATTTTCTGCTCCATTCTTCTCTCTGCGTGCAGAAGGTGTCAGGATCAGACGATGTTTGAATATATCATAAATAACATACATAACATCTTCCGGAATCACATAGTTACGATCATACATATAGGCGCATGCTTTTGCCATATTAGCGAATGCCTTTGTGCCTCGTGGACTGATACCACACTCAATCTTATCATGATGTCTGGTTGCATCAACCAGTCTGGAAATGTAATCTGCAATCTCATAAGAAATATATACATTTGCGACTTCTGTACGCATCTGTATCAGATCCTCTACGCTCATGACAGGCTGTACAGCATCAATCGGATTCTGTCCATGATCCTCCATCAGCATCTCTACCTGACTCTGTACATCAGGATACCCCATACTTAAACGCACCATAAAACGGTCAAGCTGGGAGTCCGGAAGTGCCTGTGTGCCACCACTGGTGATCGGATTCTGTGTTGCGATCGTTATAAATGGTTTTGGAAGCTGATACGTAACATTGTCAACCGTTGCTGTCGCTTCTGCCATAGCCTCAAGCAATGCCGCCTGTGTCTTACTGGAAGTACGGTTGATCTCATCAGCTAACAGCAGATTCGTAAATACCGGTCCTTTCACAAACTCCATCTTTCCTTCCCGCTGATTATACATGGAATATCCAAGAATATCACTTGGCATTGTGTCCGGTGTAAACTGGATACGATTATCCTGCATAGAAGTTGCTTTTGAAAATGTCTTTGCAAGTGTTGTCTTGCCAAGTCCCGGATTATCCTCCAAGAGGATATGTCCGGATGCAAGAACGGTCATAATGATCTTAACAATGATATCATCCTTGCCTTTAATGACTTTGTTCATTTCCATTCTAAGATCTGCAATTTTTTTATTCATCTTTTTCTACCCCGTATGTTATTTCTTCTTCCATTTTGCATAAATCACAATGTTTTTATCTTTAATCTTTGTGCTGTTCTTTACCTTAACTTTTTTGTTGTCCTTATCGATGTAATACCAGCCGACCAGTTTATAACCTGCCCTCTTTGGCTTTAATGCAGCAAGTTTTCCCTTTAAGAATCCGGTCGCTACACTCTGATTTCTTACTACTTTTACTTTCTTTGTACTCTTACTGCCAAATTTTCCTTTATTCGCATCGAAAGTTACACTGACTTTATCCGCTCCGACATCATAGATCTTTGTCCATTTGCTGTAAATCTTTGCTCCGGTCGAATCATAACGATAACTTCTAACTTCAAAAATTGCATAAGTCTGCAGGCTGATCGCAGGAAGGATCTTTTCTTTCTTATTTCTGATATCAAAGGTCGTTGCATTGCTTAACTTTTTAGCAGTTGGTGCATACCGATATTCATATCCATCGGCTTTTTCACATTTCCAGGTTAATGTAACTTTATATTTTCCTTTATTTCTGCCTCTTGTTATCTTGTTAAAGGTAGTCTTTTTCGCTGTAACCTTTTTCGCTTTGACCTTTGTCCATTCTGCAGTCGCTGTGACATTCTGTTTGATCGCCGTTCCCTGCATCAGAGTATAAGTCTTTGTTCCTGATTTATAAGTCCACCGGGAGAACAGGTATCCGGCACGTTTTGGTACAGGAAGTGTTCCATTTTTAAATCCGGTATTGGCAGAATCTTCAAATTGATAAGTTTTCACATAAGATGACTTGTTGTTTATTTTTCCACCGTTTGCATTATAGGTTACTTTATATGTATTCTTTTTCCAGAATGCATACAATGTAACATTATCCAGTATCGTTACACGATCTGTGCTCTTTCGCACCTTTAACTGCTTTTCATCTGTTGACCAGCCCTGAAAAGTATATCCGGTTCTGGTTGGATTTTTAAGATTATTATATGTAGAACCATAGGTTACATAAATCGTTCCTGAAGTATTCGCCTCTCCATCGTTATAGATCAGAGTGACCTTATACCGGTTTGCCGTCCATTTTGGATACAATGTGATCGTCACATGGTTATCTTCCGTTTTTGTATCCTTTAATATCTGATTCAGATTTTTCTTTCGGATGATATCCCCGGCAAAAAAGTCCGTTCCGGTTCCATCTTCCCTTGTATTCCATCTGTCAAAGGTATATCCGGCTTTGTAATATTGTTCATCCACATCTGATATGGTTACATTCTCACCATACAGGAAATCCTTTGGTGCGATCACCTGATTACCAAGCTTATATTCCAGACGATAATTAAATGCCACCCATTTAGGAACCAGTACAACATCCTTTCCTGCTTTTGTTGTCAGGTTTTTCTTATATGTTTCGCCCGGCTCAAAAACAGTATTCCTTATATCCTCGGTCACATTCTTTGTATCATCCAGAACCCAGCCCGCAAATACATATCCCTCTTTACTGAACTGGGAAATATCATATGCAGGGATCGTATATTCCGCATCATATGTACATGCTATGGATTCCGGTGCTGTTCCGATTACATCATCATCCGAATTCTCCAGACTGAATGTGATCGTATAATTAATCGGCTCCCATAACGCATATAATGGAATGGTATCTGATGTATCAATAAAGTTTGTAACATCCGCACCATCTGGCAGCACCTGTTTGGATGGAAGCTCTGTATACCAGCCGGCAAATGTATAACCAGCTCTCTTGTATACACATTTATCTAATTTTGCCGCTGTATCATAATAACATTTTTTATCCGGCTGTACGCCACTTACGGTATAGCCCGGATCATCGTTTGTGCCATATTCTTTATACGGATAAAATGTAAATGTATATGACTTTTTCTCCCAGACCGCATACAGTGTCACATTTGCTTTATTTGTAGTTGTAAGATTGATCATATTGGCTCTTGGCGCATAATCAACTGTTGATCTGTCCGCCTTTCTGGACCATCCCATAAATGTATAGCCGGTACGCCCCGGAATATTCTTTGGCAGGCTCTGATCATAAGTTGCATTTACAACCTCCGGAGTCTTGTCATCTCTTTCCACAAAAGTAACTGTATATGTGATCGGTGTCCAGACAGGGAATAAACATATGATCTCTGTTTTCGTTGTCAGGTTCTTTACACTTGCCTGATCTGCATATACAACTTTATCCGGATTGCCATTGACCGCCCATCCTTTAAATATATAACCATCTCTGGTAAACTTACACGGATCTAATTTTGCTGCTTTATCATAGGTTAATGTCATATCCGACATAGCACCCTTTTCTGTTGAATATCGATGCTGAAAACGAATATTATACTGGATCGGTATCCACTTAGCATATAATGTGATCACGCCAGTCTTTGTAATTCCCTTAACAGACTGTCCTGCCTTGTAGTTGGTGCCGGTTCCATCTGCTTTTGTATTCCAGCCGCCGAATGTATATCCGGTTCGTGTCAACGCATTGGAAGACAATGTAATGTTTGTTGTATATACAGCACTTGCCACAGCAGGTACTATTCCGCCGGTTTTTCCATTTCCATTATAAGTAATCGTATAGTTATATGCTACAGGTGAAGAAACTAACGTACCACTTGCCTTAACTTTATTATATGATCCGCTGTTCTTTACCCAGATATTTGTAGTACTCTTTCCTGCCTTTGAAAATGCATTTGCTGCAACTCCGGTCAGGTTTGAATTTTTAAAATTGAATTTCGTAACTGCAGTACAGTTTGCAAATGCAGTACCGTAAATCTTTGTCAGAGAATTTGACATACTGAAATCCACATTTGTAAGTGCTGTACAATTCTGGAATGCATTTACATTGATCTGAACCAGAGAGCTTCCGGATACCGTTTTTACAGATGTGATCGTTTTATTATTTGCATATGCAGATCCTGCGATCATGGTTACCTTATACGTTTTACTATTCACTACAACTGTATTGGGAATTGTGATTGCACCCTTGCTGACACCTGCTACTCCTGTTTTTGCAGGTTTGATCGATACTGTCTTTGCCGTCTCATCTACGATTGTACAGGTCCATTTGCCCGACTTATCGGTATATGTTGCTGCAGATGCATTCCCTGATATACTGAAAATACAGATTCCGCAGCAAAGAACTGCTGCAACTGCCAGGATCAGCTTTTTAAATCTTATACTATTACTCATCTTACTTGCCCTCCTTATGGTATTTTTTTACTGATCGTACTTCCAAATTTTCCATATTTCTTCTTGCCATTCTTTACTTTGTACTGTCTGGCTCTGAAATAATATTTTGTTCCATTTTCAAGTCCGCTGATCATCGTTGATAATGATGTCTTTGAACTCTGTATCTTAACAGATTTTGCATTTGAGAAATCACTGTATTTTGAATAATAAATAATACAGCCTTCCGCACCTGCATATTTCCGGATCGTCAACCGGACATTTACCTTGCCGGTTGATTTGGATTTCCAATGCGCATAAATCTGTGTATCTTTTGCAAATGTCGTTCCTGCCGTTACCTTGGAGCCTCCGGTATAATCCGTCCACCATCCATCAAAGGTATAATTCTCTTTTTTTGCTCCAGGAAGTCCCGTAATTCCTGTTCCGGTATCAATTGAAAATTTGCTCTTATTTCCATTGACCTTGCCACCTGCAGCATTCAATGTAACCGTTATCTTCTTTGCCTGCCATCTTGCATATAACGTCAGACTGCCTTCCAGATCCACAACTGTTGAACTGGTATACTGAATTTTTCCGGACTTGCTTGTAAACCAGCCTTTAAATTCATATCCATCCCTTACCGGTGTTGGAAGCGTGCCACAGGTATCCACATAGCCTACAACCTTGCTGGTCCGTCCAACGGTTCCGCCATTTGGATTAAATGTGATCGTAACATCATTTTCTGTCCATCTTGCATATAACGTCACGGTTCCTTCATAAGGAAGCAGATTCTTTACAGTTGCCTGATCTTTATAGACCTTTCCACCTGTCTTATCGGTACTCCAGCCATGGAAGGTATATCCCGGTCTCCGATATGCTGATGCTGCAAGTTTAATGGATTCTCCATATGTAACAGTCTCACCCTTCATGCTTCCATATCCTCCGTTCGCATTATAAACGATACGATAGGTTACCGGGCTCCATACTGCATATAACGCAATACCATCTTCCGTATTATGCAGGATCTCTGCTTCATCTTCATATACAACAACATTCTTATCTGATTCCTCTGCCCATCCGATGAACTGATATCCATCCTTTTCATATGTACACTTTGGAAGCTTTGCTGTTTCTCCACATTTAAAGACAACTGCTTCCATATATCCTTCACCATCTGTTTCGTCGAAAACAATACTGTATGTTTTCTGTTCCCAGACAGCATTTATCCGAACTTCTGTATTAGCCCCATATAATTCCCTGAGGTAGGAATACAGTTTGCTCAATCTCCAGGATTGTATGGTTTTGACCGGATAGATTGTTTCATCCTTATCAAACTGGAAACCGATCAAAGAGCTTCCCTCTTTCTGAAAATCCGTTGAGAAAATTTCATATGCTGTTTTAGAATCATCCAGATTATCTGCTGAGAGCACAATTTTCTTTTCCGTACCAGTTCCGCCATTCGGAACAAGTGTCAGATTATATCCGGAGGCATCACTCCACACCGCCAGAAATTCATAATATCCGGATGCCGTTGCATAAATATTCTGTGTATCACTGAATTCTGCCTCATCCTCGTAGGTTCCGACAATAAAGCTATGGGAATCATCCGGATTCGTATATATCCATTGCCATCTGTAAAATTTCTTTCCAGGACAGGTAAATGTACACTTTGGAAGCTTCAAGGTTTCGCCCTGCTTTACGGTAGCCTCCTGCATGGTTCCCTGACCTTCACCGGCAGAGAAACGGATCTTAATGCTTCTCTTTTCCCAGATCGCATAAAGTGTAATAGAGCTTTCGGCTGTCAGTTTTGTGACCTTCTGACCTTCTTTATAAGATGTTCCTGTTCCATCCGGCTTTGTATTCCAGCATTTGAAGACAGAATCGCTCTTCATAAAATTATTCTGTCGCAATTCTATATACTGGTTATACACAACCCCATCCTGAATGTTCATAGAACCAATACCACCGTTTGCATTGTAGCGGATCTGATATGTATTTGGAACAGCCGATGCATATAATACGACATCTCCCTGTCCGGAAGGATCCACCTTCTGACCATACTTATAAGTTACTGTATATTGTTCTCCATCACTGTCTGTCAAAGTACCGGTAAACTTTAAACTGTATCCTTTATATACATTTTTATCATATGATGGATTCAGTGTTACCTGCGTATTATATCGAAGGTTCGTCTGTTCTACTTTATTATAAGTCTTAGAGCCTACTGTCTTTGGTATCATATATGTAATCTTATATGATCCGGTGTAGACCGCCTTATAATCAACATTTCCATAATTTTCTTCATTCTGCAGCTCTTTTATCATTCTTTGATATGTCGCTTTATTGGCAGTATAAATTGTTTTATTACCCGTACCAAACGCACTTCCCATTTCCAGATCAGCGGTATCAAAGGTAATATTGTTATTTGGCAGATATACATTTCCAAGATCACATTCATCGAATGCCAGTCCACTAATAAACTTTAATTTAGAACCACTTTCAAATGTAATCTTTCTCAAACCAGAATAAGCGAACGCTGCTACACCTATCCTTTCTACAAGCTTTGGTATAACAATTTCTTTTAAATTCACACAGCTATAAAATGCAGCCTCATCTATCTCTTTCAAACATGAACCTTTTTCAAATATAACCTTTTTTAATTCACAACTCATAAATGCATTTTCACCAATGATGACACAGTTCTTTGGAATCGTGATATTGGAAATCGATTCATCACATGCGAAGCAATCCTCACCAATCGAATATACACTATACTTCTTATTCGCAGGGTTTGTAATTACATTAGGGATTGTATATGATGCTATTTTCTTTGTTGATTTTGGATCATACATTATCAGTTCTGCTTTACCGGGATTATTACCGTTCGGTTCTGAAATTATACGATAATTATAGATTTCATCGACGGTCCACCATTCATTCACCCACCAATAACTGCCCTTTTTCATTTTTGATATATCTTTGAATTTCGATCCTTTTTCAAAATTAACTTTTAATACTCCGGCATTAAATGCTCCGGCACCAATTGAAACTACAGACTTGGGAATGGTAATTGTAGATATCGTTTTTTTGGTAGAAAATGCTTCTTCTCCTATTTTTTTTAATTTCGAGCCTGATTCAAATGTTACTTTTTTTATATTCATATCTTCAAATGCATAATCACTTATTGTTTCGCAATTTTTTGGAATTGTGATCTCGGTGATTTTTTCTTCTACATTTGAATAATCGTTCTCGTCAACTGACATACCATCAATCTCTACAACAGTATATTTCTTTTTATTTTTACCTATGATCGTATTTGGGTAAACTATCTTATTGCCAAAATGCCCACCTGATACTTCAGCAGAAATTGAAACCTTTCCAGGTGTCTTTCCCTTTGGATCGGTAATCACTTCATACCAGAACTTTCCATCTGAAGTATTACCACAATCCCCTTCCTTTGCATTTGCTGTACCAGAACAGAATAAACTTCCTGTCAGGATCAGGATGCCCGTTATCATCATGATCATAAAATGTCTGAATGCCTTTGAATGATTCCTCATATTCTTCTCTCCCTTTACAATATTTAATCGTTATACCTCTGTATTCCAAATAATTTTTTATATAAAAAAGTGCTGTAAAAAACATATGCCTTCTCCATATGCTTTTTTACAACACTATTCGGTTCAGATATAGAATTGTCTGTTGTCCATCTATGTTCCCCCTGCCGGATCTCCCCGGCTTTCATGATCTGTTTCCAATTTCTTCCTGGTGCTTTATTGATTTCTATGTCGCATTTCGTACATTATAGCAATCTTACCAATTTTTGTAAATAGTTTTGTTTATATGTTATATTTTACTGCCCTGTTTCATACAATTATACGACGAAACCGAAACGAGTTATCTATGTGTTCTATTTCTGGATTTTATAATGTACATGGCAGATACCTGGAAACGCCCGGACATTTTCGTGATATTCTGTCTGCCATGAATGCAAAGCAAAAGCATCGCGGGCCGGATGATGATGGTATTCTTCTGACGGATACATGCGGACTGTCTCATACAAGATTATCCATCCGGGATATCAAAGCCGGACTTCAGCCCATGTCCCGCACAGTGCAGGGAAGAACGTTCACGATCGTATTCAATGGAGAAATCTATAATACAGATGAACTGAAAAGGGAACTGATCTTACGCGGTTATTCCTTTTCCACAACATCCGATACCGAGGTACTGCTGTTTTCATACATATACTATGGGCCTGACTTTGTAAAACATATCAATGGTATATTTTCTTTTGCGATCTACGATCATGCCGAAGAAGCCATTTTCCTTTACCGGGATCCATTCGGTGTAAAGCCTTTATATTATACCTTTTTATCTGACCGGACACTTGTCTTTGCATCAGAGCGAAAGGCACTGTTCTGTTATCCCGGCACATTTCCAAGACTGGATAAAAAAGGCTTATGTGAGATTTTCGCCATCGGGCCGTCCAAAACGCCCGGTTGCGGTGTCTTCAAAGGAATCGACGAACTAAAACCCGGTCATTATATCCGGTATGACCGATTCGGCTATTCCACCATCTGCTATTTCCGGATCCAAAGCATACCTCATACCGATGACTATCAGACAACCGTGGAAAAGACCTCTGATCTGTTAAACACTGCAGTAAAACGACAGATCGTATCCGATGTTCCGATCTGTACCTTTCTGTCCGGCGGTATCGATTCCTCGATCGTCAGTGCCATCTGTGCGGAAGAACTGAAGAACCAGGGGCAGATATTAGATACCTATTCCTTTGATTTTACCGATAATTCACGCTATTTTAAATCAAATGCCTTTCAGCCGGAACAGGATCGGCCATATGTAGATCAGATGGTCTCTTTCCTCGGAACGAAACATCACTACCTGACCTGCAATATGGAAGAGCTTGCCGACCTGCTTTATGATTCCGTTCTTTCCAGAGACCAGCCGACCATGGCAGACGTTGATTCATCCCTGCTGTATTTCTGTAAGCTGGTATCTGAAAACAATAAGGTTGTGCTGACCGGGGAATGTGCCGATGAAATATTTGGCGGATATCCATGGTTCTACCGGGAAGATCTGCTTGCATCCGATACTTTTCCATGGATGACCGATCTTACACCAAGAAAGCAACTGTTGGATCCGGAATTTGCAGATGCTCTGCAGATGGATGACTATGTAAAAAATCTGTACCATCAGATCATCTCCGAGATTCCGGTGCTGCCGGAAGAATCCGATATCGAGAAATCCCGTCGCCGGATCGGTTACATGAATATCCGGATGTTCATGCAGACCCTGCTTGACCGTATGGATCGTACCAGTATGTATCATGGTCTGGAGGCAAGAGTACCATTTGCTGACATCCATCTTCTGCAGTATGTCTTTAATGTGCCATGGAAATACAAATACCGAAACCAGACAGAGAAAAGCCTGCTCCGTCATGCCGCTGTAAATCTGGTTCCAAATGAAATCCTGTTCCGGAAGAAAAGTCCGTATCCTAAAACCTATAACCCACTTTATGAAACGATCCTTGCCGACCGGTTAAGAGAAGTGATCCACGATGTTGCAAGCCCTGTCAACCGGTTTCTGGATAAAAAAGCAGTTCTGCAGTTTCTGGAATCTCCGAAGGATTATGGAAAACCATGGTATGGCCAGTTAATGGCAGACCCACAAATGATGGCATATTTATTGCAGATCAACTTCTGGCTGAAAGAATACCAGATCTCCATCGAACTCTGACCATAACACCCACCAGCCGGTGGGTGTTTATATCTTATATACCAGAACCCAAAAACACCCGATACTCTATCGTCTCCTGACAACAGATTATTATCTTATAATAATGGATCTCTTATAAAGTAAATAAAGGCTTGTGCCCTGCTGACAATAATATAATGCTCTATATATTACTTCGACATTCACGTAATTTCGTTATGAGACTTGCACTAGCCGTCAGCACCAAGCCCATGTCTGAACCCGTGAGGGTGAGTTTGGGCGACTGCTGACAAACAGGTGTGCAAGTCGAATAGAAATGAAGTGAGTCGAGTAATATATAGAGCATTATACATAGCAGCAAGGGAACAAGCCCTCATTTTTATTTGTCACATAACACCGGCTGAATCTGCTTCCCCTTTAAAGCCTCCTCTATCGTCTCCGGTATCATGGACAGTTTTCCGATCAGGGAATTCGGCTTCTTTACCGGATCATCCTGATAAAATGGAACAAAATAAATATTCTTCATATTCATCAGCATTCCGATATTCTTAAAATTCATTCCCATCGCATCATTTGTTGAAATGCTGATGATCAGCGGTTTATTATTCCTGATATGCGCCTTCGCTGCCATCAGCACCGGAGAATCCGTGATACCATTACATAACTTTGCAAGTGTGTTGCCTGTACATGGAGCGATCACCAGTACATCCAGATATGCTTTTGGTCCGATCGGTTCTGCCTCCTGGATGGTAAAGATCCCTTTCTTCCCTGTTATCCTCTGAATGTCTTTTACAAAATCATCCCCTCTGCCAAATCTGGTATCGTACGTTGCAGACCGTTCGGAAAAGATCGGATATACCGATATTCCAAGCTTTGTCATTTCCTCTATCTCTATCTTTACTTTATCAAAAGTACAAAACGAACCGGTTATTGCAACGCCGCAATTGCACCCTGATAAACTCATATCTATAATCCTTTCCATTCTATACAATTCATAAAATCATTCTGATCCATACTGTTTTATCAATTCCAGGCTGTTGTGTCTGGTTCCAACTATTTAACAAAACCAGACAAAAACTACTGCCTGACAATGATTTTATGTTTATTATAGTGTATGCAGGATCATAAACTATGTGACTGTTTTATCAAAGATACGACAAAACTGCCTCGCCCAGGATCTCACCGGAAGTTTTGGGCGAATACCGTCCCGGAATCCCCAGACTGTGTTTATAACAGATCCCCTGCTCATCCAGATATGCAAAATCCGTTCCGCCCGGTTTGGATGCTATATCCAGAATAACAACATCCGGACGAAGCTTTGACAAGACTGTCCGATCAAGCACAGGCGCCGGTATCGTATTGTAACAGAAATCAAATGTATCCAGCTTTTCACAGGAAGCCAACTGATTCAACAATATCGTATGACAATCCCCCATGGCTGCCTTAATACAGGCTTCCACACTTCTGGCTGTAACCGTCACCTCCGCACCCATACGAAGCAGCTTCTGTGCAAGGACACGCCCGCATCTTCCATAACCGGTAACCAGACATTTGCTGTTTTCTATATTGATATCACTCATCATAAAGCTTTCCGTGATCGCACCTTCTGCCGTTGCAACCGCATTTTTTAGCGCAACACAGTCATCCTTCATATAATCGTGACATGGTATACCTGATTCTGCACAGGCTTTTGTCAATTCCTGTGAGATCACGCCCCCACATACCAGACCAAAGTCCCCCACCATGAAAGCAAGTGCTTCTGCCGTAAGCTCTGAGCAGCCATTGATATGGATTCCGTCCTTTGTAACCGGAACTGGAAGCAACAGCCCGGTTTCTTTTAAAGTATCATCGGTCTTGAGATTTCCAATTATATCCTGTAATTTTTCTCCGGTATCTGCAAGTTCCGGCACCTTCCATGTAAAAACCGGATAGCCCTGTTCTTTTAAATATAAGACCAGATAGTGGCAACGCAGGTCACCACCCACTACAACAAACTGTTTCAAATAATAACCTCCCTGTTTCTTTTCATCAATCTTATACTCCATATTATATAGTAACCTGTCATCTGTTGCCCGTATACTACAACTATACTTCAACGATCAGGAATAATTTCTGTCAATATAATACTTTATGTACCCACTTATAAAATCCATCCATGTCATTCCGGATATTGTTTCTGTAATAAATACCGGATAAATAGCATAGACCTTACCGTTAATTGACAGAACAACGGAACCAATCTGCATCCCGGTTTGCAACGGAAGTCCAAGTTTCTCCGGCAGAATATACCGGACAGTGATCTGCTCATCTTCCCGCAGCAACAATGTTTCTGAAAAGCTGCAGTCCCATGCGATCGTGGCCTTTTCTGCATCCTGCTGTTTTCGGTAATTGGAATCATACTGAATAGGAATGTCCGTTTTTTGCAGGATATCATCTTTTATGGTATGTTCCTGATAATGATCCAGTCCATAGTTCATAAGCTTTTTCGTATCTGCCCATTTATAAGTTTTATTCCCCGGCCAGCCGCATCCAAGCAAAGCTACGATGAACAGCTTTCCATCCCGTTCTAACGCTCCAACATAACAATAACCGGCTGTTCCTGTAAATCCGGTCTTACCTGTCAGTGCTCCATCCATCATATTCAGAAATGCATTATGATTATTGCAGGTAAAGCTTCTGGTTCCTGCAAGATTGGTAAAAGAATAGACAGACGTTCTTGTGATCGTAAGAAATGTATCCTTTTCAGACGACTCTTTGATACAATACCGCAGGATCCGAGCCAGGTCAGCAGCCGTTGTTCCGTGTATTCCATGTTCATCCTTTGCATCTAAGCCATTTGGCGTAATAAAATGTGTCTTCATGCAGCCAATATCCTCTGCCTTCTGATTCATCAGCTCCGCAAATTGTTCCACACTTCCGCCAATATGCTCTGCGATCGCAACTGCACTGTCATTATGGCTTTCCAGCATCAGCGAATACAGAAGATCTTTTAATTTATATTCCTCTCCCTCTCTGATATTAAGCTGTACATCCGGCATCTTTGCTGCATAGGAAGATACGACCACCGTATCGTCCAGATCACCATATTCAAGTGCCAAAATACAGGTAAGGATCTTCGTCGTACTGGCATTTGCACGAACTTCTTCACCTGCTTTATCATACAGGATCCTGCCGTTTTCTCCATCCATCAGAACAGCCGACAGTGCATGAAGATCATTGTCTGTGATCTTTTGCTCTGTATCTACCTGAAGGGTATTGCTGTTCTGTTTGCTGTGATCATTCCAATGAACTATCCTTTGCTGTTGCGGCTGCATCACAAATGCTTTCGCAGGAATCACAGAACAGAGCAATACTGAAGCAACAAGGATCCATGCAAACAGAAAACCTGCGGGAATCTTCTGTCGCCTTCTTCCTGCAGGTTTCTGTTTTCTTTTATGATATTTGAAATATAACCCTAACATACGATCACCGGATATATTCTTTCTTCATAAAAATATATTCCGGATCTGTCGGTTTTATGACTCGTTATCCAGCCCGAGTGTGATCTCATTTGCCTCTTCCTGTGCTTCCTTCTTAAAGTCCTCGATCTTATCCGGACTGATCATCGGAAGCTCCTCTGTCGATGCAACGCCGAAGCTTCGCAGGAATTCCTCTGTCGTTCCAAACAGGATCGGTCGTCCCGGAGCATCCAGTCGTCCAACCTCATCTACCAGTCCGTATTCCATCAGCTTATTGATCGCATGTGCACAGGAAACTCCACGGATGGCTTCAATCTCCGGTCTGGTGATCGGCTGCTTATAGGCAACGATCGACAGGGTTTCAAGCAGTACATCCGTCAGATTTGGTTTCTTCGGTGTACAGACAACCTTTGTCAACACATCGTAGTACTCATTTCTGGTACACAACTGATATGCATTTTCAAGCTCGACCATCTTAATGCCCCGATCAGACTGATTATAAATTTCCAGCACCTCTTCCATCTGCTTGGACAGCTTCTTTGTCTCCATCTCCAGTGCCTTAGCCAGTCGATCTACTGACACAGACTCCCCAATGGAAAACAGTATTGCTTCAACTGCAGAAACCAGATATTCTGTACTGTATTCTTT
Source organism: Coprococcus ammoniilyticus (assembly GCF_025567345.1). Taxonomy (NCBI): domain Bacteria; kingdom Bacillati; phylum Bacillota; class Clostridia; order Lachnospirales; family Lachnospiraceae; genus Coprococcus; species Coprococcus ammoniilyticus. Next base: position 361,430 of record NZ_JAOQJS010000002.1, read on the forward strand.
ATAAACAACCGGCTGTTCTTCTACATTTTCCAGTGTTATCTCATTTACTGTTGCTTCGTTCTCTTTTATCTCACCCATACCCATCTTATCCTCGTTCTGTCTCATTGGCTTCACCATCTGCCTGATGAATGGCTTCTGCATTTGTCTCTATTGAATCCGGCACATCTGCATCTGTTTTATCTGTATCAGTATTCTGGCTGTTCAACTCATATGCAGCAATGTCATCTCTGGAATCAATGATGATCTCTCCAAATATCTCTTTCTGCCGGATCTTAATGGCTCCAATCTTCATAAGCTCTAATATTGCAAGAAATGTTACGATAATATTCGATCTCGATGCCTGCATTTCAAGCAGTGTCCGGAAATTGATGCCTGCAAGTCCGCGGACCTGTTCCCGTACCTCCGCCATCTTTGCTTCCAGTGAGATCTCCTCTCTCTCGATATTTTTGAACTTACTACGGATCGGATCTACCTTTTCAACCTGTTTCCGCATCACGGATTTGAAGATCTCATTCAGTTTTTCCAGATTCATATCATATTCCGAGATCAGTGCAACCGGATCCACGACCGGCTTGAAATTTTTCACCTCTGCAGGAATGCTTTCTTTTTTATAAAATGCCTTTGCACCGTCAAGCTCCAGATCTTTCAGCTCACTTGCCGCATATTTGTACATCTTATACTCCAGCAATCTGCGGACAAGCTCTTCTCTCGGATCCTCTTCCTCCTCATCCTCTTCTGTTACCTTCGGAAGAAGCATCTTGGATTTGATACGGATCAGAGTTGCCGCCATGACCAGGAATTCACTCATAACATCCAGGTCTTCCTCTTCCATATGATTCACATAATCCAGATATTGCTCTGTGATCGTTACAATCGGTATATCATAAATATTTACTTTATTCTTTTCGATCAGATGAAGGAGCAGATCAAGTGGTCCTTCAAATACATTCAGTTTTACATCGATTGCCGACATATTGTCTCCCTTTATCCCATACAGACGCCATCAAGGTTTTTTCACATCTGTTCTCTGTATGCCTATATAATAATGCAGACCAGTCCGCCATTTCCATCATTTACGATCTTCTCCATGGTATCCTGAAGCTTCTGCTTGCTTTCTACATTCATCTTATTTGTCTTTGTATTTAATCCATCCTCTACAAGCTGCTCGATCGACTTGCCAAAGATATTCACATCCCAGATATCTTCTCCATTCTCTCCGGTGCTTGTTTTGATATATTCGACCAGATCCTCCGCCTGCTCCTTCGTACCAACGATCGGTGCGATCTCCGTTGTAATATTCGCTTTGATCATATGAACCGATGGTGCCTCTGCCTTGATCTTTACTCCATATTTGTTGCCTGCCTTGATCAGCTCCGGTGTTTCCAGTGTAATATCCTTCTTTTCCGGCATTACCAGACCATAACCGCCATTTTTCACACTGTCAAGTGCATTTATAACCCCATTGCAGAACTTTTTCTTTTCTGCCATATCTTTGATCTCTGTAATAAAATCATACTCATTATGGATTTCTGTCCCAAGCATATCGGAAAGCATCTCATAATAATATCTTCCATAGATCGTAACCTGAACACTCAGCGAACCGTCTGCAAGATTTACATTGTTATATGTATACTTTTCCACATATTCATTTTCCGGAAAAGCAAAATGAACCATATCATATATGTGCTGATTGCTGTTCATGATGTCCATGGCATTCTCGATCACACTCTTTTTGATCTTATTGTCATTCTCGGATACCTCCAGCCACTTTGGTATCACAAAATTAATACAGGTGATAGGAAAACTATACAGCATCGAAGTAAAGATCGCATTGATATCATTTCTGCTCAACTGATCACAGTTTACGGGAAGAACCGCAACACCATATTTATCTACCATCGTTGCTGCAAGCTCTTTTGTTTCTTTTGCTCCCGGTCGATTTGAATTCAACAGGATCACAAACGGCTTTCCAATAGCTTTTAATTCCGCTATCGTTTTCTCTTCTGCTGCAAGATAGTTTTCTCTTGCCAGATCGCCAAAGCTGCCATCACAGGTCACCACGATCCCGATCGTTGAATGACTGTTGATCACCTTCCTGGTTCCGATCTCTGCCGCTTTTGCAAATGGAATATCATAATCAAACCATGGAGTCTTGACCATCCGTTCTTTTCCATCCTCCATCTGACCTTCCGCTCCATCTACAACATAGCCAACGCAGTCGATCAGCCGGACACGCATATCGATCTCATCATCTACCCGGATCTCGACGCCTTCTTTGGGTATGAATTTGGGTTCTGTCGTCATGATTGTCTTACCGGACGCAGACTGTGGCATTTCATCCAGCGCAATCTCACGGTCATTCTCATCTTTTATATTTGGAATGACCATCATTTCCATAAACCGTTTGATAAATGTTGATTTTCCGGTTCGTACCGGACCTACAACACCTATGTAAATTTCACCATTTGTTCTGGCATTGATGTCGTTGTACACATTAAAGCCTCCCATATATACCTCCTGCATTTCTTACACATTTTCCGTTTCTGCTCCTGTATTTGTATCATAAAAAATGGAAATACAAAATCTGTTTCCTATGTAAAGATTATCATATAAGTAATATATGAAAGAGCTTTTACAAGTATGTCAAAAACTTACTCCTCTACAGATATCTCTGCCTTTCTGTCTCTGGTAAGCAGATCCACAACTGCTTCACGGGCAGGCTTGCCCTCGAATAATACCTTATTTACCTCTTCAACGATCGGCATATCGACTCCGTACTTCTTTGCAAGCTTCAGTGTCGCCTTTGCGGAATATACCCCTTCTACTACCATCTTGACCTCAGCCATTGCTTCTTTGTAGCTCTTGCCCTGTCCGATCAGATAACCGGCATTCCGGTTACGGCTGTGCTTGGACGTACAGGTAACGATCAGATCACCCATACCGGATAAACCGGCAAGTGTCTCTACATGTGCTCCCATCGCAGTTCCGAGTCGTAAGATCTCTGCCATTCCTCTGGTCATTAACGCTGCCTTCGTATTATCTCCAAAACCAAGACCATCCGTAATTCCTGCAGCCAGCGCAATAACATTCTTAACAGATCCGCCAAGTTCGATTCCGGTTACATCTGTACTGGTATACACACGGAATACATCATTCATAAACGTATTCTGGATCAGCTTAGCAGTATCCATATCGCGTGCTCCGGCTACTACTGTTGTCGGAATACCAATACCAACCTCCTCTGCATGGCTTGGTCCGGAAAGAACTGCAACCTTTGCTCCAGGGATCTCACTCTCGATGATCTCTACGATCGGAGTCAGGGTTGCCTCCTCAATGCCCTTGCTGACATTGACGATCAACTGATCGTTTGTAATGTAAGGCGCGATCTTCTTTGCTGTGCTCCGGATAAATGGGGACGGAACTGCACAGACGATCATTTTTTTCCCTTTTATCGTCTGTTCCAAATCTGTTGTAAATGTGATTGTTTCATTCAGATGAACACCTGGAAGACGATCCCTCTGCTCCCTGTATGTGTTCAGCATTTCAATCTCTTTTTCATCAATGGACCAGACGGTAACATCATGCCCATTCCCCGCCAGCAGGTTTGCAAGTGCAGATCCCCAGCTCCCTGCTCCTAAAATACCTATTATCATACTAAATACCTCTCCATCTTTATAACTTTGTGGTCGATATAATTTAACATACTATGCCTGTTCTTCTGTTGTCTTATTTCTTCCCTTTAAAGAGAATTTATTCTCTGTTCCTTTGATCAGTCTGACAATATTCTGTTTATGACGATAGATTGCAAGCAAGGTAATAAGTCCTAAAACAATGCAGCTTTCAAGTTTCATCGAATCGGATGTAAAACCATAAGAACCTGTATATGCAAATATTGTATAGGAAACTAAAAGTCCCAGGACAAGGCAGATAGAACCTACGGATACATATTTAGTTACAACCACACAGAATACGAATAATCCTAGTTCAATAAGCGCAACTCTCCAATCCAGTAAACCGATTGCGATTCCGGATGTCGCTGCAATTCCTTTACCACCTTTAAACTGCATGTAAAACGGAAAATTATGTCCAAGTACAACGCCTGCCGCTGTATAGATTACAAACAAATATACGTTTTCAATGCCAAGAGCATTCATGATAATATGTGTGACGCTGCATGCGATCACTGATTTAAACAGATCACCAAGGAATACAACTGCTCCAGCCTTCTTTCCAAGTACACGAAGTGCATTTGTCGTTCCTGCATTACCACTTCCATATTCCCTTATATCAATACCATGTAATTTACCGTAAATATAGCTTGTCTGGATGATACCAAAGAAATATCCTCCAATCAGACATATGATTCTCGCCAGTACTAACATTATTTTTCTTTTCTCTCCCTGATAATAAATTTTAAAGGTGTTCCCCGGAAACCAAATGCTTCTCTGATCTTGTTTTCAATATAACGTGTATAAGAGAAATGCATCAGTTCTTTATCATTTACGAATATAACAAATGTAGGCGGCTTAACAGCTACCTGCGTAATATAAAACAGCTTCAGACGTTTACCTTTATCTGTAGGCGGCTGCTGCATCGCAACTGCTTCTGTCATGATCTCGTTCAATACACCAGTCGCAACACGAAGCGAGTGATTCTCGATGACAGCATCGATTGTTTCAAATAATTTCGGAAGTCTCTGTCCGGTCGCTGCCGATACGAATAACAGCTCTGCATAAGGCATATAAGACAGCTTTTCCCGGATCTCCTTTGTAAACTTATAAATGGTCTTGTCGTCTTTTTCCACAGCATCCCATTTGTTTACAACGATGATCATACCTTTTCCACGTTCATGTGCAATACCTGCGATCTTCGCATCCTGATCTGTGATACCCTCTGTTGCATCAATGACCAGAACCGCTACATTACATCGTTCAACAGCCGATACAGTACGGATGATACTGTAACGCTCAATATCTTCTTTGATCTTGCTCTTTCTTCGAAGTCCTGCAGTATCAATAAACACATACTCCGTTCCATTTCTGACGATTTCGGTATCGATCGCATCTCTTGTCGTTCCGGCAATATCAGATACGATCACACGGTTTTCACCCAAAAGCTTATTGATGATCGATGACTTACCTACATTCGGCTTACCGATAATGGCAATTCTAGGTCTGTCATCTTCCTCTTCATTTTTTGATTCTTCATCAAAATGAGACACAACTTCATCTAACATATCTCCGATTCCAAGTCTGGATGCACCGGATATTGGAACAGGATCGCCCAGTCCGAGATTATAGAACTCATATACATCATTCATATATTTCTCAAAGCTGTCCACCTTGTTTACAACAAGGATCACCGGCTTCTTCGATTTACGGAGCATCTGGACTACCTTATGATCATCGTCCACAAGTCCCTGTCTGACATCTGTCATAAATATGATAACATCAGCAGTCTCAATGGCGATCTCTGCCTGCTCCCGCATACTTTTTAAAATAATATTGTCGCTTTCCGGCTCAATTCCACCGGTATCTATGATCGTAAAATTATAATCGAGCCAGCTCACATCTGCATAGATTCTGTCTCTGGTTACGCCAGGCGTATCTTTTACAATTGAAATTTTCTCTCCTGCCAGTGCATTGAACAGGGTAGATTTACCTACATTTGGGCGTCCAACGATGGCTACTATCGGTTTACTCATTTACGTTTCCTCCGTCTGCTGTCGATTTCAGCATGATAACAGCTCCCAGATTGCCACGTTTCCCATGGCTCGCCCTGTGTGAAAACAGGAAATCCGGATTGCAGCATGTACATATGTCGGTTACATTTATATGGTCAGGCAATATACCTGCACCAGTCAGATTATAATAATTTGCCCGGTGTAAATCAAGCAAATACTTACCATTTCCAATTTTTTTTGTCATTTTATCATACTGTTCCGGTAAATAAGCATCCTGAAATGCCTCAGCTACATCCTCGCTTACCTCATAACAGTTCTGACAAATAGACGGTCCGACCGCACAGATCAGATCCGAAGCCTCACATCCATACTCCTTATTCAAGGCTTCGACCATATGGAGGCTGATATTCTTAACGGTTCCGCGCCAGCCGGAATGATTCATGGCTACAACCTCTTTTACAGGATCATAGAAAAAGACCGGTACACAGTCCGCATAAAACGTGATCAATGGCAAATCCTTTACATTCGTCATCAGACCATCTGTTTCCGTTATATCCGATTCTCTTGTGATACCTTTTCCGGCATCTTCCTCTGTTATTTTACGGATCACAGTTTCATGTACCTGATCAGAAAATACCAGTCTTCTGTAATCATATCCGACTGCCTGTGCCAGCCTCCTGTGATTCTCCATAACTGCATCCATATCATCTCCACGATGAAAGCTCAGGTTCATCGTAGAATATATTCCTTCACTGACCCCACCAAGTCTCGTTGAAAATCCATGAACTATCCCCGGCAGTTCCAGATTCTTAAATACAATATACGGAACTCCGTTTTCCTCTTTTATCTCTGTTGTCTTATCCTGATTGATATATGTTATGTTATACATTTTCATACCTCATAACCTTAATAATATCCCTGATAAGGGAAGGCATCTTTCATATGATGGATCTCATTCTCCGCCACCGCAACCACATCGAATCGTACCGGTGTATTGTAAGGATCATATCCATACCGTTTCATATAATACAGGGCTACCCTGCTGATCTGACGCTGTTTGACAGGTGTTACCGCCGCCTCCGGCGATCCGTATCTGCTGTTGCTCCGATATTTTACTTCTACAAATATCAGATACCCATCTTTTGATACGATCAGGTCGATCTCTCCGGATGCGACCCGGTAATTTCTCGCAAGTATCTGGTAACCTGCATCTTTCAGATATGATGCAGCCATCTCTTCATATTCTGTTCCCTTTTTTCTTGTATTATAATGGTCGATACAGTTGTTCTCCTTTTTCTGTCTATCTTCTATTCTTTCCAGAAATGTGTGATAAAAGATCTTCTGTGGATCTCACATGGTCCAAGTAATTTTAATGCTTCTATATGCTCCTTAGATCCATACCCCTTATTCTTTGCAAATCCGTATCCCGGATAGATCTCATCATAAGAAACCATCAGACGGTCTCTTGTTACCTTCGCTATAATACTGGCGGCAGCGATCGAAGCAGATTTTGCATCTCCTTTTATGATCGAAACCTGTGGGATCTCTACCTCCGGTATCTTAACCGCATCGTTTAATAACAAATCTGGCTGAACCGTAAGCTTACGGATTGCGATCCGCATGGCTTCATAATCTGCATTTAAAATATTGATCTGATCGATCAGCTTCTCATCTGCCATACCGATTCCGTAAGCAACCGCTTTTTCTATAATCTCATCATATAATTCTTCACGCTTCTTTTCAGAGAGCTGCTTGGAATCATTCAGGTATAGAATATCGCAATTCTCCGGCAGAATGACAGCCGCAGCTACTACCGGACCTGCAAGCGGGCCACGGCCTACCTCATCAATTCCACAGATATACTGACAGTCCGCATGCTGTCTCTCATATTCAAACATATGCTCCATCCGGTCAAGCTCTTTTTGATGTGCTGTAAGCTTCTTTTCAGCAGAAAGGATCAGTTTTTTTACACCTTCCCTGTCATCCTCTGCATATCTTTCCATCACATGTCTGACTGAATGTATATCTGCATTTGCAAATTCGGATTTAATCCCTGTTATACTTTTTCTTTTATTTTCCATCTCATCCTCATATAAGCATAAATGGCTGTTGTTTCTTACACGACAGCCATTTATCTGTACTTATTGTTCTTCTTTATTTAAAAAACCGAATCCACCGGTAAACCGGAATACTGCTTTCCCCACAAATTTATTCTTATGGATATTACCGACATCCGACAACCGGCTGTCCCGGCTGTTATTCCGGTTATCACCCATAACAAAATACTCATCATCACCAAGTGTGACCGGTTCTGCCGCAAGCCCTCTGTGATTTTCTTCTATGACTTCTTTTCCATAATCTTCCTCCAATGGTTCATCATTGATATAGATCACACCATCTTCATCAATATATACGGTTTCACCCGGAAGTCCAATGATACGTTTGATATAATAGGTATCATCTTCTTCCTCGTATGGAAATACAACAATATCAAAACGTTCCGGATCTTTAAAATGATAGGACAGTTTATCGATCCAAAGGCTGTCACCATTATGAAGGGTATCATTCATGGAGTCTCCGCTCACCTCTGTACGCTGTCCAACATATGTAAGGATCAACCAGCATATTGCAACGATCGCCAGAATATATAAAGCGAGACTGATTAAATCTTTTACGATATTGATCTCTTCTTTCTCCTGTTTCTTCTTTTTCTTGTCTTTTTTCTTCTTTTTTCCCGGCTGTTCTTCTTCCTCCAGTACATGAGTATTGGAGGATGCATCTGAATCAGCAAAATAATTCGTTACTGTTTCTCCGGCTTCATTTACAACATCAGACGCTGCTTCATTCTTTTCTTCCGTCTCTGCCTGCTCCGAAGGAATTGTTTCTGTTTCTTCCTTCTTCTGCTCCGGATCTATTCCCTTTTTCTTTAACTTTGCAAGCTGCTTTTCACGCTTCTTTTCAAGCTTTTCAATCTCTTTTTCCCGTGCTTTTTTTGCGGGATCATCGTCAAATATAGCATTCAGTGCTTCCACACGTTCGTTATCATCTTTCATATCAACTACTTATCCTTTACAACAGCCGGTCGTTCCAGTGATATCCTGCCAAGCTTTCCTGCCCGGAAATCATCCAGTAGCTGCGCTGCAGCTTTATCGATATCCAGTTCGCCGCCTTTTTTTATACATGCCCTTTTTTCTGCGATCTGTTCCAGAATATGAACAGAATCGGCATCCTCATTAATATTATACCTATCAACAAGGCTCTGACAATAGTTTAATTGTAAAAATTTGATCAATTCATACGCAAGGTCGGTAATACTTAAAATCTCATCATTGATCGAACCGATAAAAGCAAGTCGTAATCCAACCTCTTTATCATCAAATTTGGGCCACAATATTCCTGGGGTATCCAATAATTCAATATCTTTTCCAAGACGTATCCATTGCTTTCCCTTTGTAACACCCGGCTTATTTCCAACCTTTGTACATGCTTTTCTGGCATAAGAATTGATAAATGTAGATTTACCGACATTTGGAATACCAACAATCATCGCACGAAGCGGACGGTTAATGATACCACGCTTTCTGTCCCGCTCGATCTTTTCTTTACAAGCTTCCTTTACCACATTACTGATATTCTTCATGCCATCACCGGATCTTGCATTGATCTTTGCTACAAAAAATCCTTTTTCTTTATAATAATTTTCCCATTCTGCTGTTGCTGATGCATCTGCCAGATCTGTCTTATTCAACAGAATCAGGCGGTATTTGTTCGCTGCAAGTGCATCAATATCCGGATTCTTGCTGCTATATGGCACTCTGGCATCGATCAGCTCGATCACAACATCGATCAGCTTGATGTCTTCCTGCATCATACGTTTTGCTTTTGTCATATGTCCGGGATACCATTGTATATTCATCGTGTCTTTATCCTTCCTAATATCTCTGCTTTTTTCACATTTCCCACTTTCAGGAATCTGGAATCTTCACTGTTATTGACATTATCACCAAGCAGGAAATACTCATCATCCCCCAGCTTTACTTCATTCTCTGCCAGTCCTGCTGTAAATATATAATCATCAAATGGCAGATCCGTCCGTTCACTGCCATCAATATATAATTTTCCATCTCTGATCTGAACGGTCTCTCCCGGCAATCCGATCACACGTTTAATATCATAATAAGCATCCGGCGTATCAACACTTCGGTATGCAACAATGTCATATCGATCCGGAGAGCTAAGAAGGTAACATAACTTATTTACTGTAACCTTCTCCTGATTAGTACACACCGGATTCATGGAATCACCAACGACATACACAGACTGAAAACAATAAGAAACCATTCCATATCCCAGCACAACTGCGATCAGAACGGACAACAGCCAGCCAAATATCGTTCTGACCGTACGCCTAAAGCTTCTTTCTTTTCTTCTCTGCCGACGTTTCTCCCGCCGTATTCTTTTTCTGCGTTCACTTTTATCGCTCATATCTCTACTCCGATAGATTCATATTACAAAAATGGCTGGAGCTATCAACCCCAGCCACTTTTTCATGTAACCTGTAAAAATTATTTAACAAGCTCTTTAACCTTTGCAGCTTTACCAACTCTTGAACGTAAGTAGTAAATCTTAGCTCGTCTTACTTTACCATGTCTAACTACTTCAATCTTCTCAACAAATGGTGAATGTACTGGCCATGTCTTTTCTACGCCAACACCGTTTGAGAACTTTCTAACTGTGAAAGTCTCTCTGTTGCTTCCACCCTGTCTCTTAATAACAGTTCCTTCGAAAATCTGGATTCTCTCTCTGTTACCTTCTTTGATCTTGTTGTGTACTTTAACAGTATCACCTACTGCAAAGTCAGCAACTTCTGTCTTCATCTGAGAAGCTTCAAGATTCTTAATGTAATCGCTATTCATTTGTGTGACCTCCTTGATATTTAGATGTTCTTACTACCACACCGGTACAGAGGACCATCGATTTTTTTCACAACTCGTTCAGTTTACCATACAAATAAAAAGAATGCAAGAAAAATCTACACCTTTTTGGGTGTACGACCTTGCATCCTTTTTGCCATAGTTCATGCTATGGAGCTGGTGGGATTCGAACCCACGTCCAAAAGCTCATTCATCACGGCATCTCCCATCACATTCCGTATTTTAACATTTCCTCAGTACCACGCCTACGGACAGGCTGGATACATCAGTAGCTTCATGAATTTTCCGATACCGCAAAGCTTAAGCACCGGAGTTTCCCGTTGGATGATACCAGATCTGAAAGGTACGGGGGACCTTAAAGCTGGCAGTTGCCTTTAATTAGGCAGCGTAAGCTAAATTATCGTTAGCGTTTATATTTAATCTAAGTTTTAACGTGGTCCTAGTCCACGGATGGCTTCCGTGACTGCAAAACCCCTGTCGAAACCAGTCAACCCCTGGTTTGTAAAGGAAAGCTCTGTTGTCAGGTGCTTTCTTATATATTACTCAGCAGCTTCTGTTGTGTCAGTCTCTGCTGTAGTTGTCGTTTCAGATGAAGTATCTGCTTCAGAAGCTGTATCTTCAGAAGTATCACTGTCAGTATCCTCTGCATCGGATGCTGTAGCTGTACTGCTGTTCTCAAAATAGCTTCCATATCCCTGTTCTGCCCATGTCTGGCTGACATATGCGCCAAGCTTCTCAGCTTCTACATACTTTGGAATCGCTTTGTATATCTTTACACCCAGTGTAGCTGCAAGAATACATCCAACTAACACGCCAAATATGCACCATCCAAGGATTTTCTTTCTCTTTTCACGCTTCATGATCGCTGCGCGGTTCTTCTTCTCATATTTTCTTTTATCTACTTTACTCTGGCTCACTTACCTGACCTCCCAGTAAAAATCTTATTGGAGTATATCACATCTGTATGAAATATTCCAGTATTTCACAAAATCTTTAAAACTTCATATGAAATATCGGGAATTATCCAGTCCATCAGCCTCGGATATTCTGGAAATCCTGTATCAACTCTTACAAATTACGGATCTTGAACTCACGCTCATTCTCACGCTTGACATCCTTCTTCGCAATGTCCTGACGTTTGTCGTATAATTTCTTACCTTTTGCCAGTCCGATCTCCATCTTAACCAGACCGTCACGGATATAAACCTTTAAAGGAACGATCGCGTATCCCTTCACCTGCTGGGCTCCCATCAGCTTATTGATCTCGTATTTGTGAAGTAGCAGCTTTCTGGTACGAAGCGGGTCTTTATTAAATATATTACCCTTTTCATATGGGCTGATATTCATACGGTAAATGTAGATTTCTCCCTTATCGATACTGATAAAGGATTCTTTGATGCTACAATGTCCCTGTCTGACTGATTTTACTTCTGTTCCGGCCAGTGCGATCCCTGCCTCGTACTTTTCTTCTATGAAATAATCAAAATATGCCTTTTTGTTATTTGCGATGAGTTTGTTGCCTCTTTCCTTTGCCATGTCCTGTTTCATCTCCTTCTTTGGCATCTGACCGGATCACGAATTCGATCCGTCTGCTCTGTTTGTCTGCCAGCTTTACTTTTACCTTAACGGTATCACCGATCGAATATTTCTTTCCGGTTGATTCTCCGATCATAGCATATTCATCCTGCGAATACACATAAAAATCGTCATAAAGTGTCGACACATCTACAAATCCCTCAATAGTATTTGGAAGCTCTACAAAGATACCACGGTTAATGACTCCTGATATGATACCTTCAAATTCTTCTCCGATATGATGCTCCATGTATTCCACTTTCTTTAAACGCTCTACCTGACGTTCTGCTTCTTCTGCGCGGCGTTCTTTTCTGGAATTATCATCGCATACCTTTGGAAGGATCGCATCATAATGCGAAAGTCTTCTGTCATCCAATCTTCCATGAATATTATCCTTAATGATCCTGTGAATCTGAAGATCCGGATATCTTCGGATCGGCGATGTAAAATGGCAGTAATATTTACAAGACAATCCAAAATGTCCTTCACATTCCGTCGAATATCTCGCCTGCCGCATCGTACGAAGTGTCATACGGCTGATCAGATTCTCACATGGCTCACCCTCGATCTTTGATAACAGCTTCTGGAACTCCTTCGGATGAATATTCTCTTTGGATGCCTTAAAGTAATATCCAAACTTGCTGATCAGAATGGATAACTGCTTTACACGCTCCGTATCCGGTGCTTCATGGATACGATATTCAAATGGAATCTGTTGCCAGAAATAGTCCTCAGCGATTGTCTCATTTGCAGCCAGCATAAAGTCTTCAATGATCTGATTCGAACGTCTTCTCTCATACACTCCGATATAAGATACCTGACCGTCTTCATCAACTGTGATCTTAGACTCATCAAAATCAAAATCAATCGAACCTCGCTCATGTCGGATCGTTCTTAACAACTCTGACACATGAAGCATTAATTCAAACATCGGAACCAGTTCTTTATATTTTTCTGTTTCTGTCGGATCATGATCCTCTACGATCGCAGATACACTTGTATATGACATTCTGCGGTCAACATTGATCACCGATTCACAGATCTTATGATTGATGATCTTGCCGTTTGCATCTATATCCATCAGGCAGCTAAGCGTCAAACGGTCTTTTCCCTCATTCAGTGAACAGATACCGTTTGACAGCTTATGCGGCAGCATCGGTATGACCTTATCAATCAGATAACAGCTTGTTCCACGCTTCAACGCTTCTTTATCAAGTGGAGAATTCTCCCTTACATAATGTGTAACATCTGCAATATGAACGCCAAGCTTATATAACCCGTTTTCCTCATAGAGTGTGATCGCATCATCCAGATCCTTTGCATCCTCTCCATCGATCGTAACGGTCTGCAACTGTCTGAGATCGGTTCTTCCTGCCATCTCTTTCGTTGTTACCTCATCCGGTATATTCTTCACCTCTGCCATAACAACATCCGGAAAATCAACCGGAATATCAAGATCTCTTACAACCGATAATACATCCGTCTCCGGATCATTAATATGTCCAAGTATCTCAACGACACGTCCCTCTGCAGATTTAGACTTTTCTCCATAATTTGTGATCTCCACAACAACCTTATGTCCGGTTACTGCTCCCATGGATTTCTTCTCCGGTATAAAGATGTCACTGTCTAATTTACCGTTATCCGGAATCACAAAACCAAAGTTTCGGTTCTTCTGATAGGTTCCGACCAACTGTTTTAAACCTCGTTCCAGAATCCGTTCTACATGCGCTTCTGTTGATCTGCCCCGGTTGCCGGATGCAACACGGATCAGCACCTTATCATTATGGAATGCTCCCATCGTATACTTCTGTGGTACAAAGAAATCTTCCTTATATCCTTCCACACGGACAAATCCAAATCCTCTCTGATTGCTGATGAATGTACCGACAAGGACACCCTTTCCAAGCTTCTGATACTTACCTTTGGAGGTTTTCTCGATCCTGCCCTCATCGACAAGCTCATTTAAGATTTCTAACAGATCATCCTTATCACGCCCTCCGATCTGAAGCAGATAACAAAGCTCTTTAAATTTCAACGGTCTGTAATCATCGTCATTGATCAGGGTATATATATTCTCTTTTCTTTCATTCTTTAATTCTTCTGTCATAAATACCTCTCTGTATATCTAAAAAGTGCTTACATATAGGATATATGTAAGCACTGATAAATTCTGTATATGAACTAGAACAGCTTAGAATCAAGAAGCAATGCAATTATTATAAAAAGAATACCAAGCACAGTTGTTATCTTTCTGAGAACCGCATCTTTTGAACTTCCTTTATTCTTGCCCCAGTATGAATTATCATAATTACCGCCGGTAATTGAACTTGTCAGACTGGCTGATTTACCTTCCTGTGACAGGACAATAATTGTTAATGCTATACATATAATTACATATACGACCATGATAATTGTCTTTACCATATTGCCACCTCCATTCCAAGTGTTCTGGTGTCAAATGCGCTTTTACACCAACTTTGTCCATGATAACATAGTCATTTGAGATTCGCAACCACTTTTTTCATAATTCTGCAAATCTGCTTTTCAGATCAAAGCCATGATTCATAGGTCCGCTTCCATGTCCCAGATCCATGCCATCCGCAAGCGCACCGGATATATAATCTTTTGCGTTTCTTATCGCCTCATCGATCTTATACCCTTTTGCAAGATTTGATGCGATTGCACTTGATAGTGTGCATCCGGTTCCATGAGTATTCGGATTATCGATCCGTTTTCCATAATACCAGTTGACTTTTCCGTCCGAATATAAGACATCATTTGCATCGTTGATACTGTGTCCTCCCTTGCAGAGAACCGCACAGCCATAGACTTTTGATATTTTTTCAGCTGCACGAACCATATCCTGTTCATCACGGATCGTCATTTCGGCCAATACCTCTGCTTCTGGAATATTCGGAGTAATGACCTCTGCGATCGGAAGCAGACATTCTTTTAAAGCACCGATCGCATCTTCGTCGATCAGCCGGTGTCCACTGGTTGATACCATAACAGTATCCACTACCACATGTTCTGCCTGATATTTCTTTATTTCATCTGCAATCACACGGATCAGTTTCTCAGAAGCGACCATGCCGATCTTAATCGCATCCGGCCGGATATCCGTAAATACAGCGTCAAGCTGTAAGGAGAGCATCTCGGATGATGTTTCCTGAATTCCTGTTACTCCCATCGTATTCTGGGCAGTTAATGCCGTGATTGCGCTCATGGCATAACAACCATTTGCCATAATGGTCTTTATATCTGCCTGGATTCCCGCACCGCCGCTGGAATCACTTCCGGCTATTGTAAGAACTGTCTTCAACCCTTTCGTCTCCTTTACTTTTACAAATACTTTCGTTACCGGTCTGTTCCTGCCTGCTGTACATTTTATCAATTCTGTATCATGCCGGTTTTTTTAAAGAAAGAAAATATTATATAATTCCTTTGTATTGTCAACATACAGCGTACTGTATTTTTTCAACTCATTTATATGCTCCGCACTCGCAGCATCATAGATACCACATACTTTGAAGCCTGCATCAAATGCTGTCCTTGCGCCATGATAAGCATCTTCAAACACCCATGTATCAGCAATGTTCGTCTGCATATACTTTGCTGCCTGAATATAGATATCCGGATGTTCTTTTCCAATTCCTACCTCCGAGCAGGTAAGGATCTTTTTGAAAAAATGATCCATATGATTATGCTTCAGTACGGCTTCGATATGAACCCTGTCTGTCGCAGTCGCTACTGTCATTGGGATCTTCCGCTCCTGTAAGGCAGATAAGAACTCTATGATCCCCGGCTTTGGTTCTGCTTCATTTCTGTAAAATGCACCAATCGTTTCATTGATCCCATCTATGATTTCAAGAATCGTTTTTGATAAACTGTAATTCTTCTTAAGGTATTCTGCCGATTCTGTAATCGTAAAGGTATACAGTTTTTTCTGGAGATGGGGTTCTGCTTCGATACCCATTCCTGCCAGATACCGTTCTGCCGCATGTTCCCACATTTCCATAGAATCGATCAGTGTTCCGTCTATATCAAAGATCGCACCTTTTATCATCCTTATTCTCCTAACATCTTCTTTGTCTGTTTTTTTAGATCTGCCGTGGCAGCCTCAATATCTGTCTGACCAAAGATCGCGCTGATAACTGCGATACCACAAATTCCACTTTGATTTAATTTCACAACATTATCTCTGGTTATGCCGCCGATTGCAATAACCGGGATATGCACATGCTCACAGATTTCCTTTAACGTCTCAAAACTGACTTCTGTTGCATCATCCTTGGATCCGGTTGGAAATACCGCACCAACGCCCAGATAATCCGCTCCATGCTCTTCAGCCAGTTTTGCCTGTTCCACTGTCTGTGCAGATACACCGATGATCTTATCGTCTCCCAGCACCTTTCTGACATCTAAGGCCTCCATATCAGACTGTCCGACATGAACACCATCCGCTCCGATCTTCTTTGCAAGCTCTACATTGTCATTGATCACAAAAGGAACCTTATAGTTTCTACATAATTTCTGGATCTCAAGCGCTTCTTTATAAAATGCTTCATCATCCAGATTTTTCTCACGAAGCTGGATAAAGGTCGCTCCGCCTTTTAATGCTGCCTCTACCTGACTGATCAGAGTTGCACCGTTCAACCAGTGTCTGTCTGTTACTGCATATAACAGAAGCTCCTCCGGTTTTGTATTTGTCTGCTTACTCATAGCCTCATTCACTCCTTATCTGATCTCACACTTTGCCATACTGCAAAGCTTATCTGCATCCATATTATAGATTGCGTCAATAATGCGGTTTCTATAAGTAGCATTACCATCTGTCGGTTCCATATTCGCATATCCGACTTCGCCCGCAACTCCCATCAGTATAACGGCAGTTGCAGCAGCTTCCAGCTTGTCATCCTGATTTGCTGTCAGATAAGCTGTCATAAGACCGGACAACTGGCATCCGGTTCCTGTGATCTTACCCATCTCCGGTCTTCCGTTCCGGATCACATAACAAATATCTGCATCTGCTACCAGATCGATTGCACCTGTAACAGCGATGATACAGCCGAGCTTTCCCGCAAGCTTCTTCACAAAATCAACCGCCTGATCGAGAGTATCTTCTGTGACTGCATCAGCCACATCTGCATCTACACCCTTTGTACTGCCGGAACCAAATGCAAGAGTCTTGATTTCTGATATATTTCCACGGATCACATCAAATTTTATCTCATTTAAAAGCATTAATGCTGTCTCTGTACGTAGTCTGCTGGCTCCTGCGCCCACCGGATCAAGCAATATGGCGTGTCCCAGCTCATTTGCCTTTTTGCCGGCAGCAAGCATAGATGGGATCGTATTCTTATTTAAGGTTCCAATATTAATATTTAAACCACCACAGATACCGGTGATATCTTCTACATCGTCAATATCATCTGCCATGATCGGACTTCCTCCACATGCCAGAAGCACATTTGCAACATCATTTACTGTTACATAATTCGTGATATTATGCACCAGTGGAGTTTTCGTCTTTACATTCTCAAAACATGTTTTTATCATTTTATCCACCTCCTGTAATAGCAGCTTAACTATACTCAGTTTTCTTCTCTTTTTCAACCATTTTTATTCGAAAAGATATTCTCTTATTTAAAATTCCTGCCACCAGCCTGCCCGGCTGATTTATATTAATTAATGCCTGCTTCTTTCTATTTATAATTCATAGTGATCACTCTTTTTTCATAAAATACTGATGAACACATGAATTGGAGTTTTCCTTATGAAGCATCCTTCTGTCTTATCGATCCGCTCATTCTGCTTATATCCGGCTTTCATCCTGCTTGTTATCGTCCTCTGCCTGAATTCTTCCTTTGTTTCCAAAAGCTTCGCAGAGGGCCTAGTGTTGTGGTATAACAATCTTGTGCCCCTTCTGCTTCCTTTTCTTCTGATCTCGGGTTTCTTCCTGTCTATGATTGACTGGGAACATCCAAACCGGGCAGGCTGTCTGATCCTGTTATTCTTATGCGGGCTGTTCTGCGGCTACCCGGTCGGTGCGATAGCTATAGGCAGGCTCTACAAAAATCAAGTCATATCAAAAAATTTCGCCCATGCCATTATGCCCCTCTGTAACAACATCAGTCCTATGTTTCTGATTGGATATGTCTGTAACCAATATCTGAACGGCCAGATAAATACCATCAACGTACTGGCAGTCATCTACCTGCCACAGATCTGCTATGCTATCCTGTACTATCTGCTATCAAAAAATTCTTTACATATTTCGCTTTTTAAACAAAATAAAAAAACAGTTCACAAATCTCCTAATGATGCGAAAGATCTCCAAATACCTCTCTCTGAAACTACGGGCACTATGTCCGAATATGCTGCAGCACAGGATATCGGCAATTCACCATCTGTTATCGAAAATAGTATAACAACCATCACCGTTATAGGTATCTATGTCGCTGTTTTCTCCGTTTTGTATAACCTTGCGATTGCATGTGGAGGAAATATACCAACTTTCCATATTCTGGCATGCTACCTGGAGATAACAAAAGGTCTGTCCGAATTATCCGTTTTTCCACTTTCTTCCATACAAAAAACAGCTCTGATCCTTTCTGTTACATCGTTCGGAGGAGTCTCATCCCTCTTCCAGTCCATGCACATTTTAAAAGATACAAAGCTGTCTTTTGTACGCTATACATTCGGTAAATGTATCTGCGCTGTATTCAGTTATCTAATGACTCTTTTATTCTTAAATTACAGGATATAAATTCCTAATCATCTAAAAAATCATCGTCAAAATCATCATCCTCGTCATCTTCGTCATCATTGGAGTATTCTGTCTTACCATATACGTTATAATCCTGCTCATTTTCTACAGTTGTATTATTCTCCTCTGATGTTGTCTGTGTTGCTTCTTCAGGAGCTGCAGCCTGCTGTGCTGCTCCGGTCATATTTGCAATATCTCCATTAATCTCATTTGTATTATTCAATACAATATCCAGATTTGACTGTAAGGACTGAATCAGGTTATCGTAATTTGCCTTTTCAGCCTCTAATGTTGCATTAATATAATTGCTGACCTCTGTAAGCTTATCCTTAGTGTAATACATAGAACCCAGACGAATCTCGTTTGCATCTGCATTTGCTTCGTTTACAATCTGATCAGCCTGACTTCTTGCCATATCTAAAATCTCATTTGCACGGATATTTGCAAGTTCTACAATCTGACTCTGATCAACCAGCTTATTTGCCTCTGCAACAGATTCTGTAATAATAGAATCTGCCCTTGTTCTGGCATCTGCAAGTATGGCTTCCTTGTTGCGCATGATCTTCTTGCAACGCTCAATTTCATTTGGAAGCTTTAATTTTAATTCATTCAGCATCTGCTCCAGATCATCCTTTGGAACAATGATCATACTGGATGACAATGGCTTGTACTTACAATTATCTATAAAAATCTCAATCTCGGAAATCATTTCCTCAATGCCTTTTTTTGCCATGACTTATTTCCTCCTAAAACTATCTGATATATTTTTCTTTTATCCGATCGACAACTCCTGCTGGTACAAACTGTTCCACATCTACACCAAAGCTGGCATACTCTTTTACGATACTGGAACTCAGATATGCATAATCAATACTGGTTGTCAAAAATACGGTGTCTATCTCTGGAGCAACCTTGCGATTACTCTGCGCGATCTGTAATTCATATTCAAAATCGGTTACAGCCCTTAAGCCTCTGATGATCGTCTTCACCCCATTCTGTCTGGCGAAATCAATCAGCAGACCTCCAAAACTCTCAACACGAACATTCGGTATGTCTGACACCACTTCAGACAACATATTAACACGTTCTTCTACAGAAAACAATGGAGTTTTTGAAGTATTATTCAAAACACCGATTATAACTTCGTCAAACATCTCCGCAGAGCGTCTGATAATATCAAGATGTCCTAATGTTACGGGATCAAAGCTTCCCGGATATATTGCACTGCTCATTTTTATAGAATCTCCTGTATAAATGTATGCTTATTTGTCTTGTATTTCTTCACACGATCGATCTCATATCCTATATCGGTCAGATAATCGTATTCCGTATCCAGATCTGATTCTACAATGATCCAGGTATTCTTATCAACAATGCCGGATGATGCAAGACGGTTCAGCACCTGTTTTTCCAATAATTTTCCATATGGCGGATCCATAAATATAATATCAAACACAAGTCCTGACCGTTCCAGACTGTCGATCGCTGCAACACAGTCTCCTGTGATGACTCTTGCCTTATCTTTCAATTTCGTAAATTCCAGATTCCGGTTAATGCAGTCAACCGCTTTCCGGTTCTGTTCTACAAGGACTGCCTGTTTTGCTCCACGACTCAATGCTTCGATCGCAATCGCACCGCTTCCGCTGAACAGATCCAGGAATGTACAATCCGGCAATTCTCTCGATATGATATTAAATAAGGTCTCTTTGATCCGATCGGTTGTCGGTCTGGTATCCATCGTGTCGATCGTTTCCAGCCGAAGGCTTCTGGCAGTTCCCGCTATTACTCTCATAAATCATGATCTCCCATAGGTTGTTAAAATCTTTTTTTATTGTATATATTTCATCCCTTTTGTCAATAGAAACTCTCAATTTTTTCCTTAATATACCTTCCGCTGTCTGACAGATCATCATCTGTAAAACCGCTTGTCTTTGTACAGGAGGAATCAAATAATGATGACGTTTCAGCTTTGTTCGAGATATTCCATGCCGCATAGCTTAAGTTCCTATCATTGATCAGATCAAACCATGCATCAGACTGATTATAATCAATCGAACCGTTTCCTGATGCATCACACAAGCCAAACTCTGATACAAAAATCGGGAGTCCGGAATCAAGTGCCGACTGAACCTTATTTCTCAGATCATCCTTATGGGTTGCGGCATAGAAATGAACCGCATACATCAGATTGGTCTGATCTGTGATCGGATCTGCAGCTGCCACATCCACATCCTGACTCCAGGTTGGTGTTCCGACAATGATAATGGCATCCGGTGCATTTTTTCGTATGATCGGGATGATCGTTTCCGCATAGCTCTTTACAGAATCCCAGGTTGTACCACCATTTGGTTCATTTGCGATCTCATAGATCACATTTCCGTAAGAAGCATATTTCTTTGATATCCGGTCAAAGAAATCCTTTGCATCATCTATATGCATATTTGGATCATTGTCATTTAAAATATGCCAGTCAATTATCGCATACAATCCAAGATCCGTTGCTGCATCAACACCTTTTCCCAGAAGCTCCTCGATCTCTGATTTATTTCCGCCTGAACAATATCCATAGGAATCTCCTGTATCTGTATACATAGCAAAACGTACCAGATTGATACCAAAGGAATCTTTGAAATACTGATAAGTGTCCTTACTTACAAAATCAGCAAACCAGGTAAGTCCGTGTGTACTGACACCTTTTAACTGGAATTTACTGCCTGATGCATCCACCAGGTCCGTTCCTGATACCGCAAGCTTTCCATGTGCCTTATACGGATTATCTTCTTTTTTACCGTTTTTAGTATCTGTGACCTTATTACTTCCGGACTGATCTTTTTTATCACTGTCAACAGACTGCCCATCTGTCTGAGCTGCCTTCTCACCGGTGACAGTTGTTACTTCTTTTCCTGCGATCATCAATGTACAACGAACAGGCTTCACATCCGATGCTGATAAATTATATCCAAAATCAATGCTGCCACCAGCCGGTATCTCCTCATTATAACTTTCTGCGGTTACATGAACCACCGATCCATCTGCCGTATACTTTCCATTCCAGAGCTGGTCGATCGTTACTTTCCCGGAAAATTCCAGATCAACGCTCCAATCCGTTGCAGCTTTATCGGTCTTATTATAGATCGTGACCGTCTCTGTAGCGGCTGTCATTCCGTTATTTTCCCATGTACTTCCAACCGTTACTTCTGCATATAAGGTCTTCTTGTCATCTGTCGACTTCTGAGTATCGGATGCACCCTTTTCCTTCTTTTGATCAGCGCCATCCTCAGCCTTTTGCTCCGCATTCTGCCCGGATCCCTCTATCACAGCTTCTGTTCCGGCATTCTTCTGTCCGTCCGGATCATTATTTTTCCGACTTTTTGTCACCAGTATAACTGACAGTGTCACAACAGCCGCTGCAAGTACTATGATGACTCCCCATAATACGATCGTCTTTTTCTTCTGGTTCATTTTTGCACTACTCCCTTTTTATTTTCTTTTTTATTCACCCTTTTATTCTGTCCGGATGCTGCTTTCATTTCTCGTATAACATAGTTGTCCACTTCCCCTGCTCCATATCGGATCTGTTCATATATGGCAGAAATACCCTCTACATTTCCATCCTCCGTCTCTGTTATCTCCTGCCTGATATCTTCACAGGTCATCCGTTTGTTAAGTGTGATTACATCCTTATATCGCAGGATCGACTTCTTATAAATTTTTCTTGCCCGTTCTTCAGCTGTCAATCTGTGCATTATACGTCTATCTGTTATACGTTCTTTATATTGATCCGGTTCTTCGGAGATAAGCTCGATCACATCATCTGCATAGCTTCTCGGTTTCAAAAGGAAACGGATCACCTGCAACAATATCCGTACCAGAAAGAATATCAGAAGAAGAACTACACATACCTTTAATATCAAGGTAAATACATCATATCCCTTTACACTGTTCTGATAATATTCATTTAAAGTATCCTGATAATCGAGACTGGTTGCTGCCGGTCCTCCCTTCGTAAGCAGCGTCAGCACAAATACCCATATGACCATGATCGCACCAAATACTGTCTGAACTACCTTTGCAAATGCACGCGCAAGTACATTTACAAACCCGGACAGATCAAGGAAACGACAGGCTCCCATTAATAACAACACAAGCACTGCAAGGAATAATACAACCCTGCCATTTATAAATGCGATATCCCGGATGGATTGCTCCGATACTTCTGTTGTCTGTGAGATATAGCGTTTCAACCCCTGTATATACCGGATCATCATATATATAGCCATAAGTAATGCAACTGCAATATAAGACAGGTTCGACAAAACAGGAAGTTCCATGCCGATACTTGCAAAATAAACAAAAATCCCTGCTAAGATCGATGGCCATGGTTCGCTCATATCTGTAAGTCTGGAACCTCTCTTTGCATAAGCTACCGCACACGGCAGCAGATACCCGATATCATAAATCCCTGTAACCGTTCGGATCCATACTGTGCCCGGCAAGATAACTAAAAGTCCCGCAAGCACCAGATGTCCAACGGTAAGTAATATATGATTCGGTGCAAAATCTCTGATCAGATAGGACAACAGAAATATTCCTGCGATCCAAATGGCATCCACAAACCGCGGATCTTGTCTCATAAATATCATGCTGAATGTATACATGAACAATTCCGCCGTTACCACCTCATAAAGATAACGCAATCCTCGCTCTGCCCAATATATCTTATGTGTCATTTAACTCTACCTCCATTCCATGAAGATAAGGTCTGATATCATCGCACCCCTGTATATTCAGATATGGAACTATCATATAAATATTCTTTCCTTTTTCAGCCATATGATCAAGCTCATCCAGCAAATCCTTTTTATGGTATGCAGATACGATGAGATATGTTGTATTGCTGTCTACATCTGTCACTTCCTGCTTCAAGACTTCAACAAATCTATCGATCCCGGCATTTTCCGTTATCCGTGCCAGATATTTATCAACCGTAAATCGATGTTCTCCGGAAGAACCAAAATCCACCCATTCCATCTCACCGGATAACAGATCATATCCATTTGCCCGTATCATGACAGGAATCCGGTTATCCAGAAAGTAAGATGCTGCCGTGGATGCTATACTGATACACATTTCCTGTATATAATGAACTCTTATCATGGTGTTCGGCTCCAGACAGACAAGTATCTTCACCCTCTGTTCTGCCGTGTGCTCATATACATTTACCATCAGGTCGTCGCATCTGGCTGTTGCTTTCCAGTTAATGCTCTTTCTCGGATCTCCCACGCTGTAAGTCCGCAGACCGGAAAAAGCAAACGGATCCGGAAAAAGACTTCTCCTTGATGTCAGATCACCCAACATACCATCTAAGACCGTATCAAGCTGTATATTAGAAAGTTTTTCAGGGAAAACATACAGAAATGCCTGATTTTCTACAGACAACGCAAATGTCTTCGACATCAAAAAATCCTTTGCCATCAGCTTTACAGCACTGATAAAAAACAATCCTCGTTCTTTCGCCGTAAATGAAAGCTTTCTGACTACCTTCCGGTTTCCCATAATCGAAAACGGATCATTTCTATGATAAAAATCCGTAACAACCGCATTCTCATTTTCCTGAAACTGCAAGGATCTCGCTGTGGAAAACTTCACATGTAAAGTTGTAAGAGGCAGCATCTTTCGATTTGTAATTGTCTCTGTTATCCCTGATTTATCGCCAATCTCCAGATACCTGTCATCAAAATCCAGATCAAGAGAAAGCCCCTGATCCCAGTATTTGCGGTAAATAACAGTCTGTCCGAGATAGATCACCAGAAAGCACAATACTGCTATCAGTATCTCCATATTAATTCTCCCAATCTTCAACCGGAACAGCGATCTGATCGACCAGTTCCCTGATCACTGTCTTTTCTTTTTTCTCATCCATGTGTCCTGCCATGATCACACGATGTGCAAGGACATATGGTGCCATATAACGGACATCATCCGGACGGACAAAGGTTCTGCCCTCCATAGCAGCATATGCCTGCGACAGACGAAGAAGCCCTATCGTGCCTCTGGAGCTTGCACCAACCTGTATCCGGCTGTTATTCCTGGTTGCAAGGATTATGTCTGCAATATATTCCTTTACGCAAGAATGAACAAAAACTTCTCTGACCGCTTCCTGCATCGTCTTTATATGATCTGTATCACAGACCGTCTGAAGTGTATCAAACGGATTCTCAGACATAAAACGATCCATGATTGAAACCTCTGTAGCCTTTGAATTATCTCCCATGGAGATCTTTATAAGAAAACGGTCAAGCTGGGCTTCCGGAAGCGGGTATGTACCGGTCGTCTCGATCGGATTCTCTGTTGCAATAACAAAAAACGGTGCTTCAAGCCTATGACTTTCTCCATCGATCGTCACCTGCTGCTCTTCCATTGCCTCAAGCAGACTGGATTGTGTTCTCGGTGTTGCACGGTTGATCTCATCTGCAAGCAGGATATTTGTAAATACCGGTCCCTTCACCAATACAAAATCTTCTGATTTACGATTATAGATACTTAAGCCTGTAATGTCGGATGGCATAAGATCAGGTGTGAACTGAACTCTCTTAAACTGCCCTCCGATGCTTTTGGCAAATGTCTTTGCTAAAAGTGTCTTGCCGGTTCCCGGTCTGTCCTCCACCAGTACATGACCTCCCGCAAAAAGTGCCGCCAGTATCACACGTATCTCCTTCTCTCTGCCGATCAGTACTCTCGATATATTCTCACAGATCTTATCTGCCTTTTCTTTTACCTCTGTTATCTCCATCGTTCTAATCTCCTTATAATATCGGTTTTCCATACATCTCATTTCTTGCTGCTACACTTCGGTCAAATTCTGTCCGTATGCGGTCACCATACTTCTCATAGACATCCGATGCTGCCTTTAACATGTCGGCATGTTTATAGATATCTCCCATCTTAAACAGCACATCTCCGCTCTGTCTGATACCAAAGAAATCTCCCGGTCCTCTCCGTTTCAGATCTTCTCCCGCAATATAAAAGCCATCGTTTGAATCTGCAAGTACATTTAATCGTTCCATCACTTCTTTATTTTTCTTTCCACTGATAAAGATACAATAAGACTGCAGATTTCCACGTCCCACACGCCCACGGAGCTGATGCAGAGCTGCCAGTCCAAACCGTTCTGCATTTTCTACCATCATAACCGTGGCATTCGGATTATTGATCCCTACCTCGATAACCGTTGTAGATACCAGTACATCAACCTTTTTTTCATAAAAATCCGTCAGGATACGGTTCTTCTCATCCCCTGTCATCTTGCCATGCAGATAGGCCACATGTATGCTGCTGTCAAGCTTCTGTGACAGTTCTTCCGAATACTCAACTACATTTGTCACATCATCTAAGGCTTCGCTTTCCTCCACCATCGGGCATACCACATAGACCTGATGTCCTTTCTTAACCTCTGCCCGGATAAACGCCTGTGCTTTCGGACGGTAGCTCTCATCCACTACACAGTTTTTGATCGGAATCCGTCCTGCCGGCAGTTCATTAATTACCGAAATATCAAGATCTCCGTACATAATGATCGCAAGGGTTCTCGGAATCGGTGTCGCACTCATAACAAGAACATGTGGCGTTCCCCCTTTTAATGATAATTTCTCTCTCTGTCTTACGCCAAACCGATGCTGCTCATCCGTTACAACAAGCGCCAGATTATCATATTCCACCTTGTCCTGTATCAACGCATGCGTTCCTACGATCACATCCGCACGATGCTCTGCAATCTCCTGATACGCTTCCCGTTTCTCCTTTGCCGTCATCGAACCGGTCAACAGCGCAACATGGATTCCATATGGCTCAAATAAGCCGGTCAGTTCTTTAAAGTGCTGATTTGCAAGTACCTCGGTCGGTGCCATGATCACACCTTGATAACCCTGCGTCGCACAGGCAAATAATGCGATCGCGGCAACGATCGTTTTACCGGAACCAACATCCCCCTGCACAAGACGATTCATCACATGCTCTGAATCCATATCTGCCATGATATCCCGAACCGCATCCATCTGTGCCCCTGTCAGACGATACGGAAGACTCTCGATAAACCCTGTCACCTGCTCCGTAAATGGTATCTTCGCCTGATTGTATTTCACCGTATCATGTTCTTTCAGACTATGCATATTCTCTATAAATTCATAAAATTCATCAAAGGCAACCCGCTTGATCGCAGCTCTTAAGTGATCCTCCGTATCCGGGAAATGGATATGGGTTACGGCTTCATTTGCCCGCATCAGATCATATTCATCCCGAATGTTCTCCGGTATATAATCTGAAAGCGTCTGAATCAGAGGAAGCGTTCCCTTTACCGCTTTCTGGATCGTCTTGCTTGTAATCCCCGCCGTACAACCATATACCGGCTGCCATTCTTTTAAAATTTCCTGATATTTGGGCACTGTGTAGTACTCCGGCTGGCTCATCGTATACATGCCATTCTTATATTTCACTTCTCCGACAAAAATATAACGATCTCCAATATGAAAATAATTACGCAGAAAAGGACAATTAAACCATGTCAGTTTAATTGTCCCGGTATAATCTTTGGCATAGGCAGTCGCAATCGAGAATCCGCGAAGCTTCTTCACTTCCACCCGACTGTTGATCGTCACACTTACTGCCTGACGCTCATCTGCCTGTATATCCTGAATGTCAACAGGATCCATATATGTAATATAAGTTCTTGGATAATAATGGATAAGGTCACTCACTGTAGAGATACCAAGCTTTGCCAGATTACCGGCTGTTTTTTCTCCTATCCCTTTAATACAAGTTACCTTATCCTTTAATTCCATGTAGTTTTTCTCCCTTTATTCTACAGAAACAATGTAATAATAGATTGGCTGACCACCATAGTAGTTCTGTACATCGCAGTCCGGGAAGCTTTCTTCCACTCTTGCCGCAAATGCCTCTGCATCCTCCTTCTTTACATCTGCTCCGTAATAAATACTGATCAGTTCGCTGTCTTCATCTACTGCATCTTTGATCAGATCGAATGTAACATCCGAAATGTCATTACCAACGGATACCAGTCCCTTATCACCGATACCCATGATATCTCCCTCATGGATGGCTTTTCCATCGATGGAGGTATCTCTGACTGCATATGTTACCTGTCCGCTCTTTACATTTGATACAGCTTCTAACATATTGTTCTTGTTATCCTCTAATGTCATCGTACTGTCAAACGCTATCATTGCACTGATACCCTGTGGCGCATTTGCCGTTGCAAGGACAATGATATTCTTATCTTCACATAAGCCGGCTGCCTGATTGGCTGCAAGAACAACATTTTTATTATTTGGGAATATAAATATATTCTCGGCATGAACCTTCTCGATCGCATTCAGCATATCCTCAGTGCTTGGATTCATCGTCTGACCACCTTCGATCACATAATCAACTCCAAGCTCCGTAAAGAACTCCTTTAATCCATCACCCATGGATACTGCGATGAAACCATATTGTTTCTTTGGCTGCTGTTTTTCTTTCTCTGCCTGTCTTGCAGCTTCCTGTCTGGCTGCTTCTTCCCGTTCTGCCTGCTTGATGACCTTCTCATGATGCTCCAGTCTCATATTATCAACCTTCATATTTGACAGATAACCAAGGGTAAGACCTTTTTCAAATGCCTGGCCCGGATGGTTTGTGTGAACATGGATCTTAACGATTTCATCATCTGATACACAGACAATGGAATCACCGATTGACTCTAAGAACTGTTTCAGATCTTCTTCCTCTTTTATGCCGTATGGTTTTTCCAGATTAATAATAAATTCTGTACAATATCCGAACTTGATATCGGCCGACAGATCTTCAGAATACTTTGGATTGTCAACACCGGATACTCCTGCTCCGGAAGGCTTTGTATCTGCAATTACGACACGTCCGAGAATACAGTCAACTGCACCTTTTAATACTTCCATCAGACCCTGTCCGCCGGAATCCACAACACCGGCCTCTTTTAATACCGGAAGCAGCTCCGGTGTGGAAGCAAGCACTTCATCTCCATGCTTAATGATGGTTTCGCAGAATTCCTCCAATGTAATATCTGTACCTGCACATTCTCTGGCCTTAGTAGCAATACCTCTGGCAACTGTAAGGATCGTTCCTTCCTTTGGCTTCATAACAGCCTTATAAGCTGTCTCAACCGCCTTCTGGAATGCATCAGCAATCTCGATTACTCCTATCTCTGTTTTATCCCCGATCTTCTTGCTGAAACCACGAAGAAGCTGAGAAAGGATTACACCTGAATTACCTCTGGCTCCACGAAGGGAACCGGTTGACATTGCCTTTGCGATATCACTCATTGTCTCCTTACAGGATTCAACTTCCCTTTTTGCTGACATGATCGTCATTGTCATATTTGTACCGGTATCTCCATCCGGTACAGGGAACACATTCAGCTCATTAATATAATCTTTTTTATTATCAAGGTTATTCGCACCGGCTATAAATGCTTTCTTCAG
The DNA here is from genome assembly GCF_025567345.1 of Coprococcus ammoniilyticus. NCBI lineage: Bacteria > Bacillati > Bacillota > Clostridia > Lachnospirales > Lachnospiraceae > Coprococcus > Coprococcus ammoniilyticus. The sequence continues at coordinate 390,902 of NZ_JAOQJS010000002.1, forward strand.
TGCAAGTACATCAATCGTATTTTTCACTTCTACAGTTCCTCCGTCTAATCCAGAATCTTTACATCTTCAACAAATACATTTACCTGACTGACCTTAAGAGATGTAAAATCTTCTACTTTATATTTTACAGACTGCATCAGATTATCTGTTACAGCCTTGATGCTGACACCATATGCCACAACGATATGAAGCTCTACCACAATATCTCCATTCTCATCAAACGTAACATGAATTCCCTGCGTGATATTGTTTCCTTTTAACTGTTTTACGATTCCGTCTTTTACACTGACAATACCCATACCAACAATGCCAAAGCAATCGAGTGCTGTCATACCTGCTACCTGTGCAACCACATTCTCATCCAGACTGACGGTTCCATTATCATTATTTATATATTCGTTCATAGAAAACCTCCCATGCTTTTGTCCTGTTATATGATGTGCAGGAATCCCATCTCCTTGTCATTCTGAAAAGTATATTTAAAAATAGGCAAACCTGTCTCACCATAATTATAAACATATAGTTCTATTATAACAGAGAATATGCAAATTTCAAGACAACCATTTATTGTCTATTCTTTTTAAAAAAATTAAAAATATGCTTGCATATAACAAAATTATCTGATATAGTAACATTTGTTGTGAACTTATGAGAGGATAAGTTTAATAAAAATAAGGAGGTGCTATCATGGCAAAATGTTCAGTTTGTAATAAAGGTGCTCATTTCGGTATCAAAGTGAGCCATTCACATAGAAGAGCAAATAAGATGTGGAAATCAAATGTTAAGTCTGTTAAGGCTATCGTAGATGGTTCTCCAAAGAAGATTTATGTTTGTACTTCATGTTTAAAATCTGGAAAGGTTGAGCGTGCATAGTTCACCTCGTATTCTTTCTAAAAAAGACTGCCATAATACAATGGCAGTCTTTTTTGTTTTCTTTTTTCAGACTGCCGGCCAAGCTTCTATCATAAATTCTCAAAATCTCTCCTGCCTTAACCCGGTCAGGTCATTGACTTTTAGCATCTGCAAAATAATATATATGCCATTAAAAAAAAGATTACAATAATCAAAAATTCCAGAAACCCTTCTACCAGATAGCTGAATATCATTCCGATCGCAACGAAAAAGAGGGCAAATCCAACTACACGCTTCAAACAACATCACCGCCAAAAAAAAGACTTCACATACCACTATAAGATATGCAAAGTCTTTTTCTTTTATGTCTGTTTTATTCCTCTGCCGGTTTCGATGCTTCTTCTACCGCCTGTTCGATCTGCTCTTCTTCCTCTGTCTTTTCCTTCTTAAAGAAGCTGGTGATCCGGTCAACGATCTCAGGTGCCATATCAATGATCTTGCTGATGGCATCCTGATTCTTAATATTAACAAGTCTTGTCTTACCATTTGAGATAACCAGAACCGCAGCCGGACTGAGCTTTGCTCCGATACCACCGGCCGCATTATTGCCGGTCTGTTTATTGAACGCACCGGCCGCCATACCGAAATTCACATCAAGAAGTGGAATAATGATCGTATCTCCTACCTTGATAGGATCTCCCACTACAGATTTGGATGAAACAAATCCATCCATTCCATGAAACAAAGTGCTGATCGTTCCGTCAATATTTGTATTTGCCATTACTTATTTCCTCCCGAAATCTTTTTTAAATATGCCATAGATCTTTTCACGTATTTATTAAAGTATACCTTGCAGCAATAATATAATATATTATAAACCCTGATTCTTCCTTTTATGAAAATATCCCCTTCCAATATCTTCTTGGAAAAATCCGGAGTTATATCTATTTTATTATAATATAACGGTAAAATCAAACTTAGATATCCAAGCTGTTTTCCGGTAGATGCCGGATCTCCTGAACCATATGTCACCTGACCTTTGATCTTTGTCGGATTCAGATGCTTTAATAACAGGATCACGTTTCGCTTTAACACCTGAAATGCCTGCTTTGTTGTACCCGCCCGGACGAATTTCTTATACTGCTCCGCCTTATCTTTCATATGGTGCAGTTTTCTTACAACTGCTTCGATCTTATCCTTTACCGCAATAACAAATCGGTCGAACTTCTTACCGATACGGGTAAATATCGTCTCCGGACTTTTTTGAAATTCCGAATGATCTTCTGCAAATTCCCGGTTAGCATCTCTATCTTCTCTGTCGGGATCTGCATCCTGCATCATCTGATCTGACAAACCATCCTGCTGATCGGATTCAGCATCTTCTGCTTCCTGCTTTTCCGTTTTTTTCGTTTTTTCGGCTTCTGCCTGTTCGCGTTTTTCCTGTTTTTTTGCTTTTCGAGTCTCTGCCTTTTCCTGTTTTTTCAGTTTTTTTGCTTCTCTGACTTCAGCTTTTTCCCGCATACGAGTTTCTTTTTCACTTTCTGCGACTTCTGTCTCCGTATCTGTTTCTTCCTGGCTTTCTTCCGAAAATCCATCTTCATTGGATACCAGCGTTCCGCCAAATGACCGCAGCCAATATACAAAGCCGTTTTCATCATAATTTGCTTTGAAGCAGAATACAAAACCCAACCATGAGGCTTTTAATTTGCATATAAAATTGTCATGTTTTTCTGCATAAAACCGATACCGGACAGGAACGAATAATAATAAAAGCAACAGTACAAGTACAAGCCCTATCAGGATCAATACTGTAATCAACAGAATCTTTAATATCAATAAGAAAATATGTAACATATGCTCCCCTTATATCAGCACACTGTCATGTCATATAGAAAATAGTCCTTACAATCAAACTTTCCGGTCGTACCGTATACATCCCGGATAATATCCCGTATAAGAAAAAACGCTCCGGCCTTTGTCATCGACATTCCAACGATAACGATATCATCCGTTCGTTTCTTATAGTACGGCTGCAGGAATTCATTTGCCTCATAAACCTCTAACAGTCCGTCCTCAAACAATGGAAGTGTTATGACATAAACATCCGCACAAGGCTTCCGTTTTTTTATTCTTTTTATCAGTCGGGATGCCGTCTTATCCGGCATAACTCCGGTATAAAGCCGCTTTGCTATTGTCATTTTTTCACTCCCCTGCTCTGTCCGACCTCTCTCTAATCTTCCATAATTCCCTGAATGATCACATAACATGCAAGAACCTCGCTGCGATTTGAACAGCGCACCAGTGCATTATCAATATAATCTTTGATCTCCTGCTGTGTATTAAAGAACACAGGAATTGTAGAAAGTATCTTCGCCATGACCGCACGATTAACTACCTGTGAGTTTCCGGTAAATACCTCTCCGAATTCTTCTATCAGTTTATCCTTTTTTGAAATAATATATTCAGAATCCGCAAGTGCGCCTGTCTCAATCTTCACATGATCGATATCTACAAACATACTTCCGGATAATAGTTTTTCCAGTGTATCAATACGATGATAAGCATCCTCCAGACCAAGGCGGATAATATCCGGCTGATTGGAAGATACGATATCATAGATCGGAGCTTCAAGCACCATCCGGTGTTCTCCCGCTTCCTCCTGCGCGCCTTCATTTGCAACCAGCATATCATATGCATCCGTCGGAAATTCATCTTCGTTCTCCATGGATTCATAGATGCGTCTGATAATAGATAATGCCCGCATACAGGATTCCGATACTCCTGACTTGCATTCAGCCGCAAGCATCATGCTGTACAGATCATTTACCAGCTCGATCAGCATCATATAATCAGATACGACATCATTGATAAAGCCTGCACTTTTATCCAGAACCGTTGACAGATTCCTGTATCCGTCAAAATCAAGATGTGCATAATCTCCCTCTTTAATAATCTCGTACGCTTCATGCAGAGAAGAATATTCTGTCTCGAATTTCTCCGGAAGCTGTAATAAGGCAGTTTCTTCTACTGTCTCTATAAAATCATCCAATGAACTGATCTCACAACCATTATAAATTGATAAAGTCTGTCCGATAATATCGTAAAATCTTGCCTTTGTCATACGAAGCGGAAGCTGACCTACGATCTGCTGGATCTTCGCATTTACCGCTACCTTATCCTTATCTGCAAAGATGAAGTTAAAGACCTCCGCACTGAACTGCTCTGCATCAAATTCCTCAAACATCTTCTCAAGTTCTTCGTCCACATTTTCCTCGAATCCATATTCTTTTCGGTTCAGGATATATTCGTACAACTCAAACGCATCAGTATATGCAGTAAGTACCTTCATCTTCTCCGTGATCTTATTTCTCATTTCGGAGATAAGCGCCAGATCCTTGTCATCCAATTGATCCGCATCTCCTGCCAGATATGTTCCGACCAGCTTATTGATTCCCATAACACATTCATAAATATATGGATCCTCTGCAAAATCTTTGTCTGCCATCAGTTCACGGATCACAACATAGTTTAATGCAAATTTCTGACAGGCATATTCGAAATCTGCCGTCATGACTGCATCTGCAAATTTTGCAAGATTCTCATCCATATTGTTCTTACGGGTTATCTCTGTGATCAGTTTTTTATCTTCATTATACATAACTATCTATTTTCCTCTCATCCTTAATTAAATCCATCTCTTATTTATGCTCATGCGTAAACAAATGATCCTGGCAATATTCCTTGTTGCCTGTACATCTGGAGCAATAACGGAACTGCATGTCAGGTGCTTCCTTATCTGTGATGCCGCATACATAACATTTATGTGTCACATTCTCTGAATTGTTGACACGCACCTGCTTCGCATAATTCCTCCTTCGCTTGATCTGCTTTGGAGAAAGCCGTCTGAAATCTTTTGTGCTGAAATAGAAAATTACAAAGTTTAAAAGTGACATTACGATATTTACACGTCCCATCAGGTTTGCGTTCATAAAATAATATCCTATAAACACCAGATACAAAACAGATAACCACTTCATCTTAACCGGAATGATCATTGCATACAGTACCTGCATATCCGGATAACAAACTGCAACTGCCAAAAATAAAGACAGGCAGATATAATAACTGGATACGATATAGATATGAGAATCCCATGACATCGGAATATGAAATACATACTGACAAAGTATATATGCGATCATCGTTCCTGCCATCGTGAGAAACATACCACCAAATATATACAGGTTGTACAAAAACGTACCGATTGAACGTTCTAACAGATTACCGATACTGTAATAAAAGAACAACATAATGATAGTAAAGATACTGACACTTAATTCCGGAGGAGTGATTACCCATGTAAGTAATCTCCAAACTTCTCCCTGCATAACAAATGCAGGAACAAGAATCAGTTTTGATAAAACCTGTGGTGCAAACATCAGAAGCAGATAGCCAATGACATATCCAAGGATCAGATACAGGGACAGATTCTTGATCGCATACCGACCAAACTTCCTTTCAAGCTTGTTTATCATCTTCATGAATGGATCTCCTTTTAATTTCATTCATACTATTTGTTTTCGGTATATAAACAGATTTTCCAACATCCGTTATATCCACAAATCAGGGAACTGCCATATTCCCATCCAATGAGAATATGGCTGATAGTATCCCGACATTATCAAATTATATAATAGAACGAAAAACTTTACAACAGCACAATCATGAAGAATTTCTAACTTTTATATATCTTAATCCACAACCAGCTCCAATCCTTCCGGCAAAACGACCTGATACAAGTTCTTATTGTTCTCAAATAATTCCTGTGGACCGACACCAAAATACATGAATACAGATTCAAAGGTATCTCCTTTTTTCACTGTATAATGCATCTTTCCATCTCCGGAGCCTTCCTGTTCTATCGGAATACAGATTTCTTCCCCTTCCTGCATATTATAGACATTTACATACGGATTTGCAGTTATGATGTCACAGAGATTACATTTGTAGTGTTTTGAAAGCTTATATAATGTATCCCCTTTTTCTACTACATGGATCACTCCATTGCAATGATCATAATTTTCCATTTCATACCATCCGGCTTTTTTATTATTATATTCGGAATCTGAAAAATGTTCCCTTTTCTTTTTATTAAAATACAAATCTTTCTCTGCCTTTTTCTAAAATAAAAATTAAATAATAAAAAATCAAGGAAAATCAATCCTAAAATAAATATTAAGTTCGTCAGAAAAGGGAAAAAATCATTGTTTTTTGTAAAACGTTCCACTATAATAGATTCGGTTCAATAAAGAGAAAATTTTGCAAAAAGATTAGGATGGTTTTTATGTACAAATTAGGAATTGACATCGGCTCAACAACCGTAAAAGTTGTTGTTCTTGATGATTCACACAAGATATTATTTTCTGATTACAGAAGACACTACGCAAACATAAAGGAGACATTACAGGCTCTTATAAATGATGCAAAAGCCAGGCTTGGTGATGTAGAAGTTACTCCGGCGATCACCGGCTCCGGCGGTCTTGCGCTGGCAGAGGTTATCGGTGTACCTTTTACCCAGGAGGTAGTCTGTGTTTCAGAAGCATTACAAGACTATGCTCCACAGACGGATGTTGCGATCGAGCTTGGTGGCGAAGATGCCAAGATCATATATTTTACAAATGGAATCGAACAGCGTATGAATGGTGTCTGTGCTGGTGGTACAGGTTCCTTCATCGACCAGATGGCTACTCTTCTTCAGACAGATGCCAGTGGTCTGAACGAATATGCAAAGGACTATGATACGATCTATCCCATTGCTGCCCGCTGTGGTGTATTTGCCAAGACAGATATCCAGCCTCTGATCAATGAAGGTGCAACCAAGCCGAATCTGGCTGCGTCTATCTTCCAGGCTGTTGTCAACCAGACAATTTCCGGTCTTGCATGTGGTAAGCCGATCAAAGGAAATGTTGCGTTCTTAGGCGGCCCGCTTCATTTCCTCCCGGAACTGAAAAATGCATTTATCCGTACTCTGAATCTGACCGGGGATGCGATCATCGATCCGGGTCATTCTCATCTTTTTGCTGCAACAGGTGCTGCCCTGAATTCCAAGCCGGAGATATCCAGAACGCTCGGCGAACTCAGTCATTCCTTAGACGGTGAGTTACATATGGCTGAAAATGTACTCCGTCTCCCTCCATTATTTGAAGACGAAGCAGCCTATGAAACATTCAAGGAGGAGCACAATAAATATAAAGTAAAACGCGGTGACCTTGCTACATATAAAGGGAACTGCTTCATCGGTGTTGATGCCGGTTCTACAACCACCAAGGTAGCTCTTGTCGGTTCAAATGGTGAATTATTATACGACTTCTACAGCAGCAACAACGGAAGTCCGTTAAATACAACGATCAAAGCGATCAAGGATATCTATTCCAAGCTGCCGGAGGGTGCTGTCATCGCCGGTTCATGCTCTACCGGTTACGGTGAAGCCCTGATCAAGCAGGCACTTTCTCTTGATTTTGGCGAAGTAGAAACGATTGCCCACTATACAGCAGCAGCATTCTTTGATCCTGAGGTTGACTGTATCCTCGATATCGGTGGCCAGGATATGAAATGTATCAAGATCAAGAACAAAGTCGTAGATAATGTCATGTTAAATGAAGCATGTTCCTCCGGCTGTGGTTCTTTCATTGAAACATTTGCCAAATCCTTAAATTATGATATTGCTGATTTCGCAAAGATCGCTACAACTGCCAAGACTCCTATCGACCTTGGTTCCAGATGTACGGTATTCATGAATTCAAAAGTAAAACAGGCTCAGAAGGAAGGTGCATCCGTAGCTGATATCTCAGCCGGTCTTGCATATTCCGTTATTAAGAATGCACTTTTAAAGGTTATCAAGCTGACGGATCCAAAGGATCTCGGTAAGAACATCGTCGTACAGGGTGGTACCTTCTACAACGATGCTGTCTTAAAGAGCTTCGAGGTGATTTCCGGCAGAACCGCTATCCGACCGGATATCTCCGGTATCATGGGTGCTTTCGGTGCTGCCCTTATCGCCATGAATAAATATAAAGAGGGATTTAAGACTTCTATGCTGTCGATTGATGAGATCAGCAAGCTGACTTACACCACAAATATGACCAGATGTAAGGGCTGTACCAACAACTGTCTGCTGACGATCAACCGTTTCTCAAACGGTAAGAATTTCATTACTGGAAATCGTTGTGAAAAGGGTGTCGGTCTTAAGAAGAATGCTGATAACATCCCGAATCTGTTCGAATATAAATTAAACAGGATCTTCGACTATACCCCGCTTACACCTGATATGGCAAAACGTGGTGTGATCGGTATTCCTCGTGTCCTGAATATGTATGAAAATTATCCATTCTGGTTCACTTTCCTGACAAAGCTAGGATTCTCGGTAGTACTTTCTCCAAAGTCATCCAGAGATATCTACAGTCTTGGTATCGAATCGATTCCAAGTGAATCCGAATGTTATCCGGCTAAGATCTCACACGGACATGTTATGTGGCTGTTAAAGAATGGTATCACATCCATTTTCTATCCTTGTGTTCCATATGAAATGAACGAAACACCGGAAGCAAATAACCACTACAACTGCCCGATCGTTACATCCTATGCCGAAAATATCAAAAACAACATGGAAGAATTAAAGGATGACAAGATCACCTTTATCCGTCCGTTCGTCGCACTGGATAATGAACAGGCTCTTGTCGATCGTATGTATCGTGAAATGAAAAAATACTACGATGTTACAACCGATGAGATCGCATCTGCTGTCCGTGCTGCATATGAAGAAGCAGAAAAAGTAAAGACCGATATCCGTGAAAAAGGCGAAGAAACTCTTCGATATATCGATGAACACGACATCCTTGGAATCGTCCTTGCCGGTCGTCCATACCATATCGACCCTGAGATCAACCACGGTCTTCCGGAACTGATCAACTCATATAAGATCGCTGTTCTGACAGAGGATTCCGTTGCTCATCTGGGACAGGTAGATCGTCCGCTTATCGTATCTGACCAGTGGATGTACCACTCCAGATTATATAAGGCAGCAAACTATGTTAAGACCTGTGACAATCTGGAACTGATCCAGTTGAACTCCTTCGGCTGTGGTCTGGATGCCGTAACAACCGACTGTGTAAATGATATCCTGACAAAATCAGGAAAGATCTATACCGTTTTGAAGATTGATGAAGTAAGTAACCTTGGTGCTGCCAGAATCCGTATCCGTTCACTGATCAGTGCAGTTAATTCCAGAAAGGAACAGAACTACAAGACCTGCCCGTCAAGCAGTGCGATCAACCGAATCGAATTTACCAAGGATATGATGAAAGACTACACCGTTCTTGCTCCACAGATGTCACCGATCCATTTCAATCTGCTGGAATCTGCATTCAAGGTTATGGGACTCAATATCGAGATCCTGCCGGATGCAACCAAGGAAACAATCGATGTCGGATTAAAATATGTAAATAACGATGCCTGTTATCCTTCTCTGATCGTCGTTGGTCAGTTGATGAGTGCCATCACATCCGGTAAATATGATGTAAATAAACTTGCAGTTATCATGAGCCAGACCGGTGGTGGCTGCCGTGCAACCAACTATGTCGGATTTATCAGACGTGCGCTTGCAAAAGCAGGTTACGGCCAGATCCCTGTAATTGCATTATCAGCTCAGGGATTTGAGAAGAACTCCGGTTTCCCTATCACCTTAAAGCTTGCAAAGCGGGCAATTCAGGCACTTGTCTATGGTGATGTCTTCATGCGTTGTCTTTACCATACAAGACCATACGAGAAAGAACCGGGATCTGCAAATGCGATCCATGAGAAATGGGAAAAGATCTGTAAGAAGACACTGGAAGAAACAGGAAGCACCGCAAAATTCAAAAAGAATATCAACGGAATCGTACATGACTTCGATACTCTCCCGCTTCTTGACATCAAGAAGCCAAGAGTCGGTATCGTTGGAGAGATCCTTGTAAAGTTCCTTCCATCTGCCAACAACCATCTGGTTGATCTGCTGGAATCAGAAGGTGCTGAAGCTGTTATGCCGGATCTGCTCGATTTCTTCATGTACTGCTTCTACAACAGTAATTATAAATATGAATATCTGGGCAAGACACACAAAGGCGCAATCATCGGAAATGCAGCCATCTCGCTCCTTGAGCATATGAGAAAGCCTGCAACTGATGCTTTAAAGGCAAGCAAACGTTTTGATCCACCTACACCGATCACGCATCTTGCAGAATATGCCAGACCTTTTGTATCCATCGGTAACCAAACCGGTGAAGGCTGGTTCTTAACAGGTGAAATGATCGAGCTTATCAACAGCGGTGCCGCAAATATTGTCTGTGCACAGCCATTTGCCTGTCTGCCAAACCACATTGTCGGCAAGGGTGTTATCAAGCATCTTCGTGAGGCTTATCCGGATGCTAACATTGTGGCAGTCGACTACGATCCAGGAGCATCCGAGGTTAACCAGATCAACCGTATTAAGCTGATGCTGGCAGCGGCCAACAAGAAGCTCCGGTAACAAAATACATGCAGTTATAGCTTACAATATAAAAAACAGCTACATATATCTTCTATTCCGCAGATCACTTGCGTTCTGTTTTTCACGTAACGGTACTAAATTCACCGCTCTTGCGGTTCATTAAGGACCGACGTGAAAAAAGGTCTGCTTCATAGAGATATTTGTAGCTGTTTTTATTTACCCTTTTTTCTGCATGTATTTTGTTCTTATAGTAAGATAATATCTTACATCATCCGCATAGGGATGCCACGTTCACTTAAATACTTCTTCAAATCTGATATTTCAAGCTCTTTGTAATGGAATAATGATGCCGCGAGTGCAGCTTCTGCTTTTCCTTCTGTCAGTGCGTCGTAGAAGTGTTCTTTGGTTCCTGCTCCACCGGAAGCAATAACCGGTACATTTACATTCTCTGCAATCGTTCTGGTAAGGTCGATATCGTATCCGGCTTTCGTACCATCACAATCCATACTGGTAAGAAGGATTTCTCCTGCACCGAGTTCAACTGCTTTCATTGCCCATTCTACTGCATCGATACCACAGTCAATTCTACCGCCATGCTTGAAGATATTCCAACCGCCATCCGGTCGTTTCTTTGCATCAATGGCAAGAACTACGCATTGACTTCCGAACTTATCGGCTGCTTCTGCGATCAGATTCGGATTGTCGATCGCTGCTGAATTAACCGATACCTTATCTGCACCTTCGCGGAGAATGGCTTTGAAATCATCAACGGTACGGATACCACCGCCAACCGTAAATGGAATAAAGATCGTCTCAGCCACACGTCTGACCATATCTACTACGATATTTCTCTGATCGGAGGATGCAGTGATATCTAAGAATACAAGCTCGTCCGCACCGGCTTTATCATAAGCTGAAGCAACCTGAACCGGATCTCCGGCATCTACCAGATTTACAAAATTAATACCCTTTACAACTCGTCCGTTTTTCACATCCAGACATGGAATAATTCTCTTTGTATGCATGATTACGCCTCCAATTCTATAAAATTCTTCAGGATCTGAAGTCCAACGGTTGAACTTTTCTCCGGATGGAACTGGCAGGCAAATACATTGCCATGTTCGATCGAAGCATGGATATTCGTTGAGTAAAATGTGGATGCAGCTACATCTTCCTCATGATCTGCCTTCAGATAATACGAATGAACGAAATATACATATGGATGTTCCGGAAGTCCTTTAAATAACCTTGCTTTCGGATTGATATCAAGTGAGTTCCATCCGATCTGTGGAATCTTAAGTCCCGGCGCATCCGGAATCCGAAGGATCTGTCCATCTACGATTCCCAATCCTGTTACTCCCGGTGTCTCCTCGCTTGTCTTAAATAATAACTGAAGTCCAAGACAGATACCCAGAAATGGTTTTCCCGAATCAACGACATCATAAATAACATTTTTCAATCCATATTCATTGATTTTTCCCATTGCATCGCCAAAGCTTCCAACACCCGGAAGAATAACTCCGGAGCTGTCCATAATGACATCCCTGTCTCTTGTAATTATGGCTTCTTCGCCAAGAAATTGTACGGCTTTTTCGACGCTTTTGATGTTACCTGCATCGTAATCAATAATCGCTATCATTTGTTTTTCCGTTTTAACCTTTCTCTATGTTTTCTTCCCTACAACCGCAGCTTTGTTCCTTTACTGCCACGTTTACATGCTTTGATTCGTGTAAACAGGATCTCTGTGTTATCTACAAAGAAGCTGTCCTTTGTGCTGCCGACTGCTACTTCTTCGATCTCGTCATCGTCGGTGATGTTCACCAGGCGGATGCAGCCTGCGCCTTTTCCCTTGACCGGGATCTCGCTGATCTGGATTCTTGCATAGTAGCCAAGCATACTCTTTACAACGATGAAATCTTCCATCTCGGCATCATGGATAAAGATGATATCTTCTTCCTGCTTGGATGCTGCGATCATCTTACGAAGTACATCGTAGTTATTTCCCGGAACCAGCTTTGCCTGACCATGCTTGGTCACAAATAACAGGTTCTTATCTATGATCTGCTCGATGCAGCACATATATAATATGTTTTCATTTCCATTCATATTGCAGAATTCAAAGATCTGAATACCCTTATCCGACAATCTGCCGATCAGACCGGAACCATTTCCCTTTTTACCGGTATTCTTCTTTGCCTGAAGCTTGATGATATCAGCAACCTTGATCATATACATCTGATTATTATCTGCAAATACACCAACACGTTCTGTGTTCTTGCATTTGAATGAGAACCGGTAGTCTTTGTCGATCTGCGCTTTGTTTTTATCATAAAGATTGGCATCAACGACCTTGATATAGTAGAAACGATCGAGAAGTACAGCAACCTCTGTCTCAACTGCCTGTGCCTTCTTAACGACAACTTCGCCACAGTCTGCGATCACAGTCTTTCTTGGAATCGCATATTTCTCCTTAATCTCTAACATATCTGCGATCATCTGCTTCTTCATATTGCTCTTGCTTTCAAGCAGCTTTGAATACTTCTTGATCAGCTTCTCTGCATCTTCCAGTTCTTTCTTAAGGGCATTTACTTCCAGACCGATGAGCTTCTGTAAACGCATTGCAAGGATCGCATCTGCCTGTTTCTCGGTAAAGCATAAGAACTTTGCATCTGCCTCTGAACCTTTGAACCGGAATGTAATATTGGAGGTATCTCCATGCATCAGACATGCCTTTGCATCCGCTACCTTCTTACTTCCACGCAGAATCTCTATGATCAGGTCGATACAGTCAACCGCTGTAAGAAGACCGGTCTTGATCTCCCGTACTTCCATCTGATTTTCTAACAGCTTCGTGTATTTGGTATTGTATAGTCCGTATTTGAAATCTGTATAGATTGACAGGATCCGCTTCAGTCCCATGACCTCCGGCTTGCCATCATAAATACAGTTGATATTTACACCAAAGGTATCCTCAAGTCCTGCCTTTTTATATAAAATATTAATGATATTCCGGATTTCTTCATCTGTTGTACCCTTCTTTACATCAATACACAGACATTCTCCGTTCTTGTCTCCACGGTCAGCGATATCTACAACGGCCGGTAATTCACGGTTTCTGGTAAGCTCTGCAACCGTATCCAAGAACTTCGCTGTTCCACCGATCATCGTAAACGGGATCTCGGTTACACAGATACTCTTTCTTCCATGACCGATATCACGGATCTCCACCTTACCTCTGACCTTGATCCTGCCAAGTCCTGTTTCATAGACCTGCATCAGGTCTGCCTTGGATGCATTGATGATACCGCCGGTTGCGAAATCCGGTCCTTTCATCACATCTAACAGATCCTCAAGCGGTACTTCCGGATCATTCAGATACATCACGGTTGCATCGATCACTTCTCCGAGATTATGTGTCGGAATATTGGTTGCCATACCAACTGCGATTCCTGTCGAACCACTGACTAAGATATTCGGAACCTGAAACGGAAGAAATGTAGGCTCTGTCTCTGTTCCATCGAAGTTTGGAATAAACTGATCCTTAAAGAAAGACAGATCCTTCATGCAGACATCCTCGGTATATTTGGATATTCTTGCCTCGGTATATCGCATTGCCGCTGCACCGGAGCCATCTACCGAACCAAAGTTACCATGCGGATCTACAAGTGGGATCGGAAGCTTCCAGTTCTGCGCCATATTTACAAGACCTTCATAGATTGAACTGTCTCCATGTGGGTGATATTTACCCATCGTATCACCGACGATTCTCGCACATTTACGATGTGGCTTGTCCGAACCTGCCAAACCGTTTAATGAATACAGGATACGACGCTGTACCGGCTTTAAACCGTCCCTGACATCAGGGAGCGCACGCTCTGTTATAACGCTCATGGAATAATCTACATAGGATTGTCCCATTTCACTTTCATAATCAACATTTAAGATTTTTTCAGACATAGATTTCCTCTTTCCTCTTAGATATCAAGCACTGCATCTGTACTGTGTGTCTCAATATATTCTCGTCTCGGTGCTACTTCTGTTCCCATCAACGTCTGTGTCAGCTTATTTGCTTCCACGATACTGTTGATCGATACCTGCTTTAACACACGGCTCTCCGGGTTCATCGTTGTCTCATAGAGCTGGTCTGCATCCATTTCTCCAAGACCTTTGTAACGCTGGATCGTGAATTTACCGGTATGCTTCTTTCGATAACGGTTCAGTTCTTCATCTGAATACAGATACTGCATATGCTTGCCCTCGCCCACTCTGTAAAGCGGCGGGATTGCGATATAGATGTGACCCTCATTGATCAGATCCGGATAAAACCGATAGAAAAATGTCAGAAGCAATGTAGCGATATGCGCGCCATCGACATCGGCATCAGTCATAATGATGATCTTGTCATAGTTTAATTTATTAATATCAAAATCGTTGCCATAGCCCTGCATAAAGCCGCATCCAAATGCATTAATAAGTGCTTTGATCTCGGCATTCTCAAGAACCTTGGCTACTGTTTTCTTCTCTACGTTTAAGATCTTACCACGAAGTGGCAGGATCGCCTGATATTTACGGTTTCTGGCTGTTTTAGCAGAGCCGCCGGCAGAATCACCCTCGACTATGAAAATCTCGCATTTGGACGGATCATTGGATTCCTGCTTGGCAAGCTTTCCATTTCCTTCAAAGGAGAATTTATTCAGATTGATCTTGGATTTTTCCAGAGCCTTCTTCTTAGACAGGCTGACTGCACGATCACAGATATCCTTTAAGACATCGTAGTTACGGTCAAAATAAACGGTAAGCTGTTCTTTTACAATATCATCGACAGCCTTTGTAACGTCTGTATTCGACAGCTTCGTCTTCGTCTGCCCTTCAAACTGCGGATCCGGATGCTTTACAGATATGATTGCCTGCATACCGGAACGGATGTCCGCACCACTTAAGTTCGCATCCTTTTCCTTTAATAACCCAAGCTCATTTCTTGCATACGAGTTGATCAGCTTTGCAAATCCTGACTTGAAACCTGTTACATGTGTTCCGCCTTCCGGATTCGTGATATTATTTGTAAAACCGATGATGTTTTCTTCCCCATCCTCTGTCATGACGAATACGATATCAGCAGTTATATTCTCTTTCTCTCCACTGATCGCAATGATCGGCGAAGTATGTGTAAGTCCTTCCGATATATCCTCTACAAATGCGGACAGACCGCCCGGCTGATGGAATACGACCGGTTCCTTGCCGTCTCTCTTATTATGAAATGTGATCGTAAGCTCCGGATTCAGATATGCCGTTTCCTTGATTCTCTGCATGATCGCATCGGCTTTGAATTTTACTGTTTCAAAGATCGTATCATCCGGATATAGGGTTACCTTTGTTCCGGTTCGTTTCTCTTTTAACCGGGTACGCGGCAGATTTCCTTCCGGAGTCAGCTCCGTTACCGGAACGCCATACTCATAGCTGTCCGTGTAGAGATATCCGTCTCTTGCGACCTCAACCAGCAGCTTCTTTGATAATGCATTTACAACAGCAGAACCTACACCATGAAGACCACCACTGATCTTATATGTGGAGCTGTTGAACTTACCACCAGCATGCAGTACGGTATATACGACACGTTCCGCAGGTATTCCCTCTGTCTCATGTATATCAACAGGAACACCCCGTCCATCATCTGACACGGTCGCTGAACCGTCTTCATTGATACTGACATATATATTTTTACAATAACCTGCAAGGTGCTCGTCCACGGAGTTATCGATCAGCTCCTGAATCAGATGGTTCAGACCGCTTCTTCCAGTGTTACCGATATACATACCCGGTCTGAGTCTTACAGGCTCCAGTCCCTTCAGCACCTCTATATTTTTTGCACTATACGACATAACATTTCCTCTCTATCCACATAATCATTGATTAGTATATTCTGTATTCCATTTTTTTGCAAAGAAATTATTCTGTTTCTTTCTTTTCAATACCGATTTTTTCTTCGATATCGTCTGTCTCCCCGATGATATCCAGATCAAAATAGAACACAACTCCATCTTTTACATTATACACACCATAACACTTCTTATGTGCCTGCATGGTAGCCGCAACAATGGACAGACCGATGCCGCTTCCGCCATATTCTCTGGTTCTTGCCTTATCTACCTTGTAGAACTTGATGAACAGCTTCTCCAGTTCGCCCTCCGGTACATTTGGTCCCTGATCATATACATAGACACGGAGATTTCCAAGGATCGATCCTTCTTCATATGTGGCTCCCGGTTTTTCATACATATATTTTTCTGTCCAGACACGGACTTCTTTCTCTTTATAGCAGTAATGGATCGCATTTGTCAGATAATTACGGAAGACTTCTTCGATCATGAATTCGTCCGCATAGACATTGATCGGATCTACATCATCATAAACGATCGTAACCTGACTCTGCTCTGCAAGGATTGCAGACGAATCGATGGAATTATGGATCAGATCAACGATATTGAACATTTCCTTATTCACTCGGTTCTGCCCGAATTCTATCTCATTCAGATCAAGTAACTGCTTTACCAGCTTATTCATCTTGTTTGCTTCATCAACAATGACATCACAGTAAAAATTCTTGCTTTCTTCATCATCATTGATATTATCCCGCAAGCCTTCTGCATAACCCTGTACCAGTGCGATCGGTGTCTTTAATTCATGTGATACATGTGACAGGAATTCCTTACGCATCTCGTCAATCTTGATCTTCTCATCAATCTCCACCTGAAGCTTCTGGTTTGTCTCCTTAAGCTCCGTCAGCGTCTTATTCAGCTTATACGACAGATCATTCATATAACAGGACAGCTCACCGATCTCATCATTGGACGGATGCTCGATCCTTGCATCAAAATCAAGAGTTGCCATTCGTTTTGCAACCCTGGTAAGCCGTTTGATTGGTCCGGCAAATATCTCACTGACAAAATACATCAGAATACAACTGATGATTGCTGTTGTAATCAGTACAGCCATAAAATATTTGATCGTTGTCTGGATCGTGGAATCCACTCTGGCAATTGTGGTACGCACGATAATAACAAATCCATTATCCAGAAATCCGAGCAGATCAAAATAACTCTGAGCTGTATCCTTATCCTTTGTGATCTGTATCTTATAATCCTTATGCTTCTCGACCTCTTCCCGTTCGATCTGGGAATTATTCGCATCTATACTGTCTGAGAACATCAGGAACTCACCGATACTTTTCAGATTGTTAAATACAGCCGTATCCTCATTTACCGTTGTATAGATCTTCATATGAACATCATCCACAATATAGATCATCGCATCGGATTTATTCTCGAGCAGGCTCTCCATGCTGTCAAGGTCATAGCTGCCATCTCTGTTCTTATTTGATGAATCTTTGAAAAAAGCATCACATTCCTGATAGGTCTGGATCAGATTATTTTTCAGTTCATTGTAGTAATATTTTTTAATGAAGATAACGGACAAAATGCCTGACAGCAGGATCATCACAGTAATGATCGCCATCAGACAAAGTGTTATCTTACTCCTTATCGACCTTTTTCTCATCATCCACCTCGAACTTATATCCCATGCCCCAGATCGTCTTGATATAGTCACCTTTATCCTTCAACTTGCTTCTGAGCTTCTTTACATGGGTATCAATCGTTCTGGCATCTCCAAAATAATCATAATTCCATACATTATTCAGTATCTTCTCTCTGGATAATGCAACTCCTTTATTCACCATAAAATAATTCAACAGCTCAAATTCTTTATAACTGAGTTCGATCGGTTCTCCATCGATCGTTACGATATGGGCTGCAAGATCCATCGTGATACCGCCTACCGAGATCACACTGTCAGCTGGTACATCACTGGTTCTTCTTAAGATTGCTTCTACTCTGGCAACCAGGATCTTCGGACTGAACGGCTTCGTGATATATTCATCAATACCAAGTTCAAATCCCAGAAGCTCATCTCTTTCATCTGACTTTGCAGTCAGCATGATGATCGGAACCTGTGAGAACTTCCGTATCTCCTTACAGGTCTCCCAGCCATCCATCTTCGGCATCATAACATCTAAAATGATCAGTCCGATGTCTTTATTATTCATAAAGATATCAACCGCTTCTTCACCGTCTCCTGCTTCCAGAACAATATATCCTTTCTTACTCAGGAAATCCTTGACCAGCTTACGCATTCTGCTCTCATCGTCAACTACCAATACCTTTATACTATCCATATGCGACCTCCTGTTATTTTCATTTCTTGCTGTATTCTAACAAACATCTATGTCATAAATGTGAATTTCAAGCGGGAATTTACCGTTTTCTCTTTTTCTTCTCCACAACCGGGTGATTTGCTTCATATTTCGCATACAGATCCGGCCGCCGTTCTTTTGTCCGGCTGATCGATTGTTCCAGTCTCCATGCCTCTATATTCTTATGATGACCGGAAAGCAGCACATCCGGAACCTTCTTCCCCATGAATTCTACCGGTCTAGTATATTGTGGATATTCTAACAGATCGTCATGAAAGGATTCGATCTCCGCACTGTCATCATTGTTCAATACCCCAGGAACCAGTCTGGATACAGTATCAATGATCGCCATTGCCGGAAGCTCACCGCCGGTTAAGACAAAATCACCGATCGATACATAATCCGTTACGATCAGCTCCAGCACACGTTCATCGATACCCTCATAATGTCCGCATAAAAGTACCAGATCATCTTCAACGGCAAATTCTTCTGCCACCTTCTGTGTAAATGTCCGTCCCTGCGGTGTCATATATACAACCTTTAATTTCTTTCCTGTCTTTTCACACAAATACTGATAGGCATTATAAACCGGCTCTGCCTGCATCACCATTCCGGCTCCGCCGCCATACGGATAATCGTCTACATGCTTATGCTTATCCTTTGTAAAATCCCTGATATTCACTGCTTCAATATGGATCAGCCCTGCTTCCATCGCCCGGCCGGTAATACTGGTTCTAAGCCCGTCCATGATCATATCGGGGAATAATGTAAGAACATAAAAATTCATCATTCTCTCCATTCGTTCTAATCTTCTGCGATTTTCAGAAGATGTACCTTTACCGTTTTATTTACCGTATCAATATCTGTTACCCATTCCTTTACAACCGGAACATAGATATCGTCCTGTCCTTTTTTCTTTATAACAAAGATATGATTCGCCGGTGTCTCCAGTACATCATCGATCACACCGATCTCTGTGTCATTCTGATCGTATACCTTTGATCCGATCACATCACAGATAAAGAACTCACCATCCTCTAAGGCTACGGCATCCTCTCTGTTTACAAGAATATCATATTGTCTTAAAGCTTCTATATCATTTATACTATCATACCCTGCAAGCTTCAAAACTACCATGTTTTTTAAAAATTTACAGGATGTACATTCAGTTTCAATCTCTTTGCTGCCTGATACCAGAAAACATTTTTTCAGGCTTTTAAATCGATTCAGGTCATCCGTTGTCGGATATACTTTTACCTCTCCCTTGATACCATGCGGTGCTGTGATCACACCCACTCTCAGTCTGTCTTCCAAAATTATATCTTTCCTCCACTATAACTAAAAATGGGGGAGTTATGATAACTCCCCCAAAAAGATCTTTGTACTACTTAATATCTACAATTACCTTTTTGTCACCCTTTGAAGCAGCTGCTTTTACAACTGTACGGATGGATTTGGCAATTCTGCCTTGTTTTCCGATAACCTTGCCCATATCCTCTGGTGCAACAGTCAGTTCAACTTTAATTATATCGTCTTTCTCTGTCTCAGTAACAGATATTTGCTCTGGATGATCTACTAGGGATTTTGCAATGATTTCAACTAAATCTTTCATTTAAACACCTCCCTGGTGATATTATTTTTCAATACCTGCCTGCTTAAATAACTTAGCAACAGTCTCAGTTGGCTGAGCACCTGTCTGAAGCCACTTCTTAGCTGCTTCTTCATCGATCTTTACTACGCTTGGCTCCTGGTTAGGATCATATGTTCCGATCTCCTCGATGAATCTACCATCTCTTGGGGATCTTGAATCTGCAACGATTACTCTGTAAAAAGGATGCTTCTTATAACCCATTCTTCTTAATCTGATTTTTACTGCCATTTTGTTTGTTCCTCCTGAAATAAAATATAAAATATAAAAATTTATTTAAATCCAAACGGAAGCTTGAATCCACCGTGGCGTTTCTTGCCACCCATCATACCGGACATCTGCTTCATCATTTTCTTGGATTGTTCAAACTGCTTTAAGAAACGATTAACTTCCGCGATCTGAACGCCCGCACCGTCTGCAATACGTTTCTTTCTGGATGGTGAGATCGGATCCTTCAGACATCTCTCATTCGGTGTCATGGACTGAATGATCGCCTTCGGCTTCTTGCCTGCATCTTCATCGATCTGTACATTCTTCATCTGACTGGACATTCCGGGCATCATGGAGAGCAGATCTCCGATTCCACCCATCTTCTCAAGCTGATCCATCTGTTCCATAAAATCATTGAAATCAAAGGATGCTTTCCGGAACTTCTGTTCCATCTCTTTCGCTTTCTCATCATCGATCGCATTCTGTGCTTTCTCGATCAGCGATTCCACATCACCCATTCCCAGGATCCGACTCGCCATACGGCTCGGATAAAATGGTTCCAGATCTGTCAGCTTCTCACCCATTCCTGCATACAGGATTGGCTTTCCGGTAACAGCCTTAATGGAAAGTGCCGCACCGCCTCTGGTGTCACCATCTAACTTCGTTAGGATCACACCATCTATACCAATCTTATCGTTAAATGTCGTTGCAACATTGACAGCATCCTGTCCTGTCATCGCATCAACGGTAAGAACTGTATATGTAACATTAATATTTTCCTTGATCTCCGCAAGCTCATCCATCATATCTTCATCTACATGAAGTCGTCCGGCAGTATCGATAAATACCAGATTCATATGATTCTTTTCTGCATGCAGAATCGCAGCCTTGGCAATATCAAGCGGCTTATGATTATCTCCCATCGTAAAGACAGGCACACCAACCTTTTCACCATTGATCTGCAGCTGCTTGATCGCAGCCGGTCTGTATACATCACAGGCAACTAACAATGGTTTCTTGCCTTTATTCTTAAACTGATATGCAAGTTTTGCAGCCGTTGTTGTCTTACCGGCACCCTGAAGACCGCACATCATAATGACTGTAATCTCATTTGACGGAAGTAATTTCAGCTCTGTTACATCAGAACCCATCAGCTTATCCATCTCTTCTTTTACAATCTTAATGACCATGTGTCCGGGATTCAAGCCCTTAAGGACTTCTTCACCAACAGCTCTGTCACTTACAGCTTTGATAAATGATTTAACAACCTTGAAGTTTACATCGGCTTCCAGTAAAGCACGCTTTACTTCTTTCATTGCCTCTTTTACATCATCTTCTGTAAGAACACCCTTGCTTCTCAGTTTCTTGAAAACATTTTGAAGCTTGTCAGATAAACTGTCAAAAGCCATGAATATCTCCCTTCGTTCCTAACACTCATCTACTAAAACTCGTCCAGTATCCGATCCGATAACCGGTCGATTGCTTCTATCTTCGAATTCAGCCTGTCATCCCGATTCTCCTCCATCAGCTCCGAAATGCAGTCTTTCATCTTCTCGACCTGCTTTCTCGCTTTCATGAATTTGTCAACAAGCTGTAACTTATCTTCATATTCTTCCAAGATCTTATCGCAGCGCTTGATCATGTCATAGACACCCTGTCTGCTGATCTGATTCATTCTGGCAATCTCGGAATAGGACATATCATTATTGACCACATCTTCATAAATTGCTTTCTGATGCTCCGTCAAAAGCTCTCCATAAAAATCATATAATAAAGACTGTCTGACTATTTTCTCCATACGATCACCGCCTGTAAAGTATTTTCCCTTTACCATGGGTTATTCTATACCATGTCTGCATCGTTGTCAAGTAAAATATCTTGACAAATTAATTTTTACCCGAATATCCTCTGTTTTGCCACTTCCATATCTGCAAGCATCTGTGCTTTTAATTCTGAAACACCCGAAAATTTCTGTTCTCCGCGAATAAAGGATAACAATTCCACGACCAGCTTCTGTTCATAGATATCCTCATCAAAATCAAAGATATGCGTCTCGATCGTTACCCTGCGATCTGTATTCACCGTCGGATTGTCTCCGATATTCGTAATCCCATAACAGACCCTGCCGTCCTCCAGATGTATCCTTGATGCATAAACACCCGTCACCGGATAGATTTTCCCATGCTTTGGAAGCAGATTTGCCGTTGGAACCTGGATCGTCCTGCCAAGCTCTCTGCCATGCACTACATGACCGGACAGAAAATAAGGTCTGCCAAGGAATGTTTCTGCTTCTTCCATTTTTCCCTCACTGATCAACATTCTGATATAAGTGGAACTTACAATGACATCATGGATCTTTTTCTTTTCTATCACGATCACCTGATAGCCGTATTCGCCGGCCATCTTCCGCAGAAGCTCTACATTCCCGCGTTTCTTTTTTCCGAATCCGTAATCGGTTCCTACGACTACATATCCTGCATGTAACCTTTTTACAAGGATATCCGTTACGAAAGCTTCCGGTTCCATCGATGCAAATGCATCATCAAACGGATACTCCACCAGTACATCGATTCCCATCTGTTCTGCAAGCATACATTTTTCTTCCGAGGTTATGATGCTTTGAAGCTTATCTACATCAAAGATCGAATTTTTACGAATATCAAAGGTAAATACGACTCCGGTATATCCATCCTTCTGTAAACGAAGCACCTCGTCAAGCAGCAGCTTGTGACCCTGATGAAAACCGTCAAACTTGCCAAGTGCAACGACGGAACCTTTTTCTGTATTGATCTGTATATCTTTCTGATTAAAATAATGCTGCATTGTCTTCTATCCTATCATCTATCTGTCTCTGCATTCTTCGGGAACATCTTTACCGGCCGGCAGATGCTCTTTTCCTTTTCATATCGGTATATTGCTGCAAAGCTGTCCGTTTCATCATAGACACGGATACCCGGAACATCTGTAACCGTTTCCGGGCTCACAGCTTCCGCAAACTGGGACAGCTGAAGTTTGTTTCCATTTCTTAACAGCTTTCTTGCATATTCATCTGTACCGATATGAAGCTCCGGATACTCCGGCAGCAACAGTTCTTTCTTCATTACATATGAAGCGATCGTTCCCTGATCTCTCGCCTGCTCGATCTCCGCAAGTGTCAGGCTGTCTTCAACCCTGAAGTTCTTCACTTCAGTACGGACCAACTTCTCCATGACTGCTCCGCAGCCAAGCTTTTCTCCGATATCCCGGCATAAGCTTCTGATATACGTTCCCTTGGAACAATGTATGGTAAATGTAACCCTTGGAAGCGACACATCCTCTATCTTTACCTCAAAGATTGTTACCTCTCTCGGACTCCGTTCGATCTCAATTCCCTGTCTGGCATATTCATAGAGCTTTTTGCCGTTTACCTTGATAGCCGAATACATCGGCGGTATCTGGTCATAAGTACCGATAAAGCTGTTTACCGTTTCTATTACCGATGCTTCGTCCGGGATATCTGCTGTCTCTGTAAGGACTTTTCCTGTTACATCCTCTGTATCTGTTGTCTTTCCGAGCAGCATGACACAGCGGTATGTCTTATCCTTATCAATCAGCATTTCGCTTAATTTTGTTGCCTGTCCAAGACACACCAAAAGCACACCTTCCGCCATCGGATCAAGTGTGCCTGTGTGACCGATCTTCTTCTGTTTTAAAATACCACGAAGCTTGGCTACTACATCAAATGATGTATAGCCCTGCTCCTTGTATACATTTAAAAAGCCGTCTAGCATAACTGTTCCTTAATCTCCTCTATCACACCGGCAAGGATCTCTTTGATATCTCCCTGCATGCTGAAACCTGCAGCACGAACATGACCACCGCCGCCATGATTGCAGGATATCCTGCTTACATCAACGATATTATTCGACCGAAGTGAAATCTTGTATTCATCTTCTCCCGTCTGATAGATAAATACCGCCGTTTCCGTTCCCTCTGTGATCCGAAGCTGATCGACAATACCATCCGTATCGATCTTGCCTGCACCACTTTTTCGGAAATCCTCTGTCTCAAGCACTGTGCTGATGATCCTGCCATCTGCATGCTGCTCTGCTTTTGTCAGAGCGATTCCAAGCAGCTTATTTGCGACAAATGTCTTCTTATAGAAGGTTTCATCTATAATAAATGACGGATTTGCACCCTTTTCGATCAGATCACCCGCTATACTCATCGCACTCTTTGTTGTATTGCTGTGTTTGAATACGCCTGTATCATGTACAATTCCCATATAGAGTGCTTCGGCAGCATTCTTATTAATCTTATCCTGTTCCATCAGCTTATAAAGTGCTTCTGCCGCGGAACACGCTTCTGCATCCACATAGCATACCTCACCAAATCCCGGATTGGAGATATGATGATCCACACACATTGTATGCTTCGCATGTTCAAAGATTGGAAGAAAATCTCCCTGTCTTTCCTTATCACCACAATCCACCGCAATACACAGATCATAGACCTGATCTGTCGGTGTATGACTGATCTTATCTGCATCATGTAAAAAGAGAAAATCCTTGGAGAATTCCTCCAGATAGATCTGTACCTGCTTATCATAATTGCTGATGATATAATTATATAATCCAACCGTTGAGCCTACACAGTCGCCATCCGGACGTACATGTCCGGTTATAGCGATCGTGTCTGCCTGCTCGATCATGGTAAGAAAATCATTCTTCATTTTCTGTATCATCCTCATCATCTTCGATGTCTTTTACAACATCATCAATCTTTTTGGACATTGTTACACCGTATTCGATCGACTGATCCATGATAAATGTGATCTCAGGTGTATTTCTGAGATTAATGGAATGTGCAAGTTCTCTTCTGATAAATCCCATTGCACTGTTCAGTCCCTCCAGTGTGGAGTTTACGGAATCCTGATCTCCAAGGACACTGATGTATGCCTTGCAATATTTCAGATCCGGTGTTACAACCGCCTCTACTACGGATGTCATCGGATTAATGCGGGGATCCTTGATCTCTCTGCTGATGATCCGTGAGAGTTCTCTCTGAACCTCTGCATTAATTCTTGTATTTTTTACACTGTTCTTTCTCATTATTTTCTTGGAACCTCTACCATCTGATATGCTTCAATCTGATCCTCTACCTGAATGTCATTAAAGTTCTCAAGAACAATACCACATTCAAATCCTGACTTAACTTCCTTCACATCATCCTTGAATCTCTTTAAGGAAGCCATCTTGCCTTCGTAGATCAGATTTCCTTCACGGGTTATTCTTACGCTGCAATTCCGGTTGATGATACCATCTAATACATAAGAACCTGCGATCATACCGACACCGGAAGCCTTGTAGGTCTGTCTGATCTCTGCATGACCAATTACCTGTTCTTCAAAGATAGGATCTAACATACCCTTCATTGCAGACTCAATATCTTCAATTGCATTGTAGATGACTCTGTATAAACGAACATCTACACCTTCTGTCTCTGCTGTCTCTTTTGCTCTTGCATCCGGCCGGATATTGAAACCGATTACGATCGCATTGGATGCGGATGCCAGAATGATATCTGACTCGTTGATCGCACCAACACCGGAATGGATACATTTTACTGCAACTTCATCATTTGAAAGCTTTAACAGACTCTGCTTAACAGCCTCTACAGAACCCTGTACATCAGCTTTGATAATGATGTTCAGTTCCTTGACATTACCTGCCTGGATCTGGCTGTACAGATCATCCAGTGACATTCTGGATTTCGTCTCAGCAAGCATCTTCACTCTGCTCTGCGAAATGTATGTCTCAGAAATCTGTCTTGCCTCTTTCTCATTATCAACTGCCATAAAGATCTCACCGGCTGATGGAACTGTATCCAGACCAAGGATCTGCACCGGAGTGGATGGAGTTGCTTCTGTTACACGGACACCCTTTGAATTGTGCATTGCACGAACCTTACCATGGGAAGATCCGACTGCAAGATAATCTCCTACATGAAGTGTACCCTTCTGCACTAACATAGTTGCAACAGGGCCACGTCCCTTATCAAGCTCTGCTTCGATTACGATACCACGGGCATTTCTGTTTGGATTTGCCTTTAACTCAAGAACCTCTGCAGTTAACAGGATCATCTCAAGCAGGTTATCCAGTCCTTCACCTGTATGTGCGGAAACCGGACAGAAGATCGTTGATCCGCCCCAGTCCTCAGGGATCAGTTCATATTCTGTAAGCTCCTGCTTTACACGCTCGATATTTGCACTTGGTTTATCGATCTTATTGATCGCAACGATGATCTCGATACCGGCTGCCTTTGCATGGTTAATAGCCTCTATCGTCTGTGGCATAACACCATCATCTGCTGCTACAACAAGGATAGCAATATCGGTAGACTGTGCGCCACGCATACGCATAGCTGTGAACGCCTCATGTCCAGGTGTATCTAAGAATGTGATCGTCTGTCCGTTGATCTCTACTACAGATGCACCAATCGCCTGTGTGATACCACCGGCCTCGGCTGATGTTACATTTGTCTTACGGATCGCATCAAGAAGGGATGTTTTACCATGGTCAACGTGACCCATAACGCAGACAACAGGTGGTCTGGAAACCATATCCTTCTCGTCTTCTTCATCCTCTTTTAAGAGCTCCTCGATCACATCAACTTTTTCTTCCTCTTCAGCAATACAATTATATTCCAACGCGATCTCTGCTGCTGCTTCAAAGTCTAACTCAGAGTTCACGTTATACATCTTACCTGCAAGGAAGAGCTTCTTGATCAACGCATTTACAGGCTCTTTGATAATGTCTGCAAGTTCTTTGATCGTTACAACTTCCGGAAGTGTGATCGTACGGATCGTTTCCTTATCCTCTGCCTGCTGCTGTGGCTGCTGCGGCTGATGATGCTTGTTTCTGACATTTTTAGCCAGTCTGCTGATATCTGCCTCAACCTCTTCCGGAGATCTTCTGTTGCCCTTACGAGGCTTATTCTTATCTCTGTTATAATTGTCTCTGTTCTGGCTCTTTAAATCTTTGCCCGGCATCTCTTTTGCTTCAAAATCCTTACGGGTATTTGCTTTTGGACTTCTTCTCTGATTGTTATTATTATCATCCTCGTCATCCTTGCCAAATCCCATCGGAGTATTGTTTCTATTATTGTTGAACCGATTGTTTCTGTTATCCGGTCTGTCACCGAACTTCGGCTTGTCGAAGCCGCCCTGACGATCTCCATTTCCGGAAAATCTGCCACGATCCTGACCACCACGGCCATTGTTTGAGAATCTTCCTCTGTCCTGACCATTTCTGTCATTGTTAAATCTCGGTCTGTCAGAATTATTTCTGTCGCCGGAATTATTGTATCTTGGTCTGTCAGTGTTATTTCTGTCAGTGTTATTTCTGTCAGTGTTGTATCTTGGTCTGTCGGAATTGTTTCTGTCAGTACCGTTTCTGTCATTATTATATCTCGGTCTGTCAGAATTATTTCTATCACCATTTGTAAATCTTACACGGTCACCGTTATTTCTGTCGTTGTTATATCTTGGTCTGTCATTTCCCTGCTTGTCGCCAAATCTTGTCTTATCAGAATTCATACGCTCACTATTGTTAAATCTTACTCTCTCATTATTTTGTCTGTCGGAATTATTTCTGTTTCTGTCATCTCTGACAAATCTCGTATGTCCCTCATCTTTACCCTGTTTCGGCTTATTCGCTTCCCCTGTAGCCGGTCGATCATTTCTTACAGCCGTTTTCTTAGGCTCTTCTTTTACAGAAATCTCTTTCTGAACCTTTTCCGGTGCTGTCTTTGCCGCCTTTACGTCCTCCGACTTCTTTTCCGGTACAGGCTTTGCTGCCGGCGCATCTGCTTTCTTTGTACCGGTTCCGCATGCCTTCTTAACGATATTGATCATATTCTCATCAACAGCCGACATATGGCTCTTGATCTCGATACCATTTTTGCCAAGGATTGCTTTGATTTCATTGTTGCTTATATTCAGCTCTTTTGCCAATTCGTGTACTCTCAGTTTCGTCAAAAGTTACACCTCCATATTTTCACTCAAACTCATGTATTTTATGATCTGTTTCGCAAATCCTTCATCTAAGATCGCGATCGACGTCCGGAATTCTTTTCCAACGAATTTTCCCAGACTGTCTTTGTCTCCAAATTCAAAATATGGAATCTCATAAAAATTACATTTTTGATCAAATAGTTTCTTTGTATTATGGGCTGCATCACATGCCACGATCACGGCACATGCGCTTCCGTTTTTTACGGCCTTTTCTACTGAAAAGTTTCCGCTTACCAGCCTTCCAGCCTTTGCACATAAGGAAATCATGGAATAAATCTTCTTACTGTTCAATTGCCTCTAACTCCTTATCCAGTTTCTCATAAACCTCTTTTGGAATCTGCATCTTGAATGAGCGTTCCAGAGATTTACTCTTCATAGCTTTTTTCAGGCACTCTGCCTTACGGCATATATATGCCCCCCGTCCATTCATCTTGCCGGTCAGGTCGATCGCAAAATTATTCTCATTATCCTTCACGATACGGATGAGTTCTTTTTTCGGTATCATCTCATTACAACCAAGGCACTGTCTGAGCGGTATCTTCTTTGCCATAACATCACTTCCTATGCTTATATATTTATCTCCGTTCCAATCGGCATGGTACCCGGTCAGAACTTCATTTTATTCTTCGTCTTCTTTTACTTCTTCTGCATCCTGCTGCTCCAGAGATTCTTCATAAGAACCATCAACGATATCGTCGATATTGTCAAATGCTTCTTCCTGCTCCGGCTCTTCGTAGTCATCATTTTCTTCTGAGAAATATCCCATCTCTTCTGCCTGTGACTCACTCTTAATGTCGATCTTATATCCTGTCAGCTTTGCAGCAAGTCTTGCATTCTGACCTTTCTTACCGATTGCAAGTGATAACTGATAATCCGGTACAACGACAAATGCGCTCTTTTCATTCAGATCTACATCAACTGCAATAACCTCTGATGGACTTAATGCATTCTTGATGAAGATTGCCGGATTCTCATCCCAACAAATAATATCGATCTTCTCACCGTTCAGATCTTCTACTACGTTGTTAACACGGCTTCCATTTACACCTACACATGCACCTACCGGATCTACATTCTCATCATGAGAATAAACAGCGATCTTGGAACGAGAACCGGCCTCACGGCAGGAGCTCTTGATCTCTACTGTACCGTCTGCGATCTCGGTTACTTCCTTTTCAAATAAACGCTTTACCAGATCAGGATGTGTTCTGGATACTGTGATCTTAGGTCCTCTGGAGCCTTTCTTTACTTCTGTTACATATAATTTGATACGGTCACCTCTGTTATATACTTCGCCGGGAACCATCTCAGACTCTTTTAATATTGCTTCTGTCTTATCATCCAGACTGACATTGATGTTGTTTCCAACATATCTCTGAACGATACCTGTGATGATATCCTTCTCTTTTGTATAGAAGTGATCGTAGATCGCATCTCTTTCGCTCTCATTAATTGCCTGAACGATTACATTTCTTGCTCTCTGTGCTGCGATTCTTCCGAAATCCTTTGTTGTGATCTCGATGTTGATGATATCTCCGAGATCATATTTGGAATTCATCATCTTAGCTTTTTCCAGAGAAATCTGTGTCGCAGGTCTTTCAACCTCTTCTACAACCTCTTTCTTCGCATATACATGAAACTCACCGGTCTCACGATCCATAACAACATCGATATTCTCATCGGTATCAAAGTCCTTCTTACAGGCCGCCTTTAAGGATCTTTCGATCGCATCCAGCAGAATATCCTTGCTGATGTTTTTCTCCTTTTCTAATTGATTTAATGCTTCGATAATTTCTGACACTTTTTTATCCTCCCGCTTCTTTTATTAATATACAAATGCAAGTCTTATCATCGATATATCTTTTCTTGCAATCTTCAGTTCTTTCTCATCTTCTGTCAAAATGGTAACTGTTTCTTCATCATACGCTGTAAGTTCACCTTCAAAATCTTTACAGTTATCGATCTTGGTATATGTCTTAATCTCTACGATCTTGCCAATACTCCGTTTAAAGTCATTTTCCTTCTTTAATGGTCTTGTAAGCCCCGGAGAGCTGACCTCCAGAATATAGGCATCCTTAATGAAGTCATCTGCATCCAGCAGATCACTCATGGCTCTGTTCACGATCTCACAATCTCCGATCGTTATTCCACCTTCTTTATCTGCATAGATCCGCAGATAATAATCACTGCCTTCTTTTACATATTCCACATCAACCAGTTCAAGGTTATTTGCTTCAATGATCGGCAGAACCATCTCTGTTGCTTTTGCTTCAATATCTGTTTTCTTCGTAGCAATACCACCTTTCTACAAAAACTAAGAGTGGGCCAAAACCCACTCTTAATAGTTACCATAATCTTACTAAAACAAGATTATAACACGTTATAAGGAAAATGCAAGTATTTTTTATCGCATGCCCTTCGCTCTCAGCTCATCTTCCTTCGCATAACGATCCAGAATCTTATTTGCCTTTCGGTCATCGATCATATACTTATTGCTGATTGCCTGTTTGATGATCTCATCCAGTGCCAGTTCCCTTAAATAAGCATCCTTGATATTAATGGACGCAATCTCTCGGTATGCTCCCATCTTTCTGGTCAAGGTTCCATACTCATAAGGAATCAGCTTCTCGATCATATTACGGATCTCCTTTGCTACATTTGAACTGTAGCCTCCTGTTGTGACCCCTATCACCAGGTCTTCACGCATAACAATTCCGGGGAACAGGAAGCTGCTGACATCCTTGTTATCTGCTACATTGACCGGAATATTATGTTCGTTACAATACTTTCCGATCTTAGCATTTACATCATCCCTCTTAGTCGCTGCAATTACCATATCTGCCGTATCAAGCGCATCTAATGTCATATTCGACTCATGTACACTGATTCCCGGTACTGCCTTGATCTCATCGCAGATCCTCGGTGCGATAACTGCAATCTTACAGTCAAACTTTATCAGAGAGTTAATCTTTCGAAGTGCGGTCTTTCCTCCGCCAAGTACGATTACTTTTTTGTTTTCCAGATTGATAAACATTGGAAAATATGCCATAGTGAAACCTCCTGTCGTTTCTTTCCTTTTATATTACTTTTCAATAAATTCTTTTTTCATATACCTCATCATTCTATACCATGCATAACACTTGTTTCTGTCGTTTAAATCTTCTAAACGATCATTACACCACGCATAACATACATTCTTTCCTGCTTCTGCATTGATAAAGTATTATTGGCATGAAATATGATTTTGTCTCATATAATAAACAGATTATAATTCAGGATTACTAAAATGGCAAATGGAAACAATAACGGAACATTAAAAATCAGGATCATCTCGGAACAGACTGCATATCCAGTAACCGGTGCGGTCGTTTCTGTCGCATCAACCGGAACTCCGGATGAAGTTATAGAGGAACTGCAAACAGACAGCGACGGTATCATCGATGGCATCACCCTTGAAACTCCGCCACTGGAATACAGCATGGAACCATCTGACAACCAGCCATATTCCGAATACAATCTGAAAATCAATGCACCCGGATTTGAACCACGTATCATCTCCGGTGTACAGATGTTTACCGACGAAAAGGGCATTCAGGCAGTTAAACTGCGTGTTTCTGACACTGACCAATCGAGCTATAACCCAACGGTGATCGGTGCTCATACCCTCTGGGAAGAATATCCGCCAAAGATTGCTGAGGATGAGATTAAAACAGTTGCAGAGACAGGCGAGATCGTCTTGAGCCGTGTCGTGATTCCGGAAACCATCGTGGTTCATGATGGAGCACCTTCTGACCCAACTGCAATCGACTACTATGTACCTTACAAAGACTACATAAAGAATGTTGCATCAAATGAAATCTACTCCACATGGCCGGATGCTTCTCTGCGAGCCAACATCCTTGCAATTATGTCCTTCACCTTAAACCGTGTCTATACAGAATGGTATCGTGGAAAGGGATACGATTTTACGATCACATCTTCAACCGCTTACGATCAGAAATGGATCTATAACAAGACTATATATAAAAATATCTCCCGTATCGTTGATGAACAATTTGCCAATTATCTATCAAGGCCGGGTGTCACCCAACCGATCTTTACACAATACTGTGACGGGAAACGGGTCACCTGTCCAAACTGGATGACCCAATGGGGTTCCAAGCATCTTGCCGATCAGGGACTGTCTGCGATAGAGATCTTACGCTACTACTATGGCGATTCCATTTATATCAACTCTGCCGAAACCATTGCCGGTATTCCATCCTCTTATCCGGGATACGATCTGTCAATCGGTGCAACCGGTGACAAGGTTCGTCAGCTTCAGGAGCAGTTAAATCGTATCGCACAGAATTATCCGTCCATACCAACGGTCGCCGCCGATGGCATCTATGGACCTGCCACTGCCGATGCCGTCAGACGCTTTCAGCAGATCTTCGATCTGCCCGTTACCGGCATCACCGACTACTCCACCTGGTACAAAGTCTCCCAAATCTACGTTGGCGTCACCAAGATAGCCGAGAATATCTGATCACCGAACGACAGAGAACCCTGCATACCCTTTATTCCGCAGAACACTCGCGTTCTATTTTTCACGTAACGGTACTAAACTTCTCACCTTCGGTGACTCGTTAAGAACCGACGTGAAAAAAGGTCTGCTCCATAAAGGTATGCAGGGTTCCCTGTCTGTCTATGATAAGATATAGTCTACTTCGATACTTGATTCCACTGACAGATCAAAAGTGCGTTGTTGCTTTTATATCATGGTATCTTGTTTTCATATCGTAAAAGATCGTATCTGGTTGTTCAGCAATCACTTTACCTTATAATTTAAAATGAGAACTGATATTACTATTATGAAGCAAGCCTGCCTGAGCGTTGGTACTTAGGCTGCGTCTTTTGCAGCCTTATGTACCACTACGTCGAAGGTAGAGCGGAAGCGTCTTGCGGAATAATATGTAATATCAGTTCTCATTTAATTGTCAACGCATCCCTCTTGCTGAACAACCAGATACGATCTTACATTACTGATCAAAGCAAGCTACTATCATATAAAGCAACAACGCACTTTTGATCGTCCCTCTTAATATGTATCGTGGTCGTCGTATTCGTTGTAGTCGTCGAATTCATCGCTTTCATGATCCATGAACTCACGGCTGGAAACCTTCTTTTTGGTACGTTCATCTTCTACCATATTTGATAACATTTCCTTGACCTCTCTGGACTTCTTGATATTCTTGATCTCGAAATCTCCCATTGTCTTATCTGCGGAACAGCATTTGATCGTTCCAAGTCCGCACATTCTCTGCCATAATTTACGTTCCAATGAAACATCCATGATGCGATAAAGTCGTACTTCATCTTCTTTCACACTGAAGAACCCCGTACTGATAAATAACCGATCCTCTGATATGCTGTACTTTGTAAATGTCCATGGTAATCCGAAAAATATACGTTTGCGATCCTTCCATATAATCTCTGCCATTTCAAAACCTCCCATATTTTTATAAATCTGTAAAAATACTAACACACCTCCCGCTAAAGTTCAACAAATGGATTTTCTCATCCGACTGTTTTCAGATTTCCGATTGCAACCTTTCCTCTTTTCCTGTAAACTAAAAGCATCATTTTATCGCGATCCGTTGTTTATGGCAGGGAGGTAAGAGCTGCATATGCTTAATATAGAAATTACTGAAACAAAGAACTTCGTTAAAAAGCTTCTGATGGAACCGGTCTTTGACACATTTTTGCTGGTGGAAGCTTATGTCCGTTCCGACGTTTCTTATACGATTGACGGCAGACTGAATCCATCTTTTTTTGATACGGAAGAACTGGAAGAAATGACTTCAAATACTTATACGACATGGGGGGCTGTCAGACATCATATCTTCAATGTCATCAAGGGCAATAAACTCCCATTAAACTTCAAGATCGTGCTGATCTTATCGGACGCGAACATTAACCGGATCATTGAACAGAACCATCTGAATCTCACGACATCCGACATTGCAAATCTGTCTTTAAACATCTACTTTGATGGAGAAAAGATCTCACTTACAACGATGGCATCCATGAACATTTTCTCCATGGATAAAACACTTGCAAACATCTGGGATGCAAATGTATCTGCTTTTTTTAAACAGAATCAGATCTTTTAACCACCTGTTACAGCACTAATTTCTAAATAAACCATAAAATATTTATGAATTATTAGCACTCAACATATTTGAGTGCTAATTTTGTCTTGACTTCTATTTTTTTCTGATTTATGATACCTGTTAGTGATAACACAGAACAGATAGGGCAGATATTTCTCGCATTACACATATATAGATATTTGCGTATTCCGATTTGTTCTGACAACTGGAATAATATAGAATTTATATAAGGAGATGCATTTTTATGAAAAAAGGAAGTTTATCAATTAACAGCGAAAACATTTTCCCTGTCATCAAGAAATGGCTGTATTCCGACCATGATATCTTTGTCAGGGAATTAATCTCAAACGGCTGTGATGCTGTAACAAAATTAAAGAAATTATCTCTGATGGGCGAATTTGACGAACCGGACGAACCTTATCGTATCGATGTGATCGCAAGCCCGGACAACAAGACCTTACAGTTTATTGATAATGGTATCGGTATGACTGCTGAAGAAGTCGAAAAGTATATTAATCAGATTGCATTTTCCGGTGCTGCTGCTTTCCTTGAGCAGTACAAGGACAAGGCAACAGAGGAACAGATCATCGGTCATTTCGGACTCGGTTTCTACTCCGCATTTATGGTTGCCGATAAGGTAACGATCGAATCCCTTTCCTACAAACAGGACGCAGAACCTGTATATTGGGAATGTGAGAACGGAACAGACTTCTCCATGGATAAAGGCGACAAAGAAACCAGAGGTACTGTTATCACCCTGTATCTGAATGAAGACAGCTATGAATTTGCAAATGAATACCGCATCAAAGAAGTAATCGACAAATACTGCTCTTTCATGCCTGTAGAAATCTACTTTACAAATGCAGATGCCCCTGCAAAAGACGAAGAAGAAAAGGCAACCAAAGCTGAAGCATCGGAAGAAGCTACTGCTGAAACCGATGAAACAAAGGATGCTGCCGAAAAGAAAGAAAAAGAAGCACCAAAGCCTTTAAATACTACAACACCTCTCTGGACCAAGCATCCAAATGACTGTACAGACGATGAATACAAAGACTTCTATCATAAAGTATTCCATGATTACAAAGATCCATTGTTCTGGATCCACCTGAACATGGACTATCCATTTAACCTGAAAGGAATCCTGTACTTCCCTAAGATCAATACCCAGTATGATAATCTGGAAGGAACGATCAAGTTGTATAACAACCAGGTATTCGTAGCTGATAATATCAAAGAAGTTATCCCTGAATTCCTGATGCTGTTAAAAGGTACCATCGACTGTCCGGATCTTCCGCTGAACGTATCCAGAAGTGCTCTGCAGAATGATGGATTTGTTAAGAAGATCTCCGATTACATCACAAAGAAGGTAGCCGATAAATTATCCGGTATGTATAAGGTTCACAGAGAAGATTATGAGAAATATTGGGATGACATCAACCCATTTATCAAATTCGGCTGCTTAAAGGATGAGAAATTCTTAGAGAAGATGAAAGACTTCTGTATCTACAAGAATCTGGAAGGCAAATACCTGACTCTGCCGGAATATCTGGAAGCCGGAAAAGAAAAATACGAAAACAAAGTCTTCTATGTTACGGATGAAGTTGCTCAGTCACAGTACATTAACATGTTCAAAGAGGAAGGCATGGATGCCCTAATCATGACACAGACGATTGACAGCCCATTTATCACGCTTCTGGAACAGAAAAATGAAAATGTACATTTCTACAGAATCGATGCAGATCTGTCCGATAATTTTGTAGATGAATCATTATCCGAAGAAACAGCAAAGGATTATACCGACAAGCTGACCGAACTCTTCAAGAAAGCACTGGATGTCGAAAATATCACGATCAAGGTAGAAGCATTAAAGAATAAAGACTTATCTTCTATGCTGACCTTATCCGAAGAATCCAGACGTATGCAGGAAATGATGAAGATGTATGGTATGGCCGGTATGGGCATGGATCCTGCCATGTTCGGCGGCAAGGGTGAAACACTGGTATTAAATGCCAACAATAATCTGGTCAAATATGTCCTTGACAACCCGGATGGCGAGAACACTCCTACCATCTGCTGTCAGTTATATGATCTGGCAGTCCTTGCCAACAGACCATTATCTGCCGATGCCATGACCAAGTTCGTCGCAAGAAGCAACGAGATCTTAAGCATTCTGGCCAAATAATGCCATTCATTTAAAATATAAAACACAGGGATTGCCCCTATACAGACCATAAGCCCCATTATAAATGACTCGTTACGGTTTCTGTTCAATGCATATGCCTGATTCGTAAATACTCCTGCGCTAACTCGCCAACTAAACGTTGGCTCAGACAAGCGCTCGTATTTACTGGCAATATGCATTTCACGACGAAACCTTCACTAAATGTCATATTACAATGGGGCTTATGGTCTGTATAGGGGCAATCCCTGTGTTTTGTATAATTATATGAAAGTATTATTTGGCCAGAATCTCAATTCCGTGCTCGGTCATAAGAAGGGTGTATTCCCACTGGGCAGATGGCTTGCCATCATCTGTACGGATTGTCCAGCCATCGTCAGCATCCTGCCATACGTCAGGCACACCAAGATTGATCATTGGCTCAATCGTAAATGTCATGCTTGGAGCAATCACATAATCCTTGCCCGGCTGTCCGATATGGCTGACATACGGATCTTCATGGATATCAAGTCCCACACCATGTCCGCCGATCTCACGGACGACAGAATAGCCCTGCTCTTTGGCAAATGTATTGATCGCATATCCGATATCACCGATCGTCGAATATGGCTTACATACTTCTACTCCAAGATCCAGTGCTTTCTTTGTATCCTCTACCAGTTTCTTCCAGACCGGATCAACATCTCCGATCATGAACATACGGGATGAATCGCCAAAATATCCATTATATTTCGTTGTACAGTCAATGTTGACAATATCTCCATTTTTCAGGATTGTTTTCTCATCCGGGATACCATGACAGACAACATCGTTGATCGATATACAGACACTCTTCGGATATCCTTCATATCCAAGGCAGGCAGGTATTGCATTGATTGATTTCGTATATTCATAGATTCTTCGATCAAGCTCACCTGTAGATACTCCTTCTTTTACAAATGGAGTGATGAAATCAAGCACCTCTGTATTTACCTTGGATGCCACACGGATTCCTTCGATCTGTTCCGGTGAACGCATCATTCTTCTCGTCGGGATCTTATATCCCTTTAGCTTCATTTCTTCCAGTTTGCTGTCGATGTTCAAATGGCAGGATTTGTATTTCTTTCCACTTCCGCACCAACAGATATCATTTCTTCCTAGTTTCATTTTTCTACCAACCGTTTCTACTTTACGCCATAAATGTCATAATAAGCATCGATCGCAGCCTTTAACTTATCATCGATTATGACTTTTCCCTTATATTCTTTATTATATAAATGCTCTACAACCTCTGCCATTGTAACAATAGCAGTTGTCTGGATACCATATTCTTCCTGAATCTCTGTCAGTGCACTCTTCTTGCCCTGTCCACGCTCCATACGGTCAACAGAAACAACGAGTCCCATAACATCTACATCTCCCTGTGCCTTAATGATCGGCATAGTCTCCTGAATTGATGTTCCGGCTGTTGTTACATCTTCAATGATAACAACCTTATCACCATCTGAGATCGGGCTTCCGAGTAAGATCCCCTTATCTCCGTGATCCTTGATCTCTTTTCTGTTTGAGCAATATTTGATGTCTTCATCATACATTTCTGCAATTGACATGGTAGTTGCTACTGAAAGCGGAATTCCCTTGTATGCAGGTCCAAACAATACATCAAAATCAAGACCAAACGCACTGTTGATTGCTTCCGCATAGAACTCACCCAGTCTCTTTAACTGTGCCCCTGTTCTGTAAAATCCGGTATTTACAAAGAAAGGTGTTTTTCTTCCACTCTTTGTTGTAAAATCTCCAAATTTTAATACATTACAATCGATCATAAATTCAATGAATTCCTGTTTGTACTGTTCCATTTTTCTTTCATTCCTCCTTGATTTCAGACCATTTATGTACCCTTTAGTTAGGCATTTCGAACTCATTCTAGCACAAATGGTTTCGAAACACAAATGGTTAATTTTTTCTGTTCCATTTTGTATCTAATTGTTGTACAATAGCCAAAGGTCTATATTTTTCGACATACCTTTAGAACAATTCCGTCCTATATTACCATATTTACGAAAAAATATATACATTAGAAAGGAAATTTTATCAATATGAAGAAAAAAACAGCACTTTTTCTCTGTCTGATCCTGCTTATTTCCACTATCGGAACAGGATGCAGCAGCAAAAAAGACGCCATCCGATTCGGTGCGGCGGATATCGGCGGTATCTATTATACCTTTGCAAATGCTTATGCCGGTCTGGTCAACAACGATGCCCCTGATTACAGCATTGAAGTAAAGAAGACTGCCGGATCTGCGGCAAATCTACGACTGCTTGCCGACGGTTACATTGATCTCTGTATTGCACAAAATGATATGATTGACGACGCAGTAAACGGTACAGGCACATTTGCGGGGAAATCGATCAGTGGATATTCCGCTATCGCCTCTCTGTATCCGGAAGCCTGCCAGATCATTGTAAAAAAAGATTCAAACATCAAGTCTCTCGATGACCTGACCGGAAAAACCATAAGCATCGGAGCATCCGATTCCGGTACGGAACGAAATGCAAAACAGATCCTTGAGGTTGCCGGTCTGAATAACGATCTGGTCACAACCACAAACCTTGACTATATCGATGCTGCCGAAAGCCTGGTTTCCGGTGAAATTGATGCTTTCTTTGTTACAGCAGGCATTCAGACCACGGTCATTGAAGAGCTGACAAGAACCTGTGATATCCGTTTGATCGGACTTAACGACAGTTGTAAAAATAAGCTATTGTCTGCTTATTCGTATTACTCCGATTTTACCATTCCCGCAAATACCTATTCCGGTCAGACCGAGGATGTATCAACGGTCTGTGTGCAGGCTGTCATGCTTGCAGATAACGACTTATCGAAGGATACTGTAGAAGATCTTACGAGGCTGCTGTTTGAACATGCAAATGATCTGCAATATTCACTTTCGATCGATATGCAGTTAAATGAACAGGCAGCAACAAAGGGCATCACGATCCCATTTCACAAAGGGGCTGCTGCTTACTACAAAGAAAAAGGGATTACCGTTGATGTACGATAATTTCTGAACATAAGAAAGGGTAATTATGAAAATTCAATTAGATATGTATCAGACACTTGCGATTGCCGTCCTTGTGTTGATGCTTGGAACATTTTTGAAAAAAAGAATCTTCTTTCTGGAAAAATTCTGTATACCTTCTCCTGTTATCGGTGGACTCTTATTTGCAATCTTCACCTGTATCTGTTACAGTACGGGATTGGCAGAATTTTCCTTTGATGATACCCTACGGGAAGTCTGTATGGTATTCTTCTTTACCTCTGTAGGTTTTCAGGCAAATCTGAAGGTCTTAAAGAGCGGTGGCAAATCACTGGCGGTCTTTCTGGGACTTGTTATTGCTCTGATCGTACTTCAAAACCTACTCGCTGTCGGCATGTCCAGGATCCTTGGACTTGACCCTCTGATTGGTATGTGTACCGGATCAATCCCAATGGTCGGCGGACACGGAACCGCAGGTGCCTTCGGTCCGGTTCTGGAAGACTTTGACATATCCGGTGCAACCACAATCTGTACTGCAGCTGCAACCTTTGGTTTGATTGCCGGAAGTCTGATCGGCGGTCCACTCGGAAAACGACTGATTGAGAAGAAGAATCTGTTAGAAACGGTTGTGCCTGAAGATGACAGTCTTTTGATCGAAGAAGAAAAGAAACATGAACGTCATACAAATATGTATGCAGCTGCTGTTTTTCAATTGATCCTTGCAATAGGACTCGGAACGATATTCTCATGGTTACTGACAAAAACCGGGTTAACTTTTCCAATCTACATCGGTGCTATGATCGCAGCCGCACTGATTCGAAATATCGGTGAATATTCCGGTAAGTTCACGATTCATATGGGTGAGATCAACGACCTTGGCGGTATTGCTCTCTCCCTGTTCCTCGGTATTGCAATGATCACATTAAAACTATGGCAGCTTGCATCTCTCGCTCTTCCATTATTTATCCTGCTGACCAGTCAGGTTATTCTGATCTGTCTGTTCACATACTTTGTTGAATTCAACATCATGGGACGTGACTACGATGCTGCTGTTCTGGTTGCCGGAACCTGTGGTTTTGGAATGGGGGCAACACCAAATGCCATGGCAAATATGCAGGCAATCTGTGATAAATATTCGCCATCCGTAAAAGCCTATCTCCTGATTCCGCTTGTTGGCAGTTTATTTGCAGACTTTATCAACAGCCTTGTTATTACATTCTTCATCAACCTGTTATAAAAGGAGGATATTCTCATGTTCGGACATAGAAAAGATAAGAAAAAAGATTATAATCTGACTTACGACAATCTCGCAATCCCTGAAATTCATACGCAGTCAGACTCGGATTCGAGTGATGCTGACACTTCGAATCCTGTACATACAGAATCTTCCAAGGAGGAAGCGAACATCTCCTATGATGTCGCCATCCCTGAAGTTCATATCCGGAAGAAAAAATAAAAAACTCCCTACAGACAGCATATATATTTTATGTAGCAGACCTATCTGAACGTCGGTTCTTAACGAATCACTGTAAAGTGATGAGTTTAGCACCGCTACGTGAAGATAGAACGAAAGTGTTCTGCGAAATAAAGATATATATGTCGTCTATAGGGAGTCTTTTATTTATTCTTCTCTTTTCATATAGACCTGCTCGAAGGATTCGATATTCACAGGCTTACTATACAGATAGCCCTGAATATGGTTGCATCCCATTTCCTTCAGGTATTCTGCCTGTTCCTTGGTCTCTACTCCTTCCGCTATACATTCCACTCCAAGATCTGTGCACATCTCAACCAGATGTCTTAGAATCGTTCTGCTGGCTATATTCTTGTCTATATTATAAACCATACTCCGATCCAGCTTGATCACATCAAACTTCATAGAAGAAAGAATCGATACATTGGAATATTTGGTTCCAAAGTCATCCATGGCAATCCTGAAACCTGCAGTATGCAGTTTATTTGCAATTCTGGTAACCATCTCATGTTCCATCTCACCAACAGACTCTGTAATCTCGATCTCGATCATATCCTTTGGAACTCCATAAGATTCAACAATCGCATTGATACGCTCCGGCATATCTTCTTCCAACAGAGATATTCTAGAAAAATTACAGGAGACCGGGATCAGATTATACCCTTCTTTTTTCCAACGTATAAGCATTTTACATACATTTTCAAGCACAAAGAGATCCATATACTTTATATTTCTGCTTTTTTCCAGACGATCGATCACATTTGCGAGGTTATCCGGTTTGGCATATCTCACCAGTGCTTCTGCACCATAACAACGATCATTCGAATAGTCCACCTTCGGCTGTAAATACACAAAGAACATTCCGTCTTCAATGTCTTTTTTTACAAGCTCTCTCGTTAATGTACTCCATTTATAAGAATGTTCATCCTTCTGATCGTACCACTTCTGTTTCTCCATATAGAGCATATCATACGCATGGTTTTCCATCCGCTTGATATCTTTCTCATAATCATCCCATACATATCCGATACATGCCGTAAAATCGCCAATCTTAAGCTGACCTTTCAATGCACGAACCTGATCCAGAAAATCACACTGTGAAATATTCTCACAAATTACAGCAAAATCATCATCTCCAATCCGATAAATACAGGATTTCGGAAATACCTTATCTAACAGTCGGTAATAATCGATCATCAGATTATCAACAAAGGACTGTCCAAATTCATCAAATATGTTACGCACTTCATTGATATCAATAATCACTATACCCACTGATTCCAGATTCTGTCTGCGGATTATGTAATCCATATAGCAGATACGATTATATGCTCCCGTTATACGATCATGCGTTACTTCATAATTTCGTTCTTCTGCAAGCGCCCGGCTGACAATATCATTTCCAATATACAAGGACAAAAGATTCATAAGCTTCAGGTCGCCACTGTGAAGCTGCGGATTAAAGATAATGATCCTTCCAATAATCTCAGACTTATTGTCTTTGATCGGGACAGAATACATTGACCATATCCTGTTTTCCAAAAAAAACGAATACAGATCCGAAGTTTTGTATGGGTAGTCCGGAATATGATTAATGATCAGTGCACCTTTTTTGCTCGATATACTCTGCAGTTCCTTCCGGACAGTTTCTTTATAAAAGATCTCCAGTTTTTTCCCAAACGAATTACTATTTGCTGATTTCCATTCATGATATTCATATAACTTATTGGAATCACATTCCACCAGACAAGCATGTTTTGCGCCATAATATTCTCCAAGTGTTTCTAACAGTTTGCTGTAATTTAAGGAATGCTCTCCTCCTGTAGAAATCTGTGTAATACTGGATACCAACGCGTCCTCAATATCATAACGGTTAGAAAGAACCTGTGTTACTTTATCGGCATCAGAAATATCAACAGCCATCTCCATACGACACTTTCTTCCATGCCAGTTTACAATCCTGTCTTTTAAAACATATTCTTTTCCGTTATTGAGATTCTTATGATGCGAGATAAAACTCTTCTCCGTTGATAACAGCTTATTCGTACAGAAGCTGCACGGAAGATCCATACCCTGAAGCACCTTATAACAATGCTTGTCAATATAAGAAGTATCGTCTTCATCCAGACCAACACCAAGCTTCGCTGCCTTATTCATATATTGCAGCTTATAAGAATTCATCTCCGTTACATATACAACATCCGAGATATCATCCAACAGATAATCCTCTTCATCCGAATAACTGCTGAACTTAGAATTTAATACCGGTTTAGCTTCATCCATCTTCTCACAGAAAAGCATACAGCGGTCTTTGCCCTGCCGTTTGGAATAATATAACGCCTGATCCGCTTTATAATATAAAGAATCGAATTTCAACGACTTTGATATAGTATCAACTGCAATACCGATCGATGCCGAGTGCTCCGCCTTACATTTAATCGCACGA
This sequence comes from Coprococcus ammoniilyticus, assembly GCF_025567345.1. NCBI lineage: Bacteria > Bacillati > Bacillota > Clostridia > Lachnospirales > Lachnospiraceae > Coprococcus > Coprococcus ammoniilyticus. The sequence goes on from NZ_JAOQJS010000002.1 coordinate 434,710, forward strand.
ATTCCTTTATTAAGTGTCTTCGCAACCATGTATGCCGTATCTTCATCGACTACATCCGGAATAAACATAGAAAATTCATCTCCGCCGAGACGACCACTAAATCCACCATATGTATTTACAACGCTTTCCAGAACAACTGCTGTGTCACACAGCAAATCATCCCCCGCATAATGTCCCAGTGCATCATTTACTAATTTAAAATCATCCAGATCGATCATATAGAGTGCACACAGCGTCTCATCAAATTCCGCAAGGAACCTGGATACTTTAGACACAAAGGTGCTATGATTATAAACCCCTGTAAGAGAATCACGTTCCGCACGTAGAATCAATTCCTGACTCTGCAGCTTCTCCTCATGAATCGAATACAACTTACCTACAATCTTTTTTACCACACCGTTTGTATCAGCAACACTGACAAGCATTGCACGATGCCAGAGATACACACCGTTACCGATAAAATCAACCCTGATTTCAACGGTTTCGGTATCCTTAACAGCTGTAAGTTTAGCCAATACATCTGATACCTCTTTTTTATCTTCCGAGTAGATCAACTGACACTGAGCAAGATTTGCAATAAAATCTTTATCATCAAAAACAGTTATGGTTGTGCCATCCATATACTTAGATATATGCATGCTGTCATCTTCTACCGTATAGGAAAACAAGAGTTCATCACTTCCCTGCGCCACTAACTTCAGCATCTCAGTCTGTGCACTCTTTTCCAGTTCTTCTTTCTTTTTATCTGTAATATCTACACAGACAGCGCATATAGAAAAAACGCTTTTTCTTGCCGCAAGAAGCGACAGGCATACCTGCACCCAATAATATGATTCCGGATTATTTTTATTAATAAAGCGATATTCACCAATTGTCATCTTATTTGACAACAAGGTCTCCTTAATCTGTCGTTTCAGTTCTTTCCGATCTTCTTCAAATGCCAGATTGATATATTCATTTCCTTCTGTACCAAGCTGACCTTTTTTCAGGTCGAACATCTTATAAAAGCTCTCACTGATATATTCTACTGTGATCTTCTTATTTCCGATATCAAATACTCCGACACCGCCCGCCAGATTATTGAGAATAGACTCCAGCATACGGTTCTTATCCGCTAATTCCATATTTAGTTCAGAATTGATATCGGTCAGATTTTCAAGCTGCTTCGACAACTTCTTGGTATTCGTTATATCTGTAATAAGGATCTCCCCGCACATTTCTCCTTCTTCCGACTGAAATGCCCTCCCAAAACAAAATACATATATAATTTCACCATTTTTCTTTTTTAACCGATGTCCCAGATATGCTTCTCCCCGGCTCGCCATCTTTGCATAGATGATCTTTGTATAATCCTCCCAATCTTCATCCAGCATAATATCCTTTACATGAAGCTGTAAGTGCTCTACATCTTCCGCAGAATAACCAAGGATCTGTTCAAATCCCTCATCTACCTTTAGAATCTTCATATCTCTGATACGTGTCTGATATCTGGAATATATAATTTCTTCAAATTGTTTTTCCATAACCAACTAACTGCCTCCCCAATACATCCTATAAAGCAGATAACCCAATATCTTTTATTTTACACACCCAATCAACTCATTTATATCATCAATCTGATTCTCGATCAGATACTTCTCAATTCCATCTGTAATCTCCACTGTTGCATATGGATTATTGAAGTTTGCTGTGCCAACTGCAATTGCCGATGCACCGGCCATGATCATTTCGAGAGCATCCTCAGTCGTAGCGATACCGCCCATGCCTATGATCGGAAGCTTGACAGCATTTGCAACCTGATACACCATCCGTACTGCGATCGGATGGATCGCGGGACCTGATACACCGGCAGTCTTATTCTTTACAGCAAATGTACGACGCTTAACATCAATCTTCATGCCTGTAAGTGTATTAATAAGTGACAGCGCATCTGCTCCGCCTGCTTCCGCAGCTCTTGCCATCTCAGTAATATCTGTAACATTCGGACTGAGCTTCATGATCACCGGCTGCTTTGCAACCTTCTTTACTGCCTGTGTTATATCATAAAGAGCTTCCGGCTTCTGACCAAATGCAATTCCTCCCTCTTTTACATTCGGGCAGGATACATTCATCTCAAGCATATCAATATCTGTATCTGCCAGCCGTTCTACGACATCTATATAATCTTCCTTTGACTTTCCGCATACATTTACGATCACTTTTGTATCATATTTTGCAAGGAACGGAAGATCTCTTTTTATAAAAGTATCAATACCCGGATTTTGAAGTCCGATGGCATTCATCATTCCGCCATATGTCTCTGCAATTCTGGGTGTCGGATTGCCCGGCCACGGAACATTTGCCACACCCTTTGTCGTAACTGCTCCCAGACGGTTCAGATCGACAAATTCCGAATACTCCATACCTGAACCAAATGTACCGGATGCAACTGTAATTGGATTCTTCCATTCTACTCCTGCGATGTTTACCGCCATATTTACTTTACTCATTACAGTTCCACCTCCTCAGCATAAAAGACAGGACCATCTGCACAGATCCTTGCATTGTGTACCTTTGAATGCTCATCCACATTCTTTGTCTGACAGACACAGGCAAGACAGGCACCTACACCACATGCCATCTTTTCTTCCAATGAAATCTCACAACGGATATTCTGCTCTGCCGCATACTGTTTGATTCCCCGAAGCATCGGAGTCGGGCCACAGGCATATATGATATCACCGGTTACCGCACATGCTTTGATCGCATCTATTACATTTCCCTTTGTTCCATGCATTCCATCTTCGGAAGACAGATACACACTACCATATGGTTCAAATTCTTCATTTAAGAAAAGCTCATCCCGGTATCCAAGTACGATGGACTTCTCACAGTCCAGCTCTTTTGCGAGCTGCAGCATCGGTGGAATTCCGATCCCTCCACCGATCAGAATTGCTTTTCCGGATTCCTTCATAAAGCCATTTCCAAGCGGACCAAGAATATCAACCGTATCTCCTGCCTGTAATTTTGAGAACTCATTTGTTCCCTTTCCAGCGATACGATATACCAGGCGAAGCGTACCTGCTTCTTTATCAATTCCACATAAACTGATCGGTCTTGGAAGCATACGGCTTCCATCCTTTGAATATACAGAAACAAATTGACCCGCAACCGCCTGCGATGCAATCTCCCCTGCTTTCAGGATCAGACTATATATATCTGTTGCTATACAGGTCTGACTCACAACCTCTGCTGTTATCTTTACTTTTCCCATGTATCTATGTCCTCCCGTGATCTCTTGTATATGATCTGTACGCCTCCACTATCACCACACATCGTGTACTGCATACTGTTTTTCTGATAAATCCGATATTTATAATACGCTGTTGATATCTTCGATCATATCAACAACAGCCTGACGGGAAGCATCTGCATAATTTGCTTCGCCAAATGAAGCATATTTCTCCTGCTTGTATGCTGCAATGATTCCTCTGGATGAATTTACGATCGCACCAAGTCCATCTTCATTGAAATAATGTACCAGATCAGCAGCCTTACCGCCCTGTGCTCCGTAACCCGGAACAAGGATAAATGACTTCGGCATGATCTTACGAAGTACCTTACCCATCTCTGGATACGTTGCTCCTACAACAGCACCGACACTGCTGTAACCGCTCTCACCGATCGCGTCTTTGCCCCATTCATTAACCATAGCGCCAACCAGCTCATATAATGGCTTGCCATCGACCAGACGATCCTGGAATTCTCCGGATGAAGGATTTGATGTCTTGACCAGTACAAAGATCCCCTTCTTTTCTTCCTTACATACATCTACAAAAGGCTTAATTCCATCGGTACCAAGATATGGATTTACAGTTGCAAAATCCTCACCAAATGCGGAATATGTCTTACTTCCGACCGCAACCTTTCCAAGATGTCCGACTGCATATGCTGCAGATGTTGAGCCGATATCGCCTCTTTTAATATCTGCGATCACAACCAGATCCTTTGACTTACAATAATCAACCGTCTTCTGAAATGCCTTTAAGCCCTCGATACCAAACTGCTCATACATAGCGATCTGTGGCTTAACAGCAGGGATCAGATCATGAACCGCATCTACGATACCTTTATTGTACTGCCAGATAGCTTCTGCAGCACCCTCTAAAGTCTCACCATATTCATCAAATGCTGTCTTCTTTATATATTCCGGCACATAGGAAAGCATCGGATCCAGTCCAACAACGATCGGTGCCTTTGTCTCTTTGATTTTTTTTACTAATTTGTCTATCATGTCTTTTCTCCCTTATATATAAAAATTTATTGTTCACAAAAATAGCTTCCAAGTATCTTAAATGTCTCTGTCTCATTTATCAACTGGAATACAAGTGCCTGGATCTCTTTCTGAAGCAGGTTTCCGTTTAACTCGATATAAAACCGATAATTCCATTCTCCTCCACGGAACGGCACCGAATGGATCTCGGTCAGATTCACGCCATAATCGGATATCATCGATAATACACTCGCCAGACTTCCGCTCTTATTCTTACAGACAAAGACGATCTTTAACCGGTTATGCTCCGGCAGAACTACCAGTTGTTTTCCGAATGTAACGACCTTCTTCCGGTGTCCCTCGTCCAATACCTCATCGCACCTGTAAATATAGAAATCATTCATGGTAAGTGCCTCATGCAGCGAATCCGACACACCATAGCTGATATCCTCAAATATACCCATTCCGGCATCTGCTTCATCCTTCCGGATCAGCTCCATGACCTGTTCATAATCACTGACTGTATTTACCAGATCTCTGGAATAGCCCTGACATATGTAAAGTTCATGCTTCAGCATGGCAAGCTTCTTTACCTTCGGTTCCTCCGTCACAAACGATACATCCAGACAATTACGAAGTTCTAATGTTCTCCCATACTGATACTTTCTGCTGACCTCCATAATACGCTTGATCAGTGCCGTATATTCTTTCTTGATGCTGTCGTCTACATCCCCGGTCAGCTTCGTTATAATGGCTTCTTCCCGATCCGGCTTATATATAGCATCCTCTGATTCTGCCTTTACCCTTGCGACCTGATCTGCAAGTATCATTCGTTCCTTAAACAGCACCTTGATCTGCTTATCAACTACGTCGATCTGCTTTCTAACTTCCTCTAATGTCATTTCTCCGGCTCCTTTTGGCATAACATATATTCATTAATATATCATTTTTTCAGCATGAAGTAAACCGCTGCACACGGAAATGATCGAAGTCCTGCGTCAGTTTTTCAAAACGGGACAAATAGCAGAGCGACAAATGCTGCAACTAACAGCACTCCCAAAAGTACTCCACAAATGATCTTCCATTTCGTATTCTTAGACAGAATCATACATATTAGAACAATCAACACTCCTGCCATATCGATCCCGACATCGATCATTTTTCCGCTCCTGCCCGGAACCAATAACTGATGCATCTCATCCGAACATGCATATAATAACGAAATTAAGACAGCTATGCTTCTGTTATAAAATCTGCTCTGGCTCATGGATATCTTCACCGTTGCCAGATATGAAAGTAAGAACAGGATCGCATATTCTGTCACATGTGCAGCCTTTCTTATAACAAGCTCCAGAATATCCTGTAGATTCTGCATCTCCTGTGGTGAATCCTGCCGTACCTTTTCCAAGAGATCAGTTATAAACAAACTGATCTTCCCACTCTGTCCGGAGGATTCCTGTCCGGTCTTTCCTGACATATAGAATATAAATACCATCCATATGATAGCCGGAATTATATAAAGAAACTTTTTTTTACTTTCTGCTGTATTCTGCTTTCTTTTTCCTGATGAGGACTTACTGTTTGCCGATCTGTCTGTATTTTTATTTGCTTTTCTATTTGTTGTTCTTGATTCGCCTGAAGTTTTAGCTTTATTTGCATTTGTGGATTTTGCTTTATTTGTTGAATTATTCTTCTGCATCTCTGTCTAAATCCTTTTCTGATATGTTCATTCGACTCATTCTTTATTCTTTTACCTTACTGTTCTTTCATCTTGCCATTTCTTCTCCCGTGTTTTTCTGAAATAATTTACTCTGGTCAAATTATCCAAAAAATAATATTCAGACATCCCGCATACCTTTATAATAGCTGCTTTTTTTCAGCAGATTTCACATTGTCAAAAAATGGCGGATTTGATAAAATTTCATAAGAGCGTAACTTGTATTCTATTGTACTACAAAAAGAAGAATTTTGCTCACAAAAACAAAAATGGGAGGACATTATATGTTTAACAAAAATAAGAGGGCGAAGAAATTTTCCGATCTCCTGATCCCAGGCATTATATTGATAATCATCGGTATCGTATTTGCCTTTCAGGGAATCCGGGATTACAGCAAACTGAATGGGGATCTGCTCAATCTGAATACTGCATCTGAAAAGGATCTGGATGCCGACAAATATGTAGAGATTGATGTTGACTATGCTTTTTATTCTTTCTGTGAGAATGTTGAAACTACAAATTATGTATTCAAAAGAACAACAGACCAGTATTATCTGATAAGTGCACTTAAAGACAACGAATACTACATTGGACTGAATATTGCTGAATCAAAAAAGTCTGAGCTTGAAGCTTTATCCGATTACACCTGGTCCCAGTCAGGTGCAGATCCGGGTACATTACACTACATCGGCAAATTATGCAAATCAGACAGTGAGATTATGGGATATATGAAAAATTATATCTACGATATGTATGAAGCTGCCTATGATATCACTCTTACCTCCACAGAAAAAGCTACACTGGATTCTTATATGCTTCCATACTATATTAAGATCATGACAAAAGAGGGATGTCGTACATCTATCATTATCGGTCTTATAGCCTTCGGTCTTGGTATCCTGCTTATTATATTAGGTATTATTCGTCACAAGAACACGGTATACGGTCCGGATATCCAGTCAGAACCATATACTGGTGCATATGGCAATCCAACAACTCCTGATATGAACACCGGCATGAATTCAGGCTATGCCGATCCAAACGCACAGGAGCCAACGACTCCATTTTCAGACAGCAATACATCTGAAGCAGCCACAAGTGGCTTAGATCCTGACACCTTTGATGGCGATGGAACTTCATCTTTTAAATTGAAAGACTAACTCAAAATCCGACTGATGGGAAATTCCTGTCAGCCGGATTTTTTATTAGAGTGTATTATATATTTACTTCTTAATTAGTGTTCTGTGCTATTCTGCACGATCATTCATAGAATGATTAACCGAAGTATCTCTTTAAAAGACCTTCAAATGCCTTTCCATGTCTTGCCTCATCTCTTGCCATCTCATGAACAGTATCATGGATTGCATCCAGATTCAGTGCTTTTGCACGTTTTGCAAGATCTGTCTTACCGGCAGTTGCACCATGCTCTGCTTCTACTCTCATCTCAAGGTTCTTCTTTGTTGAATCTGTAACTACTTCACCAAGAAGCTCTGCAAACTTAGCTGCATGCTCTGCTTCTTCATAAGCTGCTTTCTCCCAGTAGTTACCAATCTCAGGATAGCCTTCTCTGAATGCTACACGAGCCATTGCAAGGTACATACCAACTTCTGAACATTCGCCCTGGAAGTTTGCTCTTAAATCTTCCATGATATCTTCCGGTGCACCCTGTGCTACACCTACAACATGCTCAGATGCCCATGTCTTATCATCACCCTGTTTGATGAACTTCTCAGCAGGTGCCTTACATACAGGGCACTGTGCAGGAGCTTCTTCTCCTTCATATACATATCCACATACACTACATACAAACTTTGCCATAATTAAAATCTCCTTTGCTTTTTTATTATTATTCTTATTGAGAAACGTTATCAATTTCTATGATTCTATTTTACACAATTTTTGATAAATGTCAATAGTTATTAGGAATGATTCTCAATTATTTTTTTATTTATTTAATCTGCCTTTAACCTGTCTATCCTTATTCTGTAAGAAGCTGTTTATCTGTGTTCTCCAAGGAAGAACAATGCCAGTGTTCCGGGACCAGAGTGTGCTCCGATCACCGGACCAACATAGGATATCGTGATCCTGTCATTTCCGAACCTCTCTTTAATAATAGAAGCAAGTTTCTCTGCATCTTCTATACAATCACCATGACTGATAAAGATATCCTGATCTTCCGGATGTACCGCCAGCTTCTCCATCCGGTTTGCAAGCTCTGTGATCGCTGCTTTTCTTCCTCTGACCTTACTTACATTGATCAGATGTCCCTCGTCATCCACATGCAGGATCGGCTTGATCGACAGCATTGTGCCAACTGTTGCTGTCACACCTGATATACGGCCTCCTCTTTTTAAGAAGAAAAGATCGTCTACTGTAAACCAATGGCATAGCTTTAACTTGATATCTTCTATATACTGTGCATTCTCCTTCAGACTTTTTCCTGCATCTTTTGCCTGACATGCCTTATATACCAGAAGTCCCTGTCCCATAGATGCCGCAAGGGTATCAACACTGATCATCTTTCGTTCCGGATACTCCTCCATTAATTCCTGACCGGCCATATACACAGTCTGATAAGTAGAACTAAGTCCGGATGAAAAGCCCAGATATAAGATATCTTTCTTCTGATTAAACAATGCTTCTATGGCCTCCGATGCCTGCGAGATATTCGCTGCAGAAGTCTTGATATTTGCCCCATTTCTTAATTTGCTATATACTTTCTCAATATCTGCCTGATCATTATGAAAACTTCCCTCGCCCTCAACAATAAAATCAAGCTGTAAGATCTCCAGTTGATATTTCTTCACGATATCATCCGGCAGATCACAGGATGAATCTGTCAATATAACATAATCATTCATTTTAACATCCTCCATTACCATTTTATGGCAAATATGGTTTTTAAAACCACATGATATATTTTATCAAATCGTTATGTAAAGTATACCACACCTTATAAATGTTCTCAATATATTCTGTTGCATCCAATTAAAAAGAGAACCCTGTTTTTTTCAGGATTCTCCTTATTTCTTTTCTTATAAATTAATATGTTCTATTGGAATAGTAATAATATAATGTCTCACCAGCACCAGTCTTTGTATTATACATCACAACATATACATATGCATTATTTACCTTGGATAACGTAATCTTTTTTGAAAAACTTGTTTTGTCGAGCCATGTATAAGATTTTCTTGTTGACCCATTTACAACATATACGCTTCGAATCTTCCATCCTGCGTTAGCTTTGATCGATAACTGCTTTTTAGATACTTTCTTATTCAGTCTGTAATCATCATTCTTTGCATATTTGGATGCGTAATTCTTGCTGCCAATCTTGAACGTCTTTACCGGATTCGTATACTTCTTTACCGTAAGCTTTGTCTTGATCTTTACTCCCTTTGCTGTACAGGAGATTGTTGTTGTTGCTGCCTTCTTGCCAAAATATGCTTTAACATATCCATCTTTTGCTTCTACACGGATATCCTTGTTCGTGCTTTTCAATTTTTTGATCTCTGACTTTTTAGAACATCCTATAATTGAAATTATAGTGTAATATGAAGAATACTGATCCCCAGGCTTGTAAGTAACAACTCCGTTACTTGGATAAAAATAAACCTTTTTGCTTGTTGCAGCGCTTACATCCTTCATGCTGGTTGCCGGTACTGCTAATAATGTGAATACCATTGCAAGAGCTAAAAATACAGCTAATAATCTCTTTGTTGCTTTTTTCATTTTTTCTACTACCTCCATAAAATCATCTTTTATCCGGCGGCATTCTGACCTCTCATCTGTATGCCCCAAATTTAGTTTTATTTTATACTATTTCCCATTTTTTTACAATAGGGACAACGCATTTTAATCCTAAATTAATGTACCTTATTCATCTTCTCCATACCATTTAAAGAAACGTTTTGCATACTTCTCTGCCTTGTTTCTTGAGAAGTTAAATCCACGGATCGCACCTTTCTCTTTATAGGTATCCCGAATTCCATTAAAATACCATTCCATTCTGTCATACGAGAAGCCCTTGATATCCTTATAATTATTATATTTGTTATAATAATCGTCATATTGGTAGTTATCGTACTCGTAGTAATCATCATCCTGTCCCGTCATATAGTTATCTACAATGAACTCATATACTTCTTCCGCTCCATCTGCACCAAGTGACGTCACATACCGGAAATCCACATCCTTTGGATCCTGATTTTCCAGATTATATCTGGCAACCAGATAAGCCGGTCGAAGGAATGATACGATGATATATACAGTAACGATCACAAACATCGAATAACGCACCAGTGGAAAACGGTCAGCATAGATTCTGACGATCACGCCTGCAAGCACCACAGCAAGAACAGCCAGTGCTGCAAATACCAGAATCCTCATATAAGTAAGATCATATGCTTTGATATACATTGTCATACGAAGTGCCGAAGATGCGATCATCACGTAGGTACAAGCCGACATAATAGTCAGTACGATATTAAGCACCGTACTTTTACTGAAAATTGCATGACAGATCAATACCAGTATCACATTCAGCACTGATACGAACATAAGCTGGAAGAATCCCTGTCTGGCATATTCCGCATAAGTCATATCATCCGGCAGTGACATATTATTTGTAAACAGATATAGGATCTGGATCACTGAAAACAGCAAATACACCAGGGTAAGAAGCCCCATTGCCGTGATCGCAATGATTGGTTCATGTGTTCCTGCTTTTGCCTGTCTGTGATGTCTGCTTCCAAACGGTGCCGCAACAATAATTCCATATGTAAATAGTAACGCCGCAAATGCAAATACCAGAAACCAGATTGCATCCCATGACAGGAAAATATTTCCAAGTAATGTTTCAACTGCATCTCCAAATATCTGATCTGCACTGGAAAGCAGGCTGATCATTACGAACAGCAATGGAATCGCAACGACAACACCGATCAGAATATAGACAAATTTCGCACGTTTTCTTGCATTTTCATGTTCTCTGTTATATTGTCTGTAGTCTGAGAAAAAACGGTCAAAACAGGTAAACGGCTCTGCCATCTTCTCGATAACCGTAAGACCATATTCGACAAATCCCATGTTTTTAAGATCATCAAAATACCGGAGAAGCCCTGCACACACAAGAAATAAAATGCAAAGATGATCCAAAACGATCAAAAATGAATCATCGGTCCTGCAAACTGATACCCCAAGCAAAAGGATACCTGCATAATGCGGAATCAGCTTCGTCTGCTTTCCAAAAAGTTTCCCAAAAGATAACGATTCTCCGTCATTTACCGGCAGATTCTTCTCATGGCGCATGATACTGAAACTCATAAACAAAACGGTCATAACTGCCATGAATACAGCACAGATACTTGCATAATTCCGGTACATCAGCACACTGTAGATCATGGCATAACCAAACGCAAAACCGCCAAAAATCTCAAACCGTTCGGGCGATACCCCCGGTCTTGATCTTCTCGGCTTATAATCGTAATTTGACTGCCATCCAAAATTTGGCGGCACATTATTATAGTTTGATTGTCCTCCAAAATTCGGTGGCACATTATTATAGTTTGGCTGTCCTCCAAAGTTTGGTGGCACATTATTATAGTTTGGCTGTCCTCCAAAGTTTGGTGGCACATTATTATAGTTTGGCGGTACATTATTATAATTCGGCTGTCCGCCAAAATTCGGCGGTGTATTATTTATATCCATATTAAGTAACCTCCCATTCCTTCCTGTAACGAAAAAAATCTATATCCATAGTTTCATGTTCCCCATTTTTTGTCAAGTGAATATTTATTAATATACTTATGCAGCAAAAACACCAGTTCTCCTGAAATCTTTACAAAATAAAAACTTCCGAACATGAGCCCCTGTTTTTCAATACAAGGTCATATCCAGAAGTTTTTCCTTTACATTCTCTTACTGATATTTTAATTTTTCATCTTCAAACTCTTCCAACCGCTGTCTGTATGCTTCCATAATAACAGATTCATATGCAAGAACCGGTTCTTTTATACCAAGTAATTGCATCAGATACTTTACAAACAATGGATTCATAATAAGAAATGGTCCAACTGTATATGTCGCAAAGAAATTCTTTCTCTTCAAACCTTCTTGTTTTATTCCCGGATGAAAACCATCCCCGCGAATCACATCATAGAAATAATCCTTTGAATTATCTCCATAAGAATGACTGAACTGCGCTTTAAAACCAACCAGCTTTATATCTTCATACTGTCCAAATACAAGAGAATGATATCTATGCATCATATCTCTCTTTGCATAGGTATTAAAAATACCAAGTCCTTCTATTCGACTTCCATCTTCATTCTCAATGTACTGTTCAACGATCTCGACTGCATTCCCGGTAAAGAGAAATACTGTTCCAGCCTCGATTTGCTCTTCCAGTTCTTTCTTATACGGTTTCAATGCCTGAATCGCCAATTCCTGCTGATTCTCTGTCATTGCTCCCATATATACAAGGTTTGCCCTGCCCTCTGTAAATGCCGGTTTATCATATAAGCCGGTATAAATAACTGTTGCCTCCGGCATACAGTCTTTTAAATAATTTACGTTCTGTAATTCACCGAAAAGATTGGCAAATTCTCCATATAGAACTTCTATTGTAATATCTGTTCCCATTTGTTATGCCTCTCTTTCCTTCAAATACTGTTTCAGATTATCCCGAAGTACAAGTGCTGTATCATTTTCATGAATATCATGAAGAATGTATACACTGTCTGTTCCATCCAGATTCAGGGATTTATATGCACCTGCTTCATCCGTTGTCTCTTTGATCTTTTCCTCCGGAACCCCGGCCATCATTAAACGGAGCTTATAATCTTTCGTCCGCAGACCACCTATTACGATGTTCGTAATATTCGGCTGATTTAAGAACTCAAAATCCGTATCAAAGATCCATGTCATATTTTCAGATGAATTTTTCCGGTCAAATATATCTTCCAGCAAAAGAATGACCTCTTTATTTCCCGGTTCCTTAGACACATAATCAAATACACAGGAACATGCAATTGGATTCTGTCCTTTTGCCATATTGGTCACTATCGTGATCCCATCCACTGTACTTCTGGAATATCTCGATTCCACAATATTAAGATTCTGGATCGCGTTCCGGATCTGCTCACCTGTCAAACCAAATTCACGAAGAGCGGTAACTGCAGTCAGCTCATTGTACAGATTAAATGTACTGTTGCTGATCATCGGATACTGTTCCCTGCTCTCATTATGTGTAACTGTTATTACTTTGTTCTCATAATCAACATCTGCCTTATAATCGCCTTCCGGTGACGTATATCCACAGAACTCACAGACAGCTTTTCCAATATGATGATACCGGACATAGTTATATTTTAATTTATGATGACACTTTGGACAGATCCGCATATCATTGATCAGATTAATACATTCCTCCCGGTCAGATGGAAGTCTGTTGATTGAAAAGTATGTTTTTTCATTTTCCGATCCAAGATTTGAACTAATCAGATCATCCGCATTTAAGATCAGATGTGATTCTTTTGGCATATTATTATTGATAAAGTTAAAAATAAACTCCGGGTTTGCATTTCTCTGAATGGAATCACGGAACAGGTTCGTACATACCGCATATGTTGGTTTTACGTATGGATAGATCAGCTTTGAACTTCTTTCATCGACTTCAAATACTGCATATTCTTTCTTTGCCTTTCCTGTCAGAGTACTTCCTGCGATCAATGAACTCGCTACTCCGGCATTCACATTAGAACCAGCACGGTTGTTCAAAACGTCATAGCCATTTGCCTCCAGAATATCTATGATCATATTACATACTGTTGTCTTGCCGTTGGTTCCTGTTACTGTTATGATCGTTTTCGGTTTATCTATACATCCCATGAAATCCGGACAAAGCTTGACTGCCAGCTTTCCCGGAAAATAACTTGCGTTCATCTTCAACATTCTCTGCATGGTTCTTGCCAGTTTGCCCATGAACAAAGCAAAAAAGAACCTTACATTCTTTTTATACATCTAGCTACCTCATTTCATATCTGTAAATTATCATTAGTATGTCCATTTAAGCCACATATAATATAACCACTTATTCAAAAATATGTCAATCAATTTGCCTTATTTATTCAGTTTATTTCGCCAACACCCTCTTTTACTTAAAAATGGCATCTGCCAGATCAGGCAGATGCCAACTTGTTTTTTCAATATCGAGGGTTTCTTTTATTCTTCCTCATTCACCTGAGAAAGCTTGGCTGCCTGATCTGCTGCGATCAGACTGTCGATAATCTCATTCAGATCACCGTTTAAGATCTGTTCCAGCTTATACAAGGTGAGTTTGATTCTGTGATCGGTTACACGACCTTCTGGGAAGTTATAAGTACGAATCTTCTCTGAACGATCTCCGGTTCCAATCTGGCTCTTACGGTCTGCAGCTTCTGCATCATGCTGCTTCTGAAGCTCCATATCATACAGCTTGGAACGGAGCAGCGCAAATGCCTTCGCCTTATTCTGAAGCTGGGACTTCTCGGTCTGGCTGTAAATCACGATACCGGTTGGTATATGTGTCAGACGAACGGCTGAATCTGTTGTATTGACACACTGACCACCGTTACCGGATGCTCGCATGACATCGATACGGATATCATTTTCATTGATCTCTACATCAACTTCCTCTGCTTCTGGCATAACTGCAACTGTTACAGTTGAGGTATGGATTCTTCCGCCAGACTCTGTCTTCGGGATTCTCTGTACGCGGTGAACTCCACTCTCATATTTCATCTTGGAATATGCACCATCACCTGTGATCATGAATACCGCTTCCTTGAAACCACCGATTCCATTCTCATTCACGCTCATCAGTTCTACTTTCCATTTGAACTGATCAACGTATTTCTGATACATTCTGTAGATCTCATATGCAAATAATGCGGCTTCATCTCCGCCTGCACCTGCACGGATCTCGACGATAACATTCTTGGAATCGTTCGGATCTTTTGGAAGAAGCAGAATCTTTAATTCATTTTCCGTCTTTTCTACTGTTGCCTTTGCTTCATTTAATTCTTCCTTCGCCATTTCACGAAGCTCTTCATCATTTTCTTCTTCAAGCATAAGCAGACTGTCTTCGATCGTCTGTTTTGCATCTTTATATTCTTTGTACTTTTCTACGATAGGAGTCAGTTCACTCTGCTCCTTCATTAATTTGCGGAATTTGTTCTGATCAGATACGATATCCGGATCTGTCAACTGGTTATTTAATGTATCAAGTCTGTCTACTAAATCTTCTAATTTATCAAACATAATAATCCTCCTGCAGCACATGCTCATTTCCTGTTCATGTGTCTGTTAATATATCCAGCCTTTTTTCAGGCTTTTCTTCCAATTACAACCCTGTCATTTTCTGCGAGGTCTTTCACTACGCGTACATCTTCAAAATGCTTATCTACAAGGAGCTGCTGCACATCATGTGCCTGATGATTACCAATTTCAAATAAAATATATCCTTTTTCATTTAAATAACTCTCCGCATTTTCTATAATTGCTCTGTAAAACTTCAATCCGTCCGCATCGCCGTCCAATGCCAGCCTCGGCTCATAATCCCGAACCTCCGGCATCAATCCGTCAATCACTTTGCTCTCTATATATGGTGGGTTAGACAAGATCATATCATATCTTTTATCTATCTTATCAAATAAATCTGATTTTATAACAGTATAATCAGATACTTCTAATCGTTTCGCATTTTTTGTCGTAAGTGCGATCGCGGAATCTGAGATATCACACAGATCTATATGAATATTCTGATTCATAAGTGCTACCGACAATCCGATGCACCCGGAACCACAGCACATATCCAGCACAGACATCTTATCAGAATGTATGTCCTGAATCAAGCGGTTTGCCTGTTCCACCAGAACTTCTGTGTCAAATCTTGGAATCAGTACATCCGGTGCAGTCTCAAAATCATACCCCATAAAGCACTGTATGCCTGTTATATATTGTAACGGAATACGTTTTGACCTTTTATCGATCAACGCTTCATAGGAAGAACGAATCGTTTCGGTAACATCTTCCTGCCGGTTCATAATATATGCCATCTTATCCTGCTTTGATACAAAGAGCCATAATAACTCTGCATCGATATCTGCATCCGGCACATTATGTTCGTTCAGTTTTTCTTTTCCTGCTGTTACAAGCTGATACTGAGTCATACGTCTATTTCCTTTTACATTCACTGGCATCATTTCAATTTCTTAATCTTCGATCTCTCCACGCTTCATAGCGTCCTGATAAGCACGCCAGTCGATCACCGCTTCTACCGAACGAATTGCCACCTCACACATCTCAAGATCCGGTTCCTTCGTCGTAAGACGCTGTACCCACATACCGGGTACACTTAATATATTCGCAAGCTTTGAGTCACTTCTGCCTGCAAACATGATAAATTCATACGAGATTCCCGCAATAATCGGAACCAGAAGTACACGCGACAGCAATCGCAGCCACATAGACTTCACATTTATAAACATAAATACAATAATGCTTATGATCATAACGACTACCAAAAAACTGGTTCCACAGCGTTTATGGTATCTGGAATGTTTCTTTACATTTTCCGGAGTCAGCGGATCGCCTGCTTCAAAACAGTTGATCGTCTTATGCTCTGCACCATGATACATAAATACACGTTTGATATCCTTCATCAATGATATTAATACTACATATGCAAGAAAGATCACCAACCGAAGCACACCTTCCGCTACCGCTATCAATACATTGCTTTTTGTCACATGCTCAAGTAGTCCTGCAATAAATGCCGGAAGCAGCATGAATAATGCGATCGCAATGGCAAGTGATACAATAACGGTTCCGATCATCATCAGATCATCTCCTGTACTGCTTTCTTTTTTATTGTTTTTACTGCCGTTCTCACCTGAACCGCTTCCATTATTACTTTCTGTATCTGACAACCTGAAATCATCTTTATTTTCACTCTTTCCAGTCGGTTCTTCCTCTTCATAAAAATCGGCTGAATATGTCAGCGTTTTAACTCCAATTACCAGCGACTCAAAGAAATTAACCACTCCACGAAGAATCGGCAATTTCAGGATTTTATATTTTTCACCTATCGGTGTATAGCTTTCTACTTTAACTTCAATTTCCTGATCCGGCTTTCTGACTGCTACTGCGTACTGATCCTCGTATTTCATCATTACGCCTTCGATCACCGCCTGACCACCTATTCTGGCTCTTTTCAAATTCTATACCTCGTAAAATTGTTTCCTAAAACAAAAATAGGCTGAGATTAAAAGCTTTAACCTCAACCTATCATCCTTTTTATTAGTTTGACTGTGAAACACCGTACTTACGGTTGAACATATCAATTCTACCACGAGCCTTAGCTGCCTTCTGCTGGCCTGTATAGAATGAATGACACTTTGAGCAAATTTCTACATGAATTTCTTCTTTTGTAGAACCTGTAACAAATTCGTTTCCGCAGTTACATACAACCTTTGCCTGATAATAATTTGGATGTATTCCTTCTCTCATTTAATCTCACCTCTTTATTATATTATTGATATATGAGAATAGGCCATCAGCCTCACTTCTTCATAAAACACAGCTTTTGTATTCTAACATAAACCGGCATAGAAATGCAAGTGTTTTTTTATTTTCTTAGCAATGATTTTTTAACATAATAGATAAACTCTTTATTATTCTTGGTCCGAACGAATAATTTCAGTACATCCTCCAGCATATCCTCTGCCTTATTACCGGATAATATCTTGTGAAGTGCATATACAACTTCCTGTTCTTCCGGTGATAATAACAGATCATCCCGTCTGGTACTGGATTTTGCAATGTCGATTGCAGGGAAGATTCTCTTTTCTGCGAGCTTCCGGTCAAGCACCAGTTCCATATTACCGGTTCCTTTGAATTCCTCGAATACGACATCATCCATCTTGCTTCCTGTCTCAACCAGCGCTGTCGCAAGGATCGTAAGACTTCCACCCTCACGCATGTTCCGGGCAGCACCAAAGAATTTCTTCGGCATATGTAACGCCGCAGGATCAAGACCACCGGATAAGGTTCTTCCACTTGGTGGAACTGTAAGGTTGTACGCTCTTGCAAGTCTCGTAATACTGTCTAATAAGATCACGACATCTTTCTTCTGCTCTACCAGTCGTTTTGCACGCTCGATCACCATCTCAGATACACGCTTATGATGCTCTGGCAGCTCATCAAATGTCGAATAAATAACTTCTACATTGGGTCCCTCTATGGATTCCCTGATATCCGTTACTTCCTCCGGTCTTTCATCGATCAGAAGCACCAGCAAATGAATCTCACTGTATCTGGTACTGATACATTTTGCAATCTGTTTCAGCAAGGTTGTCTTACCTGTCTTTGGAGGGGAAACGATCATACCACGCTGTCCTTTACCGATCGGTGACAGCAGATCGATCATACGGATCGGAATCGGGCTGTCCTCCCCATCCATATTGATCCGTTCATTCGGGAAAATCGGCGTCAGATCTTCAAATGCTTTTCTTCCTGCAATGCTTGCAGGACTTTCTCCATTGACAGAAGCTACATATAATAATGCACCAAACTTCTCTCCCTGCGTCTTTACGCGGATATTTCCCATTATGATATCTCCGGTCTTAAGTCCAAATCTACGAATCTGCGCCGGTGATACATAGATATCCTGATCTCCCGGCAGATAATTGGCACTTCTTATAAATCCATAGCCTTCCGGCATTACTTCCAGGATTCCATGTGCCATCTTACCACTGTCAAGCTCCGGTCCATTTGGTTCCTGCTGAGCGGATGAGCCTTCCTGCCTGTTCTCAGGCTTCGTCTCCATTCTTACCTCTGCTTTTATCTCTGTATCTGCAGCCGTATTTTTTTCTTCTATAACAGATTTTTCAAATGCGGCTTTCTTTTCTGATACTACAGAACTTTCAACTGCTGCTTTTTTCTCTTCCATTGCAGCCTTTTCAAGAACTGCTTTTTCCATATTCATTTCCGGCTTTGTCATCTCGGTTGCAAGCGTTTTGTTCTCCTGAACATGGTCTTTTCTTCCGTTATTTACATTTGGTGTATTGTTTCCATGATAGGAATTGTTATTTCTGTTATTATTCCCCTGTGACCGATAGTCCTGTCTTTTTCCATTCCGGTTGGTCTGCCTTCCGGCAGTATTCCTATGCTGTCTTCTTCCGGATTCTCCTGATCTCTGGCCATTTTCTACCCGGTCCCTGTCCACTTTTTTTACAGCATCTTCTTCGGATCTCTCCGGCTGCTCTGTGTGTTTCGTTTTTTCAGTCTGTTCTACTTTTTCTGGCAGCTCTACTTTTTCTGGCAGCTCTGCCTTTTTCGGTTTCCGTGTTCTTTCTGTCTTTTTTATTTTTTCAGCATCTTTTTTCTGTGAATTCACGTCCTGATTTTCTTTCGCATGGCCTGCTTCATCACTGTAATTTTTTTCAAGGAATTCGATCAGAGCCGGCTTACGAAGTGCTGATACACCCTTTATCTTATGCTCCTTTACGAATTGCTTCAATTCCTCTAATGATGCATTTTTGAAATCCATCTTTTACTCCTTCCAATTTTATCCGTTTTATTTAATTCACACACATTCTTATTCTTGGGGATTATCCTAATGAATTCTTTTCGAAACAGGTATATCAACTGTATGACTACCTGTGCATCCTGCTTATCAGATATCCGGATGCCACATGAGCGTTGTATTTAATAGCCTTAGTATAGCATAAAAAAAAGTTTTGTAAATCATTTTCTTTCACCGCAGCATTGCTTCATTGATTTTATGCTTTTCTTGTGATACATTTATTCTTACAAAACATACAAAGGATATTATTATGAATACTGAATCGATCGTCTTATACAAATTAATTATATTATACATGCTGGATCGTGTGGATTTCACACTGACCAATTCCCAGATTTCCGATTTTGTTCTGACAAAGGGATATACGAACTACTTCACGCTTCAGGAAGCCATTAATGGACTGATCGAGTGTGATTTTGTCTATGTCTCCATGATACGGTCTTCTTCCCATTATAAGATCACTGACAAGGGTGAAGAAGCCTTAAGCATGTTTGAAAACCGTATTCCATATGCTATTAAACAGGATATCCTGGACTATTTCGATAATCAGAAAATTAATCTGAAAAACGAATCTGAGATCTATGCCGATTATGCCTTAAATGATTATGGCGAATATGTCGTTACCTGTGTGATCAAGGATCGGAAAGAAACTCTGGTCGATCTGAAATTTAACGTACCAACAAAAACGCACGCCGTTGCTATCTGTGATAACTGGCGTGCGAAAAGTGCCGAAGTATATGACTATCTCGTCAATACTCTCTGGCTGTATTCTGATGATAAGGGCGAAAAACAGTCCTGATCATTTATTCTGATTCTGCGATCCGGTCTTCGATCAATTGCAGGATCTCTTCTTTTCCCTGCTTGGTCTGTGCCGAGAACGGAATTATGATCGTTCTCTCTACCGGCTGGATCTTCTGTCTGATGATCTTCAGATTCTTCTGGATCTGGCTTCTCTTGATCTTATCAAGCTTTGTTGCAATAATTACCGGTTCATATCCGTTTTTTACAATCCAGTCATACATGATGCAATCATTCTCTGATGGCTCATGACGGATATCAATCAACAAAAATACAAGCCGCAACTGTTTTGAGGTATGCAGATACCGTTCTACCATCTTACCCCATTTTGCACGGATCTCTACGGATACCTGTGCATAGCCATATCCCGGAAGATCGACAAAATACAGATCATGATTAATATTATAATAATTGATCGTCTGTGTCTTGCCCGGCTGTGATGATGTTCTTGCGAGCGACTTCCGGTTTAACAATCCATTGATCAAGGAGGATTTTCCTACATTTGACTTACCGGCAAATGCGATCTCTGGCATCTCTGTCTCTGGAAGTGTACTTGTAATTCCACATACTGTTTCAAGTTCAGCACTCTTAATTATCATTTCTTTTCTCCTTTTGCAAGTGCAAGACTAAGCACCTGTTCCATTGTTTTCACACAGGTAATATCCAGCCCGTCTGTAATCTCTGTACTGATATCATTAAGGTCTCTGCGGTTCATCTCAGGGATCAGCACCTTCTTAATACCGATCGTTTTTGCTGCCAGAAGCTTTTCTTTTAAACCACCGATAGGAAGTACGCTACCCCGCAGAGTGATCTCTCCTGTCATCGCAAGATCTCCTCTTACCGGCTTATTAAATATCGCAGAATAAATGGCTGTCGCCATCGTGATTCCCGCAGAAGGTCCATCCTTTGGAACTGCTCCTTCCGGAATATGGATGTGGATATCATGCTTTTCAAAATAATCTTCACCCAGTGTCTCTGATTCCTTCATCGTACGGATATACGATAAACCTGTAACAGCAGACTCCTTCATGACATCTCCTAATTTTCCGGTAAGCTGTATACTGCCATTTCCTGGCATGATATTTACTTCTATATTAAGTGTTACTCCACCTACCGCAGTCCATGCAAGACCTCGTACAGAGCCTACCTTATTGGTCAGATCATAGCTGTCATCCATGTACTTCTCTGTTCCGAGAAGCTGTGGTATCATGTCCTTTGTTACTTTTACTGTCTCCACCTGTTCTGTAAGGATCATTCTGCATGCTTTTCTGCATATCTTATCAATATTTCGCTCCAGATCACGCACACCAGCTTCTCTGGTGTAATGACGGATGATATATTTGATCGCTGATCCATTGATCTTGAACTGCTTCTTTGTCAGTCCGTTTCTCTCGATCGCCTTATTGACCAGATACAGCTTTGCAATGTTGAACTTCTCATTTTCCGTGTATCCGCTGATCTCGATCATCTCCATACGATCGGCTAACGGTCCCGGAATCAGGGACGCATCATTTGCTGTTGCGATAAATAATACCTTGCTCAGGTCGATCGGCACTTCAAAATAATGATCGTAAAATTTATTATTCTGTTCGCTGTCTAAAACCTCTAACAAAGCAGAGGATACATCTCCCTTGTAGTCGCTGCTTACCTTGTCTATCTCATCAAGCAGTACCAGCGGATTCTCTGTCTTTGTCTTTGCGATCGACTGTGCGATCCTGCCCGGCATAGCACCGATATAGGTTCTTCTGTGTCCACGGATCTCTGCTTCATCCCGAACGCCGCCAAGTGACATACGGACATATTCTTTTCCTGTCGCGGTAGCGATCGATCTTGCGATCGATGTCTTACCGGTTCCCGGAGGTCCAACCAGACACAGGATCGGCATGTTGCCTTTTTCATTTAAGATATGAACCGCCAGATAATCTATGATCCGTTCCTTTACTTCTTCCAGACCATAATGATCCCGTTCCAGAATCTTAATTGCCTTTTCCAGATTATCATTCTCTTTTGAAGATTTGCCCCATGGATAGTCGAGCAAAGTCTCGATATAGTTTGTAAGGATACCGGATTCAGCAGCCATCGGCGGCAATGCACGAAGTCTGGATATCTCTTTCGTAAGCTTCTCTTTGACTTCCTCCGGAGCAGTCAGATTCTGTAAACGCTCCATATATTCATCTGCCGCTTTTTCTGTATTATCATCCTCGCCAAGCTCTTTCTTTATGACCTTCATCTGTTCCCGGAGAACATATTCTCTCTGATGCTTATTTACGCAGTCCTGTAATTTCTCCTGAATCTCCTGACGGATGGCTAAAATCTCCATCTCCTCATCCATCGTCTGAAGGATCTTCATTACACGTTCTTTTACATCGAGAGTTTCCAGTATCTCCTGCTTCTTCGTATATGGCGCAGGAATGAATTCTGTCACTCCATCGGCAAATTTTGCAAGGTCATCGATCGTAAGCAGTTTTTTATATAACAGCTTATTTGTTCCCATTCCATTTGCAAATGCTTGTCTGAGCTTATCCGTAAGCATACGGATCAATGTTTTTTCCTCTACTTCATCCAGATGGTTTGTTTCTTCTGTATCTATATATTCAAAGTCTGCATTATATGCTCCATCTTCCTTATAAAATGAAACGATCCTTGCACGTTTTTCTGCTTCGATCAGAATGCGGACTGTTTTGTTCGGCATTTTCAGATATTGTTTGATCTTTGCTGTAACACCGATCGGATAAAGATCAGGAACCTTGCTATTCTCCTTTACTTCCTTTGCCGTAACCAGCAGGATGCTGCAATCACCTTTCATCGCATTGGCAACTGCTTCACAGGATTCCTTGCTGATCACATCCAGATGTGAGGAAGTATCTGGCATTATAACAATATTGTTCAAAACGATCATCGGTCTGTTCCAGACGATATTATCCATACTTTTATCTCCTTTATATCAAAAAACCGGGATGCATAACATCCCGGCTTTCTGCTTAAGCTATTTCATCACTGTTTTTTACTGAACGCTTCTTCTTTATCTGCTTTTTCTCAGCCGGATTATCAGAATAAGTGATTTCTGGTTGTGCTCCATCCGTTATAACTTCTTTTGTGATCACGCATTTTGCAACTCTGTCATCTGATGGAATCTCATACATAAGATCAAGCGTTGCTTTCTCTATGATAGAACGAAGTCCTCTGGCTCCGGTCTTTCTCTCCATCGCTTCTTCTGCTATAGCGTAAAGCGCATCCTTATCAAATTCCAATTCCACGCCATCTAATTCAAATAATTTCTTATACTGCTTGCAGATCGCACTCTTTGTATCTGTCAGGATTCTTACAAGCGCATCCTTATTCAACAGATCAAGTGTAACTGTGATCGGCAGACGTCCGACAAATTCAGGGATCAGGCCATATTTTACAAAGTCCTGAGGAGTAACCTGCTTTAACAGTTCTCCGATATCCTGCTCTGTCTTATCAACAACCTCTGCATTGAAGCCGATGGCTTTCTTGCCGATTCTGTTGTCAATGATCTTCTCCAGACCATCAAATGCGCCACCGCAAATAAATAAAATATTTGATGTATCGATCTGTATAAATTCCTGATGTGGATGTTTTCTGCCACCCTGTGGTGGCACTGATGCAACCGTTCCCTCCACGATCTTTAACAGCGCCTGCTGTACACCTTCACCGGATACATCTCTGGTAATGGATACATTCTCGCTCTTCTTCGTGATCTTATCGATCTCATCAATATAGATAATTCCATGCTCTGCACGTTCTACATCATAATCGGCCGCCTGAATCAGCTTCAACAGAATATTCTCTACATCCTCACCAACATATCCGGCCTCTGTCAATGCAGTTGCATCGGCAATGGCAAACGGAACATTCAAGATCTTCGCAAGTGTCTGTGCCAGATATGTCTTACCGGAACCGGTTGGTCCGACCATAAGAATATTACTCTTCTGAAGCTCTACATCAAAGTCCTTATCCGCCATGATACGCTTATAATGATTGTATACTGCAACGGATAAAACCTTCTTCGCTTCTTCCTGACCAATTACATACTGATCCAGAAATTCACGGATCTCCTTTGGTTTCAGTAAATTAATGGAATCTTCAGCACCTGTTTCTTCCAGCTCTTCGTCAACGATCTCTGCACATATCTGTACGCACTCATCACAAATGTAAGCGTTTGGTCCTGCTATAAGTTTTCTGACCTGATCCTGCGTCTTATTACAGAAGGAACATCTAAGTAGTTTTCTATCTTCACTACGATTTGCCATTCCAATACCTCTTTATACTATCTTTTTGCGATCACACTATCAATCAGACCATATGCACATGCTTCTTCTGCTGACATCCAGTTATCTCTCTCTGTATCAGCAGCGATGGTCTCATATGGCTTTCCGGTATTCTCGCTTAACATTCTATTTAATTTCTCTTTTGTCTTTAAAATATGCTTCGCAGCAATTTCAATCTCTGTAGCCTGACCCTGTGATCCGCCGGATGGCTGATGGATCATGATCTCGGCATTTGGAAGTGCAAATCTCTTACCTTTTGCACCACCTGCAAGCAGGAATGCACCCATACTTGCTGCCATTCCACAGCAGATTGTAGATACATCACATTTGATGTACTGCATTGTATCATAAATCCCAAGTCCTGCTGTTACAGAACCGCCCGGACTGTTGATATACAATGAGATATCCTTGGATGGATCTTCGGACTCCAGGAACAGGAGCTGTGCGATCACTATACTTGCTGATGTATCATTTACTTCTTCTCCCAGAAAGATAATTCTGTCTTTCAGAAGTCTTGAATAAATATCATATGAACGTTCACCACGGCTGGTCTGTTCAATGACATAAGGTACTAAACTCATATTTACACCTCCAAAATATCGCAATCAGAAATTATGGATTAAACTTCCTTTGCGTTATCTACAACAACCTTAACTGCCTTTTTAACAGCAAGATCCTTTTTAATGCTATCCTTTTCTGTATCACCCATGAAGCCTTCGATATCTTCTACATTCATCTGATA
Organism: Coprococcus ammoniilyticus; assembly: GCF_025567345.1. Lineage (NCBI taxonomy): Bacteria > Bacillati > Bacillota > Clostridia > Lachnospirales > Lachnospiraceae > Coprococcus > Coprococcus ammoniilyticus. The sequence continues at coordinate 460,141 of NZ_JAOQJS010000002.1, forward strand.
CTGTTTTGCCATAGCTTCCAGTTCTTCATGTACTTCATCGTCTGATACCTCAATATTTTCAGCAGCAGCAATTGCTTCCAGAACAAGACGGGATTTGATTCTCTTCTCTGCGTCTGGTTTGATTCTCTCCATTAATGCTTCCTCTGTGATATTGCAGATCTGCATATACTGCTCAAGGTTGATTCCCTGATACTGAAGATTCTGAGCGAACTCATCTTTAATTCTTTCCTGTACATCTGCAACCTGTGCATCTGCAACGTCCATCTTAGCATTCTCGATTACTTTCTCGATCAGCTTGTTTTCTTTCTCGTTCTCAGCATCCTTCTGTTTCTTCTCAGCAGCCTTGCTCTTGATGTCTTCTTTGTATTCATCTAATGTCTCAAAATCTGAAACTTCACTTGCAAATTCATCATCTAACTCTGGTAATTCTACAGCCTTGATCTCTTTGATCTTGCATTTGAATACTGCTGGCTTACCTGCTAAATCTTCTGCCTGATAATCTTCTGGGAATGTAACATTTACTTCTACATCCTCATCGATGTTCTTGCCAACGAGCTGATCTTCAAATGTATCAATGAATGAATGGGAACCAAGAACGAGCTTGTAGTTCTCAGCCTTACCGCCTTCGAACGGAACACCATCAACTGATCCTTCGAAATCAAGTGTAACTTCATCATCCATCTGTGCTGCTCTATCTGTTACAGGGTTATATCTTGAGTTCTCTTTCTGAACCTTTAAAAGCTCTGCCATAACTTCATCATCTGTTACTTCTACGTCAGCCTTTTCTACTTCGAGTCCCTTATAATCACCAAGTTCAACTTCAGGCTTAACAGCTACTTCTGCTGTAAAGATGAAATCCTTGCCCTTTTCGATCTGAGTTACATCGATAACCGGTCTTGATACAACATCAACATCTGATGCACTTACTTCCTTTGGATAATACTCATTAATTAATGAATTAGCTGCCTCTTCATAAAATACTGCAGGTCCATACATCTTCTCAATAAATGCCTGTGGTACATGACCCTTTCTGAAACCAGGTACATTGAATTTACCTTTCTGCTTATTGTAGGCAGTTGTCATTGCCTTACCAAACTCCTCTGCCGGTACTGTAATTGTAAGTTTTGCCATACTGTGTTCCAGATTTTCTACTGCTAAACTCATTTTTTATTTCCTCCTTAAAATTATGCAAATGATGCCTTATGCCATCATCTTTTAATAATATATAAGGCATTATTTAGCATCCATTTATCATTTCGTTTTTATTGTGGGCATAAAAACACCCGCATCAATCATCCGATTATACCATATATACTGGATATATGTCCAGTCCATTTTCCATAATAACGCAGAAAAAGGTTATTGTCTTTTCGACAATAACCCCTTCCTGCTAAGCAAAAGCTAAAGATTTCTCTTATTTTACCGCTTATCTGCCTGACATCTGTTCTTCCTGTCTCTTGATCATCTGACGAACCATCTCGCCACCGATTGATCCGCTCTGAGCAGATGTTAAGTCACCATTGTAACCATCCTTGAGGTTTACACCAATTTCCTTAGCGACCTCCATTTTGAACTTGTTCATAGCGTCCTTAGCTTCCGGAACACTCATCTTGCTTGTTCCTGTTGAATTTGAACTTGCCATAATACATTTCCTCCAATACATTTATTTAAGACTTTATTGTCTTGATTCTATTATGTGTATTATAAGAAAAACTATTATGCCAATTTTTGTATTTTTACAGTTCACAGGCAAAATGTCAATCAATCATCAAATTAATATGTCATCGGCTCTTCTTCGCCATTCATAACTCTTAATGCTCCCTGTGCAAGTGCAAGAAGTTCATCCTCACCAGGATATACTGTAAACGGAGCGATAAATCCGGCTCTCTTTTCCAGTTCTGCACATGTATGCTTGGAATATGCGATACCACCTGTTAAGATGATCTGATCTACTTTTCCGCAAAGTACGGTTGACATAGCACCGATATCCTTTGCTACCTGCTGATGGAATGCGTCTTGAACAAGCTTTGCATGCTCATCACCTTCCTGAACGAGCTTCTCGAGATCTCTTGCATCATTGCTGCCGATATATGCATTGAATCCGCCGTTACCGACAAGTTTCTTTGTAACTTCCTGCTGTGTATATTTTCCTGAAAAGCACATCTTAACAAGATCACCTGATGGAACTCCACCTGCTCTCTCCGGTGAAAATGCGCCTTCACCATCTAATGCATTATTAACATCAACGATACGTCCGTTTAAATGAGCACCAACAGATACACCGCCGCCCATGTGTACAACGATCAGGTTCAGATCTTCATATTTCTTGCCATGCTCTTTTGCATATCTCTTTGCAACTGCCTTCTGGTTTAATGCATGGAATACACTTCTTCTTGGAAGCTCAGGTACACCGGATAAACGGGAGGATGGCATCAGCTCATCTACAACAACCGGGTCTACAATGTAAGATGGAATTCCCAACTCATCGCCGATCTCTCTTGCAAGGATACCACCAAGATTGGATGCATGTTGACCCTGCTTACCGATCTTTAAGTCCTCTAATAATTCATCACTTACAGGATATGTACCACCTGGAATAGGCTTTAACATACCACCACGACCTACACATACATCTAATGTCTTGATGTCAAATTTTTTCTCTGCAAGAATGTCAAGGATAACTTTCTTTCTGAAGTCCTTCTGCTCAACGATAAGGTTGAAGCCCGCAAGTTCCTCTGTTGTGTGTCTTAATGTCTCTTCAAATAATAAATTCTCGTCTTCAAATACACCTATCTTTGTAGATGTTGAACCCGGATTGATGATCAAAATTTTGTATGACATATTTTTCCTCCAAAATTCTTATATATTTATTCCGTAACCATAACGGTCTGATTACTGCTCATTCTTGATTGCTTCTGCAACAACTGCTGCAAGAGCAATAGAGTTCATCTTCACTTCAAAGCTGTCTGATCTGGATGTCAGAATAACAGGTGCCTTTGTTCCTGTCAGGATACAACCATTCTTGCTTGCAGTTGTATGTGTCAGGCACTTGTATACGAGGTTTCCTGCGTGGATATCAGGGAATAAGAGGATATCTGCATCTCCGACGATCTTACGATCTTCTGCTCCCTTATGCTTAGCTGCTTCCGGATCGATGGCAAGGTCAAGTGATAATGGTCCGTCAACGATACATCCTGTGATCTCTCCATTCTCGTTCATCTTTGTAAGCTCTGCTGCATCTACAGTTACAGGCATCTTAGGATTTACAACCTCAACTGCCGCAAGTGGAGCAACCTTTGGGCATGGGATACCACATGCATGAACAACTTTTACTGTATTTTCAATAATCGCTTTCTTATCCTCAAGAGATGGATATGTCATGAATGCTACGTCTGAAAGATATAATAATCTGTCAACACCAGGAACCTCAAAAACTGCTACATGTGATAACGGCTTACCGGTTCTTAAACCTACTTCCTTATCCAGAACGCTCTTTAAGAAGTTCTTTGTATCAATGATACCCTTCATATACATATCTGCTTTATTATTATGTACTAGCTCTACAGCCTTATGTGCAGCCTGAATGCTGTCCGGTTCGTTTATGATCTCATACTCATCCAGATTCATATCAAGTTCAGCAGCGATCTTTCTGATCTCAGCTTCATCACCAACAAGGATCGCATCTGCAATACCTTTTTCCTTTGCTGCCTTAACGGCTTCCAGAACTGGCTTGTCCTGAGCACATGCTACAGATACTGTCTTCTTGCTGCATTTTGCAACTTTGGCTAATAAATCTTCAAAACTCTTACTCATTCGTTTACACCTCTCGCGATTTTATTCTTTTTCCATAATTATTATGGATTGCCGCACTCTCCCGGCAATCTTTATCTGTTATCGTATCACTTTGAAAAAAAAAGGTCAACCCTCTGGATAGTTCAGGCGGTCTTCACCTATATTATATAAAACCTCTTTCAAGAATTTCTCAGCCAGATAATTTGCCATGTTCAGATTCATGTCCTGATAATTTCCACATTCTCTCGGATTTGCACCCGGAATCGGATCATGATAATGGCGGATAAATTCAAACATTGAGATCATCAGATCCACAATATCCTCTGACTTATAATCACCTGCAAGGATCAGATAAAATCCGGTTCTGCATCCCATCGGTCCAAAATAGATTACTTTGTCCTTATAATCCTCATGATTTCTGAGATAAGTAGCTGCCAGATGCTCGATCGTATGAATCTCTGCTGTATTCATAACCGGTTCAAAATTTGGCTTTGTCATGCGGATATCAAAAGTCGTAAAGACTGCATCTCCAGCCTTATCCTTTCTGGATACATAGATTCCAGGATTTAATAATAAATGATTGATCTGAAAACTTTTTATCTTTTCCATAGTTTTTCAACTGCCTCCTTTTAACATAACTTTACAAATTCTGTCATAAGTGCAACACTGTTATCGATCGCCATAGCCGCAAAAGATGGATAATCCATTTCTGCACTGTCATCTGCTTTATCTGAAATAGCACGAACAACCAGATATGGAATCTTGTTCAGACTTGCAACATGTCCGATCGATGCTCCCTCCATCTCTGCGCAGGTTCCGTCAAATGTCTCAACCAGCCATTTTTTCTTGTCTTTACTTGATATGAACTGATCTCCGCTGACTACACGTCCGGTAAAGACCTTGATGGAAAGTTCTGCCCGCTTTGCTGCAGTAAGAGCAAGCTCCAACATTTTTTCATCTGTCTTGAAAATATTTTCATCATCTTTTAAATCCGGATTGATTCCCGGAGCATATCCAAGAGCAGAAACATCCATGTCATGCTCTAATGCATCCTTTGCCAGCACAATATCTCCAATGTTGATGTCTGCATTTAACGAGCCTGCAATTCCGGTATTTACAATTCCATCTACCGGAAACAAGTCGATCATTGCCTGTGTACACATTGCTGCATGAACCTTGCCTACACCACATTTTACCACAACCACTTCACGGTCACACAAAGTACCTCTGTAAAACTGCATACCTGCTTTTTCAATAATATGCACCTGTTCCATTTTTTCTTTTAACTTTGCAACTTCTTCGTCCATTGCTCCTATAATTCCTAGCATGTCTTCTTTCCTTTCTTACTGCATTTGTTTTTTTATCCTGCTTATTCTTCACCAACCAGCTCAATCTGGCACATCTTCATCGTTTCAAGTGCAGCCGCCTTTGATTCCGGTGTCACGCCCGCCGTACATCTGACATCAACTGCCACACGTATCTCCGGATACAATGCCTTTATGATAAGCGCATTTGATACTACACAGATATCGGTACAAAGCCCGATCAGACAGACATCTTCAAATCCATACTGATTCCAGCCTGTGTATCCAAAGGATGGCTTATCTATGATCTTACAGCCATCTGCATATATTCCATCTGCAATCTCCCAGCCGGCTGTTCCTTTTATACAATGTTCCACTGGAAGATGCCTTCCCTCATTTGTCTGCATATAATTTGTTTCATGGGTATCTCTGGTATAAATCACCTCGTCTCCCCGGTTCTTATATTCCTGTATCAGATTTCTTACCGAATCCACGATTGCCTCTGCTTCTTTCGTACCAAGTGAACCATCAATAAAATCATTCTGCATATCAATTACGATCAGTGTCCTCTTCATTTTTTTCACCATAAGACCAGTTCAGGTCACCTTTCCATATATATTTCCATGCGATTACTTTCCGCCAGTCCGTTATAAAGGTCTGATCTGAAAATTTGATCACAAACTGCCGTTTCTTTGATACATATTCTCCGATCTGCCATTGATATATCCCGTTTTTTGTCTTCCAGACATAGATACATCTGGTACCATTATCCGGATAACCAAACTTCTTTACAAAATTAAAATCTGAAAAATCCAGTTGAAAATCAGTCGGATCTTCTTTTCTGGTATCATCCGTCTGATCTTTAACTCCATCCTCTTCCTGCTTATGAAATGCAAGATGCAATGCCTGTGCCACCCGTGACCAGAATCCCTGTTTTTCACTTTCATTCTTTTTCTTTTCCAGCACAGCTTCTCTCTCATGCACACGGTGCATACTCCACGAATATGTTTCAATATTTTCAATGGCATATTTTATCTTGGTATTGGATGTAAATTCACTCTGGATATGAAATCCTTTTTCAAATACACGATGCCCATCTTTCACATGATAATTATTATGCAGTAGTCTGACATTTCCCGGATGATCCAGAAAAACAATCTTCCAGGTATCTTCATTATGCCATACCGTCAATGTATCCCCATTTACTTTTGTTTTCATCTCACAGTCAACATACATATGTCTCAGCATGTCAACCGGTATCATCATGCGCTTAAATAAATTCTCATAATCCACTGTTTTTTCAGGATCCAATGCCCCGATATGAATATATGTTTCTATTGCACATCTCGGACATTGTTTCATCCACTTTGGATAATTGACCAGATATTTCAGATCGCTGTCCTTAATATTTCTCGCCAAGATACAGCATTTATCATGAATCACATTCTCATTTCTGGAACAGATATATTTGACGTTATCATCTGCCATGATCTTTCGTCTAAGTTTGGAATATTCTACATAATTTCTGTCATTTTCTGCTATACGCAGGTCGTTATAATATGGTTTCTGGCTTGATCTCTGTTCTCTCGGTTTTCCGGAATTTCCCGTATAGTTGCCGTTTTTCCCATATGACTTTCGTCCGGAATTCGTCTCCCCATATACAGATCTGTTTTCCCTCTGACGGTAATTATTCCTATACTCTGCCAATTTTCTCTCTCACCACCTTTCCTATAGTTTTTTACTTTATAGGACATCTTATCCTATAAAGTAAAAAATCGAGCTTATTGTAACATTTTATTCAAACATCTACAATAAGCTCTTTAAAAAGGAAATATATAAAAAGGAACTATAAGAATAAATGAATATACCTATAATGCTGCTTTAATTTGCTTATAGATGCCCTCTGCGTCGAGTTCACACTTATGAAGCAGGTCTTTTGCCGGGCCGGATGTCCTGCTTTTGCAGAATGTACGGCTGATACGATTCCTTTACGAACCTCTACAGCAGTTTTCTGAAGTTCTAATTTATTCATTGTATTCTCAACCTAAATAACTCTTATTCGCCAAATACAGCCTTGTAATCTGCCTGGAACTTTGCAATACCCTGATCTGTTAACGGGTGCTTTGTCATCTGCTCGATTACCTTGTATGGTACAGTTGCAATATGTGCACCTGCAAGAGCACAATCTGTAACGTGGATGGGATTTCTTACAGAGGCTGCGATGATCTCTGTATCTAAACCATAATTGTCAAATATTGTTACGATATCTTCGATCAGGTTGATACCTGTTGTGCTGATATCATCTAATCTTCCAAGGAATGGAGATACATAAGATGCACCTGCTCTTGCTGCAAGAAGCGCCTGATTTGCCGTAAAGATCAGAGTTACGTTTGTCTTGATTCCTTCTGCCGATAACACCTTGACTGCCTTTAAGCCTTCAACTGTCATAGGGATCTTAACAACCATATTTGGGTGGATCGCTGCGATCTCTCTTCCTTCTTTGATCATGCCTTCTGCATCTACAGTTGTTGCCTTTACTTCTCCACTAATAGGACCATCTACAATTGTTGTGATCTCTTTGATAACTTCATTAAAATCTCTGCCTTCTTTTGCGATCAGAGATGGGTTGGTTGTTACACCACAGATCACTCCCATGTCATTCGCTTTTCTGATGTCATCTACATTTGCTGTATCAATAAAAAATTTCATATTCCTTTACCTCGCTTTATTTTCTTTTTATTTACAGGCATGTCATTCATGCTTTGCTTTTATATGCATACATGCAATTTCATGCTTTGTTTTCTCCTTTATCTGCTGTATCAGTCTGCCGACAATGCTGCCTCTACTTCTTCTCTCTTTGGAATTGACTGAACGGCTCCATTTCTAGTTACTGCTATAGAAGATGCCTTCGCACTCATTCTTAAGATATCCGGTATCTCCATGCCGCGGATCAGTCCTGCGAGGAAATATCCGGTAAAGGTATCTCCTGCTGCTGTCGTATCGACTGCTTTTACTGGAAAAATCGGCTGTTCATACTCACAGTCCTTGTCTGAATACCTTGCACCATCTTTGCCAAGTGTCAATACGATCTTTGCTTCCGGGAAACGCTTTCTCATGGAAGCAAGTATATCATCCGGCTCTGTCAGTCCTGTGATCTGTGCGCCCTCAATCTCATTTAACAGGAAGATGCTGATCTTTGAAAGATCACAAACTTCAATCTTTTCATTATATGGAGATGGATTAAGTGCGATCACAAGCTTTCTATCATATGCCCGGTCAATGATATAATCCAGCTTATTAACTTCGTTCTGAAGTAACAGAATATCTCCGGCTTCAAAATGTTCTAATACTTCATCTATATATTCTTCTGTCAGACTCTGATTTGCTCCTCCAAAGAGCAGAATGCAGTTCTGTGCATTCTTGTCTACCTGAATGATCGTGTGTCCGGTCTTCTCATCGATCGTACGGATAAATTCATCATGCACACCATGTTCTCTGCATGCATCCAAGAATACCTGTCCGTCTTCTCCGATCATTCCGCCATGATAGATATATACGCCTGCCTTTGCAAGTGCAATGGACTGATTAATTCCTTTCCCTCCGAGGAATACATTCATACCGTAGGTTGCCTGTGTCTCACCCGGTGCGATGATATGATCGACACTGTAGACATAATCAAGGTTCATGGAACCAATATTTAAAACTTTCATCATTCACCTCCAAAATCTGTATTTTTCTGTCGTTATTACTTATGCAGGAAATGCGACTCCTGCTGTAAGGATAATATTTGGATATGGTGTAAATTCACCTGTCCGAATTGCAAATTTCACGTTCTTTGACATTTCCTTTAATGCCATATGAGAGATCATGGATTCTTCTGCCTCCGGAAGACTCTCTCTTATATATGCAAGGAGCGACTGATTCTTCTCAACAATCTTTGCTTCCGCTGTGATACTTCCCGGATGGCTAAATGCAAGTGGATAGGTAAGCTTTGCTTTTCCCTTTGCGATTGAGATCGGCCATGGTCCACAGTGCTGAAGCAGCTCACCATTTGGATTGTCAGGATGACGGATCGTCCAGTCCGCAAAAAAGCTTCTTGACTCTCCCATACCTGCTGCCTCAACCATCAGTGAGGTGATCGCTCCGTGAATATCAGTCTCACATACAACCGGAATACCTTTATCATTTAACAGTGCGTTTACTGCACATGGCATAATTCCGATCTCGCTCTGTAAATCTCTCTGCTGTCAGTCCTCTGTACTTTACAGCATCCGGTGCTGAGAAAATACTTCTTCGTGTCGGTGCATAACCAATTTTAATCTTATCCATGTTATATCCTCCTTGTCCTTTTCTTATATTTCGTTTTGTCTGTTCGTTTGTTATGAGCTGATTATATGCCTCCGATAACTTAATTAATAGTGTAAATTAAGTATAATTAACTTAATCATCAACTTAATTCAAAACTTAATATTGCTATTATTTTCATTTTATGTATAATGAAAACATACCAAAAAGAACCGCATATTTTTTGAATTTTCGATTATATCTTGTGCAGTTTTTACAATACAGACAGAATGCATTATTACTTTCTTCTGAATGCAAGGTTTAACGACTATAATACAGCTTATGATAATTCAATTAATCGGGAACTTAATTCATATATGAAGGGAGTGTATTTCATGTCAATTACAGCTAAAGAACTTGCTAAAATACTTAATCTGTCTGAAGCCGCCGTATCCATGGCATTAAATGATAAGCCAGGTGTAAGCACGGAGACACGAAAGCGTGTATTGGAAACTGCACACAATTATGCTTATGATTTTACAAAGATCAAGAAACCATCGAAATCATCCGGAATAATCTATCTTCTTATATATAGGAAGCATGGAGCTGTTATTTCAAACAACTCTTTCTTCGATGTTCTGATTGAGAGCATTAATGAGAATTGCAGTGCAAATGGCTATCGCCTATATTCACACCACGTTTATGAATATGCTGCCGAAAGTGTCACCAACCAGTTAAACCACATCATCAAATCGGAATGTGACGGTGTTATCTTACTGGGTACAGAGATGTACAAAGAGGATTTCTTCCCATTTGTATATCTGACGCTTCCAATCGTGGTGGTCGATACCTACTTCAACAGCGTAAAGATGGACTGTGTCAATATTAATAATGTACAGGGCGCCCAGCAGGCAACTCATTTCCTGATTCAGCGCCGCCAGAAGATGCCGGGCTACCTACACTCTTCTTACAGCATCCATAATTTTGAAGAACGAGCCGACGGATATTATCAGGCACTTCGAATGGCAGGTTTTGCCGCATCAAAAGCTATCGTGCATCAGCTTCCGCCATATATGGATGGCGCACATGCAGAGATGCTCGCAATATTAGATAATAACGAACCGATTGCTGATTCTTATTTTGCAGATAATGATCTGATCGCCGCCGGTGCTATGAAAGCATTTAAAGAACGCGGTTATCGTATTCCGGAGGATATTGCCATCGTGGGCTTTGATAATGTACCGATGTGCACTTATCTGGAGCCAAATCTGACAACCGTTAATGTTCCTGTTAAATACATGGGAAAAATGGCAGTAGAACGACTGATTTCTGTTATTAACAGCAAACAGTATATGCCGATCAAAATTGAAGTTAACACTAATCTTATAAAGAGACGAAGTGTATAAGCCCTTCCCCTCCTTTCCGGGCTGTGCACTTCGTCTTAGGCAGAGCAAATAAATAAAGTTAAATCTTTCTCGCCTGTATATGGCATTTTCTAATCTTCTGATCTGTTCGATACATTCTTTCTTGTGATCTTTAACAGCGACAGGATTGTCTGGCTGATGACTTTTCGGTTGGCTTCGTCCATCTTCTTGATCGAGGTCAGAATCCTTCCGATATCCTTATGCCAGTTATTTTGCAGATCATCCGTGGTCTTCGCATCGCATTCATCCAGCAGGTCGAACAGGGAGTTTACGAACTGCCTGCGCTGGTCGTAGTCCATATTGTCGATCCATTCTTTTAAGGAAGCATTTAATACACGACATTCATCTGTGATCCCCTCCTCATGGATCAGGGATGGTCCAAAAACCTCCCAGCTATAAACATCATGCTGCATGAAGCCCTCCTGCATACTTCGGATCACGACATATTTCTCTCTGTGCTCAAGCAGCATTCCCACTACGGAATTCTGTGGTATGTATGTGATCATCCGTGATAGCATTCGGTTGTAACCGGCAAGCTCTAACACATTTGGTTCAAATCCCGGACCATCCATACTGCATACCTTCAGAATCCTATCCTGCAGAGTACGTTCACAGGTTGCTGCTGCATAGATTGCAAGATTTCCGCCTTTGGAATGTCCGCACAGCAGGAATGTTCCTGGTATCTGTTCTGCTGCCTGCCGCAAATACTCGACTGCTGTCCGCTGGGACGGAACCGGTGAAAGAAATGCCATATTACAATCCTCCCGCCAACCGACAACTGTTTTATCGGTTCCTCGATATACCACACAGCTTACATCGTCAAATATTTTTACTGTGATTGCTGAAAACTGTTTCTGTATCTCCTCATCCAACTGATTCACATAACCGCATAAGAGCAGATCACCAAATCGTCGGCTTGCTCCCATTGCAGCAAGCAGCTTCAGATCATCTTCATAAATCACCTGTGTCATGCGCTCCGCATCTCCTAAGAAACGCTCTGCCGCCTCTGCTACCGTGACAGTATGATTAAAATCATCCGGCACGATCCCCTCAAACGGTATATATGAAAATCTTGAAAATACAACTGCATCCACCTCATTAAAAGCCGATGTCTCAAACGGCAGATCACCCCGCCATTCCAGATAGTCTAATATATTTGCCATATTCATACCCCCGGCTTATCTAAAAACCTTCTTTACGTCTCTGTCCTCTGAGTTCTCTCCGTTTCTCTCCTGCCAGCCATTCTGCTTGTTCACTTTCGTTCTCAAGTGTCAGCCCCGGAACCGGTCTTGGTTTGTCATTTTCATCGACAGCCACCAATGTCAGATACGCTCGATTGATCGAGCGCCGGATTCCTCTGTGATCCTCGATATAAGTATCCACACGGACATCCATCGAGGTATGTCCGACATAGGTAATACGGCCTACTAATACGATCAGATCCTTCAGATAAGCACCTCGCATGAATTTCAGATTATCAACCGAGGCTGTGATCACATCTCCATTTGAATGACGAATTCCAACAAGACCTGCAACTTCATCAATCCATGCCATTAACTGTCCGCCAAATAATCGTCCGGCACCATTTAAATGCTCCGGCCGCACCTGAAAAACCTGCTCTACCATTGAATCACTGACTTTTTTCGTATTTCGCTCCATACACACCGTTCCCTTTCTGTATTTTCATCCTGTTTATAATTGGAGTATTCATCCGGTATTATTCCTGTTCTACTCATTTTATCATAACAGACGCAAATACACAATCGGCAGCCGGTCTGTCCGACAATACCCTTTTATTCCGTCTATCCTGCAATGCTCTCTTGTCCGGTCTGTTAAACAATATGCTTTCTTCTGTCGCGTACATCCATACATATGCACAGTATAAAACATATAAATCCTGATATCGTGATAATAATTCCCGGTACAAACATAGGATATACAAAGGAAATCTCTGTATGCCTCTCATGCACAACAAGAAGATTCATCTGCTCGGAAATCTCCTGATCAGATGTAAATATGTCCTGTGCCGCAATCGACGTATTGACACCTGTTTCCTGATCAAAATCCGCATCAACATCGATCGATAGTCCATCTTCTTTATAAGCTATTGTGATTGGAACAAGTTCTCTGTCCGGAAGCTGTTCATTTGATATCCCGAGCACATCATTTAAGATGTCAACCAGTGCCGCATCCTTCCTGCTAACAGCTTCATACATCAGATTCAGTCCGAGGAAATATACATTTGGCAGATCATCTTTCATACCTAAAAACGTCAGCTTCTGATTGCCCATCTGAAACGTTCCGATCTCGGTATCGGTTCCGGTTATATAAGCTGTACTAAAATCCCTGTCTTCCTCCGCAAAGTCATCACTTCGGATCTCGCTGTTCTGATAAGAAAGAACCGGATACCGTTCATCAAAATGGATCTGCTGTGCAAATACACCGAGAAACATTTCCTGTTTATTACTCTTATTAGCCGGAACATGGGTACTGTCGATCACAACTCTGGTACCTGCTGCCGCCACGTCCGTAAGTATCGCTTCTGCCTTACTCTGATTCCTGTATTCAAATCCGGTTAAGAACAAAGTATCATACCGGCTCAATTCTTCCACTGAATAATCCTCGATCACATCCGAGCTTCCTGCCACAAATGCCGGATAAAGCAGAGTCATTTCATTTGCATATTTTCCGATTGCAAGCCCATAGTATCCGGTGACCGTTCCAAAGTTCTCCGGTGTCTCACGTTTATAAGTATATGCAGTCGTCATTTCTTGCACCATAGAATAACCGCTGGCTGCCGCATCCTGCTCAATATCAGAGATTGTAATGTCCTGTTTCTCAAGATCAATCTTCCGTATCAGAACCGTATCAGCTCCAAGCTCTACTGCACGATCAAACAGAAAACGATAGTATTTTCGGTCAAGTGCTTCATTTAACAGAACAATATTATCTCCTGTCTCAGCACCCTGCCATGCCCAGCCATACGTGTACATCGTATGACTGCTGCCACTGATTCCATAGGATGGATAAGAACCGTAAGAACTCTTATCAATGACAGCCGTCCGCTGGTCTGTCAGTTCCGTGAGCTGCTGCATCTCCATTTTCGTTTCATCTGATGTAGCAACGCTGTAAAAATCCAGATTCATACATGATATACTGTCTACACACAGAAGTGCAGCCAGAAGCACACAATATTTTTTCTTCAAGCGAACCCATTCCAGACATGCACTGAAGAAAAAACCATAGATCATCGGCGCAAACCGGGTCATCCAGAACAACTGGCTGAACGGAAGCTTTACCAGTATCCGGTATGCAGCAGGCGTTGTACAGGCAAGCATGATCAGTAAAAATACAAAACCGGCTTTCTTTCCGCCTCTTGCAAGCAGGATTCCGGCTATCGCGATAATTACTGCTGCCAGTCCGAAATAAAAGCTGTCATTTCCTGCACTCAGACGTTTAAATGGATTTAATGACGTCGTAAGTGGATAAATCAAAGTTGACATAACACTTCCGTCTCCACTCTCTGACGTCACAAGCCCGCCTTTTAAAGAAGGAATCACCCATATACCCGCTGTCAGGATTCCACAGATCATATAGATAAGAGCAAATATTTTTCTTCTAGTATTCTTATTCCATATCTGATCGATCAGCAGATATAAAAATGCAGATACGCCCATGATCGCAGTAACCATCAGATGCGTAAAACTCATCAATGTCATACAAACAAACAATCCGACAGCTGCACAATTATTCTTCTTTCTTACATAGAGCCATAAGAACCAGATCGCATATGGTACAAGCATCGTCGTCACCATCTGTGGCAGATTTCCCGCTGTAAAATAAATTCTGATATGCTCCGGCATAAAGAACCAGAGCAGTCCGAAGAAGGTTCCAAGCACTCTGCGGTTCTCATGGATCCCCCAGAGAATCCACGGAAGTCCACCGACTACGAATATAACAAAGGCAAGCAGCCTGTAAGCCAGAAGAAGATCGCCCCCTGTAAGAAACATCAGTCCCGCCATAATATAATAAGAGAGCGGTCCCCAATATCTGAAAAGCTGGATTCCGTTATACCAGTATGGGGAGAACAACGGAAAGACATTCCCTTTTTTCAGGCTCTCATACATTTCCTGCGACTTATAGAGATGTCCCCAGATATCACCACCGGACGGCTCATATCCTGATAGCACAAGATACAGTACAAGCCCTGCACCTGCAAGTAACAGGATACTTATACATATGCAGTTTTTCCGAATTCTCTTGTGACTGTCTGTCATATTTCTTACTCTCCAATATGTTTTATCTCATCTAAGATCAGGTCTGTAAGCGTCTGCACCGTCTGATTCTGCTCCATCTCCTGCTCATCCAGCATACTGATCACATATGTTCTTCCCGGTGTCTCACTCATCTCGATCATCAGGAAGATCCATCCCATTGCATTTAATATCTCCTGCAATTTTTCTTTAAAATACAGGCATACGTTTTCGATCGTTGGATTTAATATATCAAACGGCTTTATATCATTCAGATAATTATTCTGAAAAGGTTCCAGAAATTCCTCAACTGCCTTTTCAAGTATATGAAATGGTTCAAAATTCTCCTTTCCCTTCACCACATGCAGAACGATCTCCCAGGTATGCGGATGTACTTCGCCTAATTTTCCACCGATATAGATAGCATGCCTGGCATCCATATAGAATTTGAATTTATACTGTTGATATCTCATTCCGCTACACCTCCTCCTGCTTTCTGGTATAAGCATCGTACACATCCATCGGTTTTTTTATCCCAACATCGATTAAGTCATATCGTATCGAGCGATATGCATTCTCGGACTTTCGGATACAGTACCGGTAAATCTCATCCGCCCTGTCTTTTGCCTGTTGTTCGTCCAGCCTGTAAAGCAGAATAACAAAAAATCCTTTCTTCACCTCACCCATGATCTCGTTTTGGTGAAGTCTGGAACGGATTTTCCTCATAAAATGAAAAATCTCCTGTCTGCTGTAATAACGATCCATCATGTCCAGATGAATGAACATATAATGGATCGGTTTTAACGCCTCATCATCCGATTTCTGAAGCATGATACGAAGAAAATTATTATCATAGAATTCATGTGAGCTGTTATATTGATTCTGCACATAGATATTCTTTGCCATCTCGTCATCTAAAGCCTTTTCAAACCCCATATTCCCGGCATTGCTCGTCACCTTTTCGAGCTTCCGGTTACGTTTGTCCAGTTCTTTTTTCGTACCCTTCAGATTTTTCTCCGCCTTGTTCCAGGATTCCAACAATGCAATCAACAGACCGAGCAGAACAACACTTACAAGTCCTGTTGCAATTACAATATAATAGCCATGCTTTATTGTAAATGTCCGTTCCAGAATACTATCCGTATCAGACACCACACTGATCGTACATTCTTCCTGTCCGACCGTCCATCTGACTGTATCCACCACAACATCCTGCTCACGTATCATCTTCCAGAATTCTGTGATCTCTGCATATTTACCTAATGTATTCGTTGTATTCTCATTCTTTGCCCACAGCACTTCCGAATCTCTTGTATATACCAAGAACCTCTCTCCGGAGGAAACAGTCTGCTCCTGTAAAAAAGCAAGAACCTCCGCATCTTTTCCTGACTTCTGAACCGACTGAATGTTGTAGGCTAATAACTGTAGATAGTCCTCCTGATTATCCTCATACGCCTGTATCACTGCTTCCCGGTTCTGTAACAGCTCATAACAGATACAGCCCATAAATATCATGATAAACAGGATCACGGTTACTGATATCGAGAAAGTTCTCCGATTCGGTGATGTATACAGTTTTTTGATCCATGATTGTTTTTTCTCTTTATTCACTGGTATTTACCTCATCTCTGATCTTCTCCAGCACCCGGTGTGCTCCTGCAAAATCATGCATCACGACCTGTTTAAAGTCATTCCATTCTTCATGCAGGTCTCTTGTCCGCCATGTTCTTGTTTTTCTGGTTGAATTAATAATTCCTGCAAACCGGAACCAGAATACAATAAAATTAAACAGCGGAAGTAAAAAGATCAGATACCATTTCCTTGCATAATATTTTCTCAAATACGGAAAATCCTTTAAAAACAGAATAATACAGATATACAACAGGAAGTTGGCCATACTGTATAAAAAGAATAAGAATACGAGCGATGTCACAATAAGCTTCATCGGATAATTGATAAATGCCAGACAGATAATCGCAAAATACCAGATCATCCGAGGGAACGCAAACGTATGATCATACACAAGGATCCGCATGACGAAATCTTTAAAGAAACTCCTGCCAATGTTCATCTTATCCTTTCGGAACATATGAAGCACTTCCAGCTCACCGCTCTGCCACCGCTGCCTTTGAACATACAGTTTATTCAAGCTCTCGATCGGATCTACAAAAAAGATTGCATTCGGACAAAGTGCCACACGCTTCTTCATCTGAAACCGTACCTGAAAAGTTACATGAGTATCCTCGCACAGGGTATCCGTATTATATAACTGCGTCTTCATGATCGCAGATTTACGGAACGCCGAAAAAGCACCCGACAGAGTAAAGATACTGTTCAGCTCCGACTGGAAATTACGGCCGGATAGAAATGCCTGACAATATTCACCAAACTCCATCTTCTGCAGTAACCGTAAAGCGCATCGATTCGTCTGATCGATCAACTCCGGATTCGTCAGTACTGTTCCGGTCAGGCTGTGGACTTCCTGTTCATTCTCAAACATTGTTACAATATTTCTGATAGCATCCGGTTCTAACATTCCATCACTGTCAATATGGATAATATATTTACCCTGGCAGTTAAACAATGCCAGATTAAGGGCTTTGGATTTTCCCTGCTTCGAATTCATCCAATTAATCGAAAGATTCGGGAAATCCTTCTGACATTTGCTGTATATCTCAAAGCTGTTATCCTGACTCATATTATTGACAAGCAGAACAAATATCTTATCCTTCGGGTAATTCGATTGATAGATCGACTGCACACAGGCATACAGGGTTTCAGCCGAATTATAGACCGGAACGATCAGAGATACCTCCGGATAATGGGATAACGGCTTATATTTCTTCTTCATAATCCTGCGTTTTAACAGGATGATAAAATTCCCGACCGTCGGAATCACTTCCATGATCAACGGAATGACGATCCATGCCACCCAGAAGATCACGGAAGACATAAGCATATTTTTAATTGCTGTCATAACGGAATGCACCTACCTTCTGTCTGACAATCTGTGGTTTCGTGAATACATAGAAATACAGGAATACTGTACATCCATAGAACAGGATTCTGGCAAATATCGTATGTGCAAAGAAATACATATCGATGCCCCATATATGAACTAGCAGGCAGATAAAGAAGATCCGAAGCACATTTGCAAGGAAGATCGCCATCACTCCGATCATACTTACAACCACTCTCTCATATTTGTCATAGACCGGGAAGAACCAGAGCAGCGCAAGAAACGCCAGCATCTCAATCACACCGGAACACTCAAAATCAATATATAAGGACAGACTGGTTCCGCCATTCTGGATAAACAGAATCCCCTGCTGAAAATAAGAATCATAGAGATGCGTCAGCCCACCGATCACACCGGCAACAGCAGAGACGGCCTTTTGAAGCGGAACTACGACATACGGTTCTATCAGTATCAGACTGAAAATAAACAATCCCACACTTCCGCAGATATAATACCAGAAATTCAATTTTGCCCGATATAATACTGTTAATATATAGATCCAACCAAGAAGACAGACAAATACCAGCCAGTTCATCCTCTACCTTTTATCCTTTCTTTTCTTTGCAACATAGCCTGCTGCCAGTAACAGAGCGATCAACACACCTACGACCGGTCCTGTAGAAGATCCGGCAATCGACACACCCTGACCTCCGATATTCGGATTCTGGATCGTGATAGTTCCCATCTCATCCGCAGGAATACCTGTTAATTCTGCCAGACGTTTCAGACTGAGCGAGAATTCCACCTCATCTCCCGGCGTATTATCCTTATGTTCTGCATCATACACTGTATATGCTACTTTACTGTCACATTCATTATTATTTCCATATCCGATAAAAGCTTTCAAGTTAGTATGGATTCCTTCTGATCTCGGAGCCTGCGTACTCCAGTCGATATTTCCGTTCTTTTCCGGCTGGATCTGCATGGCAAATGTCTTGCCGTTGATCGTCAGATACCAGATCTGAAGCTGCATACCGGAGGTATATAATTCATTCATCTTAAAATGGCCATATAAGGTATCCCCGTCTAATGCAAGCTGACCATAATGATTACACTGTTTGTTATTACTAGAATATGTAATCTCCGTCTTCGGTCTTCCTTCCCAATCATCATAATATCCATCGATCTGGATATTGCCGCCTACATGGATTCCGCCTGTTGTTTCTGTTGTTGCCTCGTCCGTCATTTCTCCGGTAGTGCTTGCATTATTGTTATGCTCCGATGTAGTCTCAGTAATTGTTGCACTGCTGTCTTCTGATTCCGTACCGGATATCTCTGTTGTGCTCTCATCAGTACTGTCTGCAGTAGTATCTTCACTTACTGCTTCAGTAACACCCTGTTCCGTTGTCCCGGGAACTGTTGTATCATTTTTTTCAGTTTCAGTTGTATCTTCGGTCGTCAGAATTTCTTCCGTTGAGTCCTTCTCTGTAGCAGATGTAATTTCTTCCGTATTTTCTGTAGAAGCTTCTTCCGTAGTATTCTTTGTACCAATCGCAACTTCCGTGCTCTGCCCTTTATATGTTACCTTCAGCGTATCAAGATTAAAAGCCTCATAAGTATCAAGTGGAACCTGAATCTTCCATGTCATAAATTCATATCCGTAATATTGTTTTTTTCCGGTATTTGTAACCATTCCGGAAGCCCCGCTGATTTCCGAACTCCATGCATCCTTTACTGAAAATGAACTTCCGTCTCCATTATTTCCATTATTCAATATGATCGCATTCAATCGATCCAGTGACACTCCGTCTGCCGACAGGTCAAAACGCTCATTCAGATATCCTGACCAGCTTCCATTATAACGGATGCACAAATAATCATTATCCGTATATATATCTACTGTATTTCCATTATCTTCAAACGTTGCTGCCTGACTCCTCATTCCTGTCATTGGCATACAGGAAACAGCGATCAATAATACCGCTATCCCTACAGTTATTAGTTTTTTACAGATTTTCTTATGTCTCATCATACATGCCTTCTTTCTGTCTGTTTTATGACATTCCACACAAAAAAGACCCATCTTATCCGAATGAGTCCCTATCTATTTTTTCTGGTCAGGCATCTGTTTCTTATAGAACAAGATTGCCTCCAGATTTTCTCTGCTCCGTCTCTCATTAACCGTCGGTAACAAAATGCGATCACACACCTGATACACCCCAAGCGGTGTATCCCCTATATCAAGCTGCATCAGCTCCGCATTCAATTCCGATAATTTTATCTTTAATTGTTCGTAAAAATAATCTCCGATTGCCTCTATACTTGCATTCCCGGCAAAACAGGGAAGTTCATTCAGATACATGCCCTCATATCTGCCGAGAAAAATCTCTATCATTCTGTCAAGCCGTTTAAAATCCATATCTCGGCCAGAATGATTACGAATATACAGTATCATCGTAAATGTATGACTATGTGCCTGTTCTTTATTGCCATCAAAGCTATGGCTGGCGTTAAAATGATACTGACACTTATAATAATCAATCACATTATCACCTCAATCTTCTAGCCATTTGGGCATTATGCTACCTTTTCGACTGCTATTCTAGTATAGAAAACAAGCAAATTCAAGGAAGTACAGCATTTTTTCACATTTGGAGATAACGAATTTTTTCAGCTGTTTCAGTCATTTTGCACAATTTACGTGTGAAATCCATATTCTTATATTTCATCTATCAAAAATCTCAGATTATTTCTGAAAAGGTTCAACATTTTGCCTAAAACAAAACCATTATACAAGAGGTTTTTATTCGATCATTCAAAATTCAAAAAAATCACATTTTTTCCTTGTCTAATCGGCACAATAATATTAAGATAGAGATAATTTGTAAATAAAAATAAAAATGCAGGAGTTTATTATGAAGAAAGTTGTTAAATTTGGTGGAAGTTCCCTGGCAAGTGCAGAGCAGTTCAAGAAGGTCGGTAAAATCATCCATGCAGATGATAGCCGTGTATATGTTGTTCCTTCTGCTCCGGGAAAAAGATTTGATGGAGATACTAAGGTAACCGATATGTTACTTCATGCATATCAGACCGCCAGCGAAGGCAATGATGTTGACGAAGAATTAAAGGCGATCAAAGCAAGATATGATGAGATCATCACAGGTCTTGAGCTGAAGGATTTCAGTCTGGATGACGATTTTGCGGAGATCAAAAAGAACCTCGCCGAGAATCCTCAGAGCGATTATGCTGCATCCAGAGGTGAATACTTAAACGGTAAAGTCATGGCAGCTTACCTTGGTATTCCATTTATCGATTCGGCAGAAGTCATCTTCTTCAACGAAGAAGGAAATCTGAATGATTATAAGACATACAAGCGTCTGACCGAGCGTCTCGCTCAAAATGAACGCGCCGTTATCCCCGGCTTCTACGGAATGGGTAAAGATGGAAATGTTAAGACCTTCTCTCGTGGTGGTTCCGATGTAACAGGTTCTATCGTTGCAAGAGCCAGCCGCGCAGATGTATATGAGAACTGGACAGATGTATCCGGTTTCCTTGTAGCTGACCCAAGAATCGTTCCGGATCCAAAGCCGATCAAATATATCACATACCGCGAGCTTCGTGAGTTATCCTACATGGGTGCTTCTGTTCTCCACGAAGATGCAATCTTCCCAGTAAGAAGCTGTGGTATTCCTATCAATATCAAGAATACAAATGTACCGGAAGATGCAGGAACATGGATCGTTGAAAGTACCTGCCAGAAGCAGGATTATGTCGTAACCGGTATTGCCGGAAAGAAAGATTTCTGTACAATCTTCATTACAAAAGCAATGATGAATTCAGAGATCGGCTTCGGTCGTAAGGTTCTTCAGGCATTTGAAGAGAACAATATCTCCTTCGAGCATATGCCATCCGGTATTGATACTATGACCATCGTTGTTCATGCAGACGAATTCATCGATAAGGAACAGAGCGTTGTATCTGCTATCCATCGTCTGGCAGAACCGGATTCTGTTGAGATCGAATCCGGTCTTGCACTGATCGCGGTTGTAGGTCGTGGTATGAAGTCAGCCAGCGGTACAGCAGGTAAGCTTTTCACTGCTCTCGCAAACAAGGGCATCAATATCAAGATGATCGATCAGGGTTCTTCTGAGCTTAACATCATCATCGGTGTTGAAAACCGTGACTTCGAGACAGCAATCAAAGCAATCTACAGCACGTTTATTACAAAATAATATTTATATCGTGGGCAATTATCAGAGCACATTGTATAAATACAGACTTTAGCTTACTGTCCTCGCACAGGTAATACAAACGCCTGTCATTGGTTCTTATTCAATCCAATGGCAGGCGTTTGTATTCATATTAAATATATTCCCATTTTACCAGACATCATTATAATTCTGATATGTAATTTTTTTTAACTTTCCTAATGATTTTACTTTTTTCTGATAAGCTTTTTTTGTTGTTCTCTTACCATTTACATAATACTCGTTTATTGTTTTATACGTTACCGGATCCATCCTTGTGCTATATTTCGCGACCTCTGTTCCACCCGATTTGGTCTTTTTAAAATATGTTTTTACATATAAGCCCCTATGTCCATCAAATTCATCTACAAATGCTTTATCAGACATTTTTGTTATACGTGTATATATACCATGTTGGTCACTCTTTGTACTTTTGCTTCTAAGCTTTCCTTTATAATAATATTTAAACTTTAAAGGTTTCCCATTTGTCTTATAAAAATATTTATCCAAACACTTCTTGTATGTTGCCTTTGCTTTTTAGTAAACTTAGATGCTGTCTCGCTTCCACTACATGGCAGTATAAGTGCAACGATCAATAATGCACATAATAAAATAATACTTCTTTTTCTTTTGTAAATGTCTTCCTCCAAATAATTGATATATAAATAATAATATATATTATTTATTATTTCAACCAACTCATTTTCATTTAACATTTACACAATAAAACATTTGCCCACGACTTCAAGAACAGTTATAAATTTTATCTCTTACTGTACATCCGGTTGGCACATCTTAATCCGTTCTGCCGCATCCTTGTTAATCGCAAGACATCTCCCGTGTACCCGAACGATGACATTTCCGAAAAACGATGATACCACCTGAATCTCATCCCCCGTATCTAACGGACAATCTCCAAATAATGCTTTATCTGCACAGTTCCACGCGATCGTTGAACAAAATCCATCCGCTGCATTTGATAATGACATCACAATAACCACCCTTTCTTCTAACAAATATGTGTCAATCATCAGCTGATATATACTCAGTATATCCCCGCTTATATGAATTATACTTCCGCACTCCCTGTGCAAGTCAATGCTAATTATTGTTCAACAATCTAATCTTTCTTATCAGAAACTAACTATCTGATCAACCATGCTTTAGAAACCTTTTTGTTCACAAGTTCTGCTATTTATATTTTGTGTGAATAGTTCTCAAGTCGATGAAAAAAAACTAGAACATTCACAACATTTCCATCAATATTAAATACAACCACATAATTCATCTGTGGCACAACCGCCTCTCTGTTATCAACATACATAACTCTTCTAATACATTATGCCTTGTCCGACAATTATAGAGCTATCTTTATATGAATATAGTTCATTCTCCTTTCGTTTAGTTTGCCCACTTCATTGCCCACCTAAAAAAATAAAGCCCTGAAAACTCAGCGTTTTCAAGGCTTTCTAGCAGGGGATGAGAGAATCGAACTCCCACCAAAGGTTTTGGAGACCCCTATCATACCATTTGACCAATCCCCTATACTGCTTAAGTGTCCTAAATTGGGACACTTAACAGGTAGATGAAATATTTACTTTTCATGTACCTTCAGAATTTCATACAGAAAGTCTTGCGACTTCACTCTCTCCAATCTCTTCCGCTTATCTTTCGAACCTCTCAGGATAAGTCTTCGACCTATTAGTATCTGTCAGCTGAATGCGTTACCGCACTTAC
>NZ_JAOQJS010000003.1:0-120366 GCF_025567345.1 Coprococcus ammoniilyticus
ATCTTCTCTCGTTCGACTTGCATGTGTTAAGCACGCCGCCAGCGTTCATCCTGAGCCAGGATCAAACTCTCATTAAAAATTTGTCCCGGGTTCAGATATGACTCTGGTCATTATCTATACCCTTTACTGTTCTTGGTTTGTATCAGACTTGCGTCTGTTACGTTCTTTTTGAAATTCTTTATTTGGAATTTCAGGGTTGTCATGTTGTTAATTTTCCAAGGTTCTTTGTTGTCGAACTCATCAGCGACAACTTCTATATGTTATCACATTCAGTGTTCTTTGTCAACAACTTTTTTAATTTCTTTTTTGATGTTCTGCATGCTTTCCAGATGAGAATCATCATGAAATATGTAAGTTGTGATCTTTGTTCGTTCGGTGTTTCGTACCGCGAACAGTTGATATAATACTAAATCAGACGTCAGATGTCAACACTTTTTTTGACAAAAATTGTATTAAAATAAATACAATCTTATATGTACTCTAACGCCTGACTGATATTCGATACTCCTACTACTTTTATGCCCTCTATACTCTTAAGATGCTCTGCATTTGTCTTTGGCATAATACATGTCTGGAATCCCATTTTTACCGCTTCTCTTACACGCTGCTCTGCTGCGGATACGCCACGGACTTCTCCTGAAAGTCCTACTTCACCGAATACGACCATACTCTCATCCAATGGACGATTACGAAAACTGGAAACAAGTGCAAATACAATTCCAAGATCTGCTGCCGGATCATCAAGCCGCATACCACCGGCTATATTGACATATGCATCACTTCCTGATAACACCATTCCCGCTCTCTTTTCAAGTACCGCAAGAAGAAGGTTCACACGATTATAGTCCAAACCAACTGTTGTACGTCTCGGCAGATTAAAGCTGGTCTGGCAGACCAGTGCCTGGATCTCCAGCAGGATCGGTCTGGTTCCTTCTAAAGAACATACTACAACCGAACCGGATGTCTGAAGCGGTCTGCCTGCCAGCATAACCTTTGATGGATTATTCACCTCTGACAAGCCGGTTTCAAGCATTTCAAATACACCAATCTCATTTGTTGAGCCAAATCGGTTCTTTACCGCACGAAGAATACGGAAACCTGCATTACGATCGCCTTCAAAGTACAACACCGTATCTACCATATGTTCCAGATTTCTCGGACCTGCTACCGTTCCTTCCTTCGTAACATGTCCAACGATAAAGATCGCTATATCCATCTGTTTTGCCATCTGCATCAAACGTGCTGTTACCTCTTTTACCTGAGATACGCTTCCCGGCGCCGAAGCAATATCTTCTACTACTATTGTCTGGATCGAGTCGATAACAATAACCTTCGGTTTGTCCTTCTTGACATATTCTTCTACATCTTCCAGATTATTTACACACAAAAGCAGCATATCCTTCTGAAATGTACCAATTCGTTCCGCGCGCATCTTGATCTGCGACAAAGATTCCTCACCTGAAACATAAAGGATCTTATGACCATCTGCTGATAGATTTCTGCACATCTGAAGCAGGATCGTTGACTTACCGATACCGGGATCTCCCCCTACCAAAACAAGAGAACCGTTTACGATTCCTCCTCCAAGTACTCTGTTCAATTCTTCCAGTCCTGTGGAAAATCTTGTCTCATCAGCCGTTTTTACTTCTAAAATACTTGTAGGCACCACAGCAGTCCGTCCTCCGGACTGTTTTCTGGCGCCTACCGTTACTTTTTCTTCACAGAACGTATTCCAGGATCTGCAACCCGGACACTGTCCCATCCATTTTGCTGACTCAAATCCACATTCCCGGCAAAAAAAGATCTGTTTTTCTTTTGCCATATAAACTCCTAGTCAAATGCTTTTCTGACGTCTACTTTTACTTCTCTGCCCGGTTCAAGATCTACACTGATGCTTAACTTACCACCGAGATTTGTTTTATTCTTTCCTACATATATATCATCAATATGAATCTTGTAATCTGTTTCCGGTTCCAGCTCCAGTGTAATAGATGAGGTCTCTGTTCCTTCTACTATAAACGATACATCTTCTTCTGATGAACGGAAGCCATGTACCGCTGTACCCGGTACTGATTCATATACAAACATACCATTCTTCTCAAGTTTGGTGATCTCATTGAAAGTCTTGATCTTATAGATATCACCTTTATATTCAATACCATCTTTCTTTGTCTTTGTTGCTAATTCATAATTTCCGAAATCCAGTGAATCGGACTCTATGTTAATTAAATCGTTGATTACTGACATTTTTATCCTCCTGTACATTATACTCATGCCTTACCCGGCACTTTTATAATCTGATTATACAATAATGCTCCGGCTTTTGCCACACCAAATATAATCAGTTCACAATTATTTTATAGAATTGGAAGCAACTACTTTTCAGGTTCATTTTTTACTACAAACTTCACCTTATCGTTGCGCACAGTCACCTGAACGGTATCTCCCCGTTTGATCTCACCTTTTAAGACTGCTTCTGCAAGCTCATCTTCTATATTCGTCTGAATCGCACGTTTCAACGGTCTTGCTCCGTATTTCTTATCGTAGCCTTTCTCAAAGATCAGTTTCTTAACTGCATCTCCAAACTTCAACTGAATCTCCATCTGTGATGCAACACGTTGCTTTAATTCTTTTAATAGAAGATTCGAAATATTTCTTACATCATCCTCTGTCAGTGCACGGAATACGATAATGTCGTCAATACGGTTCAAGAACTCCGGCTTGAAGTTCTGTTTTACCTCATCCATAACATTCTTCTTCATATCTTCGTGCTCTGTATCTGCATTTGACGCGGTAACAAATCCAAGCTTCTTCGGATCAATGATCCTCTGTGCACCGGTATTTGATGTCATGATTATGATCGTGTTCTTAAAGTCTACTTTTCTGCCCTGAGAATCTGTGATATGTCCATCATCCAATACCTGTAATAATATATTAAACACGTCACTGTGTGCCTTTTCTATCTCATCAAACAGAATAACAGAATATGGATTGGAACGGACTTTCTCGCTCAACTGTCCTCCTTCCTCAAAACCAACATAGCCCGGGGGTGAGCCGATCAGCTTCGACACACTGTGTTTCTCCATGTACTCTGACATATCGACACGGATCAGCGCTTCCTCGCTGCCAAATACTGCTTCTGCAAGAGCTTTCGACAATTCAGTCTTACCTACACCGGTAGGCCCAAGGAATAAAAACGAACCAACCGGACGTTTTGGATCTTTTAAGCCTACACGGCTTCTCTTGATAGCCCTTGCCACCGCATCAACCGCTTCATTCTGACCGACAACTCTCTTATGCAGCTCCTCTTCCAGACGTTCCAGACGTTTGGATTCCTGTTCGGTCAGTTTATTTACCGGAATCTTCGTCCATACAGATACAACATCCGCAATATCCTCTGCATCTACTACAACATTTTTCACATTTTTATTCTGCTTCGTTTTATCAAGCTTTGCTTCCAGTTTCCTCTGTTTCTTTAACAGTTCTGCCGCTTCATCAATATCTCCAGCCTCTAAAAGGTTCTCAATATCATCGGAAAGCACCTGTATCTCAAGTTCCAACGGCAGAGTCTTCTTTGCTTTCTTTCCGAATCCCAGACGTTTTCTGGAACAGGCTTCATCCATCAGATCAATGGCTTTATCCGGCAGGAAACGATCACTGATATATCGAACCGATAATGATACCGCTGCTTCCAGTGCCTGATCACTGATCTCTACATGATGATGTTCCTCGTATGCAGAGCGAAGTCCCTTTAAGATCTCTACTGTTTCTTCATTGGTCGGCTCTTCCACATAGACCGGCTGAAATCTTCGCTCCAACGCTGCATCCTTTTCTATATATTTTCTGTATTCTGCACGCGTCGTCGCTCCGATCATCTGGATCTCTCCGCGCGATAAGGATGGTTTTAAGATATTAGATGCATCGATTGCTCCCTCTGCTCCACCGGCTCCGATGATCGTATGAAGCTCATCCACAAACAGAATGACGTTTCCGGCATTTTTTACCTCTGCGATCACCTTCTTGATCCGTTCCTCAAATTCTCCACGGTACTTGGAACCCGCTACCATACTGGATAAATCTAGCGACAACAGTCGCTTATCCCGTACTGTATCCGGCACATCTCCTGCAGCGATCAGGTAAGCAATCCCCTCTGCTACCGCAGTCTTACCTACACCCGGTTCTCCAACCATACATGGGTTGTTCTTCATACGTCTGCTTAAAATCTGAAGCACACGCTCTATCTCTTTCTCTCTGCCTATAACCGGATCTAGATTTCCCATACGGGCATCCATCGTCATATCTCTGGAGAACTGATC
Source organism: Coprococcus ammoniilyticus (assembly GCF_025567345.1). Classification (NCBI taxonomy): domain Bacteria; kingdom Bacillati; phylum Bacillota; class Clostridia; order Lachnospirales; family Lachnospiraceae; genus Coprococcus; species Coprococcus ammoniilyticus. Next base: position 4,317 of record NZ_JAOQJS010000003.1, read on the forward strand.
CAACGTCGGTGTTGCCGATGCCTTGGATTTATTCTTTCCCTTTTTCAGACTTACAAATTCTTTCTTTGCCGTACTGCCATCCACTCCACATGCAGACATGATATCTACATATATTTTCTGTATATTTGCCTTTAATGACAGTATGATTTTTACCGCCGTACAATCCAGATGCTTCAAAATGGCAATCAGAAGATGCTCACTTCCTACCTCTGTACTTTCCAGACGTTTTGCTTCATTTCCCGCAAGCTCCAGGATCGACTCTGCGGATTTTGTATATTTGCTTTTCTCTGCGCCAAAGGTTCCTCCGGCTAATGGTATCTGGCTTAAGATATTAATGATCGACTGTATCGTTACTCCATTTTCCTGTAAAACAACAAACGGTGCCGTATCACTGACAAAGGTAAGTGCCATCAACAGATGTTCACTTCCTATATAGTTCTGCCCCAGCTTCTTGGATATCCGTTTGGCTTCTTTTAATATTTCCTGTAATTTTTCACTGTTCGGAAGTTTCAAATTATGTCACCTCTTTTTTCATAGTATATGACATTTTCTGCCTACTATCTTCTGTTATGATACAAAAGTCCCCGGCTCCCATATATTAGTATGTTCCCCAGAGACTTTTTTCTTTCGTATATCTTTCAATAATAATTAACACTCATCAATCGCTTTACCGATATCATGACGCATATATTTATTCTCAAATGTGATCCACTCGGTTGCCTTGTATGCATTTGCACGGGCTTCATGAAGATCCTTTCCTGTAGCTGTTACTCCAAGTACACGACCGCCATTTGTTACAACTTTGCCGTCTTCAAACTTAGTTCCGGCATGGAATACATAGTATCCGTCCTTGTCTTTGAATGTCTCTAGACCTGAGATCGGATATCCTTTCTTATAGGAAACCGGATAACCGTCAGATGCAAGTACTACACATACAGCAGCGTTGTCTTCAAATTCAAGTTCTACCTGATCCAGAGTTCCGTCAATACACGCCTCAAATACATCAATGATATCATTCTTCATTCTAGGAAGAACAACCTGCGCCTCCGGATCTCCAAATCTTGCATTATATTCCAGTACCTTTACGCCCTGTGGCGTGATCATAAGTCCGCAGAATAATACACCCTTGAATTCTCTTTTCTCTGCCTTCATGGCTGCCATTGTAGGCTTGTATATATTCTCCATGCAATAATCTGCGATCTCATCTGTATAAAATGGGCTTGGTGAAAATGTTCCCATTCCACCGGTATTCAATCCTTGATCACCGTCCTGTGCACGCTTATGATCCTGTGCGGAAGTCATAGGTTTGATCGTTGTACCATCACAGAATGCAAGAACAGACACCTCACGTCCTGTCATGAATTCCTCGATAACCATAGTATTTCCCGCATTTCCAAAATGCTTATCCAGCATGATCTCTTTTACACCGGCTTTTGCTTCTTCCAGATCCTTACAGATCAGAACACCTTTACCAAGTGCCAGTCCATCTGCTTTTAATACGATCGGGAAGCTTGCCGTTTCAAGATATGCAAGTGCTGATTCTGCATCTGTAAAATTCTCATATGCGGCTGTAGGTATATTGTATTTTTTCATAAGATCCTTGGAAAATGCCTTTGAGCCTTCGATGATCGCTGCATTTGCTCGAGGGCCGAATGCGCGGATGCCCGCTGCTTCAAATGCATCAACTGCACCGGCAACCAACGGGTCATCCGGAGCTACAACTGCAAGATCAACTGCTTCCTTCTTTGCGAAATCAACCAGTTTATCAAATTCCATAACACCGATATCCACACATTCTGCCAATTCTGCAATACCTGCATTTCCCGGTGCACAATAGATTTTTGTTACTTTACTGCTCTTTGCAATACTTGTAATAATAGCATGCTCTCTTCCGCCGCCACCTACAACTAAAATCTTCATTTGTTTTCCTCCTGTCAGTCTTCCACAACTGTTATACCGTCTTCGATCCGAACCTTTCCATGTGCAATCTTATCAATAGCAGCAGGTAGAATATTCCACTCTGCCTGCTCCATGACTCTCTGCTGAAGCACCTTCGGAGTATCTCCGTTTTGTACCGCAACCGCTTTCTGCATAATGATCGGACCGGTATCGGTTCCTTTATCTACAAAATGCACCGTAGCACCTACTACTTTTACACCTCTTTTTAACGCTGCCTCATGAACCTTGAGTCCATAATAGCCTGTGCCGCAAAAAGCAGGGATCAGAGAAGGATGGATATTGATAATCCGATTCTCAAATGCATCGATCACGCTCTCCGGAATAACTACAAGGTATCCCGCAAGTACGATCAGATCCGGATTCACTTCCTGTAAAGTCTTCAACAGGTTCTCATTAAATACTTCTCTTGTTTCAAAATCCTTTGGTGATACTACGATATCTTTTATACCTGCCTGTTTTGCACGTTCCAGTGCATAGGCATTTTTATTATTACTGATAACTGCTGCGATCTCGGTGTCTGTGATCTTTCCTGCTGCGATCGCATCAATGATCGCCTGCAAGTTCGTACCGCCACCGGAAACCAGAACTGCTATTCTTAGCATAAATCTACTCCCTTTTCACCGGCTACTACTGTACCGAGAACAAATGCCTTATCTCCGGCACTCTCTATAGCTGCTATTGTCTTATCTGCATCTGCAGGATCTATTGCAAGGCACATACCAACGCCCATGTTATATGTGTTGTACATCATATGCTCATCTATATCACCCTTCTTTGCAAGGAGCTTGAATATAGCAGGCACTTCATATGAGTCCTTCTTCACCTGTGCACGAGCTCCGTCAGGAAGCATTCTTGGAATGTTCTCATAGAAACCACCGCCTGTAATATGGCTGCAACCCTTAATCATTACACCGGCATCCTTTACTGCCTTTAATGCTTTTACATAAATTCTTGTCGGAGCAAGAAGTGCTTCGCCAAGTGTTGTTCCGAGTTCATCATAATATGTATCCAGAGATTCCTTTGTCATATCAAATACTTTACGAACCAATGAGAAACCATTGCTGTGTACACCGCTGGAAGCGATACCGATCAATGTATCTCCGGCTTTGATATTCTCTCCTGTGATAAGTTCATCCTTCTCTACGACACCAACAGCAAATCCTGCAAGGTCATACTCATTCTCCGGCATAAGTCCCGGATGCTCTGCTGTCTCGCCGCCAACTAAAGCTGCGCCGGACTGGTTACAGCCTTCTGCAACACCACTTACAATCGTAGCGATCTTTTCCGGATAATTCTTACCACATGCTATATAATCCAGGAAGAAAAGAGGTTCTCCACCAGAACATGCAATATCATTCACACACATAGCCACAGCATCGATTCCGATCGTATCGTGCTTATCCATGATATATGCAAGCTGTACTTTTGTACCGCATCCATCTGTTCCAGACAGTAATACAGGCTCTTTCATCTCTTTGATCTTTGCAAGACTGAACGCACCAGCAAAACCTCCGATACCACCTAATACCTCTGGTCTCATGGTTGTCTTGATGTGCTTCTTCATAAGTTCTACTGACTTATATCCTGCCTCAATATCAACGCCGGCATTCTTGTAATCCATTGTAAAATCCTCCTGTTTTATCCATTATAAAGTGCATTTTCATGCCAATTGATTCTTATAAATTATACGGGATTAATTTCTGTTTGTAAAGAAGCCATTCTCACAAATATACCAGCCCAAAACAGGTCTCTGTTCGGCACAATTTTGTTCGTCAGCAAAGCGTGTTTCTTTTTTTTGAAAAATACTATATAAATATCAAATATAATTTGATAATGATTCCCATTTATGGTAATATAATGTTATATGCAGAGTAACTGTTTTTTTCGTTAACAAGAGGTAGTTGTATGACAAATAATAGATTAAACATCGGATTATTCATATGTCATCTCGACAATGAATATGCAAATGAAATATGTAAAGGAGCTGAATACGCAGCGAAAGAGCTAGACGTGAATCTTATCGTCTTTCCGGGCATGTTTTTAAATGCTTCATTTAACGATCCTGAAAACGAAATTTATGATTATCAGTACAACTCTGTTTTTTATTATGCTAAAAAAGAAAATCTGGATGCCCTGATCGTGTCCGTTGGCACGATCGCATCTTTTATATCACAAAAAAGTATTGAAGCATTTTTGGATACTTTTAAAGATATTCCGATTCTTACTCTGGAATCTAAGGTTTCAGGTTATCCTTGTTTACAGACCGACAGTACTGCCGGTCTTCGAGATGCCATTGAACATCTGATTATTCATCACAACCGAAAGCATATCTGTTTTGTTGCCGGAAGAAAGACAAATGAAGATGCTCTGGAACGTTTGAATGTATACCGAACTACAATGAAAGCTCACAACATACCGGTCACCGAAGATATGATCGTATACGGTGATTATTCTGAATACAGTCGTGAGATTGTCGGCAAACTGCTTGATGATAATCCGGATGCTGATGCAATTATTTTCTCTAACGATCAGATGGCTATCGGCGGCTATCAGGAATTGAAAAGCCGTAACATCCGAATCGGAGCTGATATCAGTGTAATCGGTTTTGACAACTCTCACGGTTCCGTAACTATGGTTCCACCCCTTACAACCGTAAACGCGAACACCCCTGCATTGGGCTATCGTGCCGTTGGCAAGATCATTCAGGATATTAAGGCAGGCGAATTCTGTTCTTCTGTCTTGGATTCCCACTTTGTAAAACGATTATCATGTGGGTGCAGTCTGCATGAAAATACCGAACATATGCCGATTGACAATTCCTCTACTGTAACAGATATTCTGGAATACTGTGATGATTCTATTTTAGGCAACATTAAAAACAGCTTTTTTGGTACGATTGTTCTTGATCAGATCAACAGCATCTGGAAGGATATAATAGAAATTGCTGTTTTACCAAAGGCAAAACCATATCCAAAGAATCTGATTGTAGACAAACTGATGTCATTATTGTCATCTCCTGTCACAAGTTTCTTTTCAGTAACCAATATTGCATTTTCATTCCGTTGTTTTTCCGGTGTCATCATAGCATTAATCAACGATCCGGATAAACGGTCTGAATACTATCGGCTAAATTCTCATATTACAAGTGCTATCGCACAGTTTTTGTCAACTTCTTTGTACCAACAGGAACATGACAGCAAAACGGGATCATGGTCTTCAATCTATATTACAAGAGATACTCTTACATATGGAACCGATACAGCAAAAACCTTTTCATCTATGCTTGCTAAATTAAAAGACCTTGGATTTGCAGCATCTTATTTATATGCGTATGATGAACCCGTCGCCATTCAACCGGACGGAAGCTGGAAAACGCCGGATACTTTGTATCTTCAAGCTTTTTACAATCCAAAACATACAGCTGTTTTATCAGGTGAAACACGTCGTATTGCATCTACCGATATCTTTGACAATGAATATACCGGGTTTGAAGATAGATTTACCGCTGTTATTGTTCCTATTTTTACAAATGAACAACATCATGGTCTGTTTGTATGTAATACAGATGTAGATCACTTTGGACACATTTATACAACTTCTCTTCATCTTGGGGCTTCTTTTAAATATTTATCACTTTTAAAAGAACAGATCCAGACAAAAGAACAATTAGTAATGTCCTTAAATGAGATCCATGAAAAAAATGAGCTGTTAAATCACCTGTCTACCTCCGATGAACTGACCGGCGTCAATAACAGACGTGGATTAATGGAAAAAGTAGAATACCTGATCAATAAACCTGCCAATCATGGACGTAAGGCAATGCTACTGTTTGCAGACATGGATAGCTTAAAGATCGTAAACGATAAATTCGGACACAACGATGGAGATTTTGCTTTAAAGAATATTGCAAATATCCTGATGACAAGTTTCCGGGCGAGTGACATTGTCGGTCGAATCGGCGGTGATGAGTTTGTATGTTTTGCTTTCATTGATGATCTTGATTTTCCTAAGACTGTACAGGCAAGGATTCAGGAATTGTCCAATGAATTAAATGAAACCTGTGGCAAACCATATTATATCGAAATGAGTGTCGGTGTATCGGAATTTTCCTGCGATCCGAATATCAAGATTGAGGATCTGTTAAGCCAGGCAGACAGCGCACTGTATTCAAATAAACGATATAAGCGAATGTCTGTTTTAAAATAATAAAATACGATACGAATACTAACTTCTTTATAAAAGCACAGATAAACGCTGTGAAATAAAATAAACCATATAAATGATAGTTTCTCTCCCATGTTCAGGATGATGAATCCACTCTCATTTATATGGTTTATTTTTTATTTTGCCTCTTTAAACGGCTCATTTAACATCTCTGTTCCCGGAAGAACAAATCTGCCATTTTCGATAATGGCAACTTTGGTTCCATCTGCATGAACCGAATAAATGCCTCCGATCTCATCATATGGTATCGTAATATCGGTATGGCAGTTGAAATACGCCTTGCTGATATCCGTCTTTCGAAGGATCGAGCACTCATTATCCTTTGCAACGATTTCCTTGCCGTCCGGATTATGAAGGATATTTTCTTCGCTCCAGCTATAGCAGGTATCACCGACTGCAAAATGCGGTCCCATCTTCTCTACGATCAGTATCGGCAATTTATATACCATGTTATATTTATTTGCAAGTACATATGCGGTCGTATTCGTTCCGATCGCAAACTCTCCGATCGGCAGTGTATCCCGTCCGCCCAAAAGATTATCCTTTACAAATTTTACATTATCTTCTTCTCTGTCAAAGTTCTTACAGGTGTAAGTTTTGATCTTTCCATCTTCAAAGGTCAGCTTGAGATCAACATATTTCAGATCATTCAGATAGACCTCACTCACATTTAAAACTCCATGCGTTCCGGTAAGCTTCGGCGATGTAAAAACCTCGCCAAGAGGAATATTCACATCCGCCAGACAGTTCTCAAAATTTGTCTCTGTCTCCGGGCGCTCTAACACATGCATCGATACCTTCATATCAGTCTGATTACCATTCTGTCCAATCACATGTACCCATTCTGCCTGATCCAGCTCATCGATGATCATCTGGTGAACCGGACGGTATACATCACTTTCCAGATTGTTGATCCGGATGATCTGTTCAAATATTTCTTCATAATCATCTCCGATCTCCGGCATTGGATATGCGATGATCGTAAAGCTGTACTCATCCCCCGGTATATATTCATTCACGATCTGTGACAGTTCATTGGTATATTCCACACCAAGCTCCTGCTGCTTCTTGCTAAGCGTAAGCTGTCCCGGCTTGCTTACCGGTTCAAACGGTGTCTCACCAAAGATCTCGATACACGCCGGTCCTGCATATACAGACGCCTCATATCTGTATTTCTCATAAGCGCCACGCATTATCTCTAACTTTCGTTCCATCAGCTTACGATCAAGGAATAACGCCTGATCCATCTGATGATCGTAATCCATCTGCTTATTTACCGGAGTACCTACATAACCAATCCGGTTCATTCTGATCCGATTGATCCGGTTGGTATCATAACGGAAGCATAACGGTTCCAGCCCCATATCACGGAACTGGAGGATTGCAGCTTTTACGATGCGCTCCATACCAATCGAATACCGGATATTTACATGCTTCTTTTTTGACATATCAATTCCGGCCGCTACAAAGCCCTGTCGAAACCCTTCTGTATAAGTCCGGGCAATCGACGCCACTTTTTCTGATGACATCCTGCGAAGAAACGCTTCCGTTTCCAATTCATTCTTTCCGATGTATTCGCCATATTCATATAAATAGCTGTTATCTCCGTCTTCACATTCCATGACAATATCTGTCGCAAAGGAAAGAATCGGATCCATCTTCTCACGCACACGATAATCCATGAAGAACTCCGCATAATCATGTTCAAAATAATAAATGGCATCTTTTACTGCTTTAACAGATGGAAAATCCTCAAAGATCCCATATACCTCCACAAACAATTCAAACCATACAGTAAGGTCTACAACTCTTCCTTCAAATGCTGCCGCGATCAGTCCATGGAATTCATAACAAAGAAATGTCAGATAGTCAGCAAATAAATATTCCCGCTTGTCTATGTCTTCAATCTCGTCCTCTGCTATTTTCTCACCAAACATCTGTCTGGTGTATTCATAGTTGCAATAACTCGTTTCGTAATTTTCAGGCATAACATCCTGATAAAGTGCTGCATTTATCTGCTGTAATTCTCCCGCTGTACAGCTCTCCGAAATGGACATCCCACTTTTTACCTTTTCGATCACTTTATCTAACTGCAGTAAAAATTCTCCAGTTCTTACAAAATAATCCCGATACCGCATGTCCACTGTTTCTTCTTTTGTGATCGAACGGATCCGCTCAACCATCAGTTCGTAACGATCTTCGATATCTTCATATTCTGCTGTTATATCCTTATAATATGTCATTTATTGTCTCCCTTTATGTTTCCAAGTTGAATGTTCTTCCGGAACACCTCATCAATCACCTGATATAACGTCTCTGATCCCTCTGGTGTCCGCTTGTTTCTACCATACACCTGGTTCTCGAAAACGCCATGCTCTTTCCAGCTTTTTCCTCCAACGGCATCACTTAACATAACCGGCGCCAGATTATCCATTACATGTGCAAATTTGGCTTCCGGCGTCTGATACTCCTCAAATTCATCCCAGAGTCCACGAAGCTTCTTCGCCTGATCTTCCGGCAGGATATTAAATATCCGGTCAGCAGCCTTTAATTCCCGTTCTCTTTTTGTTGCATTTGCATTTTTATCATATGCATATGTATCACCTGCATCTATCTCGATCAGATCATGAACCAGCAGCATGGAAACCACTCTTAATACGTCAACCGGTTCATTTGAATATTCCGCCAGTAAGATTGCCATAAGTGCAATATGCCAGGAATGTTCTGCATCATCTTCTTTTCTGATTCCATCTGTCAGATACGTCTGTCTGACTACAAATTTGCTCTTGTCAACCTCCAGTATAAAATCCAGTTGTTTCTTCAGTCTCTCATCCACACTCTTATATTCCCTTCATAAAAAAGATGCCTGATATAATAAAAACTATGATATTCAGATAAACCGCCATTTTCTTAGATGTAACCCCACCTTCTTCTGCATGATACCCGATCACGCCGAATACAATTCCGGTAAATGCCATCAAAAATGCACTGATCATCAATACCCCATAGATACGTTCTACCGTACCTCTTGATATAATGGATTTGATCACGGAAAGTATTATAAAGATTCCGCCCAAAATTCCCAATATATATGAAATGATCGTATCTCCTGAACTTCCGGGTGGAGAAACCCTGAAATCACTGTTTTTCAATCTTTTTTCTCCTTTTTCTGTCAAATCGTGCCAGAATATAATATATGATATATCCAAGCATGCCGCCAAAGGTATTCATGATAATATCATCAACATCAAACACCCCAAGTTTTGTTATCAACTGTACCAGTTCAATACTTAACGAAAACGCAAATGCCGCCAGAGTCGCTGTAAAAAATCCGGTCTTTTTACCTCTGACCCAACGGATCAACATTCCAAATGGTACAAAAGCAAGAACATTTCCAACCAGATTCAACATCACGCTTGTGTTCGTCATATAACTTCTGTACTTTACGAAACGCTTAATCTCGAGAAACGGTGTCAGATTGTACCGCATCTCTTCATATCCATGTCCCCTTCCAAACATATCGCTGAATATCAGGAAATAAACAATGGATATACTGTATAAAATGAATAGCACCAGGCATAACACCCGCAGCTTTTTCTTATTTTCTATGCTCAACGCCAGCCTCCAGGTTAATATTATTTCCTCATTTTTATTAACTGGGTAAGAAGTCTGTCTGCACACTCCTCTTTACTCATCTGTGGCAATTCAATATCTTCATCCTGTGTGATCAATGTCAGCACATTGGTATCTGTTCCAAATCCAGCTCCCGCTGTCTTTAAGTTATTTGCTGCGACTATATCGATCTTCTTCTTTTCCAGTTTCTTTCTGGAATTCTCCAGCAGATTCTGTGTCTCCATCGAAAATCCGCATATAATCTGTCTGGCAAGTCTGCTGTCCCCATCTGTCTTTCTTGCCTCTTCTCTCTGCATTCCAAGGAATGCAAGAATATCTTTTGTTCTTGTAAGTGGAATGCTCATATCAGCATCCGATTTCTTGATCTTGTTATCTGATACTTCTGCCGGTTTGTAATCTGCAACGGCGGCAGCCTTGATAATGATATCCTGATCTGCACTGGCAGCCGTTACTGCTTCATACATATCCTGTGCAGAGGTAACCGGCACTACTGTTACGAATTCTGGCGGCGTGATCGCTACCTTTCCTGTTACAAGTGTCACATCCGCCCCACGAAGCATCGCCTGTCTGGCGATCGCATATCCCATTTTACCGGTTGAATGGTTGGAAATAAAGCGAACCGGGTCGATTGCTTCCATCGTAGGACCTGCGGTAACAAGTACTTTTATTCCCTGCATATCCTTCTCTGCTGCAATATACTTTAATATATAATCAACTAACAACTGTTCATTCGGAAGCTTCCCCTTGCCTGTATCTCCACAGGCAAGGTATCCGCTTGCCGACTCTATGATCTCATAGCCGTAGGACTGTAATTTCCTGATGTTATCCTGAACGATCGGATTCTCTAACATATTCGTGTTCATTGCAGGTGCGATCAGTTTCGGACATTTTGCTGCCATGATCGTAGTACTCAACATATCATCTGCAATGCCGCCTGCAATCTTCCCAATAATATTTGCCGATGCAGGAGCAACCATAAAGATATCTGCCCGTTTTGCAAGTGCAACGTGTTCTACGTTAAACTGAAAATTACGGTCAAAGGTATCCACCAGACACTTATTTCCTGTTAAGGTCTCAAATGTGATCGGATTGATAAAATTGGTCGCATTTTCTGTCATGATGACATTTACATCTGCATGCAGTTTTACAAGCATACTGGCAACATTTGCCATCTTATATGCTGCTATACTTCCTGTTACACCTAAAACAACGGTCTTATTCTTTAACATCATTTTCTCCATTCTGCATCGTATCATTGAAAATCATTCTGTCCGGAACGAATGCTGATCCGGCTGTTATTTGTTCATATCAAGGATAAAGTTATCGATCAATCTTGCCTTGCCAAATCTGACTGCCATAGCACAAAGGACATGTCCCTCTACTATATCGATTGACTTCATGGTATCCATATCCACCATCTCAACATAATCAATATCTGCAAGTGGCTCTGATCCGATCAGGTCTTTCATTGCTGCTACAATCTTCTTCGCATCTCGCTCACCATCTTCGATCATTTTCTGTCCAAGCTTAACTGACTTGCTCAGTACAACTGCTGCCTGACGTTCTTCCGGCTTCAGATAAATATTTCTGGAACTCTTGGCAAGACCATCTGCCTCACGGATGATCGGACATCCAACAATCTCAATATCCATGTTCAGATCTGTAACCATACGCATGATGATCGCAAGCTGCTGTGCATCCTTCTGACCAAAATAAGCACGATCCGGCTGAACGATATTGAACAATTTATTTACAACTGTACATACACCTTTGAAATGTACCGGACGAGTCAGTCCGCATAATGCATCCGGAAGCCCTGTCATATTGACATAAGAACAAAATCCCGGCTTATACATTTCTTCCGGTTCCGGATGAAAAATCACATCTGCACCTGTTGTCTCGCATAACTTTGCATCTGCATCAAGATCTCTTGGATAACTCTCCAGATCCTCTGTTGGTCCAAACTGCATCGGATTGACAAATACAGATACAACGGTTCTGTCATTCTGTTCTACGGATTTCCTGATCAGACTCTGATGTCCCTCATGGAGATATCCCATTGTTGGTACAAGTCCAACACTTAAGCCTTCTTTCTTCCATGCCTTAACCTGACTTCTTACTTCATCTACTGTTTTTAAAATCTTCATTTCTGATTTCCAGTCCTTTCCTGATCCTGTCTCCCGGTTTTTACCGGTTCAGGCAGCTTCTATCTCTTAGTATAATTTATCGATTACTTCATCATCAATTTTGTAGCAGTGTTCTTCTGCCGGAAATGTTCCATCGTCAATCTCTGCTATATAAGTCTTTACTGCTTCACGAATCACGTCTCCTGCATTAGCAAAATGCTTTACAAACTTCGGCTTGAAATCACTGAACATGCCAAGCATATCGTAAATTACAAGAACCTGTCCGTCGCATCCTGCTCCTGCTCCGATTCCGATCGTAGGAATGTTGATGCTCTCTGTTACAAGCTTTGCAAGCTTTGCAGGGACACACTCCAGCACCAGTAAAAACGCACCTGCTTCTTCTACTGCCTTGGCATCCTCGATCAGCTTCTTAGCTGCTGCTTCTGTCTTACCCTGAACCTTAAAGCCACCAAAAGTATTGATCGACTGCGGAGTCAGTCCCAGATGTGCAACAACAGGGATTCCTGCTGATACGATTGCTTTAATCTGTGGACAGACTTCTTTACCACCTTCTAACTTTACAGCTCCGGCTCTGCCTTCCTTCATCAGACGACCTGCATTTACGACTGCGTCATATACACTGGTCTGATAGGACATAAATGGAAGATCGGTTACAACCAGTGCATTCTTGGCTCCTCTTGCAACGGCTGCGCTATGATGGATCATGTCTTCTACGGTTACAGAGATCGTATCCTCATATCCAAGGATTACATTTCCGAGGGAATCACCGACAAGAATCGTGTTGACTCCTGCTTCATCCAATAATCTTGCTGTCGTATAATCATACGCTGTCAGCATAGAAATCTTATGCCCGGAATTCTTCATCTGCATAATTGATGTTGTTGTGTTCTTCATACGTCTTATTCTCCTATTCTGAAATCATTTCATTTTTTGTTCATTTCAAAATCCAGCATTGCCATAACTTACTGCTTTCCCTGCCATCGTTCCCGGCATTGCAGTATTCCCATTTCTCATTCCTGTCCTGAAAGAATTTTCTTCATCTCAGAATAATCACGGTTGGGATATTTCTGCTCTGCTAAAGCAAGTACAGCTCCTGATACGCTGATATAAATATGTTTCTCATTTGCATCAAGAACATTCAGATGTTTCTTTACTGTCGTTGTGTCATTTCTCTCGATTGGTCCGGTCAGACCTGCCACTGGGCCATCTTCTGCTATATGCGATGCATTTCCCATAAATAACGGAACAAGTGCCTGCTCTGCCTGTTTCTCTTCAAATCCGCAGTCTTCCAGTAATGAAACTGCCGATCCATACAGACCATTCACCAGATTGCTGGCAAATACTGCAGCCGCATGATATTTTGTTTTATTTTCTGTTGAGAGAAGTACACAGTCATTTCCTAAAAGACGAATAAAGCGGCAAAGTTTATTTCCCCACTCTTCAGCACCTTCCACGGTAAAAAAACATTTCTGCATTTCCCTGTAGGATTTTGTCGTTGAACTGATTGCATACATAGGATGAATCGAATAACCAAAGGCTCCTGCCTCTGTTACACCTGAAAAAATATTAGATGTCATCGCACCACTACAATGACAGATCAGTTTGCCCTTGATATCAAAGGCTTTTATGCTGTCCCATACTGCTTCTATCCTTCCATCCGGAACGGTAAGCATCAGGACGTCACTTGCGCAAACGATCTTCTTCAAATCATCAAATGCTTCGGTATTGGTAAATGCTGCAGCTTCTTTTGCACTCTCCACCTGTCTGCTGTAATATCCGGATACGGTTACTGTCTCCGGAAGGTTCTTTTGTATCTCTTCTTTATTCAGCTTCTGTTCAAGATACTTTCCAAGTGTAAAGCCTACTTTGCCTGCACCGATAAATCCAATCCTCATATGATCACCTGCTATCGCCTGTTCTATCTGTGGTGTACAATCAGGTATAGTTTCTTTCGAATACCATCCGCCATTTACAATACCATTTACAAGGTAAAAAGTAAAGCAGGAGAACCTGAATTTATCATCATTTTTTCTCCTGCTTTTCTTATGTTTTTCCCATACAGATCATAGATCCATATCGGAAATCATCATTTTTATAATACATAAAAATTAGTTATATTTTGCAATTACCTCTGCATTCGCCTTCATGGCTGCAGCTTCCATGGACTCACGCTCTGCCAAAAGTTTCTTTCTTACTTCTGCATTGCTGTTTCCTATGATCTGAAGTGCCAGATATGCTGCATTCTTGCTTCCGTTTATTGCTACAGTTGCTACAGGGATACCGGATGGCATCTGAACGATAGAAAGAAGTGCATCCATTCCATCTAATACAGAACCGGAAATTGGTACTCCGATAACCGGGATCACTGTCTGGCTTGCTACAACACCCGGAAGTGCTGCTGCCATACCTGCGGCAGTAATGATAACCTGTGTTCCATTATTATTTGCTTCTTCAATAAACTCTGAAAGTCCTGCATGTGCTCTGTGTGCAGACAGACATCTTACATCAACTGCTACTCCATACTCCTTTAAAATGCCGATTGCAGGCTCAACCTTTGGCAGGTCACTTGTTGATCCCATAATGATCGCTACTCTCATGTTTTTATCCTTCTTTCTTTCTTTTTATGTGTCATATCCCTGTGTCATACATGGCTCCATGCATGGCACAATGGTATTTTACTTACTGTTCAGATACTGATCGATAATCTCACTTGCCCCTTCATAATCCATGGCATCCACCGTCATCTTCAGTGCATTTAAGAACTCAATATCAGCATCATTATACTCGTATCGGTCGATTTCTGCCAGTATTTCTTTTACAGCTCCAACATCGGCATCCCGTAAAAATGTACGCATATCTTTGAGCTGTCCACGATCCACTGCATCCCTGACTGTCTTTTCCTGCTGTTCAACCGGATTGATCTTCGCCAGATATAGTCCGATATCCTTAAACATACGCTTCAGCATGGATACAAATTCATGCGTATTTTCCTTTGCATACTGCATATTTCCTATATTGATCGCCGACTCCAGATTTGCTGCTTTCCGTTCGATGCTGTATGCGCCGATATTTCCACTGCTGCTCTTGATATCATGAATGATATTCCGATACCGTCTGACATCATCATCAATATATTCTTCCAGACGATCTACATCCGGCTCATAGTCTTCCTTGAATGCCGCAATAAAACGGTTAAAGGTATCAAAATTGCCTCCGATCATCTTCAATGCATTTTCAACTACAATACTGTTCTCCAGAATATAAACATCATCCTTAAATCTGGATTCGCTGATATACTGTCTGATATTGCTTGTCTTTTCCTTGATCTTGTCCTCCGGAAGGAACAGACGGAAAATCCCTTCGATTCCATCCATTTCCAATGGTTTTACAAGTACGTCACTGAAGCCCTGCTTTATGATCTCATCTCTGCTGCTGTCTATATTGTTTTCTGAAAGCGCAATGATCGGAACCCGTTTGTATTCTTCTCCATCCAGGCTCCGGATCTCACGGACGGTATCTGCACCATCCATAACCGGCATGACTGTATCAATGAAGATCATATCATATGGAGTTACCATAACCTTGTCAATCGCTTCGAATCCGGATGAAGCAGTATCACAGATCAGCTCATAGGAATCAAATATAACCTTCTGGATCTGTATACTGACATCAGAATCGTCCACAAGAAGGATCCTGACATCCGGAAGCCAAATTCTTGAATTCGAATTACGGAATGCCTGCTCCCGTCGTTTGCTTACATTATAATTAACATAGCTGTAATCAAATACCTGCTGTATAATGGAAAAGCGTATCGTGGTTCCTGCTCCATAGGTACTGTCAACCTCCGGGGTTCCACCCATACTCTCGATCAACTGTCTTGCGATTGCCAGTCCGATACTGATATCAAAATTACCGATATCAGTTCTGTCATAAGAATCGTCCAGATCAAAGAAACTGTCCAGACGTTCTTCCTTTACTCCGGTTCCGGTATCTGATATCACGATATCCAGATAAATGCTGTCCGGTCTGTCGCACTCTTCCGGAGCGATCTTTCTCCAATCCACTTCAATGCTGATCGAACCTTCTTTGGTTGTCTTTGCCGCCCTCTGATACAGATTCATCAGGATCTCCTTCACCTTATCACGATCGCCGATCAGACCATTTGGTATATCATCCTCAATGCTTACCTTTAAGGCAACCAGATCCCGGTTGATCATTTCCTTAAACTGAACCGCAAGCTCCTCGATCATATCTGAAACCGCATATTCCTTCTCCTGCAATTCCAGTGTTCCATCCTGTAAATTCGATAATCTGGAAATTCCATCAATTATACCAAGGATCTCGTAGCTGGAACCATATACCGTGGATAACTGTTTTACCTCTTCTTCCGTTTTTGCCTCATCATTCCGCAAAAGCATCTCGCTGATCGCAAGGATCGAATTTAACGGTACACGGATCTCATGATTCAGATAGTTCACATAATCGTTCTTTGCACGGTTAGAACGCTCTGCCTGTTCATTTTTCTTGCTGAGTTCTTCTACCTGCTCCGTCTTTTTGCCAAGCAGATGCATCACATACCGGGCTACAAATATCACTGCCACGCAGATTGCTATGATCAATACCACAATCAGAACTCTGGAAAATGGAGTCTCCCAGAATTTCAACTGTTTTACAATAACAAAAGACAGCGGTTCTTCACAGGCAACACCATCAGAATTCTCTGCCGAAAGCACAAATGTATAATTTCCGCCCTCCAGATTTGTATACTCTGCTTCCAGATTATCCGTACCCGAAACAACACGATCTTTATCGTCAAATCCATCAAGATAATATTTTACCTGAATATCCCCACGATTTACATAACTCAGAACAGAGAACTTGATCACGATTCGGTTCGTATCACCCGGAACGGTCATCTTACCATCCAGATCCGAGAACGCATACTCTTTATCATCTATCGTAACAGAAGCTATCCGTACCTTCGGTGGAACTTCATTTGTAAATACCTGATTCTGATCCAGCATACTGAAGCCGGTATCACAACAAACATAGACGACTCCATCTTCACTGATATAATTCGTTGAATTATCCGTAATATCAGAGATCAGTCCATCATTTTTCGTATATATCTCGCATTTCGGATCTGCCGAGCTCAACAGATCTCCTTCGTAATATTTCTGGATGCCACGGGAACCGAAGATCCAGAGGTCTCCTGCCTGATCCAGTATCAGATTTGCCACAGAATTCGATGGATCAACTGCACTGATCTGACGGATCACGCCCTCCTGATAATAAAGTCCATTATCTGTTCCGATCCAGATACCATTGCTTCCACCAACAATGGAAGAAACAACATTCGAATTCAGTCCCTCTGACATAGATATCTTTTTCAGATTAGATTCCATGTCTATCGTATAAAGACCGGAACCATTGGACCCTGCATATAAGGTTCCATCCTCCGCCTGATACAGGGATATGATATCTGCATTTTCCATACCGGAAAATCGGCCGTAGCTGACTGTTACCTGTTCATCCTTCAATATGGAAATACCGCTCTCGGTTCCGATCGCCATACTACCATCCTTTAATTCAATGATACAGTTGACAGCATTACTGGTCAACAACGCGCCACTCTTATTATAGAATTTGTATTTACCCTTACTGTTCACCTTGATAACACCATAAATTCGGTAGGAACAGATCCACAGATTATTCTTTGAATCCACACAGAAATCACGGATACTTTTTCCATTTAACATTGTGACAAGATCAGAGTCACGGTCAAGAGTTCCGTCTGCATTTATGATCCGCAGGCCATCATCTGTACCGATATATAACTTTCCGCAATACTCCGTAATGCAGTTGACGATTGTCTCATCCAGACCATATTTCATGCTTCCATTCTGGAATTTGCTTCTGGATAACAGCATCAGTCCTTTTCGATATGAGGTCATCCAGTAGTTCCCTTCAAAATCCTGGATTATGTCACTCATCGACTCATTAAATTCCAGACCGGTAACATACTTCATTTTTTTATTTTTGTTGATATAACCAACACCATCATCCGCAAGAACCCACAATTTATTATCAATCCGCTGGATCTTATTGATACCACTCAGTGCCGCTGTTGATAATAATTCAAAATCTTTGTTCGTCGTAAGATGTATAATTGTATGACCTACCGTACCAATATACCGTTCCCCATTCTCATCTACAAAAAGGCTGTTCAGATCTTCTTCTGTGTATTCCATCTTACTGATCTTGCTTACGATCTGATCATCCTTGATATTTACGATCGTATCGTTATTCACGATCGCATATACATAAGAACGATATCCACTGATCGCTGTTACATCCGGTGCAACAACATCATCATCCGCAACCAGCGTCATTTCACCGGATTCGTAATAATAAATACCGGATGAAGTAGCAAGCCATATTTTTCCTTCTTCATCTTCATACAGTCCACGGACGGTCGTAATCTCATCCTCTGTTGAATTCGATATACGATTAAAGCATCCGTCTTTGTAAATAAATAAGCCATAGTTTTCCGTTCCTACATACAGATCCCCATTCGATGCCGCAAGAATACTGTTGATCATATAGGAACTGCTGTCGCTGTCTTCTCCCAGTGAAAATTTCCGAAACTGACTTCCATCATAACGGTACAGTCCGCTGTCCGTGCCGACCCATATGTATCCACTGGCAGACTGGCTGATGCAGTTTGCTTCCCCACTTTCAAAACCGTCATCTTCTGTGTACTTGGTCTGACTGTAATCTGATGTAAAATTCTCCTGTGCAAACACAGCAAGCCGTGGTGAAAAAAGTATCATCACGGCTACTGCTATTAATATGATCATTCTGATTTTTGAATGTAACTGCTTCATAGTTTTCTTATGCACCTAATAAAAATGCTACATATCCTTTTTTAGTTTCATAAATATCTGCTTTGGAAGTGATCTCCCATGGAGCATGCATGTTTAATACGGCCACACCACAGTCCACAACTTCCATTCCATATAATGATAAAATATAAGCGATCGTACCGCCACCGCCAACATCTACTTTACCAAGCTCTGCAGTCTGATAGTATACTCCGGCATCATCCATTACCTTACGAATAGCTGCAAGATACTCTGCATTTGCATCATTGGAACCGGATTTGCCTCTTGCTCCTGTAAACTTGTTAAATACCATACCTTCACCAAAGATAGCCGCATTCTTCTTGTCAAATGCACTTGCAAAGGTTGGATCATAACCTGCAGATACGTCAGAGGATAACATTCTGGAGGATGCCAGACATCTTCTGAGGGCCAGTTCATTATAACAACCCATCGCATTCATGATCTCAGCAACTGTATTCTCAAAGAAATGAGACTGCATTCCGGTTGCACCCACGCTTCCGATCTCCTCTTTATCTGTCAACAGACAACAGGTCGTCTTTTCTACATCTTCTGCCTCCAGCATCGCAACCATAGATGTATATGCACATACCCTGTCATCCTGTCCGTATGCCATGATCATACTCTCATCAATTCCGCAGTTTCTTGCCTTTCCTGCCGGAACGATCTCAAGCTCTGCTGAAATGAAATCTTCTTCCTTTATTCTATATTTCTTCTTCAGAAGTGCAAGCACCTGTTCCTTTACGGCTTCTTTCTCTTTTCCCTTTAATGGCTTGCTCGCAAATAAAATATCCAGTTCTTCTCCCTCGATAACTTTATTTGCCTTTTTTTCCATCTGAGCACCGGCAAGATGGATCAGCAGATCGGTAACACAAAATACCGGATCATTCTTGTCTTCCCCAATGTTTACTTCTACAACTTCTCCGTCTGTCTTAGCAACTACACCATGAATAGCAAGTGGTAAGGTTACCCACTGATACTTCTTGATTCCTCCATAATAATGCGTATCCAGATAAGCAAATCCCTCTTTCTCGTATAATGGAATCTGTTTGATATCCATACGTGGGGAATCGATATGTGCGCCAAGAATGTTCATACCCTTTTCGATATCCTTCTTACCGATATTGAACAGCGCTACGGTCTTATTCATCCATACCGCATATACCTTTGAACCTTTTGTCAGCTTCTTTCCTTCTTTGATCACATCCTGAATATCTTCATATCCGGCTTTCTTTACCTGTTTTACGATCTCTTTTACACATTCCCGCTCCGTCTTTCCTGTATCCAGGAATTCACGGTAGGATTTACATAATTTTTCCAGCTTTGCAAGTTCTTCCTTGTCATAACTGTTCCATGCATTTTTATCTTTCATTTTTATGCCTCCTAAACATATAAGTCATTGCTTATACTCTTTTTTATATATATAATGGCACTTCTGCGGATCCTGTATGTCACAAGTCCGAGAATTACCAGATAGATTGCAAAGATCATAAAAGAATCCATCTTTGTAAACTTAAATAAACAAAAACCGACTCCACAAAGGATCATGGATACCAGAATAGCAATCGCCATATTAAAGAATGCATTCAGATTGCCCCTGAGCGCTCCGTATTCATCTTCCCAGTTCAGCTTCGGATGTGTTGCATCCAGCCAGAGTCCGATATAGGTGCAGCATACAACCGATAAGAACCCGATCACAATAAAGTAAATGACCGAAGGCACATTGATATGCATACAGATGCACAACACAATGATCGTTACTGCAACTGTGATGCCGCTGTATACCAGACTGACACCTGCCTTGATCCCGATCTGCGTCCGATAGCTGACCGGTGCATATTTGATAAAACTGAAATGATCTCCCTCTCTTGTAAACGAGGTCGATGCAATACTGTTCATTGCTGTTGCAAAGAAGGAAATGATCAGTACCAGCAATAATACGATCAGATCGGATGCTACAAAACCTTTGGAAAGCAGCTTCTCAAATGAAGTCATAAAGTTCTTCGTCGCAGGCAGAACAAACAATGCCACCGCAAGAACCGGCCATATAATATTTACCATTACACAATATTTGCGATATGCCGGTGTCCGGTATAGTATCTTACATTCCTTCAGAAAATATGCTTTGCGAATACTTTTTTTCGCATAAGCTGCATCAGAAACCACATCTTCTTTCTTCTCTGCTTTTCCGACAGATGAAACCAGATATACGCCACGCAGATACAGTTTGCTTCCAAGGAAAAACAACAGACCTGCCATAACCGCATTTAACAGGATGAACAGCAGGAAATATGCAATGTTGTTCGTTTCAAGTGCTTTTAAGAATACAGGAACCGTAAAGAATATCTTTCCCATGATTGCTGTAAACATATTGTTATGATTCATCAGACCATCAATATAATTGTTAATATTGATGCTGTCCATCTGAATAAACGATAATAAAAAGAGTCCGAGGAAAATAACGGTTACCAGTCCTGTCATGGCATCCACATTCCGAAACAGTTTTATCCGGCTTAAAAACGCCATACAAAGTAAGGCAAAAATTCCGCAATATACAAGTGGAAGGATCGGAAGCATCGCTACTCCGACTAATGCCGTCAGTGCAGATACCGGCTTAAATCCGGCAGCTATGAAGTAACCTACAAAGCCGCTGAATAAAACCATACACTCCATAACACTCTCTGCAATATATGCATTTACAAATTTGGCTGCTACAATCTCACCCGGCTTTACCGGAAGCGGAAGCAGATGATCCAGATCCGATGAAAAAAACAGTACATTAAACAGTACCATCACCGAAAAGATCATGCCAAATACGGACATCAACTGTATGATCAGTTCTACGCCTTCCGTCATTCCTCCTGCTTCTATCAGTGCTTCTGTCATAATATATACAATAAATCCAACGACCAGACAACAGGGAACCATGATACAGAACATGGCAAGTGAACCAAGTGTCTTATATGCCTTCGCTTTTTCTCCGGTGTCCGGCATCGTCATCTCTGTATCCTTTGCCATTACTCTGGTCAAATACAAAAAATTCTTCATAAGCACTCTATTCCTCATGTGTCATTTCTATAAATATATCTTCCAGTGACTTATTCTTATGTGCGACAACCAGTTCATCCAGCGTTCCCTGATAGATATCATGACCTTTCTTGATCATGATGATATTATCACACAATTTCTCTGCAACTTCCAGAACATGCGTTGAGAAAAATACGCAGTTACCTTCATCCGCATGCTCCCGCATCATCTTCTTTAATTCATATGCCGCATTCGGATCCAATCCGGTCATCGGTTCATCTAAGATCCAGACCGGTGGTTTATGTACTAATGCGCCTATTACCATCATTTTCTGGCGCATACCATGCGAATAGCTGACCATTTGTTTATTTAAGCTGTCTTCCATACCAAAACGCCCAGCCATTTCCTCTAACCGCTTCTTACGGTCAGTCTCTGATACACCATAAATATCTGCAATGAAATTTACATATTCCAGTCCTGTTAACCGTAAAAAGATATCAGGATTATCTGCAATATATCCAATCGACCGTTTTGCCTCAAGCGGCTCTTTCCGGATATCATGACCATTGATCTGAACGCTGCCCTCTGTCGGTTTTAAAATACCGGTCAGCATCTTGATCGTTGTTGTCTTCCCCGCACCATTCTGCCCTACGAATCCGACGATCTCACCTTTCTTAATATGAAAGCTTAAATTGTTTACGGACACAAAATCTTTACCGTAAATTTTCTTTAAGTTATTGGCTATTATCATTCTTTATCTTCTCCCGGTTCTTATCTGTCACACCATCGTTTCTATCTGGTCTGTCATTTATCAAAATACTTCTTTCCATTTGGTTTTAATTATACCAAGCCCCTAATCTCTTTACAATATAAATATACCAAAGGCAGCCTGAAAATACTCTGCATAGTAACAGGCTGCCATCTTCTTTATATGATTGTCCGCGGACATTTTACTGTTTATAAGTTGATACTGTCATCAAAATGAAAGGCATAGATGATCTTCTCTGTTACCATTCTTCCGGTAAGCTGATGTATCGTCTTTGCATACATATCAAGCTGTACATGATAACGGCTGACCAGATCCGATATCTGATCCACCCGGTCTGTCTTGTAGTCCATTAAAACCACCTGATCTCCTTCCAGAAAATAGGCATCGATCACTCCCTGAACTACGACCATATCCTTGCTGTCTTTATACTCCGGTGATATATCTTCCGGCTTCATGCCGATATAAAACTGCTGCTCCCGGTATAAGGTATGGTTCTTCTGTGCTTCTGCCATACGGATTCCGAGTGGGCTGTTGACCATGTTATAAATCTTATCTGCACGAACATGCTCTCTGTACCGTTCTTCCAGATATCCATGATCAAAAAATGACCGGATCTGCTCTCTAATCTCATCCATGCTGTTTCTTGTAAAATCAATAAGCTCCATGATCTTATGGATCACAGTACCCATCTCATTTCCTTTTACAGGCTCCTCCTTCATGCGGGAATGAAGCACCGGTATTGTAATCTCTGCTTCTGTCACAGGCGGCTGATACAGGTCAGATCCCGGATTCTCCTCTCCGCGGTGTGCAAGTCGTTTGATCTCTGTAACGGACATCTTATTTTTTACTGCCTGCTCTGTTTTATATGGGTAGGTATAATCTAAAAGTTCCTTATACTTTTCATATAACTGCAGTTCATCCTCTGTCTGTACAGCTTTTTTTTCTGACATATCTATATTTGTCCCGGCAAGTATCTGATTCTGATAGCCGGTCTTTGCAAGTACCCAGGTTGCATAAGTATCCTTTCTGCATACAGTATCTTCTGATACGATATGCATAGATAACGCCGATAAGATCCAGTCCATAAAACAGCCGGCTTCCATTCTGGTGATATATGGAAGCTCCATCCGCATCTGTCCGGACGCTTCAATAAAAAAATCAGTCTGCAGCGGATAATCAAAGACTGCCTTTTCCGCTCCGGGGTCTTTTACCGCCGCTGTCATATATAACTTCTCTTTTGCTCTTGACAGGGCAACATATAAGATACGGATCTCCTCCGCCAGCTTCTCTGCATTCATGACATTGAGCATGGCCGCTCTTGCAAATGTTTTCTTCTTCGCACGGTTCTTCCGGTCAATCGCATAACCTGCCAGATAGCTGTCTGCATTTACCGTCACCGGAGATAAGGCATCCAGATTCGAAAAACGATTTGCCAGTCCACTGACAAATACAACCGGAAATTCCAGTCCCTTGCTCTTATGCATCGTCATCATCACAACAGAATCGTCATCATCTCCAAGCACCGACGCTTCTGCAAAATCCAGATCATTCGTCTTCAGCCGGTCCATGTAACGCAGGAAATTAAACAGTCCACGAAAACTGCTGTCCTCATAGGTATCCGCTTTCTGAATCAGCATATCGATATTTGCCTGTCTTCGTTTTCCCGACTGCATCGCGCCAACAAACCAATAATATCCGGTCTGCTCCAATATCGAATGAAGCAGTTCACTGATACTCATATAGTTTTTATCTGCCTTCCAGCTATCCAGCATACGAAGAAACTGTCGAAGCTCCTCTGAAGCTCCTGAGTCCGGCTTTTCTGCATAATAACAGACCTTCTGATAAAAACTCGCCGTCCGCACCAGATTCTTCTCATGATCCTTGAAGTCCCGGTCATAGATACCTACAATCTCTGCAAGCTCCTGTTCCTTTACACCTGCAAGCGGTGAACGAAGGACTGCTGCAAGTGCATAATCCTGATGGGAATTATCGATCACCGCCAGCATATCAAGCAGGGTACTGATCTCGATCGCATCAAAATATCCACTCTCGCTCTCTACAAATAATGGAATCCCACGCTCCGCAAATGCTTCCTCAAAGGCTTTCGCATTCTTCTTCACACTTCGCATCAATACCGCAATATCCCGGTAAGAAACCCTTCTGGTCTCTCCGTTATCTCCATCCGGAATATAAAGTGGTTTATCACCCTTCACTAACTCATAGATCTCATCTGCGATCATCCGTGCCTCTATATCCACATTTGTTAACGACCGTATCTCTTCCGGCTGAGATTTCTCCGGATCTGCGCAATCATTCCTTACGATCAGGATCTCGGATCCATACCCCATATTATTCTTGTCCTGTCTTCCGATATGCAGCTTTGCCGATTCATCATAATCGATCCCGCCCAGATTCTCTGACATCAACGGTTCAAAGATCTGGTTGATCGTATCAATCACCTTTCCTGCACTTCGGAAATTATTCGAAAGCAGGATCTTCTGATCTTCTGCATCTTCCCGGTCAGAATATGTATTATATTTATTCAGGAACAGATCCGGTCTTGCCATACGAAAACGGTAGATACTCTGCTTGATATCCCCCACCATAAACATATTCTTCCGATCTTCTCCATGACCTGTCACACAATTTAAGATATCTTCCTGTAAAAAGTTGCTGTCCTGATATTCATCGATCAGGATCTCACGATACCGTCTGGCAACCGTCTTTCCTGCTTCCGATGGAATCACACAGCCATTCTCATCCGTTCCTGCACACAGGATGTCATAGGCAAATTCTGAAATGTCCCGGAATTCATACAGATTCCTGTCGAGCTTCTCTTCCTTTAACCGGTCCATATAGGAACGTGTCAGGGATAATAACGCTAACAATGGTTCCTTCATCATCGCACATTCTGCAAGTATGACATCTGTCGGACGAAACAATGCCATCATGTCCTTTACACTTCCACGATAGGTCTGCATAGTCGTCTTTACATACTGCTGTTTCTCCGGATCACAGGCTGCGATACGCTTCAGATTGGAAAATTTGGAAACCCTTTTATATGCCTCATCCATATCCTCGGCCTGTCTCAGATTCCGCAGTAATTCCAGATCTGAACGTATAATAGGATCATAACCTGCAGGGCCATCTGCTTCGCCTGCGATCTCTAAGCACTGTTCTGCCTGACCGATCGCTGAATCAAGCGTGTCTGCTACGATCTGCATATAATCCCGATACCATTTTAAGGTATACAGTTCTTCCTTCATTGATACTTCAAGTGCCGCTTCTGCTTCATTTATCCAGCGTTCCGGCTTCGGATAACCGGAAGCAACCCGGTAGATCTGATAGACCAGCTCCCGGATCTTCTCATCCGATTCTTTTCTCGCAAAGCTGTCTACCAGTCCGATAAATTCATCGGATGCTTCCTGATATTTCTGTTCTAATACTTCATCCAATATATCATTCTTGATCAGATCCATCTCTGCATTATCTGCTATATCAAAAGAGGAATCGATCCCGATCATCTGAAAATAATCTTTTACGATTCCAAGGCAGAAACTGTCGATCGTCATAATATCTGCCCGTGGCAGCAGGGATAACTGCTTAACGATATGCTCATCCTCCGGATGATCTTCGGCTGCCTGCTCAAGCTTATCCGCAATCTTCTCTTTCATCTGGGCTGCCGCAGCTCTGGTAAATGTTACAACCAGAACCTCATCAATATCGATTTTCTCCTCTGCCTTATTGCCATCCGCATCAACTCCCATGACCATCTCAAGAATCCGTTCTACAAGGACAGCCGTCTTACCGGAGCCTGCCGCAGCAGATACCAGAAGATTACCATGTCTGGAATTAATGACTGATTTCTGTTCATCTGTCCATGAAATACCCATCTCTGCTACTCCTCCCTGTACCGCTTAAGCTTCTCGTTATCCGGTCTGCGATATTGATTTCTACCATTCTTGACATCAAAATGACAGATATTCTTAAACTCACAATAATCACAGCCTGTATTGCTCTTATTCTTATATGGCTCGATCGCGATCTTTCCCTCTGCGATCTGACTTCCAAGTTCTTCTATATTCTCTCTTGTCAATTCCATGATCGTCCGGATCTGGTCTGTCGATACCACATTCTCACTTTTCTTGATGTCACCATTTTTATCAAGTTTTACCGGAAGTGACTGATTGCAGGTATGATCCATCTTCTGTATCACGGCAGGTGATTCATTGACAAATCCCTGCAGCTTCATTTTCTCCATTCTCTCAGCGTCTAATTTCTCCTGATCCGAGAATTCCGGCTGCTCTGTATCGGTATCAATCTCCGAAGATTCAATCTCGATCACCGGATCATCAAAGCTGTAATATAATAAACCGGCGATCTGAATATTCTTATCAGGATAGATCATTTTTTCAATCTCATATGCGATCGCAGAATAGGTCACAAGCTGAAGCTGTTCTCCATTCAGGACTTCCTCCAGACTGAGTTTTCTGGTGGATGATTTGTAGTCGATCACCTTGATATAAACCGTTCCATCCTCTTCTTCCACATCTACACGGTCGATCTTACCATTGATACTCATCTGTATCTGATTTGGAAGCTCAAACAGATAAGAACCGACTTCATCCTTTGCGGAATCAAAGGTCTTTTCCAGCATTCCAGGCTTCATGCTGCCAAGTCTTATATGCTTCTGTAACATACCAGCGGATGTCTGTGCCATACGTTCGATCATCTGAAGCATGTAGGCATTTCTTGCATTATCTTCAAAGAAATCTCCTGCCGATTCCTCTGCTGCACGATTTACAAGCTCCGTGACCATCAGCATTCTCTCATCTTCCGGAAAATTCTCCCAGTCATTATTTCTGGTGTCTCTTACCTGCTTAAACAGTCCTTCCATTACACTGTGAAGGATAACTCCGACATTTCTGACATCGACCTGATACATTTCCCGCTCTTTTAAACGCAGACCATATTTTAAGAAATATGCAAATCCGCATCTGGCATATAATTCAAGCTTCGATACTGATGCATGCAGATATCTGCCATATAACAGGGCGATCGTCTCCGGTGGAAGCTGTTCTGCCACGTTCCTGTATGTTCTGCCTTTATAAATGGCTGTCAATTCTCTGGCAAATCCTTTTTCCGTCAAAATTCTTGTCAGAATCCGGCTCTCTGCATCTTCGCTATCATCTTCCTCTGTCCGGAGTATCCGTCTTAATGAACGGTTGACGGTATCCGGCATACAGGAAGCAGCATCATACTCCTCTGCCTGAAGGGATGGAAAAATACTGCTGATCCTTCCAAGCAGATAAGACGGACGCATACTTTCAAGTGATGCGCTTAATTTATGATACGATATATACAGATGATCGGATGGTTTCGTCAATATCGTATAGATATAAAACTGCTCGATATAGCTGTTCTGTTTGTCGGATGGAGCAAGCTCCAGGCCGCAGTCTGACAAAATATCCCGGTCTCTGTCACTTAGAATTCTTCCCTTTTTCGGTGCTTTTGGCACGATTCCATCATTGACCGATGTAAAGAATAACACCTTTATGTGATTTAATCTTGACCTTGTGATATCTCCGATCAACACCCGGTCAACCGTAGGCGGTACAACACCGACTTCAATATCTGAAAGTCCGGTATCCACGATCTCATAGAACTCTTTCACGCTCATCTTCGTATCGCCTAAGAGTTCCGCGATCTTATCAAATAACCGAACCGTTTTCTCAAAGATCTGACCATACGCATCTCCTTCATTGATCCGGTTTTCTTCATATAATTCATTCTTTCTGGCTTCTAACTTCTCATACATATGGATCTGAAGCAGAAAGTCATAAAGGGCTTCCACATAATCTTTTGTGACTGCCTTTTTATCTGCAAAGACCTTACGGATATCCCCAAACATCTTCATAAATGCCTGACGGATCTCTTCTACATTTACCGGAGAGGTCTTCTCATAGTTTTCAGATACTGCCCGGTTCCATCTGCTGTAGCCACGGACACCACGCTTTAATGCATAATTTTCCAGAAGCTCTATATCCTCAAAGACCAGATCTGTCATACCCGCTTTTAAGAACCGGAACACACTGTCATAGGAGAAATCATCTGCCAGAACCGCCAGTACACTTCGGATCGTTTCCGCACATGGATTTGCTTTCAGGCAGGCATTTGCATCGATAAATACAGGGATCTCATATTCATCCATCACCCGTTCATAGATGTGGGATGCCTGTTCCAGATCTCCCGCTACGATCGCGATATCCTTATAACGGTATCCTTTCTCCCGTACGAGCCTCCTTATCGTAGATGCGACAAATACGATCTCGTCCTGCGCATCTCCTGTCGCCGTCAGATGGATCCGCTCCAATGGCTGCTTCCATTTCTGATACGGACTACGGAACAAATTCCGCTCCAGAAAAAACAGTTCCCGGTTCTCCCCCAGACGATAGTTGATTGTTCCAGGCAGAACGACCGGAGACTCAATCTCCACACCAGCGGCTGCTGCCGCTTCTGTTAATTTCTTTATCGTAGTCTTTGTCAGATAGAATAATTCGTAGTCTTTTATATGCTCATATTTCTGATCTCTGTCATCTAATGTAAAGGAAAAGGTCAGATCATTCGCACAGGTCATCAACTTCTCAACAAGTTCAAGCTGTACCGGCGTAAATCCGGTAAACCCATCAAAATACAGCGAACTGCCACACACAAGTTTAGACTGGCCAACATGTCTGGTCAACAGTTCCACCAACTGTTCTGCCACAATATAGCGTTCACCTGCAAATGCTTCAAATTCTTCGTAAATGTGTCTGATATCCTGCATTTTACCTGCAACAACGCTGTCCTCCGGAATCTGCTCCATGATCTCATCGATCGTATCCTGCTTGATATTATACTGGAAGATCTCCGACATCATGGATTTCATCTCATCCACAAATCCAAGCTTGTCGTAATAGCTTCCATATACTTGTAAGGTGTCCTGCTGTTCACATAAGATCTTCTTGATCAGCATACTTTTTCCAAAGTCTTCCAGCACCTGCCCGGTGCTGATCCCCAGTTCATCAAATACACGATATGCCAGCCGGTTCATGCCGATCGCATCAATATTCATCATGCCTCCGGCCGGATGCATGGTAACCAGTTCTCTCTGTGCTTCCATCGTATACTGTTCCGGCACGATCAGATAAAAATTCCGCTCCGGTTCTTTTATCGATGCCTGAATGATTTCATTGTAAATCTGTCTGGATTTTCCTGAGCCGGATGCTCCAAGTAAGAATCGAACTGACATAACGGTCTCCTTTCACTCATCTGTCAAGCAATACTCTTTTTCTGGCTTTCTCTTTGCTAAGCCATATTTACTTCAATATTGTTTTACTAACCATCTGTTCTTTGGTTATATTTTATTTTCTCTGTGAATACAATATAGTAATAATAAATGAGGGGAATATTTATATGGCATCCACAAAGCTTATCGTTTTAAAATCTAAAGAAATCATATACACGGTTATTTTTCTCGGACTTGTCGCCCTGTTTATCATCATACTGACGATCATGTTCAAAAAACCTGCCACCGTTTCAGAAACTGCTTCTTCGAATACCGCTTCTGAAACAACGGAGCCTTCTTATAACCCCGGTACATATGATTCAACTATCACGCTCGGCGAATCTACTCTGTCTGTTATGGTTACGGTTGATGATCATTCTATCCAGGATGTTGCGCTCTCCAATCTGGACGAAAGTGTCACCACCATGTATCCGCTCCTGTCGTCTTCTTTAGAGGCGATCAACACTGACCTGCAGTATGTGTCATCGATTGACGACCTCACTGTTTCCGGCGATACCAAGTATACCTCGATGCTGCTGATCAACGCCATCAAAGAGGCGCTTGCCAAGGCTGTGGTTCAATGAAATCGAACGATATATGCCGGTCAACTGCCTATTGTTACGCAAAACGTTCCCACTCTATCCTCGACGTAGCGGTACATAAGGCTGCAAAAAACGCAGCCTAAGTACCGACGCTCGGACAGGTTTGCTACACAATATCAGTTATCCGGCATATATCTGTTTATTGACATAACACCGTTTCCAGCCTTGGCTATTGATACGGTACAACCACCTAAGTAGTATGCTCCTTATGTAGCAGAACGCTCTCATAAGTCCTTGAATTAAAATGAAAGATACATTACATATTATTCCGTAAGACGCTTCCGCTCGTATCCTCGTGCAGCGGTACATAAAGTTGCAAAAAACGCAACTTAAGTACCGGCCTCGGATAATGCTTACGTCATAATAGTAATGCTATCTTCCATTTTAACTTAAAGTACTAACATCTGGACAGGTCTGCTACATAAGGACATTCTACTCAGGTGATTTGTGTTTCTATACCAAGATGTGTTATGTAACATTTCTGTACGTCAGATTTTTGTGCGCTGAGCCAGTATTCTTCCCAGCCTTGTCTGCGCTGCCTTTCAATCATAAATCGCATAGCCAAATATTTCTTTGTATGCTTACACAATACAGAAGGATGGTAGGTGTTATATTTTATGAAGCAAACCTCTCCTCACGCCGGTACTTGGCGAACTGCGAATGCAGGGAGCCTTAGGTACCGCTGCGTTGAGGATAGAGCGAAAGCGTTTTGCGGAATAAAGATATAACAACCTGCCTGCCTTCGTCCTTGTGCCTCAACGTAAAGGCTAGCGTCTAATGCTTGGTTACGATGTCGTTCTGGTCTTTGTAGATGCTGTTTGATGGCACATAGCCTCTGACACGGGACAATGGGTAGATGTTTGAATGTGAGCCGATCACGGTTCCCGGATTTAAAACGCTGTTACAACCAACCTCTACATAGTCACCAAGCATTGCACCAAATTTCTTCATACCAGTTGCAATATCGAAGTCCGCACCTTTGACATGCACCAGTGTTTTGTCTGACTTGACATTAGAGGTAATGCTACCTGCTCCCATATGAGAATGGAAGCCAAGGATCGAATCACCTACATAGTTATAATGTGGAACCTGCACATTATTAAAGATAATGACATTCTTTAACTCTGTGGAGTTACCAACAACGCAGTTATCTCCCACTAAAGCACTTCCACGAATAAATGCACACTGTCTGACCTCTGTATCTTTTCCAATAATACATGGGCCTGCAATATAAGCAGAATCAAATACAGTTGCTGATTTATGAATCCAGATATTTTCACCACGTTTCTCATACTCTTCCGGATCTAAGCTGTTTCCAAGTTCAATGATAAAGTCCTTGATCTTCGGAAGCGCTTCCCACGGATATGTAACGCTTTCAAGCAATGGCTTTGCTGCTGTTTCTGTCAGATCATATAATTCTTTGATCGTTACCTGTTTTACTGTTTCATTATTCATTTTCTTATACCTCACTATCTTTCTCCGAATTTATATAGAAAATAATCCTTTATCCGCAAAGGACAATTTTTATCTAAAAAGCAATCATTTATCCACAAAAGATAATTTTTATCTATTAATCAACTATTTCATGATTATTTTTTATAATATACCCTTGTTCTGTCAAATACTGTTGTAATCTGGTTCTGATTACTGATTCCTTTTACCAAGTTTGTGTATTTGATCACAAAGGTGTTCATCTTGTCTGTATATTCTTCTTTCGTGATCGAACCATCAGCGACACCACACAAGCCTTTTTCCCAGCTTGCTGTCAGATCCGCCCGAAGCAGTCCATTGATCGAATAATAAACAACATCATAAATGATCTCGCCGAGAAATGTCGGTGTTACGATCTGCGTTTTCTTATTCAGCGCAATGTATTTGTTATTTACAAGCTTGGTGATGATTCCATCTCTGGTCGCACTGGTTCCAATACCTGCGCCCTTGATCTGCTCACGAAGCTCCTCGTCCTCGATAAACTGTCCGGCATTTTCCATCGTCAGGATAAGCGTACCGGAATTGTACCGTTTTGGAGGTGATGTCTCACCCTCTTTGATCTCGAATTTGTCAAGTGAAAGGATATCTCCCTTTTTCAAATGTCCGATTGTCTCGATGAATTCCGGGCTGTATTTGGTATCATCCTTTTTCCTTGCAAAGCGGTTCGTGGCAACCTTCAGGTAACCTTCTTTTAACATATATTTGAAATTGGCAAATAAGAATTCATCCTGCTTTGCCAGTGTCATTGAAAGCTTCTGATATTCTGCTGCCGGATAAAAGATGCTTAAGAATCGTCTGCAAATGATCTCATACACATTTGCCGCAATCTCAGACAGTCCTCTTAACGCACCCATGCCCTGTCCGGTCGGAATGATCGCATAGTGGTCTGTGATCTGTTTGTCATTTACATACTTGGTCTTTGCGATCGTCTTATAGCTTCCCATGTTAAGAACCTCATCAGCATAGGCAGCCATCGGTGTATATCGTTTCAGACCGGATATATTCTTATAAATTTCCTTTGCCACAGCCGTTGACAACACTCTGGCATCCGTTCTCGGATATGTCACCAGCTTCTTCTCGTATAACTCCTGCACGATCTTTAAGGTGTCGGACGGACTGATCTTAAAAAGTGAAGAACAGTCATTCTGAAGCTCGGCAAGATTATACAGCATTGGCGGAGCCTTCTTTTCTTTCTTCTTCTCGCTTGCAACAAGAGTGGCTTCCATTCCATTTGCCGACAGCTTTTTCACCAGATCTTCTGCATCCTTCTTCTGCTTGAAGCCATTTTCTTTATACAGAAGCGGTGAATTAAAATACGGTGTATCCTTTACCGCTTTCCATTCTGCCTCAAATGTCTGCCCGGCAACATTTACCGTACCAACAACACGGTAAAATGGTGTCTTTACAAATTCACGGATCTCCCGCTCCCGCTTCACGATAATGCCAAGAACACAGGTCATAACACGTCCAACCGCAATCACGCATTTATCCAGTTTTAGATAATTTCTTATCACATAGCTGTATTTTAACGATAAGGCTCTGGAGAAATTAATACCCATCAGATAATCTTCTTTTGCACGAAGATATGCGGCATCGCTGAGCGAATCGTACTCTGAAAGCGGCTTGGCTTCCCGGATTCCACGCAAGATCTCTTCCTCTGTCTGGGAATCGATCCAGACTCTCCGCTTCTCTTTATTTCCAACCTTTGCCATCTGATCCACCAGACGGTAGATGTATTCTCCCTCACGTCCTGAGTCGGTGCAGACATAGATACAGCCTACATCATCCCGGTTCAACAGCCCTGCTACGATCTTGAACTGCTTGCTGACATCCGGTATCACTTCGTATTTGAATTCTGTCGGAATAAAAGGAATCGTAGCCAGATCCCATTTTTTTAATTTCTCGTCATAGGCATCCGGATAACTCATCGTGATCAGATGTCCAACACACCAGGTCACAACAGAATCTTCCGATTCCAGATAACCTGCTCCGGCATTTTCTTTTACACCAAGCACATCTGCAAACTGCCTTGCAACACTTGGTTTTTCTGCTATATATAAGTTCTTCAAATCAAACTCCTGATTCTTTTATATTTGATCAATATTACACATCACATCTTTTTATAATACCAGAAAAAGAAGGTTTCGACCATAGCTTTTGTGATATCCGCACAGTAAAAAAGCACCCCGCCTTCGATTCAGAAAACGAGATGCCCTTTGACTATTTTAGGTTGTAATAAACATTTACTGTATTTGATCTTACTGCTCGAATAATAACTGCTCGTATGTAGGGAATGGCCATGCTGTCTTTGGAAGTTCTTTTTCCAGTTCGTCAGCAGGTGTTCTTACAGAATCAAATGCTGCAAATACTACGTTGTGATAGTATTTTGCCCATGCTTCGATATCATCTTCGTAATCAGCAGCTTTTGCAACAAGCTCTTCCAGTTTTACAGTTGCTGTCTTCAGCTCTGTAAGCTTTTCAGAGATTGTATTCAACAGAGATACCTGTACGCTTGGTTCGATACCAAGAGCTTTGATCTCAGCAGCACCCTTTGCAAGCTCTGCCTGATATTCCATAACTGCCGGGATAATCTCTTCATTTGACATCTCGATCATTGTGAGTGCCTCAATGTTGATCTTCTTTGCATAATTCTCAAGCATAACTTCTGCTCTGGCTGATAACTCTGCTTTATCCATAACGCCAAGGCCTTCAAAGATCTTAACGCTCTTATCTGCTGCCAGATATGGAACTGCATCTACCATACATTTGATATTTGGAAGTCCACGTTTCTCAGCTTCTGCGATCCATTCATCTGAATAACCATTTCCGTTGAAAATGATCTTCTGATGCTCTGTCAGAGTCTTTCTGATCAATGCCTTACATGCTGTCTCGAAATCTTCTGCACCTTCCAGTTCGTCAGTCATCTTCTTTAACTGATCTGCAACGATCGTATTTAATACCATCATTGGAAATGCGATGGACTGTGTAGAACCTACCATACGGAACTCAAATTTGTTACCTGTAAATGCAAATGGTGATGTTCTGTTTCTATCTGTAGCATCCATTGTAAATGTAGGAAGTGTGGATGCACCGGATACATAAGTCTTGCCCTTTGGTGATTCTGTAGCTTCACCCTTCTCAATGATCTGCTTAACGATGGATTCAAGCTGTTCACCAAGGAATGCCGAAATAATTGCTGGAGGTGCTTCATTTGCTCCAAGTCTGTGGTCATTTCCTGCGGATGATGCGGACAGTCTTAACAGCTCTGCATTGTTATCAACGGCTGCAAGAACGGCTGCAAGGAAGAACTGGAACTGAAGATTTGTCTCCGGATGTTTACCAGGATCGATCAGGTTCTCGCCCTCATCTGTTGAAATTGACCAGTTGTTATGTTTACCGGAACCATTGACACCTGCAAATGGCTTCTCATGAAGAACACATTCCAGATCATGCTTTGCTGCGATCTTCTTCATAGTAGCCATAACCAGATGGTTCTGATCGGTTGCTATATTGGTTGTTGAGAAAATAGGTGCTAACTCATGCTGAGCAGGAGCAACTTCGTTGTGCTGTGTCTTAGCAAGAATACCGTATTTCCATAATTCTTCATTTAACTCGGTCATGTATGATGCAACCTTATCTTTGATCGCTGCAAAATACTGATCGTCAAGCTCCTGTCCTTTTGGAGGCATCGCACCGAATAAGGTACGTCCACAAAGCTTCAAGTCTGTTCTCTTTGCGAATTTCTTCTTGTCGATCAGGAAGTATTCCTGCTCAGGACCAACAGAAGCTGTAACCTTCTTTGCTGATGTATTTCCAAATAATGCAAGTGCCTTTAAAGCTTCCTTGCTGATCGCATCCATGGAACGAAGAAGTGGTGTCTTGTAGTCAAGTGACTCACCTGTATATGA
Source organism: Coprococcus ammoniilyticus (assembly GCF_025567345.1). Lineage (NCBI taxonomy): Bacteria > Bacillati > Bacillota > Clostridia > Lachnospirales > Lachnospiraceae > Coprococcus > Coprococcus ammoniilyticus. Next base: position 40,306 of record NZ_JAOQJS010000003.1, read on the forward strand.
TGTGAATGCTGCAGGGATGCAAAGGATACAGGTTCCTGCATCTGTTGTCTTTACAAATGCCGGTGAGGTACAATCCCATGCTGTGTATCCTCTGGCTGCGCATGTCTCACGAAGTCCACCAGAAGGGAAGGATGAAGCATCCGGCTCGGATTTGATCAGCTCTTTACCTGTGAACTGAAGAATAACTCCGCCATCACCTACTGTACTTACGAATGAATCATGCTTCTCGGCTGTTGTCTCTGTCAGTGGCTGGAACCAGTGAGTATAGTGTGTTGCGCCAAGTTCCATTGCCCATTCCTTCATTGCTGCTGCAACAGAATCTGCAATAGATGTATCAAGAGGTTCGCCCTTATCGATTGTGTTCTTCAAGGATTTATAAACTGCTTTTGGAAGACGCTCTCTCATAACCTGATCGGAGAAAACGTGTGAACCGAATACGGCTGAAATTTTGTTCATCATAATTTTGTACTTCCTTTCTTCTGATAAAACAAAAAAAGAAAGGTGTCCCAATGATTTGGAACACCTTTGTTCATTTCGTCTATTTATTTGATACAATATATATACTCCTTTTGATTTGAAAAATCAACCCCTAAATTTCAAAAATTTTGGAATATATTTCGGAAAGTCTTTCTGACTTATGCATTTAAAATATTGCGGCTTATCGTTGCGGCTTATCACATCCTGCAAATGATCTTATGACAATAAACATAAGCATCACCAATGCTCCATCAAATGAAATGCTATCGTTCATCAGCTGTGTGATCACTCCCAGATGACTAAGAATATCCACAATTAAAAATGCAATCGCTATTATCATACACCAGCATACGATCACAGCTCTCTGTTTTGATCTTTTTGATACCAATCTGCAGCTCATAGCCATTAATATAATAATTACAACCAATAAAGCAAGGACTGCAAGGAACAATGGTTTACCAAATGATGTCATACCACTTCCCAAACGCGTATTCTCCGGAATATCAGCATGCAGCTTAGCCCGTGCTCTCACATCATCATCCACTTTGCCTAATATGCGAAACAATCCATATAACAGAACTCCCGGAGCAAGAACAGCACTGACCAGATCTATCACCACTTTTTTCACTGTTCTGTTTTTATCTGATGCACTTATTACACCACAAAATAAAGCTGCTCCCATAGCTAACAGTACCACAAGTACTTCTTCTTCTGTCTCATTGAGGCACATCAGTGTGCTTATCTTCGTTTCCTCTAACAAGCAAAAGAATTTCTAATTTATCACCTTCAAAATCCTTATTGGAAATATAAATGTAAAACAAATGAAATGATATATTAGAAATAATCCCTTTTCGATTAAGCAAACGTAAAAAAGACAGATGTTTTTCTAATATATCTCCTATACCATTTCCTTCAAGAGAGGCATATTTCATTAAGGTAAGATCCGGTAATTTACTAATTCTAAACCATATTTGACTATTATTCTCCATCCTCATCTCTCCTCAAAAAAAGACCACATCGCGACGAACATCGCTTTATTAATAAGTACAAGCTGATATTACATTCAGAATGTTGTTATACAATGTTGTTTCCTGTTAAAATGCTAATTCATTAGCATTGACCAATGCACCTCTAATCATTCCGGTCAAAGTACCTCTCTGACTATGCATTTCTTTTCTATTAGGATCATAATTTGCCTTATTACTATCATATTACAATGTGACGCACACGCCCAATCCAAGGTGAATCTTACTCTTGCACAGTAGATATTTACTCTTTCATACAATCATGTTATGGTTATAGTCCCTTCTGACAGCAGTAGAAGGAGAATTACGATGTACCGCATATTTCAATAGCCTTTGCTATCAGATGCTATTGAAATATGCGGTAAATTACCTATAATTATTCTTTACTATTGTATGCCGAACTTATGCCAGCAAACTTCTATTGTACTTTTCCTTTTACTACTCTGTAGCGTTTGCCTTTGACCGTTACATAACCTGTCTTGTTACTCTTTTTGCCCTTAACTACATAGTATTTCTTTCCTGATTTCTTAACAATACCTTTATATTTTGGCTGCCATACACCTTTCTTTACATACCACCATTTTCCATCTGTATTTTTTACCAGTTTTGTACTATTTTTCTTTCTTCCCTTATATACATAGTAGTATTTTCCATCCGTATGTTTTACAATTCCGGTAAATTTCGACTGCCATTTTCCATTTTTAATATAGCACCATGTACCATTTGTACGCTTTAATAAACCTGTATAATTTGTTTGTTTTACACCATTTCTATAGTAATACCAGCCTTTGGAAGTCTTTTTCATTCCATTATACGCTGCTGTTGTAACAGTCAAAACATTGCTGTTATAACTTGTATGGATTGAAATCTTATTATAAGTACATGTACCATATGCCTTAACTAAAAAATTATATGTAGTATTCTGTTTTAATCCCGATAATGTACATGAGGTTGTAGATTTTCCAGCTACATCAAGTACTCTTTGCCATTTTTTACTTGCTGTATCATACATATAAACGTAATATCCATTAGCTCCATTTACTTCATTCCAGGAAAGACTTATCTTCTTTGTCAAAGCTGCTGTTATCCATACATTAGTGCTGTCAAGATATAATCCATATCCACCGCATTCAGAAGCACCTGTCGTGTAATTATTCACAGCTCTCACAAGATATTGATATGTCACGCCTGACACGCAATTTGTATCCTTATATGTATTTGTGCTTCCACCAGCAACTGTAGTCAGCTTTGCATAATTTGTATCGGTCTGCTTTTTCCGGTAAATTTCATATTTTGTAGCACCAGATACTGTCTGCCATGACAATTTAAATCCGCCCTGTATTCTTTCCAGTCCTGTCACACTACATTTACTTAAATTAATGGATTGCTTTTGTATCGTAAATTTCTGAGCACCTGAATCATTTCTTTCATACAACCACACATTGGTGCCATCTAATGATCCATAGCTTTCAACATCCAGAACTGCAGATCCACACGAAGCATTTAAGAAATATGCACCTGCTGTACCTCTGATAAACCATCGCTGTGCTGTCGTATTATTTCTTGAGTATACACCTACATTAGTTCCATTTGTCTGTCCCCAATTACTGTCATCAAGAGCTTTTCCTGATGCATAATTTACAATCTCATAGGAACCATTACTTTGTCTTATAAAATGCCATAACTGATTTGCTTGATTTGAACCTGTTCGGATTGTTACATTATCATCACTATCAGCTGTAACATATTTTTTTATTCTGGTATTCATTATAGTAGCATAAAAATCATTACCTAGATTTTGAGTTTCACTATCATAGCCATAAGTGCATACTGTTTTTGATGCCATTCTCTGTCGATTATCTTTATCATTATATGGCACTGCCCAGACATTTATCCGATAATGTCCTGCTTCCGGTATAGTAAATTGGTAACTATTTGCATTTACATCCCCATTTGCACCTGTTGCACCACCATAACATTCCTTACTTGTGTCAGTATTTGTAATAATCAGCCAATAATGAAGAAAGTCACTTTGACTGCTGGTTTTATCCCATGTTATATTCATTGTCTCACCAACAGCATAACAATTTCTATTTGTTGTTATCGTTGGTGTCGTCATTTCACCATGCGCTGTCTGTGAGGATGACAATTCATGCAGTTTTACAACATATACTGCACCCGCGTTCATTCTCCATGCCGCAAAATTCTTACGGTTATTGCTGTGGGCCGAAACCAATGGTGTATTTCCGGACACTCCGGTACAGATACCAGCATGATCAATGTCATTTGGAACCTTACCATCTACTTCTGTTCCCCATACATAAAATAACGGATCACCTATTTTTACATCTGACGGAGAAGGATTTCTTACAATCAAACCACTATACTCCGGTTTTGCCCGGAACCATTCCAATAAATAATCCGCTCTTTTCCATGCTGTTGAATACGCATACCATGTGCCATCCGTTTGTAATCCTCCGGCTACTAAACACTGTGAAACGTAGTTCGCACAATCATTACCTTGAAAATATGCATATCCGCTATTATATGAATTAACGTTTGTTCCACCACTATTATCTGTATAAGTTAATCCATAATTTGCCGCCGCACCTCCATTATAAGTTGTTGCTGCTTTCACTTTGCTTATATTGTTTTTACCAAATATATCATTTGGCATATAAACAATTATCATGGTTGCAACCATCACCATACAAATGGTTTTCTTCCATATTCTTGCCATATGGAACTTTCCTTTTCTTACATCATTCATAAACATTCGTCTCCCTTCATTTATTTTCAATACACGCTTCAAAAGTTCTGGTTAATTTATATAATAATATCACAAATATAAACCCATAACCGTCCCCTGCAATTTTGACATTCTACATTGCATTTTCTCTATAATCTTATATCTCTATCTTACTTATACCCCTTCTCCTTCTCATACTCTATAATGAAATCCCGGTTTGCAAGCTCATATTGATTAAATACTGCAGTATCATCAAAATCCTCCGGATCGACTGTTCCGTGATACCAGCTTTTAGAATTGAAATATGCCTGATAATCTGCATCCTTGAATTTTCTTCCATGGCGGGCATATAGCTCATTGCAGGCGAGACGAAGCTCATCCTTCGTTAATCCATCCAGATCTTCCTCGGTCAGATATGTACTGTCGCTATACGGAAGAATGTAGTCATCCGATGCTGTATCATAGGAACTATCATCATACTCCGCTGCTTCGTATACAGCCCCGCTGTATTCACATTCTTCATCCAGGCTCTCAACACTTAACTGACGTTCATAATAATCCGGTCCGGCGATTGAATATATTTTACCGATCACGCACAGCTCACCATCACCATTTACATAAGGCACTGTGTCCCTTATGTTGGACATTGCAATCGTTCTGTCATACGTCTCTTTCAGGAACTCGTCCGTTCCGGTTACATCCTTATATGTATTTGTAAAATAACCATCCAGCTCATCCTGAACCTCTCTCTCATAGGTAGAATTATCAATATCGAGATAATCTATTACATCTGCCTTAGAAAGCTGTATGTCTTTATTAAGATCAACCGTATATACATAGAAATCAGCCACTTCATTCGCATCAAAATCAAGCCGGATCACCAAAGACAACAGATCCTCATATACCGACCATTCGTATCCGATTGCAATACATCCTGTACTATATTCTCCCTCTTTTGTCATATAATCATTCGCAAGCTTTTCTACCTGTTTATTTACATTTTCACAGGCTATGCTGTCATAATCTATGTAAGGAATATGATATGAGGCTGTACAGTCGTATACCGAAACCTTTCCGGATAACTTCGAATCAACAACCATATTTTTGGAATATTCTTCTGGCATTTCTCCTGTTCCGGCTCCTACCTTCTTCTCTTCCGGAAGTGCGGCTGCCTTGCCATCTGATCCTGCTGCAGAAGAAGCCTCCTCTGAGGTTTCCGTGTCAGGACCTGCATCCATACCGGTTGTTTCATCCGTTTTTCCGGTTTCTTCTGTCACGGTTGTTTCGGCCTTTTTGCTGCTGCCATCTGCATCTTTTTTTAAGGAAAAACTGCATCCCATTAGGCTGCCTGCCAATACTATACTTAATACTATAAATTCCGCTTTTTTTCTCATCCTTTTTACCCTCGTTTCTTTATCTTATAACTGCCAGTTTATATTTTCAGCATTTTTTGCTACCAGCAGTTTGGTTCTGAGTTCTGTATCATCCAAGTCTATAAAATCACCATTTGAATAATACTTCCACTGTGCTACTTCCTGATTTCCCGACCAGTTCATTTCACTGATCACATAAAACTGCATCGAAGCCAACGGTTCCTCACGATATTTCATATATCCATAACAATCGTTAAAATGTTCCCTATGTACCAGTTCCTTTATTTCCATAAATTCCTGTTCATTCTTCACCTGCCATATGGATAGTCTGCAGTCCTTTTTAGGCTTTCGTATTATTTTTTCAACAGATCGGTTGAACAAGATGGATATACAAATATAGAATACCGCATATTCTAATATATACACTCCAATATGTACAGAATCTCCCATTGTTGTATAAAAACGTTCCTGCTGCAACTGATTGCGGTAATATATAATTACCTCTGTAATATACAACGATAAAATGGCATCTGTTACAAGCTGTCCTATTGTGATTGCCAACTGCATACATTTTGAGTTAGCAAAAAAACGAATAACCGCCAGCACAATTGCTGTTATTACAGCAACGATCAATAGCACAATTCCTATATTCCCAATTGAGGAAAATATCCAGTCCTTTTTATCTTTTATGCTTGGATTAACTACTTTTCGCGTACATTCTTCAAGGGATCGCACAGTCTCATTGGAATACAGTAAGGACAGGAAGCCCATTCCAAATCCTATTAAACATATAATCAACCCCATTAATTTCTTTTTCATATCTTCATCCCCCATATCTTATATATTTCTCCAACAATATATTCGTCACACCATCAGGCAAGAACCGCTTCTATTTCAACCCCAAGCACATCCCCAAGCGTTTCTGCCACCTTCTCCGCGGCATAAAGTTTATAATACAGTCTGGAATCCTGTTCTCCCATCTGGAAATATCCATCGATGATCGTATCAGAAACAGCCACTGCATAATATACTTCTCCCGGTACACTGTCCTGATTGTTTGGATCAATATTTCCCGTTGTCCCGGTAATACCAATTCCGATGTCTGCACGATATGCCTGTTTACAGGCTTCTGCCATTGCCCGCGCTGTTTCTTTGGAATAGACACCACAAGTTTCTATCATCGCTTCCGGAACACCCTGCATGATCTTTGCTTCGTTGGAATAGGTTACAAATGCTCCTTTTAATATTGCAGATGCCCCTTCAGTATCTGTGATTAGGGAAGCAATCTGCCCGCAGGTGATACTTTCCATGGTTGTGATCGTCATTTTCCGGTCGATCAGACAGCCTGTCAATCGTCTGTAATTATTCCGTATTGTCTTTTCCATCTGTTCATCCAGTTTTTTTCCTGCCATTTATCCTTCCGCCTTTGTTGCCTTTAATCTATTTATTATTATAATATATTCACAAAAGGATTTCCACAAGTGGAAATCCTTCTGTCATTTCTATTTATCCTATCCCTTCTCTACAACCAGGAGCTCCTCGCCATTCTTCACCTTTCCGGTCTTTACCGGACGCAGTTTATAGCCATCCGGGAGCTCTGTTATAATGATAGGGGATATTAAGGATGGCGCATGCTTCTTCAGATAAGGAAGATCCAGCCGCATGACCGGCTGTCCGGCAGACACTATCTGTCCGGTCTCAACCAGTACGTCAAAGCCTTTGCCCTTTAGCTTTACCGTATCGATTCCAATATGGATCATCACACCGATTCCCTGTTCCGTTACCAGCCCTATGGCATGCTTCGTGTCGAAGACAAAGGCAATCGTTCCGGCAACAGGCGCGGTTATTTCAGGATCCGTTGGCAATACAGCGATTCCATCGCCCATTATTCCACTGGAAAATGCCTCATCCGGCACACTTGATAATTCAAAAACCTCTCCTGTAACCGGACTCAATATAGATACTGCAATAACCGCTTTCTCATCATACCCCTCCAGATAATCTTCCAGATTGGATTTGATCACAGACACCTTCGGGCCATAGATGACCTGTACGCCATATCCTTTTTTCACCACGCCGGATGCTCCGCTTGCCCGGAGAATATCTTCTTTTACAAGAGCTGCATCATATACCGTACAACGCAGTCTGGTTGCACAGCAGTCAACGTCCGATATATTGGCCTTGCCGCCAAGTCCTTCACAGATCAGCCTGGAAGTCTCCATCTGTGGGCTGTGATTCCGGAAAACATCCGTATTCCGGCCATTGTCTGATCCCTGCTCTCCGGCATTTTCTCCATGCTTTCTGGCATCCACATCACTTCGACGATATAATTTCACTTCGTCATTGTTATCTCTGCCCGGTGTTTTCAGATCAAACCGCCGGATCAGATAATAGAACAATACATAATATACGATAAAATAACCGATACCGACAATCACGATCCAGATCCAGTTCGTCTTTGCATTTCCCTGCATGATGCCGAACAGGGTAAGATCGATCAGACCGCCGGAGAAGGTCATTCCCACACCGACTTCAAATACATGCATCAGCATATAGGCAAAGCCTGCCAGAATACAATGGATTCCATACAGAGCCGGTGCAACAAATAAAAATGTGAATTCCAGCGGCTCTGTAATACCTGTGATCATGGCTGTAAGGGCTGCGGAAAGAAGCAGTCCGCCTGCTGCCTTCCGTTTCTCCGATGCTGCTGTTTTATACATGGCAAGAGCCGCTCCCGGCAGACCAAATATCATAAGTGGGAATTTACCGGACATAAATCTGGTAGCTGATACCGCATACTTTGTAACGAATGGATCTGCAAGCTGTGCAAAGAAGATATTCTGTGCTCCTTCTACAACACGCCCGCCAACCTCCAGCGTTCCTCCGACCGCAGTCTGCCAGAATGGCAGATAGAACACATGATGCAGGCCAAATGGTATCAGTAGACGTTCCATAAATCCATATACCCAGGTTCCTGCATAGCCGGAATTTAAAACCAGATCACCTACGGTATAGATGCCTTTCTGGATTGCCGGCCAGATAAAGAACATCAAAATACCAACTCCGGTATATACCAATGCTGATATGATCGGAACGAATCTGGAACCACCAAAGAAAGACAACACCTGCGGCAGTTCAATCTTATAAAAGCGGTTATGCAGGGCAGCCACACCAAGTCCTACCAGGATACCGCCAAATACACCCATTTGCAAAGATGTGATACCGCAGACAGAAATAACCGCCCCTGCAAGCATTGCTTCCGTACCACCATTTATCGTGATCAGCGCACTGATCGATGCATGCATGATAAAGAATGCAATAGCCGCTGATAGCGCAGCAACTTCCTTCTCCTTTTTTGCCATACCGATCGCCACGCCCATGGCAAACAGGATTGGCAAATTGGCAAATACCACATTTCCTGCCTCACTCATTACCTCAAATACAGCAGCAAATATCGTTCCCGGCCCAAGGATCCGCATCAGCCCATATGTTTCAAGCATGGTTTCATTGGTAAATGAGCTTCCGATTCCAAGCAGTAGTCCTGCCACCGGCAGGATCGCAATCGGAAGCATAAACGACCGTCCAACCCGTTGTAATATTCCAAATATTTTATCTTTCATATAAAAAATCTCCCTGTTTCACAGATACATTCATACGAACTAGTATCTGCAAAACAGAGAGAATCATTCTATTTTTATGAAAAAACTTCTTCTTTGTATGGTCTTCCGATCTTTACGACTTCTCCATTATCCAGAGTTACGGTTGATCTGGAATAATGCTTGACGTGCTGACGGTTGATAATACAATTACTGTTTACACGGACAAATATCTTCGGAAGATTTTTCAAAGCATTTGTCAGCGTAATATACTGCACATAATCACCTCTTGTTGTACAGTATCTGGTGAGACGATCATCTCTGTGAATACAGATGATCTCCGAAGCTGAAAAAATATTGATCGTTTTCCCATAGCAGACCCGGATAAAATTACTTTTGCTCATATTCAGGCGCTTGATCGCCGTATCAACGGCATGCACCAGCTTGATATCTCGGTTTCGCTTCATAACACAATTGCAGTGCTCCACGTCATAGATATCCCAGCCATCCGGAATATGGTCTGCATAAAATATAATCTTGCAATTTGGAACAGAACGATTGATGGCTCTGGCCAGACAGATCCCGTTATAGTGCAGATTGTCAAATACGATCTCCGTAATAAATATATCACAGGAAAAGGTACTTTCTTCTACATCTATAGACGCTTCTTCCGGCAGATACAATTCAAACTCTACATTATCCAGATCCATACGGGATTCTATAAAATCCTTCACAGCTTCCACTTCATGCATAGATGAATCACATATACCAATTTTCATTTGTATAACACTTCCCTCTCATTTGAATGCCACTTGTAAATTTTAGTATATTTCTTAGATATATGCAGTATTATTGTTAGTTTTTACATATAATAGAAGTGTCACTATCTGTTTCTTTTTTAATATTTATTAGAAAATACTTAAAAAGAAAAGGAATACCATCATGACACTGAATTATAAAATTATAGGATCACGCATAAAAATACGCAGAAAAATGAAAGATGTCACCCAGGAACAGATGGCGGAAGACCTCAATCTGTCTGTAGGTTTTATCAGTCAGCTTGAACGTGGTATCTGCAAAGTGAGTCTGGATACACTTGCAAATATCACCGAATATCTGGATTATACTTTTTCTGATATTCTTGAATACAATCAACATTCTGAAAGCTATAATCAATCGAAACTGAATGCTCTTTATTCATCCTTATCCCCTGAAGACCAGCATGTTATGCTCAGTCTGATAGAGGCTTACACAAAACACCGCTAATATCCGGAAATTAGAATACCATAAAACAGACTAAAAAAAACATAGATTGTCAATTCTACGTTTTATCATGCATAAATGACATGTACAACTGACATTTCTGCTTTTTTTCTGCATAATTTACATCATAATAATAATAATAACAAAACTCCGATCATCAAAATTAGAATCCTAATTCCAGATAACCGGAGTTTTTATTATGTTTATTTTATTATTCTTTCGAATCTGTTATTTACTTACCTTACGGAAGTTCTTCTTACCACGTCTTACAACAATTCCGTCTCCATCAAACTTCTCTTCCGGAATTGTAACTGAGATATCTGGTATCTTGTCACCATCAACAGCAACACCGCCCTGCTCTACCGCACGTCTTCCTTCATTTCTGGAGGATACCAGACCGGACTTTACAAGTACGGATACGATATCGATCGCACCATCCTTGAAATCATCGGCTGACAATGTAACAGATGGCATATCAGCAGCAACACCCTTGGAGAATAATGCTCTTGCACTCTCCTGTGCCTTTACTGCTTCTTCTTCGCCATGAACCAGCTTTGTAAGTTCAAATGCAAGGATCTCTTTTGCTGTATTTAACTGACTGCCTTCCCATCTGTCCATCTTGTCGATCTCTTCCAGTGGAAGGAAGGTCAGCATACGGATACATTTTAATACATCGGCATCTGCAACATTTCTCCAGTACTGGTAGAACTCAAATGGTGATGTCTTGTTTGGATCAAGCCATACAGCACCCTTCTGTGTCTTACCCATCTTCTTGCCTTCTGAGTTCAGAAGCAGGGTGATCGTCATGGCATATGCATCCTTGCCAAGCTTTCTACGGATCAGCTCTGTACCACCAAGCATGTTGCTCCACTGGTCATCACCACCGAACTGCATATTACAGCCATATTTCTGGAATAACTCATAGAAATCGTAGCTCTGCATGATCATGTAGTTGAACTCTAAGAAGCTTAAGCCCTTCTCCATTCTCTGTTTGTAGCACTCTGCACGAAGCATATTGTTGACTGAGAAATGCGGACCAACCTCACGAAGAACATCTACATAGTTCAGGTCAAGTAACCAGTCTGCATTATTTACAAGAAGTGCCTTGCCTTCTGAGAAATCGATAAAACGGCTCATCTGCTTCTTGAAGCATTCTACATTATGAGCGATCGTTTCTGTTGTCATCATCTGTCTCATATCGGTACGTCCGGACGGATCACCGATCATAGCTGTACCGCCACCGATCAGGGCGATCGGCTTATTACCTGCCATCTGTAAACGCTTCATCAGGCAAAGTGCCATGAAATGCCCTACATGAAGACTGTCTGCAGTTGGGTCAAATCCTATATAGAAAACAGCTTTTCCATTATTTACCAGCTCTTTGATCTCTTCTTCATCTGTTGTCTGGGCAATTAATCCTCTTGCCACTAACTCGTCATAAACCTTCATTTTTTTCCTCCTGTAACAGCATCCGCTCAGATGCTGACCTCTTATATCATAATTATTATCTACTTATTTATTCTGTGCCCGGATAGCTGCGGCAAAATATATGTCTCCGATCACTTTCCGACCATTATCCATCTATAATACACATACTCCGTGATTATACAACGAAATACAACACTTTGACAAGACCGTGTTTCAGTTTGCTTTTTTCAGACTGTTTCTGCGTATTCCTGCTGCTATCGCCACAAATAAAAACAGGAACGGTGTCGTGATCGGCTGCTCTACATTGACGAACGCCTGTGTGATATAAGAAACGATAAGCATCAGAACCGCAAGCATCACCGGTTCATCCTTCCAGGTTTTCACACAGTTACGGATCGAAGTAATGATCAGCCCTACATAAGTGATCAGGCCAAAAGCTCCCATCGTGACCAGATACTGCAGATATTCATTATGTGCACTGTCATAAACCGTTCCGGTTACTGCCAGCATCTCATCATAATACCGGGCAGACATCAGCGCATAGATGCTTTCATTTCCATTTCCAAATACCTGATCAACAAATGGCAGATCCTGATAGATCCGGCATAATCTCGACCAGATGAAGCCTCTGTAATCTCCCCAGAAATCATCAAATACGAAGATCTCCCAATGGTTGATACAGCCGATAACTGTCACGGTGATCCCTGCTATGAGCAATATTCCTGCTATGAGCAAACGGGATAATGCGGATCCTCCTGTATTATATTTCTTCTTTGATAACCATATCGCACACAAGATACCGATCACACAACAGACAGTCAATATGTCTCTTGCATCCACCAGCTTCGCCAGACCGGACAGCTTCTCATATCCCCTTCCGGTTCCTGTCGTGATCCACGCCATGATCGTATAACCGGAAAGAAAGATGGTACAAACAGTTACAAATTCTGCAAACAGGCTTCGTTTTAATGCGAAAAAGAGTAATATCACCCATGCTGCAGCAAGTCCCATATATGCACTGTCACTATTTGCCGCGATCAAGGCGGCTCCGCCCAACAAAAGGGCTGCCATATAGCAGATCCGGTATGCCCGCTTTTCTTCGATCAGATACATACCGGAAAAGAACGCAGCACTGATGCAGACAAAGCCAGCAAATATATTGATATTTCCAAAGGTGGACAGGAACATCGCCTGCTGATCCTCTCTGATATGTGACAACAGATGAAACACATCAATATCCAGGTGTTGTAAGCTTCCCATCAAAAATGCAAGTCCACTGATAACAGAAAACACCGGTGCCAGGATCTGCTGCCATTTATATCCGCTTCCAATGCCAATATAAAGCACAAGCACAAGCACCAGAAATTCCAGTCCGCAGCGTCTTCCCATGGATCCGGTGTAGGCTGCCATTTTATCATCTGCCATGATCCATGCAAGTGTGCCTGACAGCACAAAGGCTCCCATCCAGATATCCGACGCCAGAAAATTTCTGCCTCTTCCCGTTTTTTTTGCAGCATCCGTATGCTCTTCCATATGATCCGTAAATCCGAGTATAAATGTCAGACACATCAATATCCCATAGATCAATACTCCATTTTTAAAGAAATTGTATTTTGTGATCGTAATATCCATATATCCATCATGAAGAACCAATGGAAAAACAACAAACATGTACAGCAGGAATGCCGTTGTAATGCTTTCTTTAAAAATATGAAATGCCGCTTCTTTTTTAAAATCGTTCATTTTTGAAAAAGCCGGCTTTTGATCTCCGGCTTTTTGTTTCTTATTTGTTTTTGTCATTTTCTCTCTTTACCTTTATTCCTATAGCAATGGTGACAGGAGTCTGAGGAAGGCATCCACCAGTGTAATTCTGGACATATGCTCCTTACACCAATCCAGTGTGATCTCTTCGGATTCCCTCATCGTTGAAACCATATCGTACTTCACTTCTGCAATGATACTGGAATCATATACCAATACACCACATTCAAAATGATGATAAAAACTTCGGTTATCCATATTGATCGAACCGATTGATGTCAGATTATCATCCGTCAGGATACATTTGGAATGGATAAATCCCGGTGTGTACTGATAGATCTTCACGCCGGCACGAAGCAGCTCTTTGTAGCTCGACTGTGTCATACGAAAGATCATCTTCTTATCCGGGATCGCCGGTGTTACGATTCGGATATCGATGCCTCTCTTTGCCGCAAGCTTTAATGCTGTCATCATCTCATTGCATACGATCAGATATGGTGTAAAAATATATACATACTCTCTTGCGTCATTGATCATCTGCATATATATGTTCTCGCCAATCGGCTCTTTCTTGAGCGGATTTGTCGTATATGGTTGAAGATATCCATCATTCAAATGCTTCTTCTGCTCTGTTGGACGATAGCTTAAGATATGCTTATCTTCATTTCGGATACTGTTCCACAGCTGTAAAAACAGGATTGTAAAACGCCATGCAGCATCACCTTCCATACGGATACCATTATCCTTCCATTTGCCATAAGGTGCTTTCTTATTTATATACTCATCGGATAGATTAAAGCCGCCGGTATAAGCAACCTTACCATCCATAACCGCGATTTTCCGATGATCCCTGTTATTAAAGATCGTTGCCAGAAATGGTACCACCTGATTAAATGCCATACATTTGATCCCATGGCTCTCCAGCTCACGCCAGTAATACTTTGGCACATAAAAGACTGAGCCGATATCATCATAGATCAGGCGGACTTCCACGCCCTCTTTTACTTTCTCTTTTAAGATCTCAAGCACCGTATTCCACATTTCGCCCGGATTGATGATGAAATATTCAAGGAAAATATACTTTTTTGCCGATTTCAGGTCATCGACAAAATCCGGCCAGACATCGTCCCCCATCGGATAATACCGGACATCCGTATTCTGATATACAAGCGAACCTGCATAATCTTCTGTATATTTGAACAACCGGTATGGCGGCTGCCCCTTTATCACATCACTGAAATATGCCATATTTGCATACAGATCCGTCTCGTAGTCCCATTCTGCCGCATGCTTCATATATTTCTCTAACTTCTTCGGCATAATGATATGTCCATAGAGCAGATAAAGCAGACCACCGAGGACCGGAAACATCAGGATCGGAACGATCCATGCCAATTTAATTGACGGATTCACATCCTTTAATAACAGATGCATCACAGCTATAAAACTTAACAAATGCAAAATAGCCGCCACCAATACATAGTATTGCTGCAGCTTTAATACTTCTACCATAAAGAAGATCAACTGTGCCGCTACCAGCAGACATGTAATTACCATTCGACTAAATAACCTGTTCAATAGTTTCTTCATAGACAATTTCCTTCTTATTAATTTATGACAGGACACCATAAACCGTGCCCTGCCATTTTATCTTTTATCCCGTATTTCTATTTTACCTGATCGAAGTTACCTTATATCCGGCTTCCTTCACTGTATTCTTAATCTCTTTATCGGATAACTCGCCACTTAAAGTAAGCACCGCCTGCTTCTTCTCATGGCTGACCTCCGCTTCTATTACCTGTGGAAGTGCCTCAAATGCTTTCTTCACCCTTGCCTCGCAGTGTCCGCACATCATTCCTTCTATATACACCGTCTTATTCATCGTACCAGTCTCCTTTTCTATCTTATTATTTCCCTCAACATTTTTTGATACCATTTTTTGGTGTATTCTGTATTTACTATTATTAACATATATCTTCACGAAATTCAACCGTAATGCATTCATTACTACACAAAAACTGGAAAGGCTCATGGCAAATGCTCCAAACATCGGGTTTAATTTCCAGCCAAACATCGGATACCAGACACCTGCGGCAAGCGGTATTCCGATAATGTTATAAATAAATGCCCAGAACAGGTTCTCTTTGATATTTCGTATCGTTGCCATACTTAACCGGATTGCTGCAGGAACGGTTCGAAGACCTTCCCGCATCAGTACCACATCTGCCGCATCGATTGCAACATCGGTTCCGGCTCCGATCGCCATACCGATATCCGCACGGGTTAATGCAGGGGCATCATTAATGCCGTCACCAACCATGATCACACGGTGCTCCTTCATCAGTTCTCTTACTACCGCTTCTTTTCCATCCGGCAGTACATCAGCGATCACGCGGTCAACACCTGCCTGTTTACCGATTGCTTCTGCTGTCTTTGCATTATCTCCGGTTAACATAACAACTGAATAATTCATCTCTTTTAATTCTTTGATCGCAAGGATTCCATCCTCTTTGATCGTATCTGCAACTGCAAGGATACCGATCAGTTTATTCTCATCGATTGCCAGATAGATCGGGGTCTTGCCCTGTGAAGCTAATTCTTCTGCCAGTGTCTTATCCGCCTCGGATAAGGTTACATACTGGCTGATAAATTTTCCATTTCCACCAAGCAAAATATGATCTGATATCTGAGAATGGTTCTGTCCTGCACAAAATCCTCTTTCATTCTGTGAAACCGCCTCACTGCTTAATCTACAGCGGAGTCCATTTCCCGGAAGCACCTGAAAATCTTCAATCTTCTGTGGCTTGATCCCTTTCTGTCCGACATATTCCATAATGGCTTTGCCTATCGGGTGCTCACTGTATTGTTCCAGACTTGCTGCAAAGGTAAGCAGGTCTGTCTCACTGTATCCATTTCCCGGAACTACATCTACCACTTCCGGCGTTCCATTTGTGATCGTTCCTGTCTTATCCAGTACAACCACATCTGTTTTTCCTGTCATCTCAAGTGCTGCCGCATTCTTAAATAGGATACCCTGCTTTGCTCCGACACCGTTACCTACCATAACGGCAACCGGTGTTGCAAGTCCAAGTGCACATGGACAACTGATCACAAGCACCGATATACCTCTGGCAAGTACAAAGCCTGTGCTCTCTCCTGCAATGATCCATACAATAATAGTGATCAAGGAACAGATCAGGACAGCCGGAACAAAGATACCGGATACCTTATCTGCAATCTTTGCGATCGGTGCTTTTGTTGCTGCTGCATCACTGACCATCTCTATGATCTGGGATAAAGTCGTATCTGTACCGACTCTGGTTGCCCGACATTTCAGATAACCGGATTTATTGATCGTTGCGGCAGATACCTTATCTCCTTCTGCTTTATCAACCGGAAGACTCTCACCGGATAAAGCAGACTCATCAACCGCACTGTTTCCTTCTATAACCACACCATCTACCGGAACACTGGATCCCGGACGGACGATAAATACCTCTCCAACTACCACATCCTCAGCAGCAACTTCCTGTTCTTCTCCATCACGAAGAACAAGGGCTGTTTTGGGTGCAAGCTTCATTAATCCCTTTAAGGCATCTGTCGTACGACCTTTGGAATATTCCTCGAGTGTCTTACCAACCGTTATAAGTGCAAGAATCATCGCTGCCGATTCAAAATAAAAATCATGCATCAAGGTCATAACACGGTCATTATCCTGCCGCATCACGGCATCTGTCATTGCAAATAATACATATGTGCTGTAAATAAAGGATGCGCCTGAGCCAAGTGCTACTAATGTATCCATACCCGGTGCTCCATGGATCACACCCTTAAATCCATTAATAAAAAACTTCTGGTTTACAACCATGATCGCAATTGCAAATAACATCTGGATCAGTCCCATAGCGACATGGTTATCACTGATAATCGCCGGCAGTGGCCATCCCCACATCATATGTCCCATGGAAATGTACATCAGCGGAGTTAACAGAACGATAGATGCGATCAGCCGGACCTTCATCTTGTGCAGGGCTGCATGATTATCCAATTCATCTGCATCCGCTGCCTGCTTCTTCCCGACATTCTTCCGGTCTTCTCCTGTCATCAGACTGGCTCCATATCCTGCCTTTTCTACTGCTTCAATAACTGTCTTAGGATCAGCATGTCCTTCTACTGTCATCGAATTTGTAAGCAGGCTGACGGTACAACTGTCAATCCCTTTTACTTTCTTCACTGCCTTTTCTACGCTTGCGCTGCAGGCACTGCAGCTCATTCCTGTTACGTTATATTTATCCAATTCATTCACCCTCTTATCAAGCTTTTATCATGTGCTTCGCACATTCTATGCCTTCATTATATCTTAAACACATTTTTATTATGTTTCATATCCAAAGCAATCATACGAACATATTCTCATACGATCTTTCAGACAGAAAATTTCTATGTGTTTATTTCATTAATTTCTTAATGGTATCTACCAGATCATCCACCGTATCTTCTTTTCCTGCTTTGATATCCTCGATCACACAGGTTCGGATATGCTCTGCAAGAAGTTCCTTATTAAAGCTGTTCAATGCAGAATTGACAGCGGCAACCTGTACTAATATGTCCGTACAATATGCATCCTTTTCCAGCATTCCCTTGATTCCCCGGATCTGTCCCTCGATCCGGTTCAGCCGGTTCATCAGCTTCTTATATTCACCTTCTGTTCTCTGTTTTGTTTTATGACAATGGCAACATGGTTCTTCCATTCTTGTCCGCTCCCTTCTGTCTGTTTCCTGAATTTTTTCATCCATCTGTATCTGTACATTTATTTTTTGTATCCAATTTTAATGATCCCGGATACGATATTATATATACCCCATAGGGGTATTTTTGTCAATACCAAAACCAATAAAAAACGCAGGGCAAATGATAAAAAATATCACTCGTCCTGCATCTTTATAGTCTGGCGTCGTATGACACCTTATTTTCCTGTAGGATTGTATTATTCTACAACATCATCCTCTAACAGACCTTCGTCGTCAATGATCCCTTCATCGGATCCATCCTCTATCTCATCTGATGAATCATCGGATCCGTCATCACTGCCATCTGATGAATCACCGGATCCGTCATCACTGCCATCTGAATCTATACTTTCCATATCACTGTCATCATATTCGTATCCATCGATCATATCACCCTGATCATCGTAATAATCACTGTATGAGATCGAACCGGCCTCCAGAACATCTTTCAGATTGTAGATTGTTCCATCGGTTGCATTTACCATAAGTGCCTGTACCGGATAGTCAAAATCATATGTTCCATCATTTTCGTCTGCCTGTGCAAATATCCATACAGGAACATAATTATATACATCATCCTGAGAATCATCCTTAATACAGTAATATGTCAATCTGACATCGTTAAATTCAATATCGCTGTAGGAAGTCTTATTATCTGTATAATACTGTGCAACATTCTTATCCAGTTCCTTTAAAAGCTCCTTCCAGCTCAAAAGATCTACATTTTTTTGATCCTCACCGGTTGAAACTAACAATGGATAACAGCTTGCGTTGATCACGCCATTGGAGTCGATCTGAATGGAGAACGTCTCTGTTGGAGCATCATACCAGGCATCATCCTCATCGCTTGAAAGAGTGTCAACCATAGACAGATCCGCACTGTATGGAGCAGTTCCATTGACAGAACGTCCAAAGTTTACGATATAGCCTTCATACTCTGTTGCAATCACATTATAAGAGCTGTCATAATACTCCCATAATAACGGAGATTTATCTGTAACGATCACATCATCAATTCCACATCCGGCAAGAAATTCCTGTGCCAGTGATACGGCTTCATCTTCAGAAAATGTACAAGTATTTACAATGCTGTCATCAATCCCCTCTTCTCCATACTTTGCGTCATAAGCATATACAAAGGATGCACCCTCATATGGTCTGTAATTGATCATGCTTTCGGATGGATAATAAGAAAGATCAAAGCTTGCATTTAACCCTTCTGTTCCCTCTGAAAATGAGAGCATGAACTGATTATCGCCAATCTGTCCGATATAATCCGATGCACTGTAATCACCGGCTCCTTCTCTCTCATCCGTTGCCGTTGCCATTTCATTTTCCAGATAGGATATGTATTCCTTACAATAATCCTCTGTATCTGTATCTCCAGCTTCCTTCGCATCGTCTAACATCGTCTGATATGAATCAATCTGAGTCTGCAGATCACTCTTGGTCTGGTGCTCAAAGTCATATACATAGATACCCTTTGACTTATCAAAGATTGCCTCACAGACCTTCTGCCTGTATGCATTATCAAAGGAATTCTTCTTATAAGACACAATAGACATACTGTCGGAATCTGGTGTTATGATATCATCATCTTTAATGGTAATCTCTTTGATACCGGAATCACCGACATCCAGCTTACCCTCATAAGACTCCGGAACACCGAGACGGGACGATAATTCGCCGCCTTCTCCTGCACTTCCTTCTTTCTGCGTTCCATCACCCATATCGTAATCAACCTTCTTATTACATCCTGAAAAAACAGTTGCTGCAGACAATGCTGTTGCCAGTAACACTGCCGACATTTTTGTTAATTTTCTCTTCTTCATGGTTTCCTCCTCGAAATTCCAAATCAGCTAAACAAAGTTATTATAATCGAACCAACGCACGATAGCAAGAAAAAGCAAGAAAGAAAATGTGAAAATATTGCGAACGGCCCTGAATGCATATGCATCCAGCGCCGTTTTCTGAACTGATATTTATTCTTTTGAAATAACAACCTTGCCATCCACTACCTGAATCTTTACCTTGTTTGTATCAATTCCGGCAGCCTCCAGAATATCATCACTGATCTGTACACGGTGTGCCTTATCCATAATGGAATATTCTTCATGGGAATCGGTTCCATTAAAGCTCTCGCTTTCCATGTCATTGATCCGTTTTCTGTAATCCTCTTTCATGATCTTTTCTGTACTGATCTTACCATCTGCGATCATAACCACACGTCCAACCTTATTTGCAAGACTGATATCATGCGTTACGATGATAACTGTAATACCCATTTCCTCATTCAGTTTCCGGAACAGATCCTGGATCATATCTGAGGTTTTGGAATCGACTGCACCGGTCGGCTCATCTGCCAGCAGGATTTTTGGATTGTTGGCAAGTGCGATCGCAATTGCAACTCTCTGCTGCTCACCACCGGACATCTGTGCCGGATAGGAATTTACCTTTTCCTTTAAACCAACCTTGCACAAAAGATCATAGGCTCTGGCTTCCCGGTCTTCCTTATTGTCTTTATCAAAATACATCGGCACCTGGACATTTTCCAGAGCTGTCATATACGGAAGCAGGTTTCTGGAATTCTTCTGCCATACAAAGCCAACGGTATGTTTCCGATATTCTACCAGTTCTTTGTCTGTCATTGCAAAAAGGTCTTTTCCATCTACATATAATTTTCCTGCTGTCGGACGTTCCAGTCCACCGATCATATTCAGAAGCGTTGACTTACCACTACCGGATTTACCGATAACTGCCATCAGCTCACCCTTTTTGATCGTAAGCTCCAGCCCCTGAAGTGCCATTACTTCAACTTCATCTGTTTTATAGATCTTAACCAGACTGTCGCAGTCAATGATATTGCCGGTTTCTTCATATTCTTCCGCAGCCTGACTATTTCTGTCTGTATCGTCCAAATCTTCTGATGTTTCTGTATCGTCATCTGCTATATCTGCTTCATCAACAGCGTTCCCAGCATCCACTGCAGTCTCCTGCACACCGATATCGTTCATGTCTGTATCTGCGATATCGGCGTCTTCCTGAACAGGATCCTGATCCATTGGTTCTTCCATCATCTGTGCAACATTTTCCTGCATATCAGTTTCCGGAATCGTATTTTTATCTTTTTTCTTAAAAAATCCACTATGCTTTGCCAATGATCTCACCATCCTCTATCTCAAATACTACGTCTCCGAGTTCCATCAGGTTTGGATCATGTGTCGTCATAACGATCGTGATTCCTTCTTTTGCCACCAGATCCTTGAACAGCTTCATAACATTCAGTCCGGATGCTGTATCCAAAGCTCCTGTCGGCTCATCTGCAAAGATTACCCTTGGCTTATGGGCAACCGCTCTTGCGATCGCTACCCTCTGCTGCTCACCACCGGACATCTGGTTCGGCATATGGAACATTCTGGAACTAAGTCCAACCATCTCCAGAACCTCGCGGATACGGGAATCCCGGTTTCCTTCATATTCCGCAAGTCTTAAACCAAAATCTACATTCTCATATGCATTCATGATCGGAATCAACGCTACCGACTGGAATACAAATCCGATATCGTACCGTCTGAGTTTTTCTCTTTCCGGTACAGCCATCTCCGACAGGTCGTGATCCTCTATGATCACCTGCCCCTCCGTTGCTTCATCCAGCGCACTTAAAATATTTAAAAGGGTTGTTTTACCGGAACCGGATCTTCCCTTCAGGATCGCAAGTTTTCCTTCCGGGATATCCAGATCTATTCCTTTAAGAGCATAAAATGGTTCGCCATTTCCAACTGTAAAACACCGCTTTATTCCTCTTGCAGTAATCATATTCATTGTTTAGTCCTCCCCCAGTTTTAATGCCTGTGTGATGTTCATCTTCTTTAAAATTGTCCGGAGAACAATGAAGCAGATAATAAACATTACCACAACTACGATCGTCAGTTTCAATATATCAAATGGGTTGACCGCTATGCTGATCGCTATGTTATGCGACTCCGGCAGATATACGATCGCTACCAGCTTTACAAACAACGCAGTAGCCGCCGCTCCAACTCCATATCCTGCCAGACTGGCAAGAACGGAACTGAACATCTGCTCGTTGATCAGCATCTTGTTAATCTCCTTCATGCTCATACCCATCGCACGGTAGATACCAAACAGAAGCTCCCGTTGCTTGATCGATGTGATCCAGTAGATGAGGAATCCTACTGTACAGAGGATAACTGCTACCAGGAAGCTCAGTGAGAATAACCCATTTGTGATCAGTACAAGCGGAGATTCCAGCATGTTCTGTACTTCCTGATCTACACTCTGATAACTCTTTAATGAAATACCCTGCTTTTCAACCGTATCCAGGACCTCCTGATAATCATGTCCATCTGCAAGCTGTCCCCATATCTGATATGGAGTAAGACCAAATGCACTGACAACATATGCGTAATTAGCAACAATCAGATAACGTTCCTTCTCAACAACTTTTCCACTGTTGTCCTTCTCATATGTGTACTGGTTAAATCCAGGCCATGCATCTACAATTGCGCAGATTGTTCCGGACGGTGATGCGATCTCAACCGGCTCCTTTGTCTTCATCGGGCTGTATCTTGCATATGTGATGCTGTCACCAACAGACAGATCATATTCCTTTGCCAGATTTGATGAAATGATAACACCATTGGAAACAGTTGCAATACTGTTCAGGTAATTATACCAGTGCTCATCATTCAAGCCTGACTTTAATTCGGCTGTCTCACCAAATTCCTTTGTATTAATTCCCATCAGAACAGAGTCCGGAAGTTCAGAACCTCCAACCTTGATCGTTGTATTGTCATCATAGATCACACGGGTCAGATGTTTGCATGAATTGGAAAGATTCTCTGTATACCGTTCAAAATCCGGTTCTTCATAGTACCAGTGACTCTTCTTATCTTTATCCAGATACGCACCCATCTTCCACTGTTCACTCAGAACGATATCTGTTCCAAGATTATATTCGATACGCTCCTGATTGTTCTCATTGATCGTTCTTGCCATATTGGAATTAAACATACCCATGGCGATCGTCATAACCAGAAATACAGAGATAAAGCCCTGCTTCTTCACTGTTCTGGTGATCTGAAGGAAGGAAGCATATACCGCAGGTGACCATCTCTTCTTACCAATGAAATAAATGAACTTGATCAGATATTTGATCAGTCGCAGGATCAGCAGCCCAACTGCAAATATAAACAGGGAGGAATTCAAAAAGATCAATGGATCCGGTTTGTTTCCAGCCAGAATGCTTAATGCAATATCACTCTTCTGTTTATTGTAGTTGTACAGCAGGTAAATGGAAACTGCCACCAGGATCACATCCAGAAATGCCTTCTCCCAGATTGGCTTTGTATTCACCTTTCCAAGTTTACTCTTCTGCTCTACTATCGAATTCTTCGCGTATTTCAATACCGGAAGTGTTATAAACAGGATTGCGATAACTGCAGCAATTAGACTGTATAATAACATTCCCCATGTCAGCTTATAAAAGTGTGTATCACCAAAACTGAATTTCAGGAAGGAGGTTGCACTTGCACATAATTTACACAACAGATATCCGACCGGAATACCAATAACGATCGCGATCAAAGAAAGGATCGCAGATTCTCCAAAATAGATGCCAAGAATCTGTTTCGTACTGGTACCACGACTCTTTAGCATCGCAATCTCACCGTCCTCCATTTCCAGAATCTGACTGGATACCATATAGATAAATGCCAGAAGCAATACCAGGATTGGAAGCTCCAGTACCCAGATAATGATCATGATCGATGTTGCATCGTCCTGATAATCAGCAAGTATGCTGCTGAAATTCTGAATAAAGTTACCATCTGCTTTTGAAAATGCACTCAGATAATAACGGATATCTGATGCATTTGTATGATCGATATATGCATAATCCAGCATATTATATGTTGCATAATATATTGTCAAAACACCATAGTTTGCAACGGTTGCATCAAAGGATGCCTGATCTGTAAATATCATCTTATCAAAATCTACCGGTGTCTCTTTCCAGTAAATATCAGTGGTATCCTTTGGTTCAAAGATTCCGACAACCGTAAATGTAACCGGCTTTCCATCCTTGTCTACCAATTTATCAATTGATACGGTTTCACCTACAACCAGATCATATGTATCCGCATTCTGCTGATTGATAATCACCGGATAAGTACCTTCAACCGGTTTCCCGGTATCAAGTCCCTCTCCAAACGTGATATTGATATGTTCGCTCATATCCTGCATATAGTTTACACTGAAAAATCTCCTGGAACCGAGCCCGGTCATTGCATAAGTACCTTCTATAAACAATCTGTTCTGTCTGCTTAATACCGGTACGTCAATGTAACTCATCCACTTCTTTTCATATGCATTGATACGGTCAAGTACGGATGCAGAATCCGGGAAATTGTCTGTTGAGCAGGAGCCCTGTCTTCCGACCACGGCTGAATATGTGTTGTTATCTTCTATCGCTGAATCAAACTTGGATGCCAGCGTCATATCCATTGCACCGTTTTTGAACATCGGATTACAGGATGCTACAGCAACCAGAAGCACAATACCAAGAAGAAGACAGGCATTCAGCCACTTTTTATTCAGTAATTTATTTCTTAAGAATTTAAACATTCCTCTTCTCCCTTCTATTCTTCTGAGCTGCTATCGGCTTTTTTCTTTGTATTGTCACCACTGCCGGAAGAACCGGATTCTTTCAGAATCACATCTCCTTCTGACAATCCGGTAAGTACACATGCATTTGACGACTTTGTATCTGTGCTTGTTGTTACATACTGTTTTACAATCTCATCCTTTGAAAGCTTCCACACATATTCATAGGATTTACCGGATGTCTTATCCGTCTCTGTATAAATAATATTCATTGGAACTGTTACTACATTTTCCAGTGACATTTTTGCAAAGCTTACAAAATATCCCTTTGGTGAATCATAGAAGCTCTTATCATCCACCTGTATATAATATCTGGTATCTTCGGATCCGGAGCTGCTTGTTATATATACCTGACCATCGATCGTTGTTACATAAGCCTTCTTGGAATCCGCTGTTGCTCCGATACATCTTCCGGTCAGCTTCTTGCTGTCATCCTTCTGATCAATTAAAGTAACCTCCTGATTGACCAGAAGTGTTGCATTGCTGTTATCACTTCCGGTATCGTCACTTCCGCTATTTCCGTTACGTCTGGAGCTTCCACCGTTATCTGTCAGGGATAAGGACATCATCTTGGATTCATTGCTTCCTATGCTGACAACCTTGTCACCCTCTTTGATCTGTTTTCCCTGACTGGCATATACACTCTGTACAACGCCGTCGCTTTCTGCATATACGCTGATATTACCTTTTCCATCATTATTTTTGTTCAGCTTATCACGCTTTGCGATCAATGGATTCACAGTCGTATTATAATTGATCTTTGCCAGCTCTTCATTGTATTTTGCAATCTCAATCTGGCAGGTAAGCTGCTCAACCATGTATAATGTATTGCCATTATTATCATCTGGATCCGGGATATCGTAATCACCGTCTTCTTCATCCCCGTCATCTGTTGTAGTATCCGTTGTATCATCTGCCGGATCAGCATCTCCCGGTGTTGCCACCTGCTGTTTCTTCCTGCCGGAACGGTAATCTTCAATCTCGGCTCTCAGATCCTTGATCTGCTCTTCATAGCCCGCTACTGTCGAATCATAATCACTCTTTGCATCTGATATCTGGGAGTTTAACTCCAGCAGCTCTGCGCTACCACCACCACTGTCAACAATATACAACAGATCGCCTTTTTTCACTTCCTGACCTTCCGCCAGATCAAGCTGTGTAAAATAGCCTTCTACAGGAGCTTTATAGGTTATCTGATTGGTATCTACCATCTTATAGGATTTGCTGGTTCCTGTTGTCTTAAAAGTTCCCAGCTTAATCTCATATGTTGTATAATCACTTGGGATCGTTGAATCAGAATCATAATAAACCAGATCTCCCTCTGAAAGACCGCTCTTTACTTCCGTGTAGTTATCATCCTGTGCACCGATCTTGATCTCACGCTTTTCCTTATCACTGCTGTCTGTCTTCACATATACAAAATACTTATCTCCTTCTTCGTATAAGGAATCATTTCCGACTACAAGAACATTTGCAGCAGTTGATGTACTGAAATACAACGGTGTCAGTGTTCCTGTCTTTAAAATCTTGCTGTTATCCACATCCTTCAGTTTAAAACGGACATATGGCAGCTTGGATGCACTCTGTGCTGCTGCGATCTCCTGATTGGAATATTTGTATTCTTCCAGCTCATACCGTTTGCCATCGATCATCGTGTACATGGTGTTAAAATTTGCATATCCATCTCTTGTGATCTGCTCACCGGTGATCTCAATATACGGTGTGTTGTAATCAGATATGATAACAACATTCTCACCACTGGAGATCGATCCGCCGCCTTCATCTGATGAATCTGTATCTGTCAGGCTCTTGGCATATGTAACATAGCCGTCCTGTTCTGCTACGAGCTTGTTATCGGTTTCCAGAGATTCCTTCTCGTCAATCTGCTGCTGGAGCTTCTTGACCTTATAATTGTACAACATGTTATCATACCGGTTATTCTCGGCATTGACTGCTTTTGTGCTCTGGTTTTCTTTCGCACCGGCAGAATCTCCAGCCTCATTACATGCTTTAATCTTATAATCCAGTTCCTTCTGTTTCTGTTCGTATATCTTTTCATTTACATTATGGGTCTGCTGCTCACTGGAAAGAGAGGCTTTCAGGTCTTCAATTCCTGAAGTCGTATCATCGCTGTCTGCCTCTGCAAGAACCGTGCCCTTTTTAACATAATCACCTACATTAACATAAACCTTTGAGAGTGTCGCTGAGGTTTTAAAGAAATAACAGTAATCCGTTGGTACAATCGCACCATTCTTGATAATCTTCTTACCAACATCGCTCTTTTCGACCGGACGGTACGCCTCATTCGTTGTAACCGGTTCTAACAGCTCCGGTGCTTTTTCTTCTTTTTTTCCACAGCCTGTTAAACCAAGCATCATTGCCACAGCGATTGCTGTCATTCTGACTGCATACGATTTTTTATTGATCATTATTCTCTTCTTTATCAATTTACCGTCACCTGCTCTCCAGCCTTCAATCCAGACTTAATAATCGTATATCCGTCTACCGTTTCACCAATTGTTACATCAACTGCTGTCCGGAAGCCATCATCATTGATCGTGAATACATAATAATTATCTTCTGACTTCTCATTGATTGCTTTTTCATCGACATAGATAACATTGCTGATCACCGGCTTATGGATCGTCATGGTCAGCACATCTTCTTCTGAAATTCCTGCCATACTGTCTACCGGCTCAAATAAGATTTTCTGCATCTGCTTACCGGTTGCCTTATCTTCATACTGACTGACATCAATAACCTTCATATCGTAGGATGCCACTTCATAATCTGCCTGATAGACATCCCCTTTTTTAAATTCATAATCATCATCTGTCGTTGCTGTATAATTAGAGGATCCGGATGCTACGGTCACCAGATTATCGGATGAACTTGCATATCCATATCCCAACCACTCATTGACATAGGTTACAGTTCCATCCTTTTCTGCAATCAGACAATACTCCTTCATCTTCTCGTTCTGTTCTTTAATATATGTATCTGCGATCTGGATATCCTCTTTCAGACTTGCAATATCATCAGAATAATCCTCTGATCCATCAATCTGCATCAGTTTCTGATAATGTTCGATCAGCAGTTCATTCTCTGCCTTCTGCTCTGTATATTCCTTGATCGTATCCTGAATATCATCTGCCTTAAACTGAACCATGATATCTCCGGCTTTAACCCGATCTCCCTTTGATACATTAACTTTTTCTACTTCGTAATCATCCTGTGAAACTTTATAATTTTTCGTTTCAAATTCATCCGGGGAAAGTTTTAAATTCAAGATTGGTGAAATATCTCCTGACTGAACGGTCACCGTATCATATCCCACCTTTGTATATGATTCAATATGAATAGAAGGTTTGCTGCTTTCTGCATTTTTGCTGCTGCATCCACCCAGAAGGGCAGCTACCATGCTGGCACATAATACACATGCCACACCCTTTTTGATTCGTTTCCGCATCGTTGCCTCCTTGCTTGCGCTGTTTTATTTTTATGTATATCTGAAAATACTATATTTTCCAAATTAAATCATTGTAATTTTACTCTCTCTGTCTGGCATAATCAAGCAATCCTTATTTTATTAAACAATCTTAAGGATTCCTGTATTATTTCTGTTACATATCATTTTCTGACAAATGTCCTGATCTTATGCCAGTATAAAATACAAATGTATCATATTTGCATCTTTTCGTTTTACATACAAACTTCGTTATAAGTTTATCATGTAAATGTGTCCATTTTATGATGAAAATCTCTATCATAATGCGTGCATTGGATTTTTTCAAAAAAAAGTAAAAAAACTTGTTGACATTTATATAGCACAGTGGTATTATCTTACTTGCGTCGGCGGTAAGCCGTACGAAATAAGACATGCGGGAGTGCTGGAATTGGCAGACAGGCTAGACTAAGGATCTAGTGCTGGAAACGGCGTGTGGGTTCAAGTCCCATCTCCCGCATCTTTATTTTTTAGAAAACCTTTGAGGTTTTCTTTTTTTATGCACAAAATCCCTGATACAAAGTATTTATATAATTATAATAAAACACTTACATGTATATATCTTTATGAAGCAGACCTTTTTACTCTGTATAACTTCGAACTAACCTCGGCGAGCCTCGCTAAGGTCTCAGTTACAAACATCGGTTCTTAACGATTCATCGCAAGATGAAGAGTTTAGTACCGCTACGTTTGAAATAGAACGAAAGTGTTCTGCGGAATAAATGGTATATACCTGTAAGTGTTTTGTTGTTAATATACTTGTATCAGGGATTTTACTTTCTCAGATTTTTATCATATTGGTAAGCTTCTTTTCTACGTCTTCTAACAGATGTGCCTTAAATGCACTGTAGTACTCATGTGTAAACTGTGTATAAAGGAATTTGTTCCACAGGTTACTGCAATATGTACTGTCAAAATCATAGTAAGAGTCTGTGTACATCATTCCGTTACTGTATCTGGTTACATCCAGATATGGCTCTTTTCCTGCGTAATTTAATCTCATTACAAGATTCTTCTGTTCGCTGCAGCATGCAAATGTCTCCAAGAACATCTTCATCTGCTCTCTTGTTACTCGTTCTACAAACATAATATGTCACCCTCCATGTCCCATAAATTAGCTCAATGTACAGTTCTATTATAGTATGAACAGGACAACTCTGTAAAGGCAATTATGTCAATGTCCGCCTTTTATTTATGATCTTTAAAATAACGGATCACTTGGCCGGGCAAACGTTCCGATAACGCAAAAACAGACCATAACCATCTTCTTCCGAAAATCATCATGATCTGTTTTTTCTGCTTATCTTAAATTAAGCAAGCTTTTCCTTTGCAACAGCAACAAGCTTAGCAAATCCTTCCGGATCACTGATAGCCATCTCTGAAAGCATCTTTCTGTTGATGTCTACACCTGCAAGCTTTAAGCCATGCATTAATTTGCTGTATGAAATATCATTCATTCTTGCAGCAGCATTAATACGAGCGATCCATAACTGTCTGAATTCTCTCTTTCTCTGCTTTCTGCCAGCATATGAACTTGTTAAAGCTCTCATAACTGACTGCTTTGCTACTCTATACTGCTTTGATCTAGCTCCTCTGTAACCCTTAGCCAGCTTAAGTGTTCTGTTATGTTTTTTCTTAGCGCCAACGCCGCCTTTTACTCTTGCCATTCTCTAGTTCCTCCTGATTTATTAGATATAAGGTAAAATCTTCTTCATTACCTTTTCATTTGTTGAATCCGTCATTGTTAACTTTCTAAGATTTCTCTTTCTCTTAGTTGTCTTCTTTGTTAAGATATGACTCTTGTAAGCCTTGCTTCTCTTAAGGCCGCCGTTAGCTGTTTTCTTGAAACGCTTAGCTGCTGCTCTTTTTGTCTTTAATTTAGCCATGTGTGTATTTCCTCCTTAATATATGTCATATTGTAAATTAACGTTTTTCAGTTAAAAACATTATCATACTTCTTCCTTCAAACTTGGCAGGCTTATCGATGACTGCGATGTCTGAAAGCTTCTCAGCAAATTCATCAAGAATGCCCTTTGTCTGTTCTACATGGGCAAGCTCTCTACCTCTGAATCGAAGTGTAACCTTTACTTTATCGCCATGTGTCAGGAACTTTCTTGCCTGATTTACTTTTGTATTCAAGTCGTTAGTATCAATGTTTGGAGATAAACGAACTTCCTTGATCTCCATTGTCTTCTGTTTCTTTCTGGCTTCTTTCTCCTTACGAGCAAGCTCATAACGGTACTTACCATAATCAATAATCTTGCATACAGGTGGTTTTGCCTGTGGAGCGATCTTAACCAGATCAAGCTCTGCTTCCTTTGCAAGCTTCAGTGCATCTCTGGAGGACATAATTCCGATCACCTGACCATCCTCGCCGATCACGCGCACTTCTCTGTCTCTAATCTGTTCGTTAATCATTAATTCGCTAATGACTTTTTACCTCCATTGCATAAAAAATAGTGGACAGCGCAAACCATCCACTATTATATATAAGTACATATTATAATCTACTTAGATATGAACCCAAGTCACTGTTCTTCGTGCTAAGGTGAGAGTGGATACTCTGCTTTCTTGTCTGTCTCTGCTAAACAGCTTCTATAGGTTAGCACACACGTGTGCAAATGTCAAGAATTTTTTTACTGCATCCAACAACTTTTTTCGTTATATTTAGCAACTTTTTAATGCTCGCTCTCTTCCGCTTCGATCGGGATAAATACCCGGTCATGAGAGATTGCAGCATCTGCATCCTCCGGTTTTGCAGAACGCTTACGGGCTTCTTCTGCGAAATACATCTGGGAATCCAGTTTTACCTTGCCGCGAAGATCCTGCTTCTCGTAACTGCCATCCGGCTGCATGATGTGAGCCTTTAAAGTATCGGCAAGCTGGATCTTTAAGATGTCCTTGATCCGTTTCTTCAGATCAGGATCTTCTACCGGAAAGGTAATCTCGACACGCTTGTCAAGGTTTCTCGGCATCCAGTCCGCACTACCCATATAGATATCTTCAAATCCATCATTATAGAAATAGAAGATTCTGGAATGTTCCAGGAAATTACCAACGATTGAACGAACCGATATGTTCTCGCTGAGTCCCGGCACACCTGCTTTGATACAGCAGATACCGCGGACGATCAGATCGATCTTAACACCGGCAGCCGATGCATCATATAAGGCTTCCATCACCTTCGGATCACAAAGAGAATTCATCTTGGCAATGATCCGTGCCTTCTTACCCTGTCTGGCATTTTCCGCTTCACGGTTAATAAGCATCAGAAATTTATCCTTTAACCAGATAGGTGCAACTGCCAGTTTGTTCCATTTTCCTGGCTCTGAATATCCGGACAGCATATTAAATACTGCCGTTGCATCTTCGCCGATCGGGTCTGAACAGGTCAGGAGTCCCATATCTGTATATAACTTTGCTGTCTGATCGTTATAGTTACCGGTACCAAGATGTACATAACGCTTGATACCATCTTCTTCTCTTCTGACAACCAGCGCGATCTTGGAATGAGTCTTAAGTCCGACCAGGCCATAGATAACATGGCAACCGGCTTTCTCAAGCTTTTTCGCCCATGCAATATTGTTTTCCTCATCGAATCTTGCCTTTAACTCAACCAGAACAGTTACCTGCTTGCCATTCTCCGCAGCCTGCTCTAACGCTGCTATGATCGGTGAATTGCCACTGACACGATATAAGGTCTGCTTGATCGCAAGTACATTTGGATCGACTGCCGCCTGACGGATAAATTCAATAACCGGCGTGAACTCATAATATGGATGGAACAACAGACGGTCATGCTTCTTGATCTTATCAAATATATTGCTGTAGTCACCATTTGAAAATGCCGGCTGTGGAACATATTTCTCATATTTCAGATGATCAAAGCCCGGCAGGCCATTTACTTTCATAAGGAAGGTAAGGTCAAGCGGTCCGTTTATCTTATATACAACACGATCAACCACATCCAGATGCTTCTTTAATTCTTTTAACAGCTTCTTATCCATCGTATCTTCTACTTCCAGACGGATAACCTCACCCCACTGGCGCTGCTTTAACTGCTTCTCGATCTCCTTTAACAGATCGGCTGTCTCTTCCTCATCAATTGAGAAATCCGCATTACGCATAATACGATATGGATGTGCACATACGATATCATAGCTTAAGAACAGCTTATCCAGATTCTTCTCGATTACTTCTTCAAGCAGGATGATTTCTGTCATGCCCTGTCGCTCGGATGGTAGAATGATCACTCTTGGAAGTACAGATGGAACCTGAACGGTCGCGATATCTGTAACATCTTTCTTCTTATCATAGATCAGCGCACCGATATTTAAAGATTTATTTCTTACAAGAGGAAACGGCCTGGACGAATCCACTGCCATCGGTGTTAATACCGGATAGATATCCCGTTCGAATAATTTATCTACATATCTGGACTGTTCCGGTGTCAGATCTTCATAATGTCTGACAATCTTCAGTCCATTTGCCTCTAATAACGGAACCAGTGAACGATTATAGGTCTGATACTGATTCTTCATGAATTCCTTCGTTGCAGGGATCAGCTCATCAAGCTGTTCTTCCGGTGTCATTCCTGCGATATCCTTCTTCGTATATCCCGCATTCTTCATATCCTTTAAGGATGCGATACGCACCATAAAAAACTCATCCAGATTGGATGCTGTGATGCTTAGGAACTTGATCCGTTCAAATATCGGAATATTCTTATCCTTCGCTTCACTCAGGCATCTTTTATCAAATTCCAGCCAGGACAGTTCCCGGTTGTAAAATAAATTCTTATCACTCATTTATATACCCCTCCTTTGTTTCAATACTACTTTTACACCATAGACCTTTTCAAATAAGATATTATTCGTTTTAAACATGCCTGCTTCAAGTGTAATATCCTCCAGCGTATCTGTATAGATCACCAGTGTATTGTCATGTAATGAAATCCTAAGATTTGTAATCTTCTGTTTATAGCTCTTATCAAGCACATCAGCCAGTCGAAGGATAGCGGTAAGCTTGGCCACTTTCATATAATCTGCCGATCCGATCCGCCCGGATGCCCTTAATTCCGACGGAAGGTAAAATCCATTATAATAAACCGCATTTGCGATCTCCTCTCTCTCTTTATGAGAAAGTCCAAGAATCTCTGTCGCCATCACGATATGATAAGAGATCAGGGATACATCCTTCATATTTACAAATTTACCACAATTATGCAGGATCGCCGCGATCTGTAACTGCAACCGTTCCCGTTTACCAAGTCCGTGTAATTTCCGTATGCTGTCAAATATTGCAAGTGCATTATCCGATACATTCTGGACATGCGCACGATTTACTTTATATTTCTTTGCAATTGTATTCACAGATGCAAGAATATCCTGATCAAAATTCTTGTCCATCAGGAAGGTTCCCTGCTTATCCATATAGTCGGCAATAATGCCATCACAGAAGATCACATTCGGAGTCAGGATCTCCTCTGCCCTGGAATTATCCAGAAATGACTGATAAATAATCGCCATCGGAAGCATCAGGGTGGCACGCTCATATGGAATACCATATCGTTCCGCCAGATCTTCCGGTTTTATGTCAACTACCCGTTTATAGAGAATGCGGAATTGTTCTCTCGATATACTGTTTGCAATCGAAAGCTCCGGACCAACTTTTTTCAGGTTGTTGATACCATCACCGATTGCAATAATACTCTTAATATCTTTATCATTTAAAAACAGATTTCTGAATTCTATGATCGCATTTGATGCGTACTCTTCCATCAGTGTTTCAAGATCTACCGTATCGGAACCGAACCGGGTCAGATAATCACGGATTCGGACTGCACCGATTGGAAGATTCTGTGTCTGCACCAGATTTCTTCTGTCAAAGATTGAGATCTGTAAGCTTCCGGCTCCGATATCAAGCAATGCATTATTCTTATGGGTTGCCACATCCACATCCATCCCGGTTGCCACAAATGCTTTATAATTCATAAAACGTTGTTCTGAATTACTGAGTATCTGCACATCAAAATCCGTACACATCTTAATTCTCTCAATGATCATAGAAGCATTCTCTGCTTCTCTGACCGCACTGGATGCATATGCCCTGTAATCAGATACATCATATTCCTTCATCTTTCTCCGGAATTTAATCAACGTGTCACACAGCTTATTCAAATTATTTTCTTCAATATATCCTTTATTATAAGTATCACTTCCAAGCTCAATGATCGTTTTTACGGTATCAAGCTCCCTGGCACCCTTTCTTGGTGTGATCTCGCAGATCTTCATTGATATCTCATTAGAACCTACATTGATCGCGGCAAATGTCTTTCCTGCCATACTTTCATACACCTCACTTCTTTTTTACACCCCTAATATGTACCGATCAGACGAAAATCCATCGCATCTTCACAGATTCCCTGTAATGCATGTCTTGTTCTTGAATCTAACAGACTGCCCTCCATTGTAACAAAAAAGGCATATTCCCATTTTCTACCGGTAAGCGGTCTCGATTCGATGCTTGTCATATTAATTCCGTTCAGATTTATATGGCTCAATATATTGTAAAGTGTACCACTTTCATCCGGTAAGGAAAAGCGGATACTTATATTTTCAGCCTTTTCCACAAAGATTTTCTGTTTTGACAGGATTATAAAACGTGTCGTATTGTTGTCATTGTTCACAATGTCTTTTGCAAGGATCTGAAGTCCATAAAGCTCTGCTGCAAGCTCGCTTGCAATCGCTGCCTGTGTCTTATCTCCTTCTTCAATGACCTTGACCGCCGCTACTGCCGTATTTGCAACACTGCACTGCTTCCACGGCTTCCGGCTCAGATAATTCGTGCACTGAAGCAAACCCTGTGTGTGTGAATATACGGTTTTGATCCGTGAAAGGTCACTGCCCGGCACACCCATTAATGCATGTGCTACATGAACCTCTTCTTCGCCGACGATGGTCACATCATTATTTCCCACCATGTCATAGATTCCATTTACAAATCCGGCTGAAGAATTCTCGATTGGAAGTACACCATAGTCTGCCTTGCCGTTCTTCACCATCTCGATCACATCTCCGAAATCCGGTACATTGATATTCTGGATCTTCTTTCCAAAGAACCTGAACATTGCCTGTTGGCTGTATGCTCCCGGAACCCCCTGATAACAGACAACAGTATCCTTATCTACTTCTAATTTCTTCACACAGGTAAAATCCTTCATTCCATCACAAACAACCTGAGAGCTGTC
Organism: Coprococcus ammoniilyticus; assembly: GCF_025567345.1. NCBI lineage: Bacteria > Bacillati > Bacillota > Clostridia > Lachnospirales > Lachnospiraceae > Coprococcus > Coprococcus ammoniilyticus. The sequence continues at coordinate 76,206 of NZ_JAOQJS010000003.1, forward strand.
ATTCGTCAGCTTCTTATTCTCATCTGCCATACCTGCCAGAATCTTATCTCTTGTCTTTACAAGAGAAGCAATCTGTGCTTCTACTGTCCGTAAATCTTCCATATTATATTTATCCATTGTTTTATCTGCTCCAAATACAAGACATTCCGCCTGCAGTCTTTCTATAATATTAATGTTGTCTTTAAAACTTTGCCAATACGATCAAATGCGCATGCTCATTTTCCCCGGTTTATTCTTCGTTCCGTTCCAGCTCGTCAAGAAGCTCCCGGATCGTCCTGCCATTGACCGGATGTCTCTTATAGCCTGCTATATTGGATAACGGCTCTAATACAAATTCCCGCTTGCACATCTCTATATGTGGGATATGGAGATTCTCCTCATCACAGATCAGATCATCATATAAAAGGATATCGATATCCAGAGTTCTTGGTCCCCAGTGGATAAGGCGTTCCCTGCCGGCGTCCTTCTCAATCGCATTGATCAGATGTAACAGTTCATCCGGCGAATGAAGTGTCTCTACCTCGATACAGCCATTTAAAAAATCATCCTGTTCCACGCCACCATACGGCTCTGTCTCGATGAAATCTGAAACCTTAGTCACCTTAGTATATTCATCTTTATTTAATTCATCAATCGCAAAATCAAGATAGGATTCCCGGTCGCCCATATTCGAACCAAGTCCCAGATAAGCAATGTGTCTCTTTCTTCGTATCTTTACTGACACTGTCTGAAGCGGCATTAATACCGGTGCCCATGGTTTCTCAACCTCTACTTCAACCTCTGACATCGTCGGATATGACAGAAGGATATTCGCCGCTACCTCTTCCGCAACTGCTTCGATCAGCTTATAAGTATGCTCTTTCATCGTCTTTTCAACCAGATTACAGATGGCTCCATAATCAATAGACAGCTTCAGATCATCCCGGATCCCTGCCGCCCTTGTCGATGTATACATATCAATATTAATTACAAATTTCTGTCCAAGCACATTTTCTTCTTTAAAAACTCCGTGATTGGCAAATATTTCCAGTCCTTTTATGCTGATTCTATCCATACGACACCTCCTGTCTGTTCTCCCTTTTACCAGATCAAACCTCATCTTTTTTATTTATGATTCAATGAAATTTTCTTCTGTTCATTGAATCATTAAGTACTGCTTCATTTTCTCTTATTGACTGTATTAACTATGCATGATCGCCCATGCCATCTGAAGTGCACGCGCATTTCCTTTTACATTATGCACACGGAAGAACTGACAGCCCTTCATAAGCCCCATGACCGATGTCGCGATCGTACCTTCTTCCCTCTCTGTAACAGGAAGATCGAGAGTCAGACCAATCATAGATTTTCTGGAAGTACCCAGCAGTATCGGAAAATCCCATTTGTGCAAAAGCTCCAGATGATTCATTAAAGCGAGATTCTGTTCTAAGTTCTTTGCAAATCCGATTCCCGGATCTACCATGATCTTCTCCTTCTTCACACCTGCATTAAGTGCCATCTGAACGGATTCGTCCAGATCTTTAACAACGTCGTTTAAATAATCGGTATAATCCATTACCCTTCTGTTATGCATCAGGCAACATGCCACATCATGTGCAGCAACGATATCTGCCATCCTTCCATCCCATTTGAAGCCCCAGATATCATTGATCAGATCTGCACCTGCCCGGATTCCGGCTTCCGCCACGCCAGCCTTATAGGTATCCAGTGAAATTACGGTATCAAATCGTTCCCTGATTGCCTCGATCACAGGAACAACACGACCAATCTCCTCCTCATCTGAAATTAATGTATAACCGGGTCTGGTCGATTCTCCGCCTACATCTATAATATCTGCACCATCATTTATCATCTGCTCTGTAGCATACAATGCATCATCGAACTTGTTATGTGTTCCTCCATCGGAAAATGAATCCGGTGTCACATTCAAGATTCCCATTACATACGGTTTTTCATTCAGTTTAAATTCTTTGTTCCCTATAATCATCAGTAAACCACTCCTTTGTTCTTTTCGTCTTCCTTCCAGTAACACTCGTTATAGACCTCACAGTCAAAACAGCGTCTGGAAAGCTTGTCTGCCCTGTATATTACATAGGAAAGCCCCTCTGCTTCCTTCCCTGTCGTATTATGTTTGCTGATTGCTTCTAAGATCAGCTCTGTTTCCTTACCGGAAAATCCGGTTGCCAGCAAAATACTCCGGCTGTTACGAACACTTGCCAGATGATGTTCTTCGCTGGTCTGATAGCTGACCGCCCGTCCGATATCATGTAATAATGCTGCCGCATAGATAAGCTCCGGTTCCAATCCTAACTTCTCCTCCAGATTCATCAGCATTCCGATCCTTGCTACATCCAGACAATGATCGATCCCATGACAGCAGAATCTTCGTTCTTTCTCGGATGTTCGGATCTGCTCCATCCAGTCTTTATATTCTTCATTTGCTAATATTGCGTTGACTCTGTCCATCGTCATTTCTTCTCTGTAGTCCTCTCCTGGTTTATCGTACTACTTTATCCGCGGTATCAGCGGTCCTATAAAAGATAATGAACCAAATACCACGATCACCGGCTCCGTCAATTCTTGTGCCAATGTTTCCGCCTGTCTTTGCGCAGCAAACACATTCTCTGCCGTATCCACCGGCTTTCCGTATGAACGATAGCAGTCTGCCAGAATCTCCTTATCAAGCGCCCGTGGATTATCCGGTGTTACCGTTATGATAAAGCTTGCAAACGGTGCCATGATATCCACCATTTTCTCATACTCTTTATCTGCAAGAACACCACAGATATAGATCAACGGCCGCCCTGTAAAATATGCCTGGATATTCTCTCTGAGGCTTCTCCATCCGCCTTCATTATGCGCTCCATCGATATAAGTCAAAGGCACATCCTTAATCTTCTGGAATCTGCCCTCCCACACCGTCTCTTTTAATCCGTTCTTTATATTCACATTTTTTAAATCATACTGTTTTTTTAAACAATTACAGACCTCAATTGCGGTTATACTGTTATAGATCTGATAGATTCCGGGAATCCCCAGCTCATACTCCTGTCCTTTATAACAAAACCTGCTTCCATGCAGATTTTCTGCTATGACCTGCAGTTGGTCGGTATCTGCCATGATCGGTTCTATCTGCATTTTATCACATTTTTTTAGCCATATCTGTCTCATCTCATCCTGCATCGGATATGCCACACACGGAACCTGTTCCCGAAGGATCCCCATCTTCTGTTCCAGAATCTCCTGCAATGTATCACCAAGAAACTGCATATGATCTCTGCTGATGCTTGCAAGCACGGTACAAAGCGGCTGTTTCACCACATTTGTCGCATCGTTCTTTCCACCCATTCCGGTTTCCAGTAACACGATATCGACCTTTTTCTGCACAAAATACAGAAATGCTACCGCAGTCTCAAGCTCAAATGCGGTCGGGATCGGAAGCCCGGCTTCCTCCATATCCTCGCAAACCGGGATCACGGTCTCCATGATCCGTGCAAATTCCGATTCTTTCATATAATGTCCATTTATCTGAAATCGTTCCAGATATGTAAAGATCGTTGGGGATATATAACGTCCGACAACATACCCTGCATCCTCCAGAATATGCCCGACAAATGCAAATATAGAACCTTTTCCGTTTGTTCCGGCTATATGAACGACAGGAACCCGATCCTGTGGATTTCCCAGTCTTAAAAGTAGTTCTTTCACTGTCTCCGTTCCGTAGACACTGCCTCTTTTTCCCGCTTCTTTCATATATAGATATGCTTCTTCGTATGTCATTCTTTAGCCTCTTTACTTGATTATGTATAGATAAAATATAATGAACTATTTCTAATGTGTTCTATGTTGGATATGCGGTGTATCATCATCAATCGGAAGGATCTCATATCCATGTTCCTCTAATTGTTCAATCAGTGACGGCAGAGATTCCACTGTTTCATGACAGCAATCCAGATCATGCATCAATATGATCGTGTCATCATAATTTAATGCATCCTTCAATATATTCTTTACAAGCTGATCCGGTGTCTGTCCGGCAATCACCGCATCATTATTCAATGCATTCCAGTCAAAATACGTCAATCCTGCTGAGTCCAGATAGTCGATCAGGTCATTCACCGGTACCTGCGTAACACGGTTTGAACTTCCACCCGGGAACCTGTAATACCGGCAGTCCACTCCTGTAACATCATACAATAATTTTCTTAATTCCTCAACATCATTCACGAAATTGTCATAGCTTGCATAGATCGTACTATATTCATGGGAATATGAATGGATCGCCAGTGTATGCCCTTCCTCCACGATCCGTTTGTACATGGGATAGTATCGTTCATTTCTTCCTATTACAAAGAACGTAGCTTTAACATTATGCTCTTTTAAAATATCAAGGATCTCTCCGGTCTGATCGGATGGACCGTCGTCAAAGGTCAGATATGCCCGTTTTCGTGTCACTGTTTTTGATGACATGGCAGCCACGCTGTCTGAATCCGGAAATTTATCTTTCTGATCGATAATGAATTTTCCTGTAAACAATAAAAATACGATCAGTGCAGCAACCAGAATTATATTTTGCCAATAAGCTGCAAAAAATCGGTCACACTCTTTTAACGCTTCGTTGTCATTTATGTGGGATAAAACTGTTTTTATTTTTTTCCTCATTTTTATAAGATTTTCCGTTTTTTATACATCTATACTCCTGATCTGATATTTTTATTCGAATAAAAAACAGGAAATGTCAGATACTATTTTTATCAAATGGAAAAGGAGAATAAAAAAATGAAAAAAACATTTCTTTTATGTGCATGTCTGGTTGTCATGGCATTTACCCTGACCGCATGCGGCGAGAAAAATAACCCTGAAACAACCGGTACAACAACCGGGAGCAGTACAGAGGACAGCAGTTCCACAGAAAACGGGAATAATTCAAACGGTACAGGTTCTGTAGGTAAGGATCTCGGTAACATGATCGACGATGCCGGAGATGTTGTAGATGATGCAGCAAAGGATGTATCCGATGCTCTGACCGGAAACTATGATACTTATGACCATGCTTATAAGTATTTTATGGATCAGATTCCCGGCGACTCCAAGAACTATGAAGTCCGCAATAACGACAAGGATCTTACTGATTATAACTCCGGCAGCATGGGGTACCACTTTGAGCTTCATGACACCAGAAAATCTGACAACTCTAAGGTTGGTGACTTCTATGTAGATTCTACCTCCGGCAAGGTCTACAAGGCAGTCTCCGGCTCCGGCGTGTCCGAATTTGACTTCTCGACCTTGAAGTAGACCACCTTTAAAAAACGGAAGACAGGGTTAGCTATTATTATGCAAGACGCTTTCGCTCTACCTTCAACGCAGTGGTACGTAAGACTGCAAAGTACGCAGCCTAAGTACCAGCGCTCAGGCAGGCTTGCTTCATAACAGTAACCCTGTCTTCCATTTTTGCCTACAGTATCGGTCGATGGTTGTACTATTATGCAGCAAGTATAACCATCGACCGGTTCGTCCGCCTTACTCCTTATCGTCCTCTTTTTTGACAATCTCATGGGTGATGGGATTTACGACTACGCCCATCTCCTCTGCCATTTTGAGGTAGACATCCATCTCATGGTCTTTTCTCTGCTGTTCGCGTTTACGGATAGCTTTTGACCGGATGATCTCCACGATACCGAATACAATCATACAGCATCCAAAAAAGATCATCACTGGACTTAAGGTTCCTACACAGCCTTTTACCAGACAGATTGTTCCGATCCCGATCATGACGATTCCCATTACCAGATTAAACATTTAACTTTCCTTTCCTGTATAAAATGCATCTTTTCCTGCTTTTTCCATCATTTTGTCATACTGATCGTACATTCTCTGCACGCTGTTTTCGAGTAAATAATAATGCCGGATATATGGAATCAGTAAGACAAACAGTGCTGCCGCTAACAGTAAGATCTGTATTTTTTCCGTCACCACAAAGGTCACACAGCAGCCTACCGTAAGGATCGCAAATAAGATTGTTACAAGAAGATGGATCAGACGCTCATGCATGAAAAATTCAATCTGCACCAGATGTCTCCTCATCTCCTCATCAAAATCAACATCATCCCTTACAAGCAGCTTATCTACATATGCCAGATATTCTTTGATTCGTTTTGCCATATTCGATCACCTAACCCATGTTTGCCTTATTCAGGAAATGATTCCATCCGGCAATTACCTTATCATAATAAAAGCTTACTATATAAGAATCTTCGTCAACATCAATGATCATCTGATAACACTTCTTATCTGCTTCCGGCTTACCACCATAGAAGATATAGTTCTCTTTGAACTTTCCAAATATCTTTTCATACTCATCTTCCGCAAGTTTCTGATCCGGAACTTCTTCTACCAGATTATCATTTGCATCATAATACTTATGACCTTCCAACAATACCGCTTCAATGACCGGATTCTTAAACCGTATCTCCATCTGATCGGCATATTTGTCTGTATAGTATTCGTTCTGAGAATTGTTATCCTTTACAACCGCACCTTCTACATAGAATTCCAGCCATCTTGCCCGAAGCCCTTTAAGGGAAGTTTCTGCATCTCTGACACTCCCTGCCGCGTCGTCTGCTTTCACTTTTTCAACACTCTCTGCTGCTTCGCCATCTGTTTCCACTTCTCCGACTCCGACAAGCTTCATTTCTTTGATCTGTGCATCCCGTAACTGAATGGTTTCTATCTCATTTGTACTCTTAAATTTCATATTTTATACACCGTCCTGAACAATTTTAACTGCCTATAACTATAAACTGTTTTTCATGGCTTGTAAATGGAATTTAAGACAGAAAAATAAGAGGAACCCGTCTTACAGGCTCCTCCTGTTTGTCTAATTCAGCGCATCATAGCCGCTTTCCTTCGTACGAATCTTCATGGCGGTGCGGATCTCATAACTGAAGATCTTGCCGTCTCCGACTTCTCCGGTGTATGCTGCCTTCTGGATTGCATCGATCGTCTTCTTCTCCCATTCTTCCGAAGAAACTACGATCTCAAATTTGATCTTCGGCTGCATAACGACATCAACCTCTGTACCACGTACAAGCTTCTTATATCCTCGCTGTGCACCGCATCCCATTACCTGAGATACTGTAATACCATTTACATCAATCGCATTCAGTGCTTCTTTTACATCTTCAAATACTTCTTCTCGCACGATTGCTTCTATCTTGATCATCATATTCTCCTACTCCTTTCCGCAACTTCTATGAATCCAATCCGTTAAATGTCGGATATGCACTTTCTCCCTGTTCTGCAAGATCCAGACCGATCTTTTCTTCCTTATCCGATACACGAAGCGGCGTGATCAGTCTTACAAGTCCAAGACAGATAAACGTTCCGACCACTGCAACTGCTATTGTCACAACGATACCGATCAACTGTGCAACAAAAAGGTGATAGTCTCCGAAGAACAGTCCATCCCATCTGGCAACGCTGTTGATCGAACTCTTACCAAATAATCCGGTCGCGATACCACCCCAGACACCACCGATACCATGACATCCAAAAGCATCGAGTGCATCATCTATTTTCAATTTCTTCTTTAATAAAGTAATCATACCACAACAAATCGGACTTACAAGTGCACCGATAATAAATGCAGACCAGATTGGAACAAAGCCTGCTCCCGGTGTGATCGCAACCAGTCCGACAACAAGACCGGTCGAAGCACCAACCAAGGTTGGCTTTCCGTCTTTTATCACATCGATCAGCATCCATGACATCATGGCACTCGCACTTGCGATCGCTGAGGTTAAGAATGCATGAGCTGCAAGACCATTTGCTCCGAGGGCACTTCCTGCATTGAAGCCGAACCATCCGAACCAAAGGATAAATGCACCAAGAGCAACGAATGGAATGTTATGAACACGATAAGCAGTATTCTCATAACCTTTTCGTCTGCCAAGGATGATCGCAAATACCAATGCGCTTACACCGGAGCTGATATGTACGACATTTCCGCCTGCAAAATCGACGGAACCGATCTCTGCAAGGAAACCGCCCTGTCCCCATACCATATGTGCCATCGGGTAGTAAACCAGAATCGACCAGAACATGATAAAGAAGAATAAAGCCTTAAACTTTACACGTCCGACTAATGATCCTGTGATCAGTGCCGGCGTGATCATTGCAAACATCATCTGGAATGCAATATATACAAAATGCGGAATATTGTCTGCATACGGTCCGGCCTCATTCATGGATATGCCATTTAACGCAAACCATCTGAGATCACCAATGATTCCTCCGTGATTTCCCCCAAAGGAAAGGGAGTAACCAAATAATATCCACATTACAACCGAAAGTCCCATAATAAAAGTACATGCCATCATCGTATTAACGACATTTTTCCTTCGCACCATTCCACCATAAAAGAAAGCAAGTCCCGGTGTCATAAAAAATACCAATGCTGTACAGATCAGCATAAAACCAGTATCACCAGTATTCATAACTATTTCCTCCATTTTTTTCTGAAATTCTTTTTGAAATCTCCGGCAGGTGCGCATCCCCCGACAGGTTTCGCTTCACTTTTTTACAAAATTCCATGGTACTTTTTTTGTAAAACAGAAAAGACGCCAATCGAACGTATCTCGTTCAACTGACGTCTTTGTCTGAAGACATACTAGCAGACCTGATTTATTTTTTCAAGTATTTTTTACAAATTCTTTACCATTCTTTAGCCAGGACATAATTTTACCTGTTTTTCTAAAGCAGATCGTATTTGTTTGACTTTTTTCTCATATTACGCTATGATTTTTTAGTTATGTATTCTATTACGAAATTTAACGATTTTGTCCATGTTATGCATACGCAATAAAAAATTGGAGGATATTTAAATGTTTATGACAACTAACTTTTTCATCATGCTTGCAATCGTTGTCTACCTGGCGATCATGCTCGTGATCGGCTTTGTTTACAGCAAGCGTAACAACAGTACAGAAGATTTCTATCTTGGCGGCCGTAAGATGGGACCTCTCGTAACAGCCATGAGTGCTGAAGCAAGTGATATGTCAAGCTGGCTCCTGATGGGACTTCCGGGCGTTGCATATCTGTCCGGTATCTGCGATGCCGCATGGACTGCCATCGGTCTTGCCGTTGGTACATGGTTGAACTGGTTCTTCGTGTCCAGAAAACTCAGACGTTATTCAAATAATATCGGCGCGATCACTGTGCCTGATTTCTTTGCAAAACGATTCCATGATAAGAATAATGTTATCACAGCACTTTCCGCTCTTGTTATCATTATCTTCTTCATCCCTTACACAGCATCCGGTTTTGCTGCCTGTGGTAAGCTGTTCAACAGCTTATTCGGTATCAATTATCAGGTTGCCATGATGTTGTCCGCCCTGTTGATTGTTGGTTACACAATCACCGGTGGGTTCAATGCCGTATGTGTTACAGACCTTGTTCAGAGTATCGTTATGACCGGTGCACTTGCAATCGTTCTGATCTATGGAATCTCAAGAGCAGGTGGTTGGACAGCCGTTATGGACAATGCAGCCGCCCTTCCGGGTTATCTGTCTCTGACATCTACCTTTGATGTTGCCTCCGGTTCTGAAGTCAAATATAACTTTTTGACAATTTTCTCAACCGCAGCATGGGGACTCGGTTACTTTGGTATGCCTCATATTCTTGTCCGTTTCATGGCAATCGAGGATGAGAAAAAACTGGTACTTTCCCGCCGTATTGCCTCTGTATGGGTCGTGATCGCTATGACCGCAGGTGTTCTGATCGGTATTGTCGGTCTTGGTATGACCAAAGCAGGCGCACTTGAAACTCTGACCGGTTCAAACAGTGAAACTATTATCGTTCGTATCGCAGGTATCATCAGCCAGCATAATGCATTAACTGCTCTTATCGCAGGTATCATCCTTGCCGGTATCCTTGCCGCTACGATGTCTACCGCAGACAGTCAGATGCTTGCTGCTGCATCCGGTGTTTCACAGAATATAGTACATGATTTCTTAAAGATCAAGATTTCCGAGAAGACAAATCTTCTGATCGCACGTTTAACAATCGTTGGTATTGCGATCGTAAGTATCTTCCTTGCAAGAAATCCTGACTCCAGTGTATTCAAGATCGTTTCCTTCGCATGGGCAGGCTTCGGCGGTGCATTTGGTGCTGTTGTGCTTTGTTCTTTATTCTGGAAACGTTGTAATCTTGCAGGTGCGATCGCCGGTATCATATCCGGTGGTGCTACTGTATTTATCTGGAAGTATCTGATTCGTCCACTTGGAGGAATTCTTGATATCTACGAACTGCTTCCTGCATTTATCGTATCCCTGATCTTCATCATTGTGGTCAGCCTGCTTACAAAAGCTCCTGATGAAGAAATCGTCCGGGAGTTTGAAGCAGCCGGCAAGAAGGCGTAGGAATCCCTACGAAAAAGGAAACCGATATACATTTTATTACGCAAGTCGTTTGCACTCTATTTCAACGCAACGCTGCTATGTTTCTCGCCTATAAGGCGACTCACTAAGTACCGGCGTTGAAAAAGGCTTGCTTTATAATAGTATATCGGTTTCCTTTTTCTTATGTATATTTTGAAATAACTTACATTTCCAAAATTACGGCTCTGTTATAGTTCACATATTATTACGCAAGTCGTTTGCACTCTATTTCAACGCAACGGTGCTAAGCTTCTCGCCTATAAGGCGACTCACTAAGTACCGGCGTTGAAAAAGGCTTGCTTCATAATAGTGAACTATAACAGAGCCGTAATTGGATAAAAAATAAAGTTGATTTTATCTGCTTTTGTTATATAATCAGTGAGAAATAACTATTTTCGACAGGATAATTTTTATATGGCTGATTATATTACAACTTATACCGGGGATCATTTTGATCCAACTCTGCCGGAGGCAGAACATCTTCATATCGAGGACATCGCACACGCATTATCACTAATTTGTCGTGGAAACGGTCATGTAAAGACCTTCTTTTCCGTTGGCAGTCATTGTATCAACTGTGCAAAGGAAGCGGCTGCCCGTGGGTATTCCGACCGACTGGTACTTGCCTGTCTGCTTCACGATGCAAGTGAAGCCTACCTGTCAGATGTTCCAAGACCTTTTAAGAAGCATCTTCCTGCATATAAAGATCTGGAACAGAATCTGTTAAATGTGATCTATACAAAATATCTGGGTTCTCCTCTGACAGAGGAAGAAGAACGCAGGATCAAATGCATCGACGACGACATGCTCTATTTCGATCTTCTCACATTGTTAAATGAGCCATCGGACAGACCGGAGCCTGAGCTTCACATCAACCTTTCTTATGAGGTTCGTTCGTTTGAGGATGTCGAACAGGAATATCTGCATTTGTTTCATATGCTGTATAAATAGTATTTATTTTTCCTCTTTCGGCAAAATGATATTTAAAAGAATAGCTACCATTGCTGCTGGTACAATTCCCGATCCACCAAATACCAACTGTACCACCTCCGGTGTATGTACCAGAATTCCGGGATTAGCTCCCATTCCATATCCAACGCCCAGTGCTACTGATACAATGGAAAGATTTCTGGCATTCAACGGATTCTTCGTGATCAACTGAATACCACTGATTACAATCGAGGAAAACATCATGACTGCTGCGCCACCAAGTACAGACTGTGGCATGATTGATACCAACGCTGCAAGCTTTGGACATAAGCCGCAAAGGACAAGGAAAATGGCTCCGGTTGCAAGAGCGAACCGGTTTACAACCTTTGTCATGGCTACCAATCCAACGTTCTGACTGAATGATGTATTTGGCAGGACACCAAATATCGCTGCAAATGAAGAACCCAGTCCGTCACACATAACACCGCCTGCAAGTTCTTTATCTGTTGCTTCTCTGTCCAATCCGCCTTCCATAACACCTGAAATATCTCCAACCGTCTCAACTGCAGTTACAATGAACATAATAAGAACCGGAAGAATCGCCCGCAGATCGAAAACAGGTTTTACAGGCAAAAGCTTCGGAACCGCAAACCAGGAGGCTTCCGCAACTTTATCCCAGTTCAACACCCATGCCTTTGTATATTCTACACCATCTGCCGTCACTCCGGTTTTCGGCAAAACAAAGCCCATGATCATTGCTGCAATGTATCCGAAAATAATGCCAAATAAAATAGATGACGAACTCAAAAAGCCTTTTGTCGCATGTTTGAAAAACAAGATCGCAATAAGTACAAACAACGCAAGCAACAGATTCTCAATGGAGCCAAAATCTTCTGCTTTATTTCCTCCACCAAAAGAATTGATACCTACCGAAATCAAGCTTAATCCAATCGACATTACCACGGTACCGGTTACAACCGATGGAAAGAACTTACGAAGGGGCTTTAAGAAAAAGCCAAGCACTGTTTCAAAAAGGCCACCTATAATAGATGCTCCCATGATCGCACCATATGCCAGTATACCACCACCCATGGTTGCTGCTACACTGTTAAAGACACCTATAAATCCGGAAGATGTTCCCATTATGATCGGTACCCGGCCTCCTACCGGACCAATTCCGAACAACTGTACCAATGTCACAATTCCTGCGATCAGCATCGCATTCTGAAGCAAAGAAAGCTGTAGATCTGCGAACTCACCGCCTGCCAGGCCACATGCTCCTGTGATGATCAGAAGTGGGGTCAGGTTTCCTACAAACATTGCCAAAACATGCTGTAATCCTAACGGAATCGCCTGCGAAAGCGGCATCTTTCCATCCATCTGAAATGCTGTCTCAGACAGCTTAAATATTTTTTTCATTTGTGAATTCTCCTCATCTTTATTCTTTTTCATCCAACATGGACATCAGTATCTTTTCCGGAGTGATCGGAAGTTCTCTGTGCCATACGCCTGTTGCACGATAGATTGCATGTGCAATTGCAGGTGCAGGTGTATTGATCACTATCTCTCCTATAGACTTGGCTCCAAATGGGCCTGTCGATTCATAACTGTGTTCAAATTCTACCTGAAGATGCCCCATATCAAGGCGGGTTGGAATCTTATACTGCATGAAACTGGATTCAATCGGACATCCTCTTTCATTGTAGGTGACATTCTCAAACAGTGTATGCCCGATTCCCTGTACGATGCCGCCTTCTGCCTGAATACGTGCCAATGCCGGGTTGATAGGAATTCCACAATCAACAACAGCTACATAATCCAGAATTTTTACCTCTCCTGTATATCGATCTAACTCAATCTCAACCATGCCGACCATATAAGGCGGAGGCGATACAGGTGAAGAATGGGAAACCGTTGCTACTGCTGCGATATCATTTGCAATCTGGTCTTTTACACTAATCTCGGCAAGTGACACACTTTGATCTGTATTGACCCGACATGCCCTTCCATTTTCAAAGATCATTTCCTCCGGACTGCAGGAAAGCATACCGGCTGCTATCGCACAAAGCTTTTTTTTCAGTTTCTCACAGGCAAGTTCTACGGCCTTACCCGTAACATATGTTGTAGATGATGCGTACGAACCGGAATCATATGGTGATGCATCTGTATCTGCCCCAAATACAGCTACATCATCCACGGAACAATCCATACATTCTGCCACCATCTGAGCCAGGATCGTGTCACACCCGGTTCCCATATCTGCCGCACCGATGATCAGATTAAATGTTCCGTCATCGGCCAGCTTTACCGTTGCCGATCCGACATCCAGATTGGAGATACAGGAGCCTTGCATCGCCATAGCTACTCCGGCTGTTCTTACCTTCCCATCTCCTATCTCACGAACAGGATATTTCTCGTCCCAATGAAATAATTCTTTGCATTTTGCCATACATTTATCAAGTGCGCAGGCATTTGCTGTCTCTCCATAATATGCCGGCATCTTCATTCCTTCACGGATCATGTTGTTTTCACGGATTACAGTCGGATCAATTCCAAGTCTTTCTGCAAGTTCATTTACAGCACTTTCCAGTGCAAATATACCCTGTGTCGCACCATATCCCCGGTAAGCACCGGCTGCCATCGTATTGGTATATACTACATCATAATTAAACCGATATGCTTCAAGTCCACCTGTATAAAGGGGAATTGATTTATGTCCGCTCAGACCAACTGTTGTAGGTCCGTGTTCTCCATATGCTCCTGTATTTGAAAGTGTATACAGATCCAGTCCGCGGATATGTCCGTCCCGGTCTGCTCCCAGGCGTACACGGACTTCCATCTCATGCCGCGGAGAACCGGCAATCTGACTCTCTTCTCTTGTAAATATAAGTTTGGCGGGTTGTCCGGTCTTCAGTGTGACAAACGCCGGATATACTTCACTGACTGCTGTCTGTTTTGCTCCAAAACCCCCACCGATTCTTGGTTTCTCAACACGTATCCTGCTCTTTGGAATGCCCAGTGCTCTGGAAAGGATACGACGCACATGAAATACAATCTGTGTAGACGAGATCACATGAAGCCTTCCATATCGGTCAAAACAGGTATATGTGCGGAAGGTTTCCATCATTGCCTGGTTAAACGCCCGCATATGATATGTGTGTTCGAACACCTCATCACAATCCGCTATTACGGCATCCACATCACCATCTCCGTTTTTTTCACTTGCAACCAGATTCCGTCCGGGATCTCCTCCAACTTCCATAGGTGGAAACCAGTCCTCCTCCGGGTGTACAAGGACAGCACTATCCTTTGCCTGATGAAAATCAAGGACCGGTTCGAGGATATCATATTTCACTTTTATCAGCTTCATTGCTTTTAAAGCAGCTTTCTCATCCGTAGCCGCAATAATAGCAACAACATCCCCTACAAAACGTACATGCCGGTCTATGATCAGCCGATCATAGGGAGATGGTTCCGGATATGTCTGTCCTGCAATCGCAAACCTCTGCTTTGGAACATCCTTCCATGTATAAACATCTACAACTCCCGGAACTTTTTTTGCTATTGCTACGTTGATATCTTCTACAATAGCATTGGCATATGGGCTTCTTAAAAGCTTTACCGTCAAAGCATCTGATGATGTAATATCATCAACATAAACCGGTTTTCCCAAAAGGAGCTGCATTGCATCTTTTTTACGAACCGAATAATTGACTGACTTATACTTCTTTTCTTCCATGAATGCCCTCCTCTGATCTCTTATGTTCCAGATAATTTCGAATTCCCCGCAACTGGCCTTCATATCCGGAACATCTGCAAAGATTTCCTGCCAGATAAGCACGGATCTCATCATCTGTAGGATCCGGATTTTCTCGCAATAATGCAATCGTGTTCATGACAAATCCGGGATTGCAAAATCCGCACTGATCAGCTCCCTGATCTGCAATAAAACCGACAAATTCAGAAGCTTCCTCCTGAAGTCCCTCTAATGTCTGTACCTCATGACCAGCTGCTCTTGCTGCCAGCACTGAGCAGGAAAGCACAGGAATGCCGTCCAAAAAGACTGTACACAATCCGCAATTTGCAGTTTCACAGCCTCGCTTTACACTGTAGCATCCATGCTTTCTCAGAAAATCGATCAGAAGCAGATCCGGTTCAATAGAATCCACCAGTTTTTTTCCATTTACAATTACTGTTATCTCCATTTCTGCTCCTCTCTCAATTTATTTAATAATCTCTGACTTAATATACGAATCAGTCTGGAACGATACTTTGCTCCAGCTCGATGATTACTTCCTGTCGGAATATGTTTCTCTGCCCACATAGCAAAGTCCTCTATAGAGTCTTCTGTCAGTTTCTCTGACAAAAGTCCTTCTTCATCCAGAAGAAGCATCGCTCGTCCCGGTCTTGCTCCCACTGATAAACGATATTCCCCGCCTACAACAGAAGCCGCACATGCGATCACCGGAAAATCAGTACTTTGATTTCTTACAGATGCATAAGAGAAGCACCCAGACGTTTTCTTTATGACAAGACGAACCAGAACATCCTGATCCGGTTTCTGCCCCACAAATTCTCTAAGTGGTATTCTCCCACCCTGATATAATTCCACATATGTATCCATGGCAAGAAATACCGTCAGCACATCAGAGAAACCAAAACGTCCCCAGATACTTCCACCTATCGTTGCCAAGTTACGAAACTGTACACCGACAATATCTTTTACAGCGTCTCTGACAGAATTTTGTGTATAATTATTTAAGCCTCTATGCAATTCAAGCTGTCGTAGAGATACCATCGAACCGATAATGATCTCATTCTCCGTCTCCTCGATCTGATCCAGTTTCAGATCACATAGATCAATTGCTGTCAATATCGTCCGGTTCTGCATCTTTGTCCATAACA
Organism: Coprococcus ammoniilyticus; assembly: GCF_025567345.1. NCBI lineage: Bacteria > Bacillati > Bacillota > Clostridia > Lachnospirales > Lachnospiraceae > Coprococcus > Coprococcus ammoniilyticus. The sequence continues at coordinate 92,477 of NZ_JAOQJS010000003.1, forward strand.
TTCCACCGATTATACAGCTACCTTTTTTTTGATTTAACTGATAAGCCTCTTCCAGACTTTTAACACGTATATAATTCTGAATTGTTACCATAAAAAGCTCCTTTAAATGTTGCCTTAGCCGCACTATATCAAAATATATTATAGTAAAAATACTTGTTTTTGAAAAGATGCTTTGCTACAATACCGTTATATTATTCAAAATATAACGAAAAGGAGTTATTATGAAAAACACACTAAAAAAATACTTATCCTTATTATTAATCTGTTCCCTGCTTTTATCTCTGGTAGGCTGTAATACTTCATCAAAGCCTGCAGACACGGGGACAACCGCTTCATCAGAAGCAACCTCAGAATTATCATCAGAAGCTTCTTCAGATGATGTGTCTACAGAAGCTGCCGAAAAAGAAACCTCTTATCCGGTCACAGTTACGGATCAGGCAGACCGCACCGTTACCATTGAAAAAGAGCCAGCTAAGATTGTAAGCGGATATTACATTCCTTCCAGTCTTCTGATTGCACTTGGATTATCGGACAAGGTGGTAGGCATTGAGGCAAAGGCAGACAAAAGACCAATCTACAAACTGGCTGCTCCGGAGCTTCTGGAACTTCCAAATGTCGGAACAGCAAAGGAATTCGATCTGGAAACCTGTGCTTCTCTTTCACCGGATCTTGTAATTTTGCCGTTAAAGCTAAAGGATGCCGCAAAGAGTCTGACAGAGCTTGGTATTCCTGTGTTACTGGTAAATCCAGAAAGTCCGGATCAGTTATCCGATATGATCAGTCTTATTGCCACAGCTACAAATACCCAGGATAAAGCAGACCAACTGCTTGACTTCATTAATCAGGAAAAAGAAATGCTTACTACTTCTCTTGCAACCGCAGACGACACTCCGAATATTTACCTTGCAGGTAATTCTTCTCTCCTGTCAACTGCCGGTCCAGCTATGTACCAATCAGGTATTATCGAACTTGCAGGCGGTAAAAATGTAGCATCTGATATCTCTGATACCTATTGGGCCGAGATTAGCTATGAACAGCTTCTCTCCTGGGATCCTGATTATATTATTCTTGCTTCTGATGCAGAATATACAGTAGATGATGTATTAAGCGATCCGAACCTGAAAGACTGCACAGCAGTAAAAAATAACCACGTTTATGCTATTCCAGGGGATATCGAAGCACTGGACAGTCCTGTACCTGCTAGTATCCTGGCTTCCATCTGGCTTGCCGGAATCCTGCATCCTGATCAGGTTTCAACTGATACTTATACGAAAGAGATGAATTCTTTCTATGAAACATTCTATGGAATCAAAAAATAAAGCAAATTTATATCTTATTGCCGGAAGCGTAGGTCTGATTCTTCTGACAGCAGCTTCCCTGTTTATCGGAAAATACAGGATCACCCTGACCGGTCTGATAGCCGGAGACTCCATGCAATGGCGTATATTTCTTACGCTCCGTGCCAGCCGCGCTGTTATCGGTGCTATCGGAGGATTTGTCCTTGGCATGGCAGGTTTTGTCTATCAGACCGTTTTTCGGAATCCTCTGGCCTCCCCTGATATCATTGGCGTATCTTCGGGAGCCAGTGCCGGTGCAGCATTTGGAATTCTGTTCTTATCCGGTTCTATGGCGATCACAGTCTCTGCTTTTGCAGGGGCTGTTTGTTCTGTTATCCTTGCACTGGTATTATCTTCCATAACCGCAGGCCGGGATGGTCACAGCATTGTACTTGCCGGAATCGCTGTTCACAGTCTCGCACAGACGGCGCTGGTTTGTCTGAAATTAATCGCAGATCCGGAAAAACAACTGGCATCAATTGAATATTGGATCATGGGAAGCCTAAATGGAATCAGCATCTACTCCATAAAAGGAAATATTATCCTATGTCTTTTCTGTTCAGTCATTCTATTCTTATTATATCGACAGATCATACTTCTCTCTTTAGATGATAATGAGGGAAAAATGCTCGGTGTAAATGTACAGCAGATTCGTCTGATTGTTTTGTTGATTGCGACACTGGCTGTTTCCGGTGTGATCAGTATGACCGGACTGATCAGCTTCGTATCTCTTCTGGCACCACACGGAGCACGTTTATTACTAAAAAACAACCGACTATCCACTATGCTGTTAAGCGGACTGATCGGTGGATGTCTGCTGACCATGGGAGATATATTCGCTCGTAGTATAGCATCCACAGAACTGCCTGTAAGTATCTTTACAAGTCTTTTAGGAGTCCCATTCTTAATCTATTTATGTATAAGGAGAAGTGATCGGATATGAAATTACTAACTGTAAACAATCTGTCTGCCGGATATAATGGAACAAACATTATCAGAAATATCAGTTTTTCCGTCGACTCCGGTCAGATTATTGGTATACTGGGGGCAAACGGTTGCGGAAAAACCACCTTGATCAAGTCCCTGGCAAATCTGCTTCCCCATACGGGGAACTGTCAGCTTGATACAATTACCGTAGAATCAGTTTCCCCAAAGGAACTGGCAAGGCTTTGTGGATATATACCACAAAATAACAGTATCTCTTTAGATCTCACGCTTTTTGATGTAGTTATGATGGGGTTCAACCCTGAACTGAAACTGTTGCAGACTCCAACCCGGCAAATGAAAGAAACAGCTATACAGGCACTTATCGATGTTGGTCTTGGCAACCGGATGTATGATAATTTTCAAAGTCTGAGTGCCGGTCAGAAACAGTTATGTATATTAGCACGTACATTTGCAGGCAAACGAAAACTTCTTCTTTTGGATGAACCGGAAAGTGCCTTAGATTTTCGGCTACGTTATCAGGCAATGGAACTTTTACAGGATTATATCCAACAAAATCATGCTTCTGCCCTGATCACACTACATGATTCAGCTCTGGCGCTAAATTATTGTGATTCACTTCTGATCCTGTCAGACGGCAGATTGATCGGTACGATCATTCCATCCGAAACATCAATTTCCGATATGGAACAGCTTCTTTCCAAAATATATGGTACAATCAGTCTGTCAACGCTTAACGATCGTCTTGGAAATAGCAGGCTTGTTATGATGAAGGAGGCTGAAACATCTTGAAAGCAATAACAAAAATTTATTTTGTAAATGATAATAACGAAAAATTTTTTGGGGCCGGACCATGCCAACTGCTTCATATGATCGAAGAAACCGGCTCTCTCCGTTCTGCATCAATCTCTATGGGACTTGCCTATACAAAGGCACTCCGTATGATCAATAAGGCAGAAAAAGAACTGGGATTTTCTCTGACAAAACGTAGCACCGGTGGCAGATCCGGTGGTGGAAGTACTCTGACTCCAGAGGGAAAGGAATGGCTGAAAAAATATGAAACCTACCGGAATGCCTGTAACGAGGCCAACAGCAAACTCTATATGGAGATCTTTTCAGACTAGTGGAAAAAAACATCTGGTTCTGACAGGAGCATCCGGAAGTGGAAAAACAACACTTCTGGCATCTCTCTTTTCCTCCCCGATGCCCGGTGTTACCTCCTGGGTAGTACCGGAAAAAGGAGTCTACCTGAAAAACAACTGTTCAAAAGAAATAATCCAGATTGGACGTTATCATTCGGATCCAACCCATAAGAGAAATCAGATGCTTGCTATTCCCGAATGCTTTGATGAAAAAGGAACCGCATTCTTACATTCCTGTCTGCATACAACTTCCGAATGGATCACGATTGATGAAATCGGTTTTCTGGAAAGTAATTCCTGCAAATACCGGCAAGCTATACGAACCTTAATGAAGCACAAACAGCTTCTCATGGTCGTGCGAAAACAAAAGCTTCCGTTCCTGGAGGAACTGCGTAACCATAAGGATGTTTTCCTTGTGGATCTCGATCAACCATATGGAAATGCAGGCTGTATCATCATGGCATCCGGTCAGGGTACCCGCTTTGGTGGAAATAAGCTGCTTGCTGATTTCAATGGACAACCATTGATCGATTTCTCTCTTAACATTATTAAGAATCTGTTTACAACATCTGTCGTGGTAACCATTCACAAGGAAATTCAGAGCCTATATATAAAACAAAATATTCCGGTACTGCTTCATACCTTTCCGCATCGAAACGACATGATTCGCCTCGGTCTGGAAACCATTGGTGATCATATCGATCGCTGCGTCTTTCTCCCCGCCGACCAGCCTTTGCTTCAAAAAGAATCCATGATCTCGCTGCTTCTTTGTGCGGAAAATGACAGAAACTCAATCTGGCGAACCTGTTATGGAGATATAGTCGGTTCTCCTGTTATCTTCCCGTCTGAATTTTTTGAGGAACTTCAGAATCTTCCTTTAAGAAAAGGCGGCAGTCTGGTAATAAATAATCATCCTGATCGTATCCGTACCTTTTCTGTTTCAGATATAAACGAACTAAGGGATATTGATACACCTGATGATTTATCCCAATTACTCCACGGGAACCTTTAATCATTCTTGACATTTTATTTTATCGTTCTATAATTCATCATGTCATAAAAAAAGAAATGAGGACGAATAAAAATGAACAAGGATCTGACCGTAGGGAAACCGGAATCTGTGCTGTGGCGTTTCTGTCTGCCACTCTTTGGAAGTGTGATCTTCCAGCAGCTCTATAACATTGCCGACAGTCTGGTTGCCGGAAAATTTATCAATGAAAGTGCTCTTGCCGCTGTTGGCAACAGTTACGAGATCACATTGATCTTTATCGCATTTGCATTTGGATGCAATATGGGATGCTCGGTTATCGTATCCAGATTATTTGGAGCAAAAGAATATCGGAATATGAAGACGGCTGTATCGACCACTTTTATCTTTACGGCTGTTTTACTGGCTGTTATGGTGATCGCCGGTCTGCTCACCAGCCGGGAACTGCTTGCTCTGATTCACACTCCGGACGATATCATGGATGCTTCCCTGTTGTATCTGAACATCTATATCTATGGTCTTCCGTTTATGTTCTTTTACAACATTGCAACCGGAATTTTCTCCGCTCTCGGTGATTCCAGAACTCCATTCATCTTCCTTGCAATATCATCCGTTTCCAATATATTTATCGATATCTTATTTGTAAAATCCTTTCAGATGGGAATCGCAGGTGTTGCCTGGGCGACCTTCCTCTGTCAGGGTGTCAGTGCTATTCTGGCTGTCGCTGTTGTGATACGCCGTCTTACCGGTATCAAGACAGACGGCCGTTTCCGGTTCTTTGATGGCAGCATCTTAAAACAAATCCTGGTCGTTGCTATCCCAAGCACCCTGCAGCAGAGCTTTATATCCATCGGAAATATTATCATCCAGAGCGTTATCAACGACTTCGGAACCAGCGTTATCGCCGGATATTCTGCGGCTGTCAAGCTGAACAATCTGGTTATCACCTCTCTTACCACACTGGGAAATGGTATCTCAAACTATACCGCCCAGAATATCGGTGCAGGCAAGATCGATCGTATCCGTTCCGGCTTCAAGGCTTCCTTAAAGCTGGTCTGGCTGTTATGTATTCCATTTGCATTGTTATACTTCACCTGCGGAAGATGGCTGTTACTGCTCTTTCTTGACAATCCGACTGCAACTGCGATCAAAACAGGTATCACTTTCTTATGTATCCTCGCACCATTTTATTTCGTCGTATCCATCAAATTAATGGCAGACGGAATTCTGCGTGGCGCTGGTATCATGAACAAATTCATGATCTCCACCTTTACCGATCTGATCCTTCGAGTAGTCTTATCTATCATCTTTTCAAAGATATTCGGTTCTGTCGGTATCTGGTGCTCCTGGCCGGTCGGCTGGTGCTGCGGAACTGCAGTCTCCGTCCTCTTTTACCGTGGTGAACAAAAGCGGAATTTTAAAAATGCATTTTCTTATTCATATGAATATAGAAGATAATATTTATCACGATACCGAATATCGTTGCGACCGGTGCTGCAAGTCCGATCTTCATCAGGCTGGCATCCGGCTGGATGCTCATATAATAGGCAAGTGGCAGACGCACAAGCAGGGTCTGGATCAACCCCTGGATCATAACCCACAATGTCTTGTCATGTCCGTTAAAATAACCGATCATGCTGAATAGAATCGCTGTAACAATAGACTCTAATGCAAAACCTCTCAGGTAATCATAGCCTTTCTGAATAACCACCTGTTCCGTTGTAAAGATACCGGTCAGAAGATCACCCTTGAACATGACAAGTACAAATACAATACACCCGATCACAAGTCCTATACCCATACCGGAATACATTGCTTTCTTTGCCCGCTTCTCATTACCGGCTCCGACGTTCTGTGAAACAAAGGATGCCATCGACTGCATCAGCGAACTAGGTACCAGCATGGCGAAATTTACAACCTTGCAGGCTACTCCATAGCCCGATGATGCTTCCAGTCCCAGGCGATTGACAAATGCACATAATGCAAGGAAAGATCCCTGTGTCAGACATTCCTGAAGTGCCAGCGGCAGTCCGGTCTTTAACGCCTTTTTACAGTGCTCATTCAGTCTGAAATCTGCCTTTGTGATCGTAAATGGAAGCTGTTTCTTTACAAGCAGAATAATTGCAAATACAACACTGACCGCCTGTGCTGCCACAGTTGCGATCGCTGCTCCGGCTGCATCCATATGGCATCCGGCTACCAGCACCAGATCCCCGATGATATTTACGCCACAGGCAACCGCTACAAATATTAATGGTGATCTGCTGTCACCAAGTCCACGGAATATCGCCGATAACAGATTATAAGCAACAATGAAGAAAATACCGCCTCCACAGATGCGGATATAAGCAGAAGTCAGTCCTACTGCCTTTTCCGGCGCCTGCATCAGAATTGCGATTGGACGGGGAAATGCGATCATAACAACAAACAGTACGGCTGAAATCACCGCAAATACAACTGCAGATCCACCGATCAACGCTCCGATCTGCTCCGGTTTCTTCTCTCCGATATATCTTGCGATCAGTACCGTAATTCCCATCGCAAGCTGTGTGATCACAAATGTAACCAGATTTAGAACCTGACTTCCGGTCGATACCGCAGACAGACCGGAGGTACTGCCAAATCGTCCAACCACCAGAAGGTCAACTGCTCCATATGCCGCCTGTAATACAAGTGCACCAAGCACCGGCATCATAAACGGAATTAATTTTCCAAGTATACTTCCCTGTGTAAAATCTGATCTTGAACTATTCAATGTTGACCCTCCTTTCGCTCATGACTTTATAAAACTTCTCAATCGTATGGATCATACAGTCTGCTTCTTCATCAGAGATATCACCCATATACTCTGATAACCGGCTGTAATAATTCTGGTCATATTTCTCTGACAGCAGTTCACCTTTCTCTGTGATCCGGATATAGGTTATTCTGCCATCCTCCGCTGAGGCATATTTGCTGAGGTAACCTTTGGCTTCCATTTCCTTTACCGTTCTTGTCACTCCCGGTCTTGGAAGATTCAGGTAGTCGCTGATGTCCGATACCTTTACGTGTTCCTGACTCCTTTTGATGATATGTATGACATCCATATACTGGATATATGCCGGTGTGATACCCTCCGGAAGTTCCGGCAACAGCTCCCGTATCCGTTTCGCCAGATAACAGGCATCCAGCATCCGTTTGATCTTATCTGCATCCATGTCCTGATACTCCTTTCTTAAGCCATTTGAAAATTATCATCTGCAATCAGATAATTTTATATATCGGTCTGTATAGTTACCATAGTTAATTACCGATGGTAATTATATGAGTAGAGCAAAAAAAAGTCAAGACTTTTATCCAACACAAAAATAAAAATCTCCTTCTGCCATAAACGGATACCATAAACAGCACATCCATTTTTAACACAAGGAGATTTTATTCTTATCAGATCACCCCACTGAATATTGATTCTCATTCTTCATTCATATATTGAATATCTATTTTATTATTCTACATCGAGATCCAGCCAAGTGCATTTGCAACCGAGCTTGCAAGAATGATCAGGACGAAGATCGGACATATGTATTTGATCATCACAACGAAGACTTTCTTTCTGCGGAATGCACCCTCACCATGACGGATTTCCTCTTCTATCTTATCGATTCCCACAACTCTTGAAACCAGTAAGCAGGTCATAAGTGCTGCGATCGGCATCATAACCGAATTCGTCAGAAAATCAAACAGATCTAAGAACTGCATACCGATGATCTTTACACAGGCGAGCGGTCCATATCCAAGTGATGACAGACTTCCAAGGATCAGCATGATCACACCTACGAAAACAGTTGCTTTCTTTCTGTTCCAACCGATCTCATCCTCAAATGTGGATACTGCACTCTCAGTCAGTGCGATTGAGCTGGTTACTGCTGCAAATAAAACCAACAGGAAGAACAGAATACCGACTATTGTTCCAAGTCCCATATTCTGAAATACCTTAGGGATCGTTATAAACATCAATGAAGGACCTGCCTGTAAGGTATCAGGATTACCACCTGAAAATGCGAATACCGCAGGAATGATCATAAGTCCTGCCATGATCGCAATCGCCGTATCAAACACCTCAACATTCCTTGTAGCATCCTCGATCGCCGTATCCTTTTTCATATAAGAACCAAATGTGATCAGAATACCCATTGCGATTGACAGGGAATAAAACATCTGGCCCATCGCCGCTACCACAGTCATCCATGAAAAATTATCAAAATTCGGAACAAGAAAATACTTCACGCCCTTTAATGCCCCCGGTCTTGTCACTGAATATACAGCAATAAGGATCGATAACACGATCAGTACCGGCATCATGATCTTTGATACACGCTCAATACCATTCTGAACACCTGCAAAGATGATCCCCAGCGTAAACAGACAGAATACGATGAAACAAAGCTCTGTCGAAACGCCATTCGAGATAAAGTCTGTAAAATATCCATCCTTTGCCAGATTCTTTCCATTTCCTTTGACATATTCCACCAGATATTTGATAACCCAGCCACCGATCACCGAATAATACGGTACGATCAACACCGGTATGATCGCATTGATCCAGCCGCCAAAGGACAACCATTTCTTCTTACCAAATGACCGAAACGCTCCGACCGGACTCTTTCTTGTCATACGACCAATCGCAGACTCAGCAACGATCATTGTATATCCAAATGTGAGTGCCAGTAGAATATAGATCAGAAGGAAGATTCCTCCTCCGTACTTTGCTGCCAGATACGGAAACCGCCATATATTTCCAAGACCGACCGACGCTCCTGCCGCCGACAGCACATACCCTATCTTCCCCGAAAATGAACTTCTGTTGTTATTATTTTGTATATCCATCGTACTCTAACTTCTGCTCCATGTACCCTGAAGCAAAATATCCCTTCTCTTTTTTCTTTTCACAGTGTACAGCTTCGATTCTAACATGAATGATCGATTAAGTCACTACTTTATCATATTTTCAATAAATACAGCATACCCTTCCGTCGGATCATCCACAAGCACATGTGTAACCGCACCGATCAGCTTGCCATTCTGTACGATCGGGCTTCCACTCATGCCCTGACAGACACCACCGGTAAGTGCGATCAGATCCTCGTCCTCTACCTTAAATTCCATATTTTTATTGGCAGTATCGGTATGAACCGCCAGAATGTTGATCTTGTATTTTTTCAGATCCCCATCCAATCTGGAATAAATATATGCCTCTCCGGTCTGAACTTCATCAGGATCTGCGATATACATGGCTTCTGCAGCTTTGTAATGCTTCGCCACATATTCTTCATCCAGATATCCGCCGATTCCGTTATCATAATTACCTTCTACAATTCCGATCAGATCCTTCTTGTAAAGGATCGTTCCCTGAAGCTGTCCCGGCATCGACACAAAGGATCGGTTGATCTTCGTTATATGTGTAGTATAGATACCCCCACCGGTGCTGCTGATCTTAAGCCCGGTATCATTATCCGATACGCTGTGTCCAAGTGCCATAAACTGATTGCCACATAGAAAGGTCACTGTTCCGATACCCGATATGTCATCTTTCACCCACAGGCCTAACATATAAGAATTCTTATTTGTTTTCACAGGTGTAACCTCTGCTACCTGTGACTTTCCGTCCCGCAGAAATGTAAGCCTCACAGCTCCGGTAATATTCCCGGATAAAGCCTGCATCAGTTCCTTTTTTGTTGATATGGCTGTTCCGTTTACAGCTGTGATGTAATCTCCTGTCTGAATCAGGCCGTTACAGGGAGAGCAGATCTCTCCCTGTGCAGTTTCCACCTCACCACAGTCTACAACCATAACTCCATCTGTTTTCAGATAGATCCCGACCGGTTCGCCGGACGGTATCACTTTCTGTCCGGACAGATCATCGAATACAAGCTCCGCATCTTCATACCTGATCTCCTGATCTCCGATATCTCCGTTCCAGAAATAAGCGACTGCCAACAGTGTAAATGCGATCAGATCCAAGATCAAAAATCCGATCAGCAGCGAACGGTAACGGCTTGAAGTTTTACTTTCTTCCATCCTAACTTCTCCTTTCCATTTACAGGCTGCTCTCAGAAAATTCACTACACAGACTTTGGCTTGTTGTCCGCGCAAAAAAAGATAAAAAAGAGCAGCAACTGATTTATTGCTACTCTTAGTATTGGTTTTTTTGTTCTGTTTTTAATTAGTGTATTTTTGCTTTGTCTGCCAGTTCTTTCATATCTCTGGCATTTTCAACCGCGGCATTTGTGATCTCTGCGCCACCAAGCAGTCTGGCAATCTCAAGCACGGATTCTTCCCGGTCTAACTTGGATATCTGCGTGATCGTCTTGCCATCCTTTACCACTTTTTCAATTCTGTAATGGCTGTCCGCCATTGCCGCGATCTGTGGCAGATGCGTAATACTGATCACCTGATGCGCTTTTGATATAACCGCAAGCTTTGCTGCCACACTTGATGCTGCTCTGCCGCTGATGCCGACATCAATCTCATCAAATATCAGAGTATCAATGTTATCTTCCGATGCCATGCAGGATTTGATCGCAAGCATGATCCTCGAAAGCTCACCGCCGGATGCGACCTCATAAAGCGGACGTTCTTTTTCTCCGACATTTGTCGATACAACAAAGTAACAGTCGTCGATACCGGAGGTTCCCGGATGTGCCAGACGGTCAAAATGCATATCGAACCGGATCTGATTAAAACTCAGATCCTCCAGTGCCTCTGATACCCGCTTACATAATTCTTTTGCCTGAATCCTTCGTTCTGCACTTAAAGCTTCCGCTGCCTGATCCAGTTCTTTTTGTGCTGTTTGCACCTTCTGCTGCAATTCTTCCGCATATTCCTCATACTGCACAAGCTTTGCTTCATCCTGCTTCAGCTGCTCCAGATAAGCAAGCACATCATCTAGGGTTCTTCCATATTTTCCTTTTAAATTATTAATGGTATTCAGCCGGTCTTCAACCTCATGGAATTCAGACTCATCAAATTCCATACTCTGCATATAATCACTGACCGATACATTAAAATCATTTAACAGCGAATCAATATTTGTAAGCTCGCTGAAGATGCTCTCTATCTCCTCATCCAGACCTTTTATCGCTTTTAAGCTTGCAAGTGCACGTCCGATCTCATTTCCGGCAGATGCGTTCCGGTTATACCCTGTGATCGAATACACCTCAGAAACTGCTTCTACAATATCCTTGGCATTCACCATCTTACGGTACTGCTTCTCCAGTTCTTCATCTTCACCCGGAACCAGCCTGGCTCCTTCGATCTCTCCTGCTTCAAACCGGATATATTCCAGTTTCCGTTTCCGCTCGCCTTCATCCATCTGTCCTTCTTCCAGTTCTTTTCGAAGATCTTCAAATGTTTTATAGCAGTCTTCATATTTCTGTTTTAATGAAGCAAGCGGTCTTTTTGCAAATTTATCCATAATATTCAAATGCTCTGCCTTCTTCAACAGGATCTGCTGCTCATGCTGTGCATGCATATCCACAAGAAGTGCCGAAACATCTTTTAACTTTGCTGCTGTTACTGTCTGGTCATTAATAGTATTCATGGTTCTGCCATTTACTATTCGTCTGGTTACGATGATCTCTCCATCCTCTGACGGTGTAACCCCAAGCTCCTGCAGCTGCTTCACCAGTGATTCATCATCAATAAAAAACAATAACTGACAGAAGCCTTCTTTTTCCGGATCTCTCAGCATATCTTTTGGAAGCTTGCCTCCCATACCAATCTTTAAAGCTCCCATAATAATAGACTTACCTGCACCGGTCTCACCGGTTAAGATATTCAGTCCATCTGTAAAATTGATATTTGCATCTTCAATCAATGCAATATTTTTTATGTGTACATTTAAAAGCATATGTCCTCCTGTGTATTCCATGCACAAAATAACAGAATTTACATCTTTTCAATCTGCGCCTTGATCGACATCGTCAGGTTCTTATCCTTCACAGCAAGGAAGATCGTATCATCTCCTGCGATACAGCCCATCAGCCCATCAATAGCCATATGATCCAGTGCAGCCGCTACAGCCATGGCAACACCGGAGATTGTCTTGATCACGATCAGGTTCTCTGCTGCATCTACAGAAATAATTCCTGTGCTCAGAACCTTCTTATAGGAATCCAGCGTCTCATAACGATTGTTCTTCTCAACGGCGTACTTCTGTCTGGCTCCCGGTACGGATACCTTGGTCAGATTCATTTCCCGAATATCTCTGGAAACAGTTGCCTGTGTTGCCTGAAATCCCTCTTCCTTCAGTTTCTCCAGAAGATCATCCTGTGTTTCAATATCATATTTTTCAACAAGCTCTAATATCTTTGCCTGTCTTTGATATTTCATCTCAGTTTCCTCCTAATTTATTTCTAAGTATCTCATAAAAATTTACATTACTTGCTTTGATCAGTCTGGTTATCTTCTCCGCCTTGCGGATATCTACCCGGTCACCAACGGATAATTCCACATCATTACCACCATCAAAGGAACAGATTGCCTCTGTATCCTGCGTCTTACGCTTCTTGGTGATCTCTATCGTGATCCTCTCTTTGCCGGATAATACGATACTCTTTGCAGTCAATGAATGTGGTGATACCGGCGTGATCACTAATAGCTCTGCATCCGGGCTGACGATTGGCCCTCCCGCTGACAGATTATAGCCGGTTGAGCCTGTCGGTGTCGATATCACAACACCATCTGCCTCATATGTATCAAGCACCTGTCCATCAACAGACACATTAAGTCCGATCAGTCTGGAAAATCCTGCCCGGCTGATCACGATATCATTTAAAGCACTCTTGCGATACGTTGTGCCATCCGCTTTCGTAACCGTACCTGTGACCATCATTCGTTCTTCGATCGTAAAATCATCCGTCAGCAGCCGATCCAGTATCTCTTCGATATTTGCAACTTCCCCTTCTGTCAGAAAGCCTACCGTACCCAGATTGATCCCAAATAACGGTATATCAATATCTTCCGTCTCACCTGCCATGCGTAACAGTGTTCCATCACCACCAAGAACCAGTACACAATCAAACTGCTCTTTCTTTAAAGCTTCCCAGTCCGAAGACTCCAGCTGGAATACGTCCCGCACCATACAGGCTGCTCCATGCGCTTCCAGATAACTCTGTATTCTGTTTGTAACTGTCGAATCGGTGTCCTTATCGGGATTCACCACGATCATAAAACGATTCATCGGATCTTTACTCCTCTTACAGGCATCTGTGTGATTCTTCCACCATAGCCTTTATATCAAATTCTTTATTTTCCTTCGTCTGATCCTTTGTTATGTACAAAAGATACTCGATATTTCCTTCCGGTCCCTTGATCGGTGAATAGCTTAAGTCAAGTGTTTTAAATCCGATCTGTCTTGCGAAGTCAACGATCATCTCAACCACTTCTACATGCACCTTCTGATCTCTGACAACGCCCTTCTTACCGACCTTTTCTCTACCGGCTTCAAACTGTGGCTTGATCAGACACACGATCTCTCCGTCGTCTGTCAGAAGCTCTTTTACCGGAGGAAGCACCTTTGTCAAAGAGATAAAGGATACATCAATCGATGCAAATGCAATCCTGTCTTCGATATCATCCGGTGTCACATAACGGATATTTGTTTTCTCCATACAGACAACCCGCTCATCGTTTCGAAGCTTCCATGCAAGCTGTCCATGTCCGACATCCACCGAATACACCTTGACTGCACCATTTTGCAGCATACAGTCCGTAAATCCACCGGTTGAAGATCCAACATCCATTGCCACTTTTCCTGCAAGACTTACTCCAAAGCAATCCATTGCCTTTTCAAGCTTTAAACCACCGCGACTCACATATTTTAATGTGTTGCCTCTTACTTCTATCTGTGCTTTCTCATCAAATGTCGATCCTGCCTTGTCTTCCTTTATGTTATCTACATAGACAATGCCCGACATGATGATCGCCTTTGCTTTTTCTCTGGACTCTGCAAGTCCACGATTTACCATCATTACATCCAGTCGTTCTTTCATCTCTACTCCATTATGTCCCGAATCCGTCTGTATATGGATTCAGCATCTATCTTCAACATCTTTCTCAGTTCTTCTACACTTCCATGACGGACAAAGGTATCTTCGATTGCGATCGGAAGCACCTTCACATCACTTGCCTTTGATTCCAGATATTCCTCAACCAGAGCACCATAACCGCCATGCAGAATACCTTCCTCGATCGTTACGATCAGCTTATGTGTCTCTGCCAGATGGTCGATCATCTCTTTATCTAATGGCTTGATAAATCTTGCATTGACAAAGGTCACCTGTCTGCCTTCCTGTAGGAACCGATTATATAATTTCTCGGTTTCTTCCACCATATTTCCAACCGCTACTAATGCGATCTCACTTCCCTCACGGAGGATCTCGCTCTTTCCGTATTCGACCGGCTCATTATAATCTTTCAAACCGTAATATGCCTGTCCTCTGGCGTATTTGATCGCAACCGGTCCGTCATAGGCTACTGCCCATTCCATCGCTCTGGTCAGCTCATAGCGGTTCTTCGGAGCCATAATGACCAGATTCGGAATATGCGATAAAAATGCTGTATCAAAGATTCCCTGATGTGTCTCACCGTCTGCCCCGACCAGCCCTGACCGGTCGATTGCAAATATCACATGCAGGTTCTGCATACAGACATCATGCAGGATCTGATCGTAAGCTCGCTGTAAGAAGGAAGAATATACCGCTACCACGGGGATCATGCCCTCCGCAGCAAGTCCTGCCGCAAATGTTACCGCATGTTCTTCTGCAATTCCCACATCAAAGGTTCGATCCGGGAATTCCTCTGCAAATTTATTGACTCCGGTTCCCTTGCTCATTGCTGCCGTGATCGCAACGATTCGATTATTTTCTGTTCCAAGTTCTATCAGTTTTCTCGCAAATACAGCAGTATAAGATAAACCTTTTTCTACATTTTTCACTTTTCCGGTTGCAACATCAAAGGAACTGATCCCATGGAAATAGCATGGATGCTTCTCCGCATATTTATACCCTTTTCCCTTGATCGTTTTCACATGAACCAGAATCGGTTTATTTAACTTAAATGCACGTCGGAAGGTTTCTTCCATCAAGCGTATATTATGACCATCGATCGGTCCGATATAGGTAACGCCCATCTCCTCAAAGAACATTCCCGGAACAAACATCTGCTTCAGGGAGTCCTTTGACCGCTTCAATCCTTTGGCAAGCTTCTCACCTGCTACCGGTATATGCCTCAGTGCTTTCTCGATTCCGTTTTTCAGATCATTATATGGCTGACCAACACGAAGCTTACTCAGGTAGCTTGACATTCCACCTACATTGTGGTCGATCGACATCTCATTGTCATTCAGCACGACCAGACATCCGGTCTTGACCTCTGCCATATTATTTAGCGCTTCATAAACCATACCACCAGTGAAGGAACCATCTCCGACAACCGCTGCTATCTTTTCCTGCGTTCCTTTGATTCCTCTTGCGCATGCCATACCAAGTGCCGCCGACATCGCGGTCGAACTGTGTCCTGTATTAAAAGCATCACAATCACTCTCACTGGTCTTGGGAAATCCGCTTAAACCACCAAACTTCCGTAACGTTGTCATCTGATCTTTTCGTCCGGTCAGGATCTTATGCACATAGGACTGATGTCCTACATCCCATACCAGCTTATCAGCCGGGAAATCCATCGCACGGTGAAGTGCGATCGTAAGTTCCACGCACCCAAGGTTTGACGCCAGATGCCCACCCGTCTCGCTGACATTTGCGATCAGAAACTCTCGGATATCCTGTGCCAGCTCCGGCAGATCTTTCTCATCTATTTTCTTTATATCATTTGGTTCTTGTATTCGATCCAGTATACTCATATCTTTCATCTCTGTTATTTCTTTCTGTTGACCAGTTCCAGAATCAATTCATCCAGAAATTCGTTCTTATACGGAAGCTGATCCAGTCTTGTAACCGCACGCCTGGATATCTCCGCGACATCCTTCTTGGACTCCTCAAGTCCGTGGACCGTGACATAAGTTACTTTACCATTTTCTTCATCTGAGCAGACAGGTTTTCCAAGCACTGCGCTGTCACCCAGAATATCCAGAAGATCATCCTGGATCTGGAATGCCAGTCCGATATCCGATGCGATCATCTCGACCTGCTTCAATTCGTCTTCCGTTGCTCCGGCAAGTACTGCACCGATCATCATCGATGCCTCGATCAACGCACCCGTTTTATTCTCATATACAAAATGAAGCTGATCACCACTCATCTGCTTCCCTGTCATCTCTACATCTACAACCTGTCCACCGATCATTCCATTGACGCCTGCTTTTTTTGCAAGGATCGTAAATGCTCTTGCGACATTCTGATCAGCCGGTTCCAGCTCAAATGCCTTACAGGCTGTTTCAAATGCATAGTTTAAAAGGGCATCTCCTGCAAGGATCGCCATTGCCTCACCAAATACCACATGAGAAGTCTTTCTGCCTCTGCGGTACTCATCATTATCCAATGCCGGCAGATCATCATGGATCAGGGAATAGGTATGTATCATCTCGATTGCTGCCATGAAAGGCTCTACAACTTTTCCTGTTCCGCCAAATAAACGATAGGTTTCCTGCATTAATAACGGACGGAGTCTCTTTCCTCCTGCCTGAAAGGAATAGTTCATTGCCGTAAAGATAGTTTTCTGAAACCCTTCTTCTGCCGGTGCATATGTGTATATAATATCCTGTACTTCTTTTGTACGAAGTTCTAATTTATTCTTTTCCACTGTTCTCTCCACTTAATACGATCATTTCTTTTTCTACATCACACAAATTATCCTTACATGCCTGAACAAGCTGTACGCCCTCGGCATAGGCTGCCAGACTGTCCTTTAACGATGTCGCAGGATTCTCTAAGACAGCCGTGATCGCTTCTATTTTCTTCAGGGATTCCTCGATCGAGAAATCCTCCTTTTCCATCTTCTCTGCCATTTCTAATCTTCCTCTTTCACATCCGTTACTCTTGTCTCGATCAGACCATCATGAACACGGATGGTAATATGGTCATCTTTTTCTATCTCTTTTATCGTCGTTACCGGCGTTCCGGTCTTTTCGATATATCCAAATCCATTTATAAGCTTCGCCGATGGTGACAGACCATGCAGACGTTCTGCAAGAAGCATCACCCGGTGTTCGTATCTGTCGTACTTGTTCTTCATAGCACGGTTTAAACGATCTGACAGTTCATCCAGATAGATCTGCTGCTGTGCAAGCCTCTGCTTCGGATTCAGGATACGAAGATGCCTTTCTGCAGCCTGCAGCTTCTCCTGATATGCTGCAAGTCTCCGTTTCATCAGATAGTCCATCTGTCTGCCCTGATTTATGACCTGATGGACTGTAGACATCACATCCGGGATTGCCTGCTCACAGGCGGCTGATGGTGTCGGTGCTCGAAGATCCGCCGCATAATCAGCGATCGTATTATCAATCTCATGACCTGTACCGGAAATGATCGGCGTCTTTGCATGATAGATTGCCCATGCAACAACCTCCTCATTAAACGCCCAGAGGTCTTCGATCGAGCCACCGCCACGACCGATAATGATCGTATCTACGCCCATGTTATCCAACACTTCGATTCCATGCGCGATATCTTCTGCTGCCCCATCTCCCTGTACCTTTGCCGGATACAGGATAAGCTGGACATATGGATTTCTTCTCTTTGCGATGTTTCTGATATCCTGGATCGCCGCACCTGTCTGTGCTGTCACGATACCTACCCGCTTCGGATATGCCGGTATCGGCTTCTTGATATCAAATTCAAACAGTCCCTGTTCATACAGCTTCTGTTTCAACTGTTCATACCGCTCATAGAGATTTCCAATCCCATCCAGCTTGATCTCTTTTACATATAACTGATATCTGCCATCCCGTTCGTAGATATTCACACTTCCGTGGCAGACTACCTGCTGCCCGTTTTCCAGTTTGAAATCAAGACCGGAATATGCATAACTTTTAAACATAACAGCCATGATCGAACCGGTCTCATCCTTCAATGAAAAATAGATATGCCCGGAACTGTGATATTTGCAGTTAGAGACTTCTCCCTTCACATAAATATCACCAAGCAGATAATCACTGCTGATCAGATTCTTGATATATCCATTTACCTGTCCGACAGTATAGCTTTTCTTTGCCATATTCTCACCTAATCTGCAAGCTTTGCAAGAAGTGCATTGATGAAGCTCTTTGCTTCTACGTCGCAGTATGTTTTTGCAAGTTCTACTGCTTCATTGATCGCTACCTTTACAGGAATATCTTCATCAAATTTGATCTCGTATACAGCCAGTCTGAGAATCGCAAGCTCTGCTTTTCCGATTCTGCCAAGCTTCCATCCCTGTGAAATACCACTGATCGTTTCATCGATCTCTGTAATATGGGCTACGACTGCCTCTACTCGATCTATAACATAGGCTTTTTCTTCCTCTGTCATGGCTACTGCATCCATCTTGTTATCGTCTTCATCATAAAGGCTGGCATGCTCCAGTTCGAGCTCTGCTTCTTCTCTGATCTCTGAAACGTCATTGAATTCCAGACTGAATAAAATTTTAAATACGGTTTCTCTTATCTCTCGTCTTGTCATATGTTCCTCTCTAGTTTGCGTCTGCCATGCGAACGCCGGCTACACGTATATTTACCTTGGTTACATTAAGACCTGTCATAGTCTCGATCGCCTGCTTTACTTTATCCTGAACCTGTGTTGTCACAGTTGGAATGCTGTATTCATATAATACATCGATCGCAAGATCTACTTTTACTTCGCCCGGCAATAATTCTACCTTCACGCCCTTTGCCGGATTCTTCTTGCCCAGACGGCTTGCGAGTTCATTTGATAGTGAGCCGGCAAGTCTTGATACGCCGTCTACCTCGGTTGCTGCCAGACCTGCGATGATCGCGATTACCTCGCCTGCGATCTGTACATGGCCGATGGAATTTTCTTCTTCTATATTTTCATACGTGCTTGTATTTTCTTCACTCATTCTGTATACCTCCAGACTTCCTGTATTTGTACATATTAATTCAATATTATACCGCAATTATGAAAAACATTCAACACCCGGAATTGGCGGGGGATAATTCAGAATTAGCCACTAGTTTTGTGAGGGATATGCAGGTATGTGTGTCCGCTGGTGCTTGTATCCTATAACAACTTGCTCCTCTTCCTACGAAGTGCACATGTCTTATCCGCACATACTCTCCTGTGCAAACTCGCCTGCGGCTCAAACATGCACCCGTATGTGCTGACAATGTGCACTTCATGACGGAAGCTTCGCTAATGTTGTTATAGGATACAAGTACCAGCCGGACAGATCATACCTGCATATTCATTCACCTTTGTACAGTAGCTAATTTTGAATTTACGCATATTCTTTGAACTATTTTTTAGTGTTATACAAATCCATAGTTTCTATCGTAGTATCTGCATTGTTGGTGATGTTTATTTATATTTTGGCATAATATCAATAAAACATATTCTCATTGTAACATTTATATCTTTGACTATAATATCATTTTTGCATAATAAAAAACGAATACCTATCATAATGTGATATGTGCATCAAATCATCATAACAGGTATCCGTTTTATAATTATAATCTTTATTATTCTTTTGTTTTATTTTGCCACTACATGTGCCTTTACGGTTGTGGATCGTGTTTTATCTGTTACTGTTACGTTTAATGTAGCAGTATATTCTACGCCATCTATAGTGGCGGTGCTTGTCCAGATATGGGTTCCGGCTGTAAGATATATTACGTTTCCATATATTGTTTTTCTCTCATTGGATCTCCATTTTGTAAAATTACGAATGTCGATTGCCGGATTGTCCGATCCGATCGTGATCTGATATACCGGAAGTACGATTTTCTGATATGGGGTAGATGCGGTTACCTTGCTGTCGCATACCCAGGTTCCTATATCTTGTGCCTCGCTTGCTACAAAGACATCATAGGTTCCGTCCGGAACAAAAATCTGAAATGATCCATCTGATTCCGGATCATTAAATTCTGACGCATCACACAACGTATCTTTTTCTTTTGCATATAAAGATATATAGTACGGTGCAGCCACATCCGCGACCGTTGATGTAATCTTGTGTCCGTCCAGATCATACACACAGCCCTTAAATGCTACACTATCCTTCACAATTATTGTAACTGATAAAATCGTTGTTATTGAAGCATCTTCGGTATCTGTTACTTTGGCTTTCAGTGTATAAGTGCCTGTTTTTTCTGTATCCAGAATGCAGTTAAGTCCAAATGCACTTTTGCTGTAACTTATTTCATTTGAACACTTAAGTATCTCATATTCCACACTTCCGTTTCCGCCATAAACTGAGGCATCCAGATCAACATGGCATGATTTCTTTGTTTCTCCTTTTTCCTGCCGCAGATAATCATATTGCACAATATCTGCTGCCATTAACCGGTTCTCATCGGCTATCTTCCATGTGATCGTATGATGGACCTTATTACCGATCTCGTCTTCTACCTCAATTTTCGTGGTATAAATTCCGCCTTTTGTAAAACTTCCTGAAAACTCCAGACAATCGGTTATACCATTAAACATATCATCGTCTTTTATTATCTTATATGTAATTCCCGGAGGAAGCTCTCCTGTTATCTTAAACGAACACAGCCCGACCAGTCCCGGTTCATAATATTTTTCATCGGAATAGTGATTGATACTATATCCAACACTTTTTATGATCTCGGACTTTGTCGTCTGCTCTCTTATGATTCCCTTATATGCAGCCTCTCCCTTATAATTCATTTTGGCAATCACAACCTGTACCATATCTCCTGTTACAAGCGCATCTAAAGTATCCAGTGTTATCTTGTATGTTATCTTATCGGAGGTCTTAACCGAATCAATATTACATTCCTTCTTATAACTACCAAAGGAGTACTTTCTTTTATAGATTTTAAAATCCGAACTGCTTAATTCCTTGGCACCTGTTAATTCTACCTGAACCTGCATCATTCCAATCGCCTTCACACTTTTTACAGTTACAGGTGCCGGAGCCGGCTTTACCTTGTTCTTTACTGTAATCTTACAGGTGGCTTTCTTACCGGAACCATCCTTTGCGGTTGCTGTGATCGTAACGGTTCCTGCTTTCTTTGCCTTTACAACGCCTTTGCCTGATACTGTTGCAACCTTTGTGTTGGATGACTTCCATACAACTGCCTTATTGCTGGCTTTCTTCGGTGTAACCGTTGCCTTTAAGGTCTGCTTCTTACCAACTGTCATGGTTGATTTTGTCTTATTCAGCTTTACCTTGGTAACCGGTGTACCGACGGTCACTGTGATCGTGCATTTTTTCTTTTTATTTGCCTTTGAGATCACATAAATCTTTGCTGTTCCCTTTTTCTTTGCTGTGATCTTACCCTTTGCATTTACTGTCACGATCTTTTTATTGCTTGTCTTATAAGTAACCTTCTTGGACGCCTTACCGGATACCGTTACCTTTGTTTTTAAAGTAAATGTTTTTCCTTTTTTCAGTGTCAACTGCTTTGCCGGAAGATTTGTTACAGCAACTGACTTCACCGTTCCTGCAGCAGCATAGCTCTCTCCCTGTGGAATAGTCAGGATAGATAGTACGACTGTTACAGCAAGCACCCATGCAAGGATCCGTTTGGCATAGCTCATATTATGTATTCGATTCATATCCTGTCCTCCTTACTGACGATCATATGCCTTTACTGTCAGACTCTTGCCGTTCACAGTAAATCTGGCATAACTTTTACCATCTTCCGTCTTAATATAATAAGTACCATTTGGAAGATAGAGCGTATCTCCTGATTCATATCCATACGCATTTGCACCATTCACATCTACCCAATATCCAAATGATGTGGCTGTACTCTTTTCCGGATCCGGAACGATCGTTACCGGATAGACCGGAAGTGTCACATCAAAAGTCATCGGCTCATCACTGGAATTCACCGGACATTTCTGATTGTAAAATGTATACTTTGCTGTATGACTTGCATTATAAAAGGTAATATTATAATTTCCCGGAATAATGGTATAAGACATTGTACCATCTTTTATTGAACCACTGGTAGAACTCAATTCCTGTGATGGATCATCCGAATATCCATGAAAGGAATAATTTCCTCTTCGGATCGGATCACCATTTGCATCCCGGACAATCGCACTGATATGTGCTCCATCAATAATTGTATATGTAATTGTCGCAACCGTATATAGGGCCGGGTTATTCTTATCTGTTGCCTTAACCTGAATCTGATATTCGCCGGCATCTACATTTTCAAATGATACACTCATATATCCTGATGTACTGATTGTCGTCTGGAAAAGTTCATAATCCCCACCGGCTAATTCATATGTATACTGCCCACTTCCACCGTATACAGAATATGGCTTATGATAGACGCCATTCTCCCGTGAAAAATACTGACATGTCGTACTACGTGAATACAACTGGTTTTCATCATAAATTATCCAGATAATGGTCGTCTGATATTTATTTCCCAGTTCATCCTCGCAGGTCAACAAGCTCTGAGTCTCACCTGCTTCTGTCGGTGATCCTGTAAACACAATACTTTCATCAATTATATCATTCAATATATAATAATCCATTCCTACAGGCAGCTTATCAATTGAATACGTCCTGTAACCGGTTCCATAAGTAAGATCATCATTGTAGCTTTCCAATGCTCCATTTACTTTGATCGCATAGTATCTGGTTTTCTGAATATTAACTGTCTTATCCCGATATATACACTCCTTATACACACCACTGGTTTTGACTGCTACCTTGATATATGTATTTTTCTGGAACTCATCTTCATCGTTGATATGCAGTATATATGTGATATGATCACTAGTTTCTGCCTGAACTGCTTGATACGGTTTCTTATAGGTACCATATGAATACTGCTTTGCAAAGATTTCAAAGTCTGCCTTTGTAAGTACAACCGCCTTGGAAAATGTAATTTCTATGCTCTCCACTCCAAGAACCTTCATACTTTTGATCGCATAGTCCGGAGCAGCCGGAGTTGGATCAGCCGGCTTTGCTGCAGATGCTTTCTTTACTGTTATCTTGCAGGTGGCTTTCTTACCGGAGCCGTCCTTTGCTGTTGCTGTAATCGTAGCTGTTCCTGCTTTCTTTGCCTTTACAACACCTTTGCTGGTTACAGTTGCAACCTTCTTATTGGATGACTTCCATACGACTGCCTTGCTGCTGGCTTTCTTCGGTGTAACCGTTGCCTTTAAGGTCTGCTTTTTGCCAATTGTCATCGTGGACTTGGTCTTGTTCAGCTTTACCTTGGTAACCGGTGTACCGACTGTCACTGTGATCGTGCATTTTTTCTTTTTATTTGCCTTTGAAATCACATAGATCTTAGCGGTTCCTTTTTTCTTCGCTGTGATTTTACCCTTTGCATTTACCATTGCAATCTTTTTATTGCTTGTCTTATAGGTAACCTTCTTTGAAGCTTTTCCTGTTACGGTTACCTTTGATTTCAAGGTAAATGTTTTCCCTTTTTTGAGTGTCAGTTGTTTTGCCGGCAGGTTGGTAACCGCTACAGATTTTACTTTACCGGTTGCCGCACTTACTTCCGCCTCCGGAACTGTAAGTATGGACACTGCTACTGCTACTGCAATTACAACTGCCAGAATTCGTTTTAACACTGACGTCTTTGCGTGTTTTTTCATAAACATAGCCTCCCTTTACTACCTTCTTCTCCCGATTTTATTTGCTCGGAATATTATATTACCCGCAGGTTATCATAATTTCAGGTATACCTGCGGGTAGTATTTTTTTATTTTGCCACCACGTGCGCGGTCACTGTTGCAGACCGTGTAGTATTCGTAACTGATATCTTGAGAGTTGCCTGATAGGTTACCCCAGCTTTCTCTGCAGTACTGGTTAATGTATAATTACCAACCGGCAGATACAGATACTCACCTTTTCCTCTCAAAGTACCATCTGCTTCTTCCCATTCTCCAAAAGATGAAACACCTAATGCTGTATTATCCGATGCAACCGTGATCTGATATAACGGAAGCACGATCTGGTAATTATTGCTTGTTGATGCACTTACCGTATAATTTTCAAGATATTTTTCTACCCCTCCGGTTTTATTTACCACTCTTATGTCGTAATTGCCTTCCGGGACATCAAAATATACCGTTCCGGTACTACTATTGTACTTTCCAATCTCTTTTCTCAGATCGATGGAATATGCCCGATCTGTCCACCTGGACTTGATATAACACAAAAAGGTGTCTGAAACTGTATTCTTGATCTTATGACCATCCAGATCCACAAATGTTCCATTCACACGGATTCCCTTTGCTATAACAAACGTTACTGTACAGTATGTAAAAATAGAGGAATCTTTCTTGTCTGTGATCTTTACTTTCATGGTATAAGTTCCCGCCTGGCTGGTATCTATCGTACCATAAGCATAAAATCCATCCGGTGTCAGTTCCATGCAGTCTGCCTTCGAAACAACTTCATATGTGTAAGTACTGCTTCCGCCTCGTGGCAGAATCTGCACATCATCTTTGGATGTATACGCACCATCCGGTTTACCGGCGGCTGCATCCGGATTCTTTAAATTCCCATATTGTATAATATCTTCTGCAACGATCGTCTGATCATCCCATACCTTCCAGGTGATTGTATGATGTATCTTATTTCCAAGTTCATCTACTACATCGATCTTTGTTGTATAGATCCCGCTCGCAGTAAGTGCGCCTGTAAATTCAAGATAATTTGAATTACTGCCTGTCTGTACCTCTTTATAAGAAACGCCCGGCGGCAATTCTCCAACTGTAATAACAGCAAGTCCTGATATATCCGGTTTATAATAGGTTACATCCTTCTTTGTGTTAAATCCGTCACCCTTTGCAAATATCTTTACTTCGCTGGTCGTTATTGTACTGGCAGCTTTTCGATATACCGCTTCTTTACTGGTCTTCAATTTTGGAACAGATACCTGAACCATATTACTGTTAAAGAGCACATCCTGTCTGTTCAAATGAATCCGATATGTGATCTGATCTGTTGTTGTCACACTGTCAAGTACACATTTTCTTACATATTTACCATATCCATTCACTTTACTGGAAACTGTAAAATCCGATGCTTTTAATGCCTGTTTGGCACTAAGTACCACCTGAATATCTGCATTTCCAAGGATCGTCAGACTCTTGATCACAGTCGGTGCTGTTGGTTCCGGATCTGCAGGTTTTACTGTCGTTTTCTTCTTTACTGTGATCTTGCAGGCTGCTTTCTTACCGGAGCCATCCTTTGCTATCGCAGTGATCGTAACCGTTCCGGCTTTCTTTGCTTTTACAACACCTTTACTTGTAACCGTTGCAACCTTCTTATTGGATGACTTCCATACGACTGCCCTGCTGCTTGCTTTCTTCGGTGTGACCGTTGCCTTTAAGGTCTGCTTTTTTCCGACTGTCATTGTTGATTTCGTCTTGTTCAGCTTCACCTTGGTAACCGGTGTTCCGACCGTTACCGTGATCGTGCATTTTTTCTTCTTATCTGCCTTTGAGATCACATAGATCTTTGCTGTTCCTTTTTTCTTTGCTGTGATCTTACCTTTTGCATTCACTGCCACAACCTTTTTGTTGCTTGTCTTATAAGTAACCTTCTTTGAAATTTTTCCGGTTACTGTTACCTTGGGCTTTAAAGTAAATGTTTTTCCTTTTTTCAGTGTCAGCTGCTTTGCCGGAAGATTGGATACCGCTACCTTTGTTACCTTACCCCCTGCCGCATAACTTTCTGTCTGTGGAATGGTAAGAATGGATACTGCCACCGCTGCTGCGATCACCCATGCAAGTATTCTTCTTACCCGTGAATTTCTTCGTCTTTCCTTCATTTATACTCTCCTTCCATATTTCTTCAGACTCATGTAACATCCATCCCCATATCTTATTCTTTTACATAAGCATATGCTGTTTTATTGCTGCCATTCACGGTTATATCCACATAAAAGACATATTTTGTGCCATTCACCGTACCGGTACAGCTTAGATGATAAGTTCCGTTTGGAAGGTATTGTGTTGTTCCTTCATTGTAATATTTCGATCCGGCTACATCGTGCCAGGTAGCGAATTTCGTAAATCCCTGTACTTCTTCCGGCGCATTTGGGTCCATCTCAATCTTGATCTTATAAACCGGAAGTGTAACATCAAACATCATCTTCAGATCCGTATCCGTCGATGTCTGCCCTTCCTTTCTTGGTAATGCTGTCAGATTATAAATACTCTTGCTTACAGACCCGCTTCGATCAGATATCGTGATATCATATATGCCGCTTTCCAGACCTTCATTGTAAAACGTACCATCATATTTTTTGGTACTGAGATTATAGGTGCTATACCTTACTCCGCTTATCGTATTTGAATATTCCGCATATTTATTCTTATTAATTATTGAATAACGGTACTGCTCTATCGGATCTCCGTTCGCATCTCTTACAATTCCCTTGATATAATAGGAATCTACAATTGTAAAAGTAAGTGTTCCCGTTCCTGTCTTTGTACCATCCTTCTGATCTATGACACGGATACGGATCTTATATACCCCTGATGCAATCCCTTTTGCATTGATATTGATCTTATCTCCATCATCTATAATCTTACAGTTATCCAGGATCGCACTGTCACTTTCTGCTCTTATGATCTCATATGTATAAGAACCGCTTCCTCCATATGCATACACCGGTGTAAATAAACTACTCCAATCAGTATTTAATGCCCCTTCTTCTTTATCACATACGATCAGATTGTCCGCGTCATATATGATCCAACGGATTGTCAAACGATATTTACTGCCAATCTCATCTTCGTAAACCAGAACGCTGTCATACACCCCGGCCTTTCTCGGTGATCCTGAAAATTCCATCACCCGTTTCGTTGCCTCTGTTGTGACCTCATATTGAATACCGGCAGGAAGCCCGCTGATCGAATAATTCGCATAACCTGTTCCCAGTCTCTGTCTTATATCTTTTACTGTAGCTCCTACTTTATATGATAATGTAACAGAATTTTCGACATTGTATGTATCTTCCATATACACACACTCTTTTGACAACTTTAACTTTGGTACCTCTACCTTGATATAAAGCCCTTTGCCAAATACCATATCTCCCGTGATATAGACCTTGTAAGTAATGGAATCCTTTGTCGTTACCTGACTCACTGTATATTTCTTCAGATAGTCTGCACTTTCATATCGTTTTACCCATAATGCAAAATCGGCTGCTGTCAGTGCTGTTGCCTTTGTAAAGGTAACCTCCATCATATCACCCTGTACGATCTTCACACTCTTGATACCAAGCGGCGTTACTGGAACTGGATTGTCCGGTTTCGCTGCAGACGCTTTCTTTACTGTTACCTTGCAGGATGCCTTCTTACC